>CAJUPY010000018.1 GCA_910588035.1 uncultured Muribaculaceae bacterium | reverse complement strand
TGAAAACCGTTGAGGGTCACACCTCCGGGGGTTCGAATCCCTCTCTCTCCGCCAATAAACCAAATGAGATCGCGGTAGCTCCATGAGCTACCGCGATTTTCATTTTAAGCATATTAAAACACATACAATTATGCGCCCACACACAATTTTCTTTCTGATTTTGGCACTTATGTTGCGTATTCATTGCACGGCACAAGAATCACAAGATGTACCTACTGATAGCTATGGTATGGTAAAAACAAATATCAGAGTGTCATATGACTATACGGATGCGTCAATTTCCGACCATTTTAACGCCCGTTTGTCTTATGAGTTTTACAAAAATCAGAAATTTTCACTTACGGCAAATGCAAACTATAACTCGCTTCAGGCTGATCTATCTACTGACGATCTCCCGATTGGATATGATCCCGGGCAAATGGATATGAACAAAACGCATCTATATGGTCAATTTGGTGTTTCCGCATCATTCCGCAGTCGACTTTGGGGTCTGCCGTTTGTGGCGTTTGGAACAGTGTCGGCCGAATGGGGAGACAAGCGTTTTCAACGTGTATCTGGTATTGCAATGGGAATGTTTATGTTGAGAGCCAATAGAGACACGCAATTTGGCATAGGACCACTTGTATTGATTAATTCCACAACTAAAATTCCTGCATTTGTTGTATTTATGTATCGCCATCGTTTTAACGATTACATTGCTGTAAATTTATATGGTGGAATGTTTGGATTTGATTATACTCCCACAAAATCAGACCTGATAACAATTGGTGGAGACATTGATGTAAGGTCTTTTTATTTTCAACCAGACCACATTGACTTGCCTGAAAGATGTCGGTATACAAACACTAATTTTCGATCGGGAATAAAATATAAACGTCGACTTGCAGAAAATTTTTATGGAGAAATACAGGGTGGTGTAATAATTAAGATGTCAAGTCGTGTTACAGGGGTGTCAGGAACAAAAAGATATTTCGAAATTCCAATGCCAACACGTCCATTCATTCAGGTTGCATTTAACTATGCATTGTAAAATTACATTGTCATTTGGCAATCGTGTTTTTGATTATGTTGTCAGGATTGAGAGGAGTCTGGTCACAAAGTTCAAGATTTTTGACCATGTGTAGGGTTCCTTTCTTATATTTTTGGAAATGTTCTGATGCAATATGCGCTTTATAAGCCTTTTGCGATGAATATGTCTCCAATATTGTAATCATGCAAGGATTTTCTTTGTCTTGCATGGCATACATTGTCAGCACACCCGGTTCGGTGAGCAGGGATATTGTTCCGACCTCTGTGGCAAAAACAACATATTCATCAAGGAATTGTGGGTAAACCTCAATTTTTGATAATCTGACGATGCCGTCGGTTGACATCGTTTCTTTCTCTACCATTTCAAGGCACGCATTGATGTTCTTGCAGTTGAGGAGACAGTTGCAGTTGTGCGTGTTCTTGAAGAGGGCTGGGGCGAACGCATCGACTTCACCGACTTCCTTTTGCTGTTGAAATTGGACGGAGAGTGGAAATGTGTGGCGAAAGCATATAATCAGAATTCCAACACCATAAAGAGATGAGGATAACGGTCATAACTGGTTCGCGGACTCCGGTGTCTATGATTGCGTGGTCGCTGACAGTTACTCCGGCTGTTACGGTTACATTGGCTCCGATCCAGACTCCGTTGCCGATTCCGATCGGTTTGTGATACCTTTTACATTTTACATTGAAACAACAACCAGAATCACCGGTTTATGTCTGCAAGATATTGCGAGGGTGTCATGCCGGTGTGTTTCTTGAACATACGGCTGAAGTGCTGGGGGTATTCAAACCCCATGTCATATGCCACTTGTGAGACATTGCCCGATGATACAAGGCGATTCTTGGCCATTCTTATAATATGGCTTCGAATGAAATTGCTCGCATTCTCTCCGGTTGTTTTCTTCAGCAAGTCACTGAAATAGTTGGCAGTCATGCAGAGTTTTTCCGCAAAATATTGCACACCGGGCACTCCGTCTTTCAGTTGGAGACCTTCTTCATAGTATTCATTCAACAGTGCGCTCAGACGTACCAATATATCATCGCTCGACTGACGTATCTGATGAAACTGACGTGTGTAAGCCCGGTTGCATATATGTAGCATCACGGAAATATAACTGACAATGATGGCGTTCTGGTCGCTGTCGGCAGAAAGGGCGATTTCCTTACCGATGCTTCTCATCAATGATGATAGAGTTTCTTTCTCTGTTTCTTCAAGGTAGACAGCTTCGTTTGCACTGTAATCGAAAAAAGAGAATCTTCGGATGTCTTTTTCAAGAGATGTGCCAACCAATAGGTCGGGGTGGAAAAGAAGGGCCCAACCATCGAGTTCAATCAGGTCTCCGGCATCTTCCCTCCCGCCGATCTGTCCCGGTGCCACGCATATCAGAGAGCCTGTGGAATGGCCGAAAGTTCCGCTTCCATATTGCAGATCTTCTCTCACCTTACTGTGCATGAAAAGCCCGTAGACGCCATAGTCGTTCAAACTGGAGGGAATCGGTGATATTTTTTCAAAATCAACCACACCGACAAGTGGGTGACGTGATTCGCCACCGATATATGAGAGATAGTCTCCGGGTGTGTTCAGTTTTAGTATTTTGGGCATTTGAATGATTAACAATATGCAAAAGTACGAAAATAACGTCAAAAGTGAAAATTGGTATGTATCTCGATTTTTATGGTATCAGAGGCAGATAATGGTAATAGTAATTTTGCAGCAGATGAAATAGAACTGATGAGAATTAAAACAATAATATTTTCAGTGACACTGTCATTCAGTGCACTGGCAACAAACTCACAAATCATGAATAACTCAAATACAGACACATCTATGGCTCCGGTCGTGAAATTGGATCTGATCAAGGAGTGGGACAAGGTTTTTCCTCAGAGCGACAAAGTAGTCCACTCAAAGGTGACATTCGTCAACCGCTACGGCATCACCCTTGCCGCAGACCTGTATAAACCCAAAGACACAACCGTTTCATCGTCTGATTCGATTGACTCCTCCAGACACTTGCCTGCGATCGCTGTCAGCGGTCCATTCGGTGCAGTCAAGGAGCAATCCTCTGGTCTCTATGCCCAGCAGCTCGCAGAGCGCGGATTCTTGACAATCGCATTCGATCCTTCATTTACAGGAGAGAGTGGCGGTATGCCGCGTCGGGTGGCCTCACCCGACATCAACGTGGAAGATTTTTCCGCAGCCGTTGACTATCTGATGAACCGCGACGACGTTGACCCCGCCAAGATAGGAATACTCGGCATATGCGGTTGGGGTGGTATCGCGATCGAAGCTGCTATCAACGACCCCCGTATCAAGGCGACCGTCGCATCTACAATGTACGACATGACCCGAGTCAACGCCAACGGCTATTTCGATTCAGAGAACACAGCCGAACAGCGCAATGCCAAGCGTGTCGCAATGGCAAATCAGCGTACCATCGATTATAGGAATGGTTCATATCAGCGTGCCGGTGGTGTGGTTGATCCGTTGCCGGAGGGTGCTCCCCAGTTTGTGAAGGACTATTACGCCTATTATAAGACGGCGCGTGGTTATCATGTGCGTTCGGGCAACTCCAACGACGGTTGGAACACCACTTCAAATCTACCGTTCATGAACTTCAAGTTCTTCGAATATGCCGGTGAATTGGAAAATGCGGTTCTTGTCGTGCATGGAGACAAGGCTCACTCCTACTATTTCGGCAAGGATACATTCGCTCTTCTCAAAGGTGACAATAAACAGATGTTGACTGTCAAGGGTGCTTCACATTGCGATCTCTATGACCGGCTCGATATAATTCCGATGGACGAAATATCAGCATTCTTCGTTGAATATCTCAATAAGTAATGTTCAGATAATGAAAGCAATCAAGAGTGCGAAACGCTCTATTTAAATCGCCATTGCAGCAAATAAATAAAAAGTGCTAACTTTGTAATTGCAATGGAGATTGGAAACCTGCTTGACATATCAACCCGAAAACAGTTCAGAGACTGGCTGTCGATCAATGCGTCGACGGCCACTGAATGTTGGATATATGTCAAGAAAGGAAAAACTACGGCCGACGGTATTATCCAGTATCTTGATGCTGTGGAGGAAGCTCTGTGCTTTGGTTGGATAGACTCAACCTGCAAATTAAGTGACGGAAAAGTCGTGCAGCGTTTCAGTCCACGCAAGAAAGATTCAAACTGGACTGAATTGAACAAGGAGCGATGCCGCAGGCTCATCAGGCTCGGGTTGATGACTTCGTTCGGATTGGCTGTTTTACCGAAACTTGACGAAGAATTTTCTATCAGCCCGGAGGTGACAGCGGCCTTCAGAGCCAACAAGAAGGCTTGGGATAATTTCTCAGCATTCCACCCACTGTATCAACGTGTCAGAATTGACAAGATCCACAACGAGAAGAACCGGGGACGGGTGGAGAATTTCTATAAAAGGTTACAGAAGCTCATAGAAGCTTCTGAAAAAGGAAAAATGATCGGCGACTGGAATGACTACGGTCGTCTTCTTGAACAATATGGAGATCAGACGATATAAAACAGGAGACCTGGACGAGATAATAAACCTTTTCAAAACGACTGTGCATCATGTGAATATTCGTGATTATGCCCGGGAACAAGTTGATGTATGGGCTCCTGATTGCATCAATGTTGAAGAATGGAATAAAACCTTGTCAGAACATCATGCTTTTGTTGCGGTACGTGACTATATCATAGTCGGTTTTGGTGACATAGACCACTCCGGCTATCTCGACCGTCTCTATGTCCACCATGAATATCAGCGGGAAGGTGTGGCGACCGGACTATGTGATAAACTTGAATCTGCAGTAGCTCCTTGTGTGACAATCAGAACCCATGCGTCAATAACTGCCAGGCCGTTCTTTGAAAACAGAGGATACAGGGTTCTTGAAGAGCAGTTTGTTGAACGAATGGGAGTATTCTTAAAAAACTATGTAATGGAACTGCCAAGATCTTAGTCGGACCGTTTCTGAACGACAGACAGTTTGACAAATGCGCAGTTTACTTGATCGCCTGACTCTTCCTTTCTATGCCGGCATGAACGATATTGAACACTCACAACTCTGAGAATTGAGGCGAAGGTTATTATATCTCAATCAAATAACGATGATATAATATCTATGATACAACCCACAAATATTATCAGGGGTATCAAACTTTATTGGTTGGAGTACTTGGAATCCAATCAATCTTATCCTTATTCAGTAATATAATGTAAATGCAGTAACGGATATGGTTTACCCTCATTATCGGTTGGGGAACGTCCGATTATTCTAAACCCCATGTGAATATAGAAATCGAGAGCTTGTGTATTTTGCTCATTAACATCCAGTTTGTAGACATTTAAATTGTCAATCGCGTAGCCTAACAGCTTTCTTCCAACTCCACAACCTCTGAATGCCGCATCAACAAACAGCATTTCAACCATTGAGTCAGATATGCCCATAAATCCGATCGTTTTACCATTTTCGTTCTTATAGACATAGATGTCGACCATATCAAAATAATCTGTAATTCGAGATTGATAATAAACGAAATCTTCATTATCGAGAAAATCGTGCGTAGCTTTTACGGCATTCTCCCAAATAACTGACAATCGTTTAAAATCGTTTTTCGTTCCTTTTACAATATTTATGCAGTTCATGATTTTAGACATTTAATTCTGATACAGTAGGGTCTTCGTTTTTCTGACGAGTTCGATCGGTTATAGGCATATAATCTGCTCCATTAACATTGATATACATATACTGAATTGTTATTTTTGCCATTGGAGAACAAGTGCTTGATTTCAACCGCAAAGTTAATCAAAAATCTGACGTATCATCGCATTAGTCTGCTATTCAGAGAGATTGAATCTGATATCTACCTTCCGAAAATATTCGTGCATGAGTATTGAAGTGGTATTGGTAATCTATCTCAGTACGCAAGAAAGTATAAAAGAATGGAGGCCGTCTGGCAACAGTCAGACGGCCTCATCGCGCTTATTCAGAGCTGATTGAAATCAGAGAGTTTCACCGGAATGACGGACTGTTTTGTCGATTGTGTCGGGCTTTTTGATTCCGTCACGAATAAGCAGGGCGTCGATTGTAGGATCCTGGCCTCTGAAACGGCGGTAAAGAACGGCAGGGTGTTCAGTACCTCCGCGTTTGAGCACGTTTTCAAGAAACGATGTTGCTGTAGCCTGATCAAAAATGCCGTTTTGCTTGAACATGGAGAAAGCATCGGCATCAAGAACCTCTGCCCATTTGTAGCTGTAGTATCCGGCAGCATATCCGCCGGCAAAAATGTGTGAGAACTGCGGCGAGACCATAGTGCCTTCTACGGGTGGGAAAATGGCCACCGAACTGTATGCTTCTGTTTCAAATTCATTGGCATTTTCCGTCATCGGTTCTTCAATGCTGTGCCATGCCATGTCGATCATTCCGAACATCAGTTGTCTCATGCAGCCGTATGCCGCACCATATTGTGACTGAGCGACGAGTTTGTCAATCAGATGCTGAGGAATTTTCTCTCCGGTTTCGTAGTGACGGGCAAAAGAATCAAGAAATTCCTTCTCGGTCAGATAATTCTCATTGAATTGAGACGGAAGTTCGACAAAATCCCGATAGACATTGGTGCCCGACAGAGATTGGTATTTGCATTGGGTTACCAGACCGTGAAGCGCATGTCCGAATTCGTGGAGGAAAGTCTCGACTTCATATGGTGTCAGCAGTGAAGGTTTGTCGGCGGTAGGTTTGGTGAAATTCATCACGATTGTGACTTGTGGACGATTGTCAATGCCGTCGACACCGACCGATTGTTCGCGAAACGCTGTCATCCAAGCTCCGGCACGTTTGGTGGCGCGTGGAAAGAAGTCGGTATAGATCACGCCGACAAAATTTCCGTTACGGTCAGTGACGTCATATGCTTTCACGTCGGGGTGGTACACCTGAATGTCGGCGTTTTCATTGAAGTTGAGGCCATAGAGTCGGGTGGCGAGTCCGAACAAACCGCTGACAACACTGTCGAGCGGGAAATAGGGTCTCATTTCTTCTTCATCGTAGCTGTATTTCTCATTTTTAAGCTTGTTGCTGTAGTAGCTGTAGTCCCATGGTCTGATTTCTACATTACGGTTTTCATACCTTGAGGCGAACTCAGACAGCTCTGCCATTTCAGCGTCAAGAGCAGGTCGGTAGGCATCGCGGAGGCGATTGAGAAGATCCATCACATTTGCCGGATTTTCAGCCATGGTGCGGCGTGTTGAATGTTCGGCATAGGTCTTCGCACCGAGCAACTGTGCAAGTTGACGGCGCGTTTCGGCGATATCCTTCATCACTTCGACGTTGCTGAATTGACCGTTGGTGTTGCGTCCCATGTATAGGCGATACATTTTTTCTCTCAGGTCGGGACGTGCCGAATATTTCATGAATTGCACATAAACCGGTTGGTCGAGGGTGAATAGAAATTCTCCTTTGCGGCCTTTTTCCTCTGCGGCAAGTGCAGCGGCGTCAATCGCGCCCTGAGGCAGTCCGGCAAGATCATTGGCTGTGAGCCAGATTTCGTATGTGTTCAGTTCCTTGAGCACATTTTGACCGAAACGGTTAGTGAGATCAGAGAGGCGTGAAGTCAGTTGACGGTATCGTTCGCGGTCATCTCCTTCGAGATTGGCACCCGAAAGGGCGAAAGAGTCGTATGTGTTTTGAAGCAACTGCATGTCTTCTGTATCGAGGTTGAGACTCTCGCGGTTGTCATAGACGTTTTTCACCCGTTTCCATAGGCCGCTGTTGAGCACGATCGATGTCGAGTAATCGCTGAGGGCGGGCATGACATTGGTCTCTATCTCCATAAGACGGTCGTCACTGAGCGCGGATGTCAGAGGGAAAAAAACGTTGAGTACACGGTTCAGATCTTCACCCGAACGTTCAAGTGCGACAATCGTGTTCTCGAATGTCGGTTGGTCGGGATTGTCGACAATAGCCTGAATGTCGGCTTTGGCGAGTTCGATGCCACGTGTTATTGCCTCTTCATAGAGATCGTTTGTGATTTCATTGAACGGAGGTGTATTGTGAACTGTTTTGAATTCGGCATGAAATGGATTGTTAGCCTGTGCCATAATTGCTGTGGAAATTAAAATGGAAGACAGAAAATGTTTCATTTTATCGGTTTGTGAATGGATGAAGTCGGTTAAGTCGTGCTTTGACGAGACTCAGCTCATAGCATACATTCTCATAGTCGAGGCGTGCTTCGACAAAGTAGTTCAGTTCGAGAAGGTAATTGAGCAGATTGATTTGTCCGCCGTCAAACGCTTTTTTCAGAAGTTCGGCCTGACGTCCGTTATCAAGAATTCTGGCGTAACCTTTAGCCTGGCGGTCAAGATCGGAAGCGGTTTCAAGATCGTTTCTCATCTCGATTACGCTTCTCATGACAGCCGTGTTCAGTAACGTTTCATTTTCAAGTTTTGCAAGACGTGCTGCGGTAGATGCATGTCTGTTGTTCCAACGCGGAAGCTTCACCGCTACGGTGATGCCGTTGAAGTTCTGGTTTTCTTCACGGCTGAGTTCATAACCGACGGAGAAGCCAGGCATAGCCGACAGTTTTGCTATCCGGGCATTGTCTTCAGCTACTTCAGACATTGACCGGCGGTAGATCACTGTCGGATCGGCATTTTTGATGAATTCTTCATATTCGGTTTCAGAAAGCAGTGTTTCAGCTGGATATTCAGCCAGATTGCGGGCCTCGGATCCAATAGCCGCAGTGGAAGCAAAAGAACATAGTCCGGATATCAGATTATCGTAGAGCGTGCGTTGCTCATCGGCTGCCCTTGTCGCTTTCAATAGCTCGATTTCAATTTTGTTTACATCGAGAATCGATACTTCACCGTGGTTATAGCTCTCCGCATAGCGTTTGTTGAGCTGTTCCATTGTAGATTGCATCTCGTTCAGAAGGACAAGCTTACGTTTGGCGGCGATGATTTCAATGAGCATTGTTTTGGCTTCGAGTGTCTTGTCGACCAATGTCGACTGTTTCAGTGCGTCGAGTGCTGATGCGGTCGAACGGGTATGGTCACGGCGTGCCTTGTAGAGTCCTGGCCAGTCAAATGACTGCGATATGCCGACATGCATCTTGCGGTCGCCATAATGGCCCCATTCATGGCCGGCTTCGATTTCAGGTCCTTCGAGCACATTCTCGGCCTTGAGCAGCTCGATCTCTGATTTAGACGACAGCTCAAGGGCAACTATGTCGGGATTGGACGCGACCGCATTGGTCAGCACTTCGTCAAAAGAAGATTGCGAAGATGCTGTCAATGCCAATACTGCGGCCGCGGCGGTGAGGGTTATTCTATGTTTCATGTTGTCAAATTTCAGTATTCGGTTTTTCTTCCGGTTCATTTCTGTTGACGATGTAATAGATGATCGGAACTACAAAGATATTGAGCGCGGTGGCTGAGATCAGACCACCGAGAATCACAATCGCCAACGGTGACTGAATCTCGTTTCCTGCTTCTCCACCTCTCAGGGCCAACGGAATAAGAGCAAGCGCCGATGTCAGTGCTGTCATGATAATTGGATTGAGACGGTCGGCTGAGCCATGGAAGATGCGGTCTTTGAGCGATTCGCCGCTACGTTTCAGGCTGTTGTAGCGTGAAATGAGCAGCATACCGTTTCGGGTGGTGATTCCGAGAAGGGAGATGAAGCCGATTATCGCCGGAATATTGAGCTCAGATCCTGTGAAAATCAGAATCAGAACACCGCCGATCATGGCCAATGGCATATTTATCAGGATTATCAGTGACTCCCTGACGCTTTTGAATTCCTGATAAAGCAACATGAAGATAATGATCAGGGCAATTATCGAGGTCAAACCGAGTGTTCTTGAGGCCTGTGCTTCACTTTCAAACTGTCCGCCATAGGTCACGTAGTAGTTCTCGGGCATTTTGACAGATTCCTCTATGCGACGGCTGATTTCGTTGACGGCACCACGCAGGTCACGTCCGTCGACATTGGCAGAGATGACGATGCGTCGGCTGACATTCTCTCTGTTTATCGTATTGGGTCCTGTCGTCGAGACAATATCGGCTACATAACTTAACGGAATCTTGCCCGCGTTGCTGTCAATCATCAGGTCGGCGATTTTCTGCATCGTGTCGCGTCGGTTGTCTGGAAGACGCACTGTGATGTCATAAGGAATGCCTCCTTCATAAACCTGAGACACCACCTCGCCGGCGAGTGTGACATCTATGAAGCGGGTGAAGTCGTTCATCGTGATGCCATAAGCGGCAAGCATGTCGCGTCGCGGAACGATGTCGAGCTGAGGTCGGCCGATCTGCTGCTCGATGTTGACATCGACGATGCCGTCGATCGAACTGATCTGATCTTTGATCTGTGAACCGATGGCATAGAGGTTGTTCAGGTCATCACCGAAAAGTTTGATCGCGATCTGTGCTTCGGTTCCCGACAGCATGGCATCGATACGGTGTGATATCGGTTGCCCGATCTCTATGTTCGCACCGGGAATAGTGGCGAGTTTTGACCGCAGATCGCGAAGAACCTCATTGCGGTCACGTCCTTTATCAAGAGTATATGGTGCTTCTATTTCAGAAGTGTTGACCCCGAGCGAGTGTTCGTCGAGTTCGGCACGTCCGGTTTTTCGGGCCACTGTCTTCACTTCAGGCACCGATAGAATCAGCTCTTCGGCCATTCGGCCTACTTTGTCGCTTTCTTCCAGAGAGATGCCGGGAAGTGTGCTGACATTGACCGTGAATGATCCTTCGTTGAAAGAGGGCAGGAAGCTTCGTCCGAGTGTGAAGAACAAAGCCAGCGAGATGACGAACAACACCGCAACGGCACCAAGTACACCACGGCGGTGATTGAAACTCCATTGAAGGCCGTTTGTGTAGGCCGATTTCAGTTTGGCTGATACCCATGGCTCCTTGTCAAGTTCACGGTTTTGTTTGTCGTTGCCTAAAAGGTAGGAGCAAAGAACAGGTGTCAGAGTCAGGGCGACGATTGTCGACGAGATGAGTGCCACAATAAATGATATTCCCAACGGAATCAGCATGCGTCCTTCGATTCCGGTCAGAAAAAACAGCGGAATGAAGCTGGCTATGATTATCAGCGAAGAGTTGAAAATCGGCATTCTGACCTCTTTTGAGGCATTGAAGACGACTTCTATCACAGATTTTCTCTCAGACGGCGGCAAACCGAGATTATGTTTCAACCTCTTGTATACATTCTCGACATCGACAATGGCATCATCAACCAGAGACCCGATAGCGATAGCGATGCCTCCAAGTGACATGGTGTTGATGTTGAATCCGAAGAAGTTCAGAACCAGCACCGAGATGATTATCGACATTGGCAACGCTACGACTGAAATCAGGGTTGTACGCAGATTCATCAGAAAGAAAAACAAGACCACAATGACAAACAGCGCACCCTCGATGAGCGATTCCTGAAGATTGGAAATCGAATGGTCTATGAAGTCACTTTGACGGAAGATGTCAGTGGAAATATTGACATCGTCCGGAAGATTGTGTGAGGTCATCTCGAGACTTTCCTCAAGTCTTTGTGTCAGTTCTATCGTGCCGACGTTAGGCTGTTTGGTGACAGTCATCAATACTGCCGGTCTTGTACGCTCTGAGGCAACTCCGAGACGTGGACTCTTACCACCGATGCCGACCGTCGCGATGTCGCTTACTTTTACAGTGCCCCGTTCGTCGCTTCTGATAACCGATGATGAAATCTGGTCAGTTGACGTGGTGTTCACGTTACCTTTGATGATGTATTCGTTGCCATATTCATAGAGCACACCACCGGCGGCATTGTTGTTTACATTGGAGAGGCTTTCCATCACCTCATTGAGAGAGACATCGAAATGGCGCATACGGTCAGGATCTATCGAGATCTGATATTCTCTGATGTCACCTCCGATCACCGAAACCTGCGACACTCCGCCAACAGAGAGCAAGCGCGGTCGTATGACTCTTTCAGCAATCGTGCGCAGATCAATCATCGAGGTGGAGTCGGCCGTCAGACCGATGATCATGATTTCGCCCAGAATCGAAGACTGTGGTCCGAGTGTGGGCGTTTTCACTCCCGGAGGCAGCGTCTCGGCTACGCCGGCGAGCTTTTCTGAGACAATCTGACGGGCTGTGTAGATATCCTGTCCCCAATCAAATTCTACAGACACGACTGAGAATCCTGTTGCCGACGATGAACGTACCCTTCTGACACCTGTCGCTCCGTTGACCGATGTCTCGATTGGAAATGTGACGAGTTGCTCTACTTCCTCGGGAGCAAGTCCGGGTGCCTCAGTCATCACGACTACAGTCGGTGCATTGAGGTCTGGAAAAATGTCAACCTCAGTTCTGAACAAGACTACAACACCGGTGAGCAGCAACACTGCCGAGAGAATCACAATCAGCAGTCGGTTGTATAACGAGAAATGAATTATACGGTTAAGCATGGCTGTCCTCCCGATTAATGATGGTGGTGTCCTTCAGGTACAACTCCTGTCGTTTCAGCGAGTTTCACAAATGTCATGCCGGCTGTGACAACATCCTCACCGGGGTTGAGTCCTGACACGATCTCGACGTTGACGCCATCGCTTTGACCGGTAATGACCGGACGTTTCTCATAGCACTCTTCATCGAGTCTGACATAGACAAACAGGGTTCCCTGTTGTTCGGAAATCGCTTCGGCAGGCACGGAGATGACATTGTGGCGTGGTGTGCCGACGAGATATACTTCGGCAAACGCTCCCGGCACTGCCTTGCCGTTGTTGTCAAAGCTGAAATACACCGGAAGATAGCCCGCGCGGTCGGCAACAACAGTAGATCCCGACAACATTTTGCCGTTAAGATCTTTTAATGTCACAACCTCGTCAGAGTATGACGGTCTGAAGTTCGCGCTTACGACAGTAGGGTAGAACGAGGCATATTTTTCAGGAAGATCGGCCCTGAGTGTGAGACGTGTGTTACCCGAGACTTCTGCAATCGGACGTCCGGTCTCGACATACTCTCCCTGTTTGACAAGCAGCCGTGTGATTACACCGTTCTGTCTTGATACAGCCGCACTGCCTGATCCGCTGCCTGAGTAAGCGGCACGGGCACGTTCATACTCAAGTTTGATCATGTTGTAGTCGCGTGTCGAGATGATTCCGTCGGCATGGAGCGGAGTGGCCCGGTCAAGTTCCTGTTTGGCTGCATCGAGTGCCACACGTGCAGCCTCGTTTGGATCACCGCCTGCGATTCCTTTGGCTGTGATCGAAGCAATTCTCATACCCGGACTCACACGTGTCCCCTCGGTTACCGAGGGTGCGAATGAGATTGTTCCCGATGATGTCGCCGATATGACCGACCGGTCATCCTGGGCTGACTCCACTTTGCCTGACACCTTGATGACAGAGGCGAAATCGGAAGGTTCAGCCTTGGTTATCCCGACACCGAACTGTTCGGCACGTTCGGGTTCAAGCTTTATTTCACCGGTATGAGACTCAGAAGTCTCTCCGTGGTCATGATCGTGTTTATGTTCGGGTCCGTGTTCATGGGCCTCGTGTGTCTCATGTTCGCTGTGGTCTTCATTTTCTCCGTGGTGATGACCTTTTTCGGTGCATGAGAAAGTAAGCAGCATGAATGCCGCTGCGTAAAATATTTTTTTCAGCATATTGGTTCATATTTAAGTGTGATGTCATAATTGTTTTTTACGGTCAATATGCTGAAACCGGAGGTCCGCGTCGGTAGCTGTGTTTTAAAAAGTGGTGTTTGATCAGTTTTGTGACAAACCACACGAAACCGCTTTCGGTGCCCAGAGATAACGGAGCAGTCAGACTCCGCTCTATCTCCTCGGCCTGATTATTGAAAACGGCGGCAGAAATGTAAGGACATGTGTCATCTGATGAAACCGTGACGATGTCATCGAGATGCATTGCGCAATCACCGTTGTCTCCACAATCGCCGGGTGCCGTGCCCTGATGGTGGTGATGACAGCAATTTGAATGGTGGTGATTATGAAAACCGAGTTCAACGTCTCCGATAAACGACAGGGTTATGAAGATGTTTCCCATACGGTCGTGATGATGAAACTGAAGCAGTGTTGAGAACACCAGCGTCAGTGACATCAGCAGAGACAGTAGTCGGCGCGTCATAATGCGGGAGAGTTTTGCTTGTTGGATTTCAGTCGACTTTGTCGAGGTTATGTCCCATGCGTTCTTTTTTCGTGTGCATGTAGAAACGATTGAATTCGTTTGGCTCGACTTCAATGTGGACATTCTCGACAACCTCAAGCCCATAGCCTTCAAGTCCGATGCGTTTAACGGGGTTGTTGGTCATCAGTCTCATTTTGCTCACGCCGAGAAGACGGAGAATCTGGGCACCTACACCATAGTCGCGTTCATCTGCTCCATGGCCGAGATGAATGTTCGCCTCGACGGTGTCAAGTCCCTGCTCCTGTAGCTTGTAGGCCTTTATTTTGTCCATCAGGCCGATGCCGCGTCCTTCCTGGTTCAAATAGAGTACAAGTCCGCGTCCTTCTTTCTCGATCATGCGCATGGCTTCATGAAGCTGGTCTCCGCAGTCACATCGTTTCGAACCGAAGATGTCGCCGGTCGCGCATGAGGAGTGAACACGCACCAACACAGGCTCTTCGGTTGTGATGTCTCCTTTGATTATAGCTATGTGTTCAAGTCCGTTATTGATTTGTCTGAACGGAATCAGGCGGAAGTGGCCATATTCAGTCGGCATGTCGACCTCGACACCTTTCTCAACAAGGGTCTCGGTTTTCAGCCGGTAGGCGATGAGATCTTTGATTGAAATCAGTTTGAGTCCCCATTCATCGGCGCGGCGTCTGAGTTCCGGCAGACGTGCCATTGAGCCATCATCGCTCATGATCTCCATGAGAGCTGCTGCCGGATTGAGACCTGACAGGCGGGCCAGGTCAACAGCCGCTTCAGTGTGGCCCGCGCGACGCAAGACTCCCGCGTCCTGTGCATAAAGCGGATTTATGTGTCCCGGACGGCCAAAAGTCTCGGCTGTGGAAGTGGGCTCGGCCAATGCTCTGATTGTCTCGCAACGGTCGTGAATGGAGACACCTGTCGAACAACCCTCAAGTTTGTCGACCGTAACGGTGAAAGGGGTTCCTAAGACCGATGTGTTGTTCTCGACCTGATGATTCAGACCAAGTTCCTCACAACGCGAGATTGTCATCGGCACACACAAGACACCGCGGGCGTTCTTCAACATGAAATTGACTTGCTCGGGAGTGATTTTCTCTGCTGCCACAATGAGGTCACCTTCGTTCTCACGGTCTTCGTCATCGACCACGATGACCATTTTGCCTTCAGCGAAATCGTTAAGCGCGTCTTCTATAGAATCGAGTTTTATACTGTCCATTATTGTTCTGTTTTTGTGTTGTCTGATTCGAGCATTACAATCAGCTCACTGTCAATTTTTATGATTTTATTGAGTTCGTCATGGAGTTCGCCTCTCATTTTACGACCTGCGATCCAGAGAGTCAATCCGGCAGGGAAAATGACAATCGCAGCCCATGAAAGCCACCTAACCGGTGTCGGATTGTATATCCACAGGTTTCTTAAGATCGGATAATCACACAGCTTGTTTATGACAAGCTTCTCTCGTGAATTTGATAAATAATCGATTGTTGAATCGAGCAGGTCGTTAAGCCGTGCGAGCGACTTACGGTCGTATCCATTCAGGAAAAAGTCGTGGTAACTCTGCTTTGTTTTGTTTGCCGACATATAGGCCCGACACACTTCTGTCAAAGCGTTCAGCTTCGCTATTGCGGTCTGGGGTTCAACATCGTCCATCGTAAGTTCTTTCATCTCAAGGTGGCGTACCTCGGAGATGCCGAATATCCGTCTGAAAAAGTTCAGATATGCATCTTTGTTGAAGACAGCTGAGTCGTTGATGGCTTTATATGTCAAAAAAACTCCCAATGGCATCAATACTGCCGTGCTGAGCCACATGCCTTCCCAGACGGCCCAGCGTCCGTCGCGTGCGAGTTTATAACCGGTGTTGTCGATTATGTAATAGAATATGAACAGCAAAACCGAGATCACAAGCGGAGTGCCGAGACCACCTTTTCTTATGATGGCACCGAGTGGGGCACCTATGAAGAAAAAGATGATGCACGCGATCGACAGTGTGAATTTTTTCATCA
The DNA here is from genome assembly GCA_910588035.1 of uncultured Muribaculaceae bacterium. Taxonomy (GTDB): domain Bacteria; phylum Bacteroidota; class Bacteroidia; order Bacteroidales; family Muribaculaceae; genus CAJUPY01. The sequence continues at coordinate 40,025 of CAJUPY010000018.1, read as the reverse complement.
GTTCTATCGAGTGACGGCGTATTGTTGATTTGTCATCGTCAAGCACATAGCTTCTGAATTCATATTCCTGTTTTTTCTGACGAGCTTTTGACAGGGCCTGGATCAACATGGACCGTTCCATTGACTGGTCGAGATTGACAAACAGAGAGTCGATTTCGGTTGTCTCTATTGTCGAACCGGGTTGCGCCGTGTTTTCTTCCCTTGATTGTGCGACTTTATAATATGGCAGATTGAAGTATGGCTGACGTTTAAGCTCCCTGCCGATGACGGAGCCTATCGAGTCGACACGCAATTGAACCGAGTCGATTGTCTGTCGCAGCTGTGCAATGTTTTTTCCGACATATTGGTTTCTCATTCCGCTCTCGTCCATTCGGTTGAAATTGTTGTCAAACGGAATCAGAATCTCTTTCAGGGAGAATGACTCACGGCGGTAAGGCACATTTTTAGAGTTTGACGATCCTTGATTGCGCAGATTGTCAAACTGTTCGCCTGAGAAAAGTCGGAGAAACAGGTGGGTTTTGTCTTCTGTGATGCTCATTCGGCCTGAATCGGCGAGAATGATTCTGACGCGGTCAAGATCATTGCCTTGGGAGACATCATAGATCATCATGTTGTAGAGTGTGCCGTTATCTCTGTTCTTGCTGTCCACAAAGATATTATATCCCGGAATCTGGTCATAGAACACTCCTTCGGGAATCTCGAGCTCAGGCGATTTCTGCCTCATTGACCATAGCAATGTATACATTTTGGCCTGGGCTATCGGCAGAACATTGTTCTGGAAGAAGAACGCTCCGATTGCGATGAAAAACATCAGGATGATCAGCGGTCTCATTACCTTGATCAACGATATTCCGGCAGCCTTCATGGCCATCAGCTCGAACCGCTCTCCAAGATTGCCGAATGTCATGAGCGATGCGAGCAAAATTGCCAACGGGAGCGCCATGGGCACCATAGTGATCGCAGCGTAGAAAAAGAGTTCGGCGATGACACTCATCTCGAGACCTTTACCGACAAGATCGTCAATGTATCGCCAAAGAAACTGCATCAGCACGATGAACAGGCAGATGAAAAACGTCATCAGGAACAGAGGCAGAAAGCTCTGCAGCATGAACCGGTAAAGACGTTTTATTCTAAGCATTTTTCAATTACAGTTTCTGATTGATTATTTCAATATGCAAAGATACATCTTTATTTTTAAATGTTCAAATCGTTTAATGCATCTGCAACCGGGTTGCAACGGCCTCTGCCGCACGTTCGCCGTCTATGGCCGCCGACACGATGCCGCCTGCATATCCGGCACCTTCACCGGTCGGATAGAGTCCGTTTACGTTGATGTGCATGAACGTCTCTGGATTGCGGGGAATTCTAACCGGAGACGATGTGCGTGTTTCCGCTCCGATGAGTGCGGCCTCGTTGGTCAGAAATCCCCGTTGTTTATGTCCGAAGTCCCGGAATCCCTGTTGCAGTCGCGATGCAATGGAGTGGGGCAGCAGCTTGTCGATTCGAGCGGGGTGAATTCCTGGGGCATATGATGTCGCAGGTAGCGATGTCGAGTCTTTCCCTTCGACAAAATCTTTCATTCGTTGGGCAGGTGCATTGTGGGTACGCCCCGCTTCTTCATAAAACCGTGATTCGATATTTTCCTGAAACCTCATCATTTTCAGATCGTCATCGCCGGGCACATCTTCCGGAAGCACTTCGACGACCATGCCTGAGTTGGCCCATTTAGTGCCGCGGTTTGACGGTGACATGCCGTTGACAACAAGCTGGTTCTCTCCGCTTGCGGCAGGGATGATAAAGCCGCCCGGACACATGCAGAATGAATACACACCTCGCCCTTCGACACGTGTCAACATTGAATATTCGGCAGCCGGCAGCCACTGGCCGCGTCCTTTGGGAGAATGATACTGGAGGCAATCGATCAGTTTCTGTGGGTGCTCGAGTCTGACTCCGACAGCAATGCCTTTCGGCTGCATCTCTATCTTTCGGTTGTGCAAAAGGTGATATATGTCGCGTGCCGAATGTCCGGTGGCGAGTATCACCGGTCCTGACAATCTGGTTCCGTCGTCGGTGACGATGCCGTTGACACTGCCGTTCTCGATGATCAGATCGGTCATTCGAGTGGAGAACCTGACTTCGCCGCCGTGGTTGAGAATCGTCGTGCGCATCGCTTTTATGACAACGGGCAGACGGTCGGTGCCGATGTGGGGGTGTGCGTCGGCAAGTATTGAACTGTCGGCTCCGTGGCGATAGAACACCGACAGAATTTTTTCAACAGATCCGCGTTTTTTGCTGCGTGTATAAAGTTTTCCGTCTGAATAGGCTCCTGCACCTCCTTCGCCGAAACAGTAGTTGGAGTCGGGATCGACTATGTTCTCACGGGCAATTCGGGCCATGTCACGTCTGCGGGAGTCGACATCTTTTCCACGTTCGATAACGATCGGCTTCAGACCGAGTTCAATCAATCTCAGGGCGGCGAACAGTCCGGCCGGTCCCGCTCCGACAATAATCACTTCGGGTTTATCTGAAACATCTTCATATCTGACTTCGGGTAAGTCAAATGGTTCAGACGGTGCTTTCTCGCCGACATAAACCTTAGCGGCCAGGTTGATTATCACGTTCCGTTGACGGGCATCGATAGAGCGTCTTGTTATGACAATATCTTCAATGTCGTTCATGTCGATATTGAGCGATGTCGACAGGTGGAGTTTCAATTTGACCGGGTCGTATGCGGTTTCGGGAGACAGACGGAGTCCGTCGACTGAATGTATCATTTATCTGATGATGTTTGATTGTGATTGGATTTTACGTTCGTGCCTGAGCATGACCCAAAGAGTGATGACGGCCACGACAAAGGCGAGGAAATCGCTGCCTGCCATACTTGCCCAGACGCCGTCAATACCGTAGTGTCTGGGTAAGACCAACAGGAAGGGCAGCAGAAACAGCAATTGCCGCGTCAATGACAGGAATATCGAGAGTTTCGGTTTGCCGATTGACTGGAAATAGTTCTGAATGACAATCTGACAGCCGACAACCGGATAGACGATGAAATATATGTGGAAGCCTTCGCGGGCAATTCTGACAAGCGTTTCGTCAGAGGTGAAAAGCGAACTTATCGCGTTAGGTATCGTCTGGGTCAGAATCCAGCCTACAGTCGTGATTGCCACGCCGACAATGATGCCGAGGCGAAGTGTGCGGTTTACCCTGTCCCACAATTTTGCACCGTAGTTGAATCCGAGAATTGGTTGCATGCCTTGTGTGATTCCGAAGACGACCATGACAAAGAACATTGTCGTGCGGTTGAGAATGCCGAACGCTCCGATTGCAAGATTGCCGTTGTCGCCACCATAGTCAAGGAGGGCCTTGTTGATGAAAATGACGACAACGCAGGCACAGACATTCATTAGAAAAGGCGAGAGTCCGATCGAATAGATCCGCTTTATAATCGTCCCTGTCAGCCAGCGGTTGTCGCGTTTGAAATGGATGAAACTCTTTTTCGACATGAAGTGGTATAGTACCCAGATGAATGCCGTGAACTGTCCGCAGACGGTGGCCCAGGCAGCTCCCGCTATTCCTTTGTCGAGCACAAAAATAAATATCGGGGCGAGTATGATGTTGACAAGCACCGACAGAAGTGCCGAGATCATTGCTTTTTTGGGATAACCGGTGGCTCTCATCAAATTGTTCAAACCGATGAAAACATATGAGACAGGTGTGGCATAGAGTATCACTCTCATAAATTCACGGGCGTATGGTATTGTCTCCGGGGTGGCACCGAAGAAGTACAGAATCTGGTCGAGAAATATCAGCGTTATACCACCGAAAATGACAGAGTGGATCAGCGATAGCACCAAAACATTGTTTATGACATCTGTGGCACGCGACAGATTTTGCTGGCCGAGAAAAATCGATGTGATAGTCGCTCCACCTGCGGCGATCAACATGACAAAAGCTATCACGAGATTCATCAGTGGAAACGTGATCGCCAAGCCGGCGATAGCCATCGGACCGACGCCGCGGCCGATGAAAATGCTGTCGACAATATTATAGAGAGAGGTCGCAACGCTGGCTATGATTGCAGGTACCGAATACTGAATTAGCAGGGCGGCAATCGATTTTGTGCCCAATGTCATCGGTGAATTATTCTGTTGTGACTGCATTTCCGTTTTTTATTAAAAAAATAATGCAAAATTAAGTTATTTTGTTCAATAATTCATCGGGAATTCCGAAATTTGCGGTTCACAAAATTTATAAAGATGAATGATATGACAATTCGTGGCGCATTGTTTGACCTTGACGGCGTGTTGATAGATACCGAGCCGCTATACACCGAGTTCTGGCGCAAGACCGGAATCGAATATGGAGCAGACTCCCCAACATTCGCTTTTGATATAAAGGGGACAACTCTGACTGATATTCTCAACCGCCATTTCGATAGCGAAGTTCACGCAGAAATCATTGACAAGGTTCACCGTTTTGAAAATGAGTTGGTCTATCCGGTTTTCTATGGTGTCAAACAGTTTTTGGAAAATCTCAAGAGCCGAGGGTGGAAAATGGCGATTGTCACAAGCAGCGATGATACTAAAATGAAATATCTGTTTGGTCAGCAGCCTGATTTCTCCGATTATTTCGATGTGATTGTCACGGGCTCGATGGTGACGAATTCAAAGCCAGATCCTGAGGGATATCTCACCGCTGCCCGTTTGCTCGGCTGCCGACCAGGTGATTGCGTTGTTTTTGAAGATTCCTATCAAGGGCTTGAGGCAGGCCGGCGTTCAGGCGCAAAGGTTGTCGGTCTTGCAACAACAAATCCGCATGAAAAAGTCGCTTGTCTGGCCGATATCGTCATCGACTCGTTTGATGAGCTTAATATAGATGATTTATGAACAAGATTGTCGGCTATCTGATTCTGTTGTCGTTTCTGGCGGGTGCTTGCAGCCGGTCGGGAAACGGTGATGTGTCTGAGTTTGATACAGTTATCTATCAACCGCGCCATGCAGACCGATTCAGAATACTTGGCTCTGATGGACGCAAGTCTACCGTAATTGAGGTCAGGAATCCATGGCAGGGGGCTGACAGTGTCGTCACAAGGTTGCTTGTTCTGCGCGACGGGGAACGGGAACCGGACGGTTTCGAGGGTAAAATTCTGAGAGGAGACGCACAACGTGTTGTCGCTCTGTCATCGAGCTATGTCGCCATGCTCGATGCCATAGGTGAAGTTGACAGAGTGACCGGAGTGTCTGGTTTGGATTTCCTTTCCAACAAAAATATCTTGTCTCGTCGTGACAGTCTTCATGATGTGGGCTATGACGGCAATTTCAACTATGAGGCTCTTATTGCGGCCGATCCTGATCTCGTTCTGATATATGGCGTCAACGGTTCGGCTTCGATAGAAAAACAGCTTGACCGCCTTGGCATGCCCTATCTCTATGTCGGTGAGTATCTTGAGCAGTCACCGGTGGCGAAGGCCGAGTGGCTGATAGCCGTAGCAGAGTCTGTCGGACGGCGTGACGTTGCAGACACTGTTTTCAAACATATTGAAGAACGCTACGATTCGATAAAACGGAAAATAGCAACCTCGCCCATCAGTAGAAGACCGGCAGTGATGCTTAACACTCCCTATGGCGATTCATGGTTCATGCCTTCATCTGACAACTATATGGTCAGACTGATCAAAGATGCCGGAGGCGAATATGTTTACTCAGAGAACACGTCGGGAACCTCCCTGCCTATCGACTTTGAAACTGCAATGAGGTTGCTTGACAAGGCCGACTACTGGATCAACCTCGGTGTGATTTCGGGTTTTGATGATCTGAAACGACTGTGTCCAAAACATCTCGATTGCAAGGTTGTGGCAGAACGCAGATTGTTTAATAATGACCGGTTGGCAAACAGAGGCGGCGGAAATGATTTCTGGGAGTCTGGAGTGGTGTATCCCGACCTGATACTCGAGGATCTTGCAAAAATTCTTCATCCGGAGATATTTGAGCCAGGTGACACGGTGTTGACTTATTACCGTCATATAAATTGATGAGATGAACAGAAGAACGACAATCGGCTTTATTCTGCTGTTGATCATCATGCCGATTTTTTTTGTACTTGACATGATGACAGGCTCGACAGACATTTCACTGACGCAGATATGGACGGTTCTGACTGGCGGTGACTGTGACGAAATGGTCAGACGCATTGTCGTTGATGTCAGACTGTTGCAAGCTGTGAGTGCGATAGTCGTTGGAGTGGCTCTTTCTGTGAGTGGACAGCAGATGCAGACTCTTTTCCACAATCCCCTTGCCGGCCCTTACGTGCTCGGCGTAAGTTCGGGGGCTTCGCTTGGAGTGGCATTGTTTATTCTCGGTGTTCCGCTTACCGGAGCCACCGCATCGGGAATGTTCTCTTCGGTCGGAATGGCCGGGGCTGCATGGATAGGGTCGGGACTGGTGCTTGTCGTGGTGGCTGCCGCAGGCCACAGATTCAAAGACATAATGGTTGTCTTGATACTCGGCATGATGTTCTCTTCCGGAGTAGGTGCCGTCGTGCAGATTCTTCAATATCTCAGCAACGATGAGTCGTTGAAAGCATTTGTGATATGGACAATGGGCTCGCTCGGAGGTGTGACTCCTGTCGAATTTGCAATCATGTTCTCGTCTGTTTTCATCGGACTTTTTCTTGCATTGATGTCAGTGAAATCGCTCAATCTGTTGTTGTTGGGAGAAGAGTATGCTGTCACGATGGGGCTTGATGTGAGGCGTTGCCGCTCACTGCTGTTTCTCTCAACCACATTGCTGGCGGGCAGCGTGACTGCTTTTTGCGGACCTGTTGGCTTTATCGGACTTGCCGTTCCCCATGTGGCACGTTCGTTGTTTGCCACTTCTGACCATCGCATTTCGTTACCGGCATCGTTTTTGCTCGGAGCCGTGGTGATGCTTGTGTGTGACATAGCCTCAAAAACTTTTCTTCTGCCTGTCAACGCGATAACTTCGTTGCTTGGCATTCCGGTAGTCGTTTGGATCGTTCTCAAAAACAAATCTATCACCTGTTGATCATGATTGAACTTAGAAACATATCTACGGGTTACGGTGTAAGAAAACTCCTTCAAGGTGTGAATACATCGATTGACAACGGTTGCCTGACGGCACTGATTGGCCGTAACGGAACAGGAAAATCGACATTGCTCAGGGCTATCGCCGGATTGAACAGGCAATACACCGGCGCGATTCTGGTCAACGGCACCGACATCTCGCAGATGAAACGCTCTGAGTTGTCACGCAGTGTCTCGTTGGTGACTACATCAAGAGTGAGAATCGCCGATATGACATGCCGTGACATTGTCGCGCTCGGTCGCGCACCCTACACCGATTGGATCGGACGTCTGAGACCTGACGACCGTGAAATTGTCGACAACGCATTGGATAAGGTAGGCATGGCATCTTACGGAGACCGTTCGTTAGACACCATGAGCGACGGGGAGTGCCAGCGAATTATGATAGCCAGAGCCATTGCGCAAGACACGCAGGTCATGTTGCTCGACGAACCGACATCGTTTCTTGACATGCCGGCGCGATATGATCTGGCCGGAACTTTACGGGAACTCGCCGCTTCAACGGGCAAATGTATTGTCATGTCAACCCATGAGCTTGACATCGCAATGCGGTTTTGCGACCGAGTGATCTTGCTCGATCCGCCGGAACTTCATAACATGACTCCTGTGGAGATGACGCAATCTGGTGTGATTGAACAGGTTTTCGGCATCAAAAAATGGTGAAAACAGAAAAAAACGGACCAACTTTAGATATATTCGGAAAAAATTCCGTAATTTTGCGACACTTAATCAGTGATAAGAAATTATCAATAAATAACCAGATATAACTTTTTAAAATACAAAAAGATGACTATCGACAACTACAATTTCGCCGGTAAAAAGGCAATCGTCAGAGTTGACTTCAATGTGCCCCTCGATGAGAATGGAAACATCACAGACGACACCCGTATTCGTGGTGCCCTTCCGACTCTCGAAAAAATCCTGAAAGATGGCGGAAGCCTCATCATCATGTCTCACATGGGCAAACCCAAGGGCAAAGTTAATCCTAAATTCTCTCTCTCTCAGATCAAGGATGCTGTTGCCAAGGCTCTCGGACGCGATGTGAAATTTGCTCCTGATTGCGCAAATGCAGCTGAAGCTGCCGCTGACCTCAAACCCGGTGAGGTGCTTCTGCTCGAGAACCTCCGTTTCTATCCCGAGGAAGAGGGCAAACCGGTAGGCATTGACAAAGAAGACCCCGCTTACGACGCTGCCAAGAAAGAAATGAAATCACGTCAGAAAGATTTCGCAAAAACTCTTGCAAGCTATGCCGATGTTTATGTAAATGACGCATTCGGAACTGCTCACCGCAAACATGCCTCGACAGCTGTCATCGCAGATTATTTCGATGCCGACAACAAGATGCTCGGTTATCTCATGGAAAAAGAGGTCAAGGCTGTTGACAATATCCTCAGCAACATTCAGCGTCCGTTCACTGCAATCATGGGTGGTTCAAAAGTGTCGACAAAAATCGGCATCATCGAGAATCTCATGGACAAGGTCGACAATCTGATTCTCTGTGGTGGAATGACATATACTTTTGCAAAGGCTATGGGCGGAAATGTTGGTCTGTCGATCTGCGAAGACGACAAACTCGATCTCGCGCGCGACATCATGGCAAAAGCAAAAGCAAAAGGTGTCAACCTCGTTCTCGGAACCGACTGTGTCGCTGCTGACTCTTTCAGCAACGATGCGAAGACTCAGATCTGCTCTGTGATGGATATTCCCGAAGGTTGGGAAGGTCTCGATGCAGGTCCCGACACACGCAAGGCTTTCGCCGCTGTGATCGAGCCGGCCAAGACAATTCTCTGGAACGGCCCTGCCGGTGTGTTTGAGTTTGACAACTTCACAGCCGGTTCACGCGCTATCGCCGAGGCAATCGTCAAGGCTACTGAAAACGGTGCTTTCTCGCTTGTCGGTGGTGGTGACTCTGTCGCTTGTGTGAACAAATTTGGTCTTGCTGATCAGGTTTCTTACGTTTCAACCGGTGGCGGTGCGCTTCTTGAAGCAATCGAGGGTAAGGTTCTTCCCGGAGTCGCTGCTGTCAAAGGTGACAAATAATTGAAATAGAAACAACCGATAATGGGCGGGTTCCTGACAGAATCCGCCCTGTTTTTTCGATGGATATTTTTGACTACGATAAATTATTTTCTTTTGTCAGGGAGCACGCGGGTGAAGACCACCTGAAGCTCCGGCTAAAATATCGCGACGCCGGAGACTCAGTGTCAGGCGCGATAACTCATCTGCAATGTCTCGACAAGGCAGGTGGCAAGTTCATTGCGTCAGACGGCACTGACCTGACTCCGCGTCTGTTCGTGTCTCCGTTGTCGGTCGAGCAGGCGACTGCGGCCGATATTGCCATGTTCCACGCCTCATTGGTGACTCCAGGCTCAAGAGTGCTTGACATGACAGCCGGGCTTGGAATCGATGCCCGTGCAATTTCGCGTGTCAGCGGCGTTGATGTGACCATTTGTGAAATGAATCAGGTTTATGCCGATTGCCTGAAATATAACTTTGCTGATTGTGACAACGTTACAGTTGTGGCGGGTGACAGTGTCAGCTATCTGCTGGAGACTGATAGACACTATGATCTGATTTTCATAGATCCGGCACGTAGGGGGAGCGAAGGACAGCGAGTATATAATCTCCACGATTGTACTCCGGATCTGACTGAGATATTGCCCGAACTGCTTTCTCATGCGCCGAAAGTAATGGCCAAGTTGTCGCCGATGCTTGATGTGACTCAGACAATCCGCGACCTGGATTCGGTCTCACGGCTCTATGTGGTCGATGACGGTCATGAGTGCAAGGAACTTTTTGCTGTGATGGAACGGGGAAGCGAGGGCGAGCCTGAGATAGTGGCTGTTTCGGGTGACATGAAGTTCTCGTTCACTCTTTCGGCAGAGCGTGAGGCAGTAGTCAGAACAGGTGTGCCGGAGGCTGGAATGGTACTATACGAACCGTCACCTGCAATGATGAAGGCGGCTCCATTCAAGCTTATCACTGCGCGTCACCCTGGTTTTGCTAAACTGGCTGACAACACCAACCTTTATGTGGCGGAGCAGCCGGTCGACATTTTGCCTGGAAGGTTTCTGCGCATCATCGAGACTCTCGATTTCTCTTCATCAAATATCAAACGATTTGCAGCCCGTTATCCGAGAATCAACGTGACGTCGCGCAATTTCCCTATGTCTGTCGATCAGCTTTATAAGAAGTTGCATGTCAGTCAGGGAGGATCTTTACGCCTTTTTGCAACTACTCTTGCCGATGGGTCCAGAATAATGATAGTCGCGACCGAAGATCTGAAGTGACAGACCTTTGAAAAATGGTTCAATACTTGTATATCGAAACGAAAATAACTAAATTTGCGTCAATTTTTTTGCAAATAAGATGACAAAGACTGAAAATCAAACAAATCGTGCTGTGTTCACCACACGTCTTGGCGCGATTGCGACGACTGTGGGTTCTGCGGTAGGTTTGGGTAATATCTGGAGATTCCCTTATGAAGCCGGCACACACGGCGGAGGGGCGTTCATGTTGTTCTATGTAGTCTTTATCTTTTTGATCGGAGTGCCGGTGTTGTGTTCGGAATTTATTCTCGGACGTTCGACGCGCAGCAATGTTTTCGGCGCGTTGCGTAAACTCGCTCCGGCCGGTAAATGGCATCTGGTGGGTTATCTCGGCATACTGTCATCATTGATGATCTTGAGTTTCTATTCAGTCATTGCAGGCTGGACAATGGAATATTGTTTCCAATCGGCAGCCGGTGCGCTTGATTTCGCTTCTGAAAGCGAATACCATGCCCATTTCGATTCGTTCAGTTCAGGCAACTGGCGTCCGGTGATGTGGACGGTGATTTTTCTTTTATGTAACCTGTTGATTGTTGTGCGTGGAGTGACCAAAGGCATAGAAAAGGCCTCAAATATTCTGACACCGCTGTTGTTTCTGATGCTGTTGGTCTTCTGTGTCAATTCGCTGATGATGCCAAAAGCGGCCGAGGGACTGCAGTTTCTGTTCAAACCCGATTTCTCCAAGATTGATTCAGGGGTGATTCTCGGTGCGCTCGGTCAGGCATTTTTCACTCTCAGTCTCGGCCTTGGCTGCATGCTGACCTACGGTTCTTATTTTAATGACCGAACACGCATCGGTCGATCGGCTATGATGACGGCTACACTCGACACGGCAGTGGCCATTCTTGCCGGAATAATAATTTTTCCGGCCGTATTTTCGTTCGGTATGTCGCCGGAGGCAGGTCCGACGCTCGTTTTTGAGGTCTTGCCGGCAATTTTTCATCAGTTGCCGGGTGGAGTGCTGTGGTCGGCATTTTTCTTTTTCCTGTTGTTTCTTGCATCGTTGACTTCTACGATATCGATGAGTGAGACCAATATCTCGTTTTTTGTCGAGGAATGTCAGATGAGCCGCAGAAAAGCTACATTTGTCAGCACTTCGATCGTCATGTTTTTCGGTATATTGTGCACACTCAGTTTCGGCTGCATGAGTGATGTGACCATAATGGGTAAGACGGTTTTCGGATTGTTTGACTATGCGACATCCAACATTTTTCTGCCGGTAGGAGGATTTGTCTTCTCTATTTTTGTCGGTTGGTTTCTTGAACGCCGCTATCTGAAAACCCAGATGACCAATTTTGGAACTGTTAGATTCAAACCGCTTCCGTTGCTTGTTTTTTGTCTTCGCTATGTCTGTCCTGTCGCGATATTGCTTGTCTTTCTTAATTCGATCGGTGTGATTTGATCAGATCAAATCCCTTTAAGAAATATCGCTTTGACAATTCGCCCGGTTTGACAATCGTGTCATCATAGATTACGAGGTCAAGGTCTATGGTCACGAGATTATTTATGCCAGATCGGCGTACTCGTCCGTGGGCTGTCTCATATTCCTTCAGCATGCAGGTCAAAATATCAGACGGCAAGTCGGTGAAACCTGATGCCACCGCGTTTAGATATGTTCTATCATCGTCGGTCTCACCTTCATATTCTGTCGGGTATGGAGCGCAGGCATAAACATCAGTCAGTTTGGTGCGCAACCATTTGACCGCATCCGTCACCGCTTCATGGCGGTCAGGGGCATTGCTGCCTAATCCGATCACAACCCGTTTTCTCACTGTTGAACTCCTTTCATTGTCAACGCTATTCGTTTGCGGTCGAGATCAACTTCCAGAACTCTGACTTTGACCGGTTGGTTAAGGCTTACCACGTCGTGTGGTGAGCTGATTCGCTTTTCACTCATTTGTGAAATGTGAACGAGACCGCTCTGGTGAACACCGATGTCAACAAATGCACCGAAATCGGTGATGTTATTGACGATGCCTGCAAGTTCCATGTCCGGTTTCAAGTCTGATATCTCTTTTACCGACGGGTCAAACTCAAAGACGGCAATCTTCTTGCGCGGATCACGTCCGGGTTTCTCAAGCTCGGCTACAATGTCATTTAAAGTCGGCAAGCCGATTGTCTCGTTTACATATTTGGTCAAGTCAATGCGCGAAATGGCATCATGGTTGCTGATCAGTTCCGACACTTTCATTTTGAGGTCACGGGCCATCTGTTCGACGACATGATAACTCTCAGGGTGAACCGCGCTGTTGTCAAGCGGATTTTCAGCACCTGGAATTCTCAGGAATCCGGCACATTGTTCAAAAGCCTTGTCACCGAGTCTGGCGACTTTTTTAAGCTGCTGCCGTGAAGTGAAGTCTCCGTGCTCGGTGCGGTATGCCACTATGTTGGCGGCCAGAGCCGGACCGATTCCCGACACATAGGCCAACAGCTGGGGCGATGCGGTGTTGACATTAACTCCGACACTGTTGACACAGTTCATGACTGTGAAATCGAGTGCTTCTTTCAGGCGTGTCTGGTCGACATCGTGTTGATATTGTCCGACTCCGATCGATTTTGGGTCGATTTTAACAAGTTCGGCAAGCGGATCTATCAGACGGCGTCCGATAGAAACGGCACCTCTGACCGTGACATCCTTATCAGGAAACTCCTCTCTCGCGATTTTTGACGCAGAGTAGACGCTCGCACCATTCTCATTGACGACAAACACGTCGACACTTCTTGGAAAGGTGACACCCTTGATAAAGCGTTCGGTCTCGCGGCTTGCCGTTCCGTTGCCGATTGATATCGCATCGATTTTATATGACTCGACGAGACGTGCTATTTTACGTGCGGCCTCGCGGGTCTCGTTGCGTGGCGGGGTAGGATATATCACATCATTGTGCATCAGCAAACCTTGTTCGTCAAGGCAGACAATCTTGCAACCCGTTCTGAATCCCGGGTCGATCGCAAGAACCCGTTTGTTGCCCAACGGCGGAGCCATGAGAAGCTGTCTGACGTTGTCGGCGAACGCTTTGATCGCGACGCTGTCGGCGTTGGTTTTTGCTGAAACCGCGGTTTCGTTTTCTACTGACGGTCTTAGCAACCGCCTGTAGCCGTCAGCGACAGCTTTACTGATGATCTCAGATGTGGTTTTGTCTGCGGCCTGCCGTGTCCATTGACTGTCGAGCCTGTCGATTGTCTCTGAATCGTCGATCGAGATTGAAACGCGCAGAATGCCTTCATTCTCACCGCGCCTCATTGCAAGATAACGGTGGGAGGAACAGCGTTTCAGCGGCTCGCTGAAATCAAAATATTGAGAATAGTTGCCACCCGCTTCCTCTTTGCCTTTGATAACTTTTGAGCTGATGATAGCCTCACGGGCGAAACGGTTTCTGACAAAGTTGCGTGAACGTTCATTTTCATTGACCCACTCGGCAATTATGTCGCCTGCCCCCTCTATAGCTTCAGCTGCTGAAGAGACTGTGTCATTGACAAAACGTCTTGCTTTACGGTCGATGTCGCCCGAGTCGCGGCTCATTATGATTTTGGCAAGTGGTTCGAGTCCTTTCTCGCGAGCTATGGCTGCACGGGTGCGCCGACGGGGCTTGAACGGCAGATAGATGTCTTCGAGTGTCACGCTGTCACTACACTGGTCAATGCGTTGTCTCAGCTCACCGGTCATCGCTCCCGCGTTTTCAATAGCTTCCACTACCGTTTCCTTTCGTTTCTCGAGCTCACGCAGCCGGCCGAGCGACTGTTCGATATCCTGAATCGAGACTTCGTCAAGAGATCCGGTAGCTTCTTTTCTGTAACGGCTGATAAATGGAATTGTCGCCCCCGAATCGAGCAGCGACACAACTGCTTCGACCCGTCTTTGCTGAATCGATAGCTTCTGGCGGATGGTTGCAATAATGTCCACAGGGTGGTTTTGTTATGGCTTTTTTAACGTGATCACAGTGATTTCGGGTGTCGCACCAATTCTTGCAGGCAATCCGACTGTACCCTCGCCGATGTTTACGTACAATTGGTTTGAAGTGGTTTCGTCGGCATAGAGGCCTCCCCAGTTTTTATAGCGGTATTTTGCCGGTGAGAATGATCCGATTGTCATCTGCATGGCATGTGTGTGACCCGACAGCGACAGCTGGATATTCACATCTTTATGCCCCGAAATAGAGTCTGACCAATGGGCCGGATTGTGTGTGAGTAAAATCTTTGTAACAGAATCGGACAGGTCGGGATAGGCCTGCTTTAGCGATCCGTAAACCGGAAACGGTGCGTCACCGATATTCTCGACACCGATAACGGCGATCGAGTCATTCCCTTTGTTGATGAACTGGGTTTCGTTAAGCAACAGTCTCCACCCCATTAACATGTTCAGCCTTTTCAGAAGTTTCATGTTGTTTTCCTTTGCTCTTTCATCGGGCCACTCAGAGTAATCTCCGTAGTCGTGGTTTCCGAGAATTGACAGAACCCCGTCGGGTGCGTGGAGTCGTGACAAGGTTAGTGCGAAGGGCGATAGCTCCGATGAACGGCGGTTGACGATATCTCCGGTGAAAACTATCAGATCGGGTTTCAGATCGTTGACAGTAGTGACGATTTCAGAAACAAACGTGGTGTCGTTGCCAAATGTGCCCACATGTAGATCTGATAACTGGACAATGCGGTAACCGTCAAATTCTGCCGGAAGCGACGCGATTTCTACAGACACCTCCTTGACATCAATTGAGAATCGGTTGAACAGCGCACCCCACCACATGATGCAAAACACCGCTGCAGCTGCCACACCTCCGGCAATCGAGACACTTCTTAGCCTGAACCACCCGGCCAATTCCGGAATTTTGGCGATAAGATCAAAGAGTATCCATATTAATTTTGAAATGTAGACCGACAAAAACGAATAGAGGGTCCACATTACGAATCTCAACTGTGCGTCACTGCCTGATCTGACCGGCAGCAGGAACGGACAGAGCAAACCTGCCGTAAACAAGATTGACACTGTCACATGAAGCATGCGCCAGCATCTCGGTTTCCTGATTCTTTTGCCGATCGCACAATAGATGTAGCTGTCGGTTAAAATCTCGACAACAATCATCAGCGCAATGATCAGCAACGGCAGTCTCATGGTTTGGTACAGAATTATTGTTCCTCAGCTTTCAATTTGTTGGCGAGGGGATTGGCATACATTCCAAACATTTTCTCGCGCATGAAAACTGTTTCCTCAGGGGTGATGTCTTCGACATCAATCAGCGATAACTGCCGGTCGATATAATCGAGCGCGTTTCGCTCTTCTTCATCCGTATAGTGCTCAGAAAAGCGGTGATCTCCGTTCAGACGGTCGTATGCAACATAATTGATCGGATAGATCTGATAGCCTGAGTGGATCTGATTGTCAATCATGTCGCAGACAGTGCGTACGAAACTGTTTTTATCGATATCGGCTGGCAATTGTCTGAGACGTCCGGTAAGACATTTGCCGATTGTGAAGTGTATGTGCCCCTTGCCCTTGAGAAGCCCGGTTTCCATGCTCAACAAGTCGTCGTGTTGCGATTTCTTGAAGTTGGGATCACGTTTCTTGAGGAGGAATTCCTTGACCTTAAGATAATCATTGGGGTCATATTCATAGGATATCGCAGTGGGGAGCAAGTTGACAGACTCGATGTTCTCTCTCATCGAACCGTCACCTCCGAGTCCGAGCATCTTAATGAGGCTCTCCTGAGTCAGGTCGTTGGAGTCTTTTGCGCGGCCTTCGCGTTGTGCGATCCAGATTGACTCATGTTTGTGGAGTATGGCGAAATGAATGTATGCCGAAAGATGTTTTGCCGCTTCAAGAGCTTTGGTGAGTTTCAGATTGCGTCTGACAATGAAGCTCTTGTTAAGTCTGACAAGATCGTCGATCCAGTCATAGATCAGCAGGTTGTCACCAATGGCTATTTCGGTTGTCGGAAGGTTGTGGTTGATCAGGTTGAGGTTGAGGAAAGATGCGTCAAGCACTATGTCACGGTGGTTGGTGATAAACGTGTAGGAAGTGCCGGGTTCATAATTCTCTATCCCACTGATTGACACACCCGAAGTCGTGTTCTTTTCGAGCCACACGAGAAACGGGTACATTATTTTTTTCTGAAAGTCTTCTTTGTTGTCTATGGTCGCCAATTGTGCTGAAAAAGTTGGATAGTCAACATTTGGCATGACAAATCTGACCGCATGTTCGAACCCCGGTTCTTTCACTAATTGAGCGAGTTTTGAAGCAACCTCACTGTTTTCATAGGGGGATATATCTTTGAAATTTTCGATATTCATGTCAGTTGAATGTGGCGTGAGACCATTTTTTCTTTTCAGCAGACAAAGTTACAACTTTTGTTAATAAATCCTATTGTTCGTAGGATTTTAAAACTTAGCTTAAAATAAATTAACTTTTGCGTCTCACAGCCGGCTGGAAATGTCCGCGGCAGTCACCGGCATTGACTGATTGATGCTTACAGTGTGATTCCGTTTTAGATTGGACTACGGTCTGCCGGCTGTGGGCGACGGAAAAGTCTATGGGTCATTGTCTGACATAGCTGAGGATAGTCGGGCTTTGCACGTCGACATCAAATTCTTTGGCGCGTGTCATTATGGCGCGTGCCAGACGTGGTTTTAATTCTTCAGGGCAATATCTGAAATAGGCTTCCGCCGCTCTGACATGTGCGGCATCGGTCATCGGATATTCTCTTCTTTCAGGAAGTCCGAACGCGCTGTCGGGCAATTCCTCTTTTTCTTGATAAGTATAGCGGTCAGACATAATTGAGGAGCGTTTAAAGTTTATACTCTAAACGCTCCTCAAAGCTTAAATGTTTATTGGCGGTTACTTGTTGACTCTGAATTTATCAACTCCGTCGCGCAGGAATGCCACCACCTGGCGTGCGGCGGCGATACCGGCGTTGATGTTTGCTTCAGAAGTCTGTGCTCCCATTTTTTTGGGTGTGAAGAAAACACGGTTCCCGAACTCTTCTTTAAGGGCATCGGCGTTGTCGGGTCTGATATCGGCGACATATTTGATGTCGGGGCGTTCCCGCAGTGCTTTTGCAAGACCGTCCTCATCAATGACCTCTTTGCGGGCGGTATTGACAAGCACTCCGTTTTTCGGCAGCAGGGTTATGAGGTCAAATCCGACCGACTTGCGTGTCTCGTCGGTAGCCGGAATGTGGAGAGACACAATCTTGTTGTTGCGATAGAGTTCTTCGACACTGTGAACCGGTTCCACTCCGGCGGCCACGATTGCTTCGTCGGGGCAATAGGGGTCGAGGGCGCTGACTTTCATGCCGAAGCCTTTTGCAATGCGTGCTACGTTTCGTCCAACCTGGCCAAACGCGTGTATGCCGATGTTCTTATCTTTCAGCTCGCTGCCCGAAGTTCCGTCATACATGTTTCTGACGGCCATGACGGCAAGTCCGAAAACAAGTTCGGCAACTGCGTTTGAATTTTGTCCGGGTGTGTTTTCGACACATACACCATGGGCTGTCGCAGAGGCGAGATCCACATTGTCATATCCTGCGCCCGCGCGCACAACAACTTTGAGTTGTCTGGCGGCATCAAGAACTTCGCTGTCGACTTTGTCACTGCGAATGATCAGTCCGTCGGCTGTCGCGACGGCAGCTAGAAACTCTTTCTTATCGCTGTATTTTTCAAGGAGTTCGAGTTCATAACCGGCTCCTTCAATAACCTCGCGTATGCCGTTGACGGCTACAGCCGCAAACGGCTTTTCAGTTGCAACGAGTACTTTCATAGTGCGACGTGTGTTTAGTGGTTTGACTGAAATTCCTTCATGCAAGCAACAAGTGCGTCAACGCTTTCCATCGGGAGCGCGTTGTAGAGTGACGCGCGGAAACCGCCGACATCACGGTGTCCTTTTATGCCTACGATGCCTTTTGTTGTAGCGAAGTCGATGAAGTCTTTTTCAAGTTCAGCGTATTCGGGTTTCATCACAAAGCATACGTTCATGATCGAACGGTCGGCATGATCGGGAACTGTGGCCACGAACATGCGGCTTGAATCGATTGTCTCATAGAGTTTCGCGGCTTTTGCGAGATCTACCTTTTCAATTTCTTTTATGCCGCCGAGCTGTTTGTAATATTTCAAGGTCTGAAGAGCGGAGAAGATCGGCAGAACCGGTGGCGTGTTGAACATTGAACCCTTTTTCACATGAGTGCGGTAGTCGAGCATTGTCGGAATCGGGCGTGTGACATGTCCGAGAGCATCATCGCGGACAATGGCGATTGTCACACCGGCAGGTGCGAGGTTTTTCTGTGCGCCCGCATAGATGATGTCATATTTGGAAACGTCTATCTGACGGGAGAAGATGTCAGACGACATGTCGGCAATGAGGCGTACATTGCCGGCATCGGGATCTTTGCGTATCTCTGTGCCGTAGATTGTGTTGTTTGTGGTGTAGTGGAAATAGTCGACATCTTGAGGAACGGTAAAGTCCTTCGGTATGTAGTTGAAATTGCGGTCTTTTGAAGAGGCCACTTCGACAACCTCACCAAAAATTTTGGCTTCTTTTATTGCTTTTGTTGACCATACGCCGGTGTTTAGGTATGCGGCTTTTGTCTCAAGCATGTTGAAAGGAACCATGCAGAACTGAAGGCTTGCGCCTCCGCCCAGAAACAGCACGCTGTAGCCCTCGGGTACTTCGAGCAATTCTTTCACCAACGCTGTCGCCTCGTCCATAACGGCCTGGAATTGTTTGCTGCGGTGAGAGATTTCGAGAATGGACAAGCCCATGTCTGCAAAATTAATGATCGCATCGGCTGTGTTCTGAATTGTGTACTGACTCAGAATTGAAGGTCCGGCATAGAAATTATGCTTTTTCATAATGTATGGTTTTATGGGTTAATTGAGAATTGATAGTTCACAAAGATACAACGATTTTTAATCGGAGTCAATCTTTTCTGAAAAATTTTTTTAAAAAGCTGTTAATCATTTCTTATAACAATGATTAACAAATTTTAAGCAAGTAGAACAAAAATTTAGTCTTATATTTGCACATAATATATAATTGCCAACTAACTCGTTATCACTTAAGATGAATAAACTTCTACTACCTGCTTCAATAGCAATGTTTCTGTCTCTTCAGACTACTGCGGAGACAATCATGTTTGGAAACACCCCCTATCAGGCTGAGACGTTGATTGAACGCGATCTCGGTCCCGGAGTGAAATATACACGTCTCCGCATTACGGATTTTCCTCTGAACGTCAACATGCTTGTCATGGATCTTGATAATCCCTACACTCGCGTCGAGACGATGCAGGCATCCGAGACTCTTTATAAGACGGAGGCCCTGTCTTCGGCTTCGAAGCGCATGACTACGCCCGGACACAAAGTGTTGGGAGGCGCAAACGCCAATTTCTGGTGTGTGGCGACACAGGAACCCTGGAGTGACAAACTGATCGGGGCCACATATAACGCCAATCTCAGAAACGGCAAGATCATCACCGAAACAAACCACCACAGTGACCAGTGGGTCGGCGGTTGGAAAAAGTCGGCGATTGTCGGAATCGACACCGACAAGAATATGTGGGTTAAATCAATGGCGTTTTATGCAACCGCCATTAATAACGAAAAACTCGGGCAACTCGAGATAATTCAGTCAAACAAGGTTTGTCGTGACGGTGAATTGGTCATGTACAATTCGTTTTATGGAACATCTAAGAAATTCATGCCCGTTGATCAATATGTAGGCACAGACGGCAAGAACCATTTCATGGACGTTGCCGGTCAGGCGACTGAGGTGCTCCTTGATCTCGCAGAAGGACAGCGTTGGATGTCGGCGGAAGACATCGAGTTTGTCGTCAAGGAGGTCAGAACCGATGCCGGTCAGGGCACACTCGGAAACAATGATCTCGCACTCGTCGGACGCGGTGCCAACAAAGACCTGTTGGCGAAACTTGTGCCGGGTGATAAGGTCACGGTGAACTACGGGTGGTCGACTTCGACTAAAGGCCGGGGAGACCGTCCGAAACTGGAACAGATCATCGGCGGTCTCGGAACCGTTCTGCTTGATGGCGAGTTGACCGATGCAAATGACATGAGCTACAACGCTCAGGTTTATAGCCGCACCGGATATGGTACTTCGGCCGACCGCCGTAAGCTTTTTGTTATTGTCATAGACAAGTCAAACGATAAGATTTATGGTAATTCAAAGGGCTGTTCGACACGCGAGATGTGCTACATTCTCAAACACTATGGTTGCGCGAGTGCGGTCAGCTTCGATGCCGGTGGTTCGGCTGAGATGCTTGTCGAGGGTAAGGTGATAAACACGACGACCGAGGGCAATCCGCGTGCTGTTGCAAACGGCATGTTCCTGATTTCAACGGCCCCGGAAGACAACACTGTCGCACGTCTTGAATTTGAAGAGAACACACTGCAGGCCCCGGTCTATTCGTCGTTCACACCTAAAGTGCTCGGGTATAACCAATATGGCGATCTGATAGACACCGATGTTAAAGGTTTCACCCTTTCATGCCCGGCCGAATTGGGCAGCTGCTCCGGTTCAGTTTTCACCGCCGGAGGTACCCAGATGTCAGGTCTGCTGACGGCAACCTACAACGGGGTCTCAGTCTCGAAAAACATCAATGTTCTGTCAGCCGAACTGAAAATCAGAATCAATCCGATCTTGATCGATGCCACACGCAGTTATGCAATGGAAGTGACAGCAAGCATAGGTGACAATGTCTATACCTATGATCCGTCGTCAATCGAGTGGACTGTTGAGGACAACAGCGTGGCCATGATTGATGAAAAGGGTGTTCTCAAAGGTTTGAAAGAGGGTACGACAGAGGTTACCGGCCGAATCGGTGATTTCGTTGACAAAACGAGCGTGACGGTCGAGATCGCACCCTCGCCCCGCATCAATGAAACCGACTGGTCGTCGTGGGCTACCAAAGCGTCGAGCGGAATCACCAAAACAGCTATTGACGGACAAGGCACGCTGTCGTTTACATACGGATCTCCTCGCACACCATATGTCCGCATGAGCAAAGATCTGAAATTCTACAGTCTTCCCGACCGCATTGTCTTGACTTTCGTTCCCTCGATCGATTTGAAATATATTGACGTGGATATAAGATCGGCAAGCAAGCCTCAGCAGTCGATTGTTAAAGTGACGCCGACCGACGGAACGGTTTTCAAAGCCGGAGCCGAGGTCACGATCAATCTTCCGATCGAGCATGCCGGTAATCCCGCCGATCTCGCAAGCTATCCCTATACGCTCAAGCAACTTGATTTCTACACTTCGATCTCATCGGCTAACAAAGGGGAGCAGACAATAGCTATTAAAGACCTTCATGCCGAATATGACAATTACTCTGCCGGAGTCGAAGATGTGACGGCAGGCGACGGAGCCTCAAATATCTCAGTATGGCCTAATCCGGTCATGTCGGGTTCGGCTCTGACTGTTTCAGGTAGCGAAGACATCACAGCTGTCGAACTGTTTAACCTCAGCGGTGCGTCGGTTTATTCGTCGCCGGCCGGCCAGACGGTGGTCAACTTCGATATTCCCGCATTGGCCCCGGGTGTTTACATGCTCTCGGTTTCAACAAAGTCGGGAAATGTTGTTCGAAAAGTAATAGTAAAATAACAAAATCTCATATCAATGAAAAAACTGAATCTATTGTTGGGGTGTGCTGCCGCCTCTCTGTCGCTCAGCGCGCAGGTTGTCGAAGTCTCCTCTGTCACCCCTCTTCTGCAGGGTGTGGAAAACGACATGTATTATCCTGTGATTGATGCTTCAGGCACACGGGTATTGTTCACATCAGCCAATTTCACCGGTTTGAAAATGGTAGATCTTGAAGATAATGTCACGACACGCATCAGCACGGAACCACGTGCCGGCCTGAATGCCGCGTTTTCAGGTAACCGCGTTGTCTTTGAAACCCGTGAAAAAGGCACTTATGGTGAAAAAGCGATAAAGAAACAATCGGTCGAGTTGAAAAACAACCGTGGTGTGCGTGCCGTAGCCTCCGATGTCAGCGCACGCGTCGAAGACTCGAAACTGTTCATCACTGTCAATGGAAAAGAGACCGTCTGTGAGCCTGTCGAGTCTTATGCCGGTTATCTTTGGCCATCGGTGTCGCCTGACCGTACAAAAATCATGTTTTTTGCCGCAGGAAAGGGCATAGTCATAACCGATCTGCATGGTCGGGTGCTCTCTACCCTCGGAAATTATGAGTCTCCGAGCTGGTTGGGTGACAATGTCATTGTAGCCATGAAAGCAACTGACGACGGCCACCAGTTCAGTTCGTCGCAAATTGTCGCCTTGTCGATTGACGGAGGCGAGGTTCAGCCGCTGACCAAACCTGAGACGATGACAATGAATCCGAGTGCGTCGGCCGACGGATCGAAAATCGTCTACAACACTATTGACGGACGTCTCTTTCTAATGAATGTCAAACCGATCAAAAAATAACCGCCATGAAAAAAATATTGTTGACTCTTGCAGCGTGTTCTATGGCTTCGCTGACCATGCCGGCGGTGAATCCGTCTGATTTGATAATCTACATCAATCCCGGACACGGCGGTCATGATTCAGATGACCGTAACGTTGTCATCGAGCCCTTTGCCCAGGGTGATCCGGAAGGTTTCTGGGAATCGAACGCAAATCTCGACAAAGGCTTGATGTTGCGTGAACTTCTGCAGGCCAAAGGAATAAAGGTCTATATGTCGCGTGTAACAAACACTACGGCCGATGACCTCGGTCTGACGACAATCGGACGACTTGCAAATGAGAAAAAGGCCGATTTCTTCTTCTCGATACACTCGAACGCGACCGGAACAAGTTCGCGTACCAACTTCCCCCTGATGCTCTACCGCGGGTATGACGATGAGCCTGTACGTGAAAATGCAAAGAAAATGTCGGGAATTTTAGGTAAACATCTCTATGAGAACGGTGTGACTGTATGGACAAATAATTATGCCATTCGCGGTGACTGGTCGTTCTACAAATCATGGGGTACGTCGGGTCTCGGCGTTCTGCGCGCTCTGACTGTAGACGGAATGCTGTCGGAAGGATCATTCCATGATTATATTCCTGAAACCTACCGTTTGATGAATAACGATTTCAAGTGGCTCGAGGCATGGCATTTCCGCAAGGCGGTCGATGAATATTTCGGCTTGCAGGGTGATACAAAGGGAGTGATCATCGGACGTGTCAACGATTCACGTTTTCTTCGTGAGGGCTCATACAAAATGTTTAACGAAGACTTGTTGACAACGGTCGATGGTGCCAAAATAGAGCTCTACAATGCCGACAAGTCGAAGAAGCTGGCGGAATATGTCACTGACAATCTGTTCAACGGTGTCTATGCGTTTAAAGATCTGGAGCCCGGTACATATAACCTGGTGGCGACCAAAGACACACATTACACCTATGAGACTTCGGTTGAAGTGAAGGCCGATTGCGCCACATATGCCAACATCAAAATGGACAAGGTCAGAAACACTCCTCCTGTCGTGGTCAGCTATTCACCGGTTTGGAAAGAAGGAGACGAACCGTTGCTATGCAACACCAAAATCTCATTCACGTTCAACTGGGATATGGACACTAAGTCGACAGAGCGTGCATTTTCGATCACTCCGGCTGTCGAGGGTAAATTTGTCTGGTCAGAATCAAACACGGTTATGACATTTGTGCCTTCAGTTCCGTTTGCCACAAACACAAATTATAAGGTGGTTCTTTCAACGGAAGCGTCGCACCCCGGAAACATGAATCTTGAAAAACCGTTTGAACTGTCGTTTTTCACAACAGACCGCAACTTCATGGAGATGCTCGGACACTTCCCGAAAAATGGTGATGATGTCCACTACAAGGGGGCTTCGATCGAGTTGCGTTTCGACAAATATCCTGCAACGAGAAACATTCTCAACCAGATCACAATCACGGACTCCAAAGGAGCGAAGGTCAGCCTGAACACACGTGGAATGACCTACAGCAAGACCGGTGACGAATATGGCTTTGTCCGCATTCCGTTCACTAAGTCGCTGACAGTGGGCGAATCTTACCACATTGAACTTTCAGACAAGATCGCCGATGCCGACGGTATCACGCTCAGCCACGGTGAGTCAATCGATTTCAAGGCAGTGGATGCCGGCGAGGCCAAGAATGACCAGAAGAACATAGACGGGTTTGACGATGCGACATTGTTCACTTTCAACAGTGATGATTCAAAAGGCTTTGAAAGTGCCAAAGTCAGCGGAGACACCAAAGAGCGTCTTTTCGGAACTTCGGCTGTGGCTGTAGACTATGTGTTTGTAAAAAATAACGAGGAGCCCGGAGAACTTACGTTTGACCGCTCGGTTCCCTCTGAACTGACAGTTTCAACCGGAGATATCGTTTCAGCACATATCTATGGTGACCTTTCTGGCAACGAACTGTTCGCGCAGTTCACATCAGAGACAAATGTGAAATATGCCAAGATCGCCAATCTCGATTTCCTCGGTTGGAAGTATATCGAGATTCCTTTGACCGAGCTTGAAGGCGGAGTAACATATACCTTCACAGGATTTAAACTGATCGAGGTGCCGACCCAGATGAGCCACAAAGGCATGATTCGTCTTGACGACCTCAATATGGTCAAGGAAAACAGCGGTGTCGAGACCGTCGAGATTGCCGGTGTCACTGTCGGACCCAATCCTGCCTCTGAACTGTTGGTGGCCAATGCCGATATGTTGATCTCATCGGTTGAGCTTGTCTCGATGTCGGGTGCTACGGTAGCTTCGGCTTCAGGTAACGTAATCAACGTTTCTTCAATTGCCGACGGAGTTTATTTCGCAAAAATCACGCTCGCCAATTCCGGAAACGTGGCTGTGAAGAAAATAATTGTAAAACATTGATCAGATGATTTCCTATAAATCAATTGCTATCATGACAGCACTTGTTGTGGCTTCGGCCTCGGCAGGTGCTGTCGAAATTGAAGTGACTGACGCCGTCGGCCTGAAGATGCCGGGAGACGCATGTCACCCCGTTCTCAGTCCTGACGGTGCGTTGTTGCTGTATTCATCAGTTGACCACACCGGCCTCAACGCCTATGACATGTCTACCGGGGCTGTTTCGTTGCTCGATGAATCGGCGGCCGCAGGTTTCGCCCCTGTCTTTTCGACTGACAGCCGCAGGGTCTTTTACCGTACAGCGGTCAGCGTCGATGGGTTGATCAACCGCGATGTGAGATGCGTCGACATCTTGACAGGACGCAGCACACGTCTTGAAGGACCGAGCCGAAAGTCAAAAGCCCTTCAGTCAATCGACCGGACCACATATGCTGTGGCCGATTATGATCACATTAATGTTGCCGTAGATGGCGTTGTCAAAGAATTGTCGCCTGTCGACGGAGCACATTCCTATCTCTGGGCGTCTATCTCGCCCGACGGCACACGTCTGTTGTTCAATGAGCCGTTCAAAGGAGTGTTCGTAAGTGATCTTGACGGCTCTAATGCGCGTTGTCTGTCACTGAAGGGTGATTTTCCGTCGTGGGTTGACAATGATGCCGTGGCTTTTGTTGTCACCAGCGATGATGGTTATGTCGTCACCGAATCAAAAATTGTCGTTCTCGATCTGACAACAGGGGGTGAAGTTTCGGTAACGCCTGATGAAGTGACGGTATCAGAACTTACAGCGTCGCCTGTGACCGGAGATGTTGTCTATTCGACAGTCGAAGGAGAGATGTATAGAATGAACGTGATTGTGAACCGCCAAATGCCCGATAAGAAATGAAAAAGATAATTTTCGCGCTTTTGGCGCTTATGGCATTCGTCTCAGCCGATGCCAAACGAATGAGTGATCTGAAGATCTATATCAATCCCGGTCATGGCGGTTATACAAGCAATGACCGACCGATTCAGATCTATCCGTTCGCCTCAAACGACACCGCGGGTTACTGGGAATCAAAAAGCAACCTATACAAAGGGTTGCATATGTATCATATTCTCAAATCACTTGGTGCGAAACCCTACCTCTCACGTACAAAAAATACGGAAGCAGACGACAGGTCGTTGTCTGGAATTGCCGAAGAGGCCAATCAGCTCGGTGTTGACTTGTTCTTCTCCATTCATTCAAATGCGGGAGAAGATGTGAATTATCCGCTGATGCTTTACCGCGAGAATGTCATCGGAACGCCGCGCTATCCGGAGAATGTCACTCTGAGTAAGATATTGTGGAAAAACCTGCATTCGAGCAAACTGTCTCATTGGACACGTGACACGGAGTATGTCTGTGGTGACCTGACGTTCTATGACAATCAGTGGAAAGGTGGTCTTGGCGTTCTCCGCACGCTTTATGTCGTCGGATTGCTGTCAGAGGGTGGCATGCATGAGCATCGTCCTGAGGCATATCGTTTGATGAACGACGATTTCTGGTGGCTTGAAGCATGGCATTTTGTCAAGACCATCATGGAGTTTTATGACACTGAAGACCGTTTTGTGACAGGAAATGTCGCCGGTGTGGTCTATGACGATCACAATCTGCGTGAGAAAGACATGCCGGTGTCTTTCTCAAATTATGGGCGAGACCGCTTCGCACCCATTAACGGAGCCTTTGTCAAATTGCTTGACAAAGCCGGAAATGTAGTTCAGAGCAAGGCTACCGACAACATGTATAATGGCGTGTTCGTGTTCCGTGAGGTCGCCCCCGGAGACTATACTGTCAAGGTTACTCACGATCAGTATTACAGTGAGGAATATCAAGTCAGTGTAAAAGCGAATGAGGTCACTTATAACGATGCTCCGTTGAGCATGAAGCGTCCCGATCCGTTGAAGGTCACGTCACACAGTCCGGATGTCGCCGACGACGAACTTGTCAGCTGTGCGACCCGAGTAGAGATGAGATTCAATTACGATGTCGACGTGGAGTCATTTGAGAAAGCATTCTCAATCACTCCGGAAGTTGACGGATATATGCGTTTTTCAGATTCTTACCGTAAGGTCGAGTTTATCCCTGACATTTCGTTTGACGCTTCGACAACCTACACGGTGAGACTCGCAAGTTCGGCATGTACTCCCGACCGCCATGTGGCTCACCCTGAGATGGAGTCGGACTTTGAGTTCTCGTTCACGACACGCGGACGCAGTCGTCTTGAGCTGACAGACACCTATCCGACAGACGGTGGTGTGATCCACTACCAGAAGCCGGTGTTGGAATTCCGCTTCGACAAATCGATCGATTATTCAAAGATCTATGACCAACTTGTCATTACCGATGAGAGCGGTGTGTCATTGTCTCCAAACAAGCGTTCTTGTAAGTTTAACACGCTGTCAAACGGATATGGTAATGTAATTTATCAGCTGACTGCTAACCTTACGGCAGGAAAAAAATACAAGGCGACACTGTCGGGCGAATTGCGAGATACGGAGAAACTTCCGCTGAACGAAAATATTGTCGTCGAGTTCAGTGCCACAGATGAAGGCAGGGAGAAAGAAGGCGAGGTAGTCGAGGCCTTTGAAGGTTCTCTCTTTGCCGGTAATGCCGACTTGAGTTCAGGGTTGAAGAGTTCACCGACCTACACACGGTCTTCTTCCGATAAACTGTTCGGTTCCTATGGCTCGAAGTTCACCTATGTGTTCGGTAACTACCGCGAGGGGCACGCCTATTGGGACTATATCGGAGAGAACAATGCTCAATATTATGACGGAGATGTTGTCGGTCTCCATATCAACGGCGATTTCAACAGACACGATCTGATGCTCGGATTCACCAGTGGCACCGACACGAAATATTACAGGATTGCTAACCTTGATTTCAGAGGCTGGAAATATTACGAGGTCAAACTCACCGGTCTTCTCGACAGCACTCCTTATTCGTTCTGCGGCATTCGTCTTGACCAGCAGGAAAGTCCCGTGACACAGAGCGGCACTTTCTCAATCGATCAGATGGTGCGTCGATCGGGTGAGGCAGGTGTGGAAGATGTCGTCATTGACAACCGGTTCAGAATTGAGAATGACCGCAATGAGCTGAGAGTGGTGAGTGACGATGAGGTCTCGGAGATTTACCTCTATGCCACAGACGGATCTCTTGTCGCAGCAGCAGAAGGCAACGTGATGTCGCTGTCTCAAGTCGGAAGTGGTACCTATGTGGTGAGGGTCATGATGACAGACTCAGTTGTCAGCCGAAAGATCACCGTCAGGTAAATTGCCTGTTAAAAAGTACTTTAGTTTCAGGAACCTCATCAAAATTGGCGAGGTTCCTGATTTTTTGCTACCTTTGCGAAAATAAAAAAGATCTAAGATAACCGATAGCCATGACATCTTTTCGTCCGTTTACGCTCAATCTTTCAGGCCGTCTCATCAAATTTGAGCATCCTGTCGTTGCGGGAATAATCAACGTCACTCCCGATTCGTTCTTCGATGCCTCACGAACGACCGATGCCGACTCGATTGCAAGGCGTGTGGAAAGAATGGTTGAAGAGGGTGCCGACATGCTTGACGTCGGGGCTTATTCATCGCGGCCCGGAGCCGGCGAAGTGTCGGCCGACGAAGAAAAGAGGAGGCTCGCCGCCGGAATGGAGCAGATCAGGCGAATAGCACCCGACATGCCTGTATCTGTAGACACGTTCAGATCTGATGTGGCCCGAGAGGCAGTGAGATCATTGGGTTGTGATATGGTCAACGATATCTCAGGCGGAGATCTAGATGAGAAGATGTTTGAAACCGTTGCGGCTCTCGGCGTGCCATACATATTGATGCATATGAGGGGAACACCGTCAACAATGCAGTCGTTGACCGATTATGGTGAGCGTGGTGTCACCGCCACTGTGCTTGACGATCTCGGTGAGAAGCTCAACAGGCTCGCGTTGTCGGGCGTGAACGATGTGATCATTGATCCGGGATTCGGATTTGGCAAGACTGTCGAACAGAACTACCGGTTGATGAGAGATCTTGAAGTTTTCAGGCAATTGGGCTGTCCGGTGTTGGTCGGCATATCGCGGAAATCAATGATCGGAAGGCTACTCAAGATCGATGCCTCGCAGTCGCTTAACGGAACCACAGCTTTGAATGTTCTCGCGCTTGACCGGGGAGCGTCAATTCTGAGGGTACACGATGTCAAAGAGGCGCGTGAGGCTGTGGAAATATTTTGTGCAACAACTAAATGACACGAAACTTTGGATTCATTCGGCATTAAAGACATAATAGACATTGTTTTAGTCGCCTTCATGCTTTACTATCTATATAAGATCATGAAGGAGTCTGGCACCATAAGTATTTTTTATGGTGTGTTGGCGTTCATAATAGTCTGGGTGTTGACCTCGGCGATTCTTGAAATGAGATTGCTGGGTTCAATTTTGGATAAGTTCATGAGCATAGGCCTGTTGATTCTGGTCATCATATTTCAGGATCAGATCAAGCGTTTTCTCGTCGAACTCGGGTCTCAGAAGCGTTGGAAAATCTTGACCAATCTGTTTCATCACAGAAAGTCTGAAGACGGAGGTGATTCTAAAAAATGGGTCATGCCGATAGTTTATGCCTGCATGAACATGGCTAAGAGCAAGACCGGTGCGCTGATCGTCATTCAGCAGAAAGTTCCGCTTGACAACTATGAGAAGACCGGAGACATCATAGACGCGAACATCAACTCACGCCTGATCGAAAATATTTTCTTCAAGAACTCGCCCCTCCATGACGGTGCATTGATCATTGCCGGCGACCAGATAAAAGCTGCCGGATGCATTCTCCCTGTCAGCCATGACACAAACATTCCGCGTTCCCTCGGCCTCCGTCACAGGTCAGCTCTCGGCATCTCGCAAGCCACCGATGCTGTTGCTGTCGTCGTTTCGGAGGAAACAGGCGGAATCTCGATCGCGTATCACGGGAATCTGACGACGCGTTTGTCATCTACGGAACTTGAACATCGGCTCTCTCAACTTGTAGAACTCTAAAATAACAATCAAATGGCTATTTACATTGAGAGAAACAACAGCAGTTTCGGCCCATACGATATTAATCTTGTGCTCCAGTATGTCAATGACGGAAAAATACTTCTTCATGACCGTGCCCGAGATAGCCAGACCAACTATACGGCAACTGTATCCACATTTCTGAAACAGGCCGGATTGAAGCCAAAAATCGGTAATCGTGGCAATCTCGGTGAGCAGCTTAAGAGAATAGGCTCCGAACTTATTTTGCCTGTCAGTCTGTTCAGAAAGAAACAATGGCTCAGTGACAAACGCTTTCTGTTGCTTGCCTTGATAGGTCTTTGTCCGAGTCTGCTGATGACTCTGCCTATTTCGGGATTCATGGTCTTTTATCTTGTCGCATTATATTTTTCGACAATCTGGGGCTTGTTTTTCTATTATTTCTTTTCCACAAAGCAAGTCGCCGTCAAGACCGTGTTTGCGGTTTTTTTTCTGACCCAGGCTGTTGTCTTTCTTATATGGGACGTAATGGGCCTGCCTAACCTGAATCCATTCTATATGTTGGTCGGTTCGTCGTTTCCGGTCAAGATGTTGGGCTATGTGTTCGGAGTCGGTCTGACTGAAGAGTTTTTCAAGATGTTGCCGCTTCTGATCATATATAGATTTGCTTTAGAACCCCTGCAACCGAAAACACTGTTGTTCTATGGACTGATGTCGGGCATCGCGTTCGGAGTCTATGAAGGAGTCCAGTATCAGATGTCTGTCAATGTCAATTATGACTACGATGTCTCTTTCTTCCTTAACATAGCGCGTCTGACGAGCCTTCCGTTTTTGCATGCCACGTGGACCGGAATCGCCGGCTATTTTGTCGGGTTTGCAAAACTTTATCCACTTTATCGCCGCTCGCTTTATTTCCTCGCTATTGCGGTTCCAAGCGTTCTGCACGGACTATACGACACGTTCTGCGGATATTCGTTCGGAATCTATATCGCGCTTGCCATAACGTTCTTCGGGGTGTTTCTGCTAATGACATATCTGCGTCAGGCACAAGATTATCAGTCAAAATTGATGTAAGACAGGCTCTAAATGAAGCGTGCGATGAGAATGACGGTAATCGCGACTGGTGCGAACCATTTCAAAATGAAGATTATCGCCGGCAGCAGGCGAGAGTTGATCGTTCCGTGGTTTGTCAATTGGTTATAGAGCAGATTTTCAGGAGCGAACCACCCAAGGAAAATCGACATTATGATTGCCCCGACAGGTAAGAGAATGTTGGTGGCAAATGTGTCGAGAAAATCAAAAATAGTCATGCCATAGATTCTGAAGTCGCTCCACGGACCGTTTGACAAGGAACACACTGCGCTGAAGATAAAAAGCGGAAGAATCACGACAAGACATGCGTTGCGCCTTTTCATTCCAAATCTGTCGCGGAAAAATGCAACCGTGACTTCGGCTATGGAGATTGTGGAGGTCACTGCCGCCACAAGCAGAAGCAAGAAGAACAACACTGACCAGAGTTGAGTGCCCGGCATCTGGGTGAAGACTTCGGGCAGTGTCACAAAAACAAGTGTGACACCCTCAAAGGTGTGATCCTCAAGCCCGAATGACATGACGGCGGGAAAGATTATGAGTCCCATCATCACGGCTACAAGCAAATCGAGGAGTGACACTGTGACAGCCGTTCGTGTTAGATTGGTTGACTTGGGAAAATAAGATGAATAGGTGACGAGAATGCCCATGCCGAGGCTCAGTGAGAAAAAAGCCTGTCCGAGTGCATCAATGAAGACCTTGGGCGTGATTTTTGAGAAATCGGGATTAAGGAAAAAATTGAGTCCTTCTGATGCTTTTGGGAGGGTGAATGCAGCAAGACAAAAGACAACAAGGAGGGCGAACAACAGTGGCATCAGAATGTTTGACAGACGTTCAATGCCTTTTTTCACTCCGAGAAGAAGCACTCCGAGATTGATTAGTATCAACAGGTAAGTGTATAGAATTGGAGAAAGACCGTCGGAAATATACTCATGCATTCTGGCGGTGAACTGAATGTCGTATGCCTCTATTCCTGATGCTCCCGCTACTTCTGGGACGACAGTGTAGAGTTCGCCGGTCAACGACTTTATAAGATATTCCAGGGTCCACCCTGCGACTACCATGTAGAAACATAAAATAAGGTAAGATGCTGATGTGGCTACTGCACCTGCCATCCACCATGGTTTCTTCGGAGCAAAGTGGCGGTAGACCCCGACCGCGTCACTTTTTCCTCCGCGACCGAGAGTGAATTCTCCGAGCATGACCGGAATGCCGAGAAGAAAGACACAAAAAACGTATATCAGAAGGAATGCAGCTCCACCATTGGCTTGCGTCTCGGCTGGAAATCGCCATACATTGCCAAGTCCGACTGCCGATCCGACGGTAGCGGCTATGAGACCGATTTTAGATCCGAAAGTTGTTTTATCTTGCATATTTAAAGTGTATTTGCTGTTGTCGTTGAAATTTTGTTGCAAAATTACTAAAAATACTGATAAGTTGAATTGTGAACACGTGATTATTGCACGTAGGAGGAAAAATTAGTAATTTTGCGTCATGATTTATCCCGAGACATTTGAGCATAAAATAGGGTTTGACGCGGTGCGACGCCGCTTGTCTGAGCTCTGTATATCGGCAGGTTCTCGTGAACTTGTCAGTGATATGTCGTTCCTTGCCGATTATCAGCAGATCAGACTACTTCTTGATGAAGTTGTCGAGATGGTCGCGGTGAACGGTTCCGGGGAGCGGCCCGACATAATAGAACTTGGAGACATGAGCCATGCATTGGGTCGTCTTCGGGTCGCAGGCACTTCATTGAGCATAGATGAGATAATAGACATAAGGCGTCTTCTGCAGGCGACTGCGGCTATTTCTGATTACTTCAGGACGAAGCGTGATGAAAATGGCGTCACCCCCTATGTTCGTCTCGATGCGATTGCATCGGAGCTGTTTCTGATGCCGGGTGTCTTGAGAGAGATAGACAAAGTGATAGATCTTCATGGCAACGTGAAAGACAGTGCCTCGCCGGAACTTGCCTCCATACGCCGCGAATTGTCGTCAGTCTCAGGACGCATCAATTCGATCATGCGCAGAGTGATTTCAAAAGCGGTCGGTGAAGGTTATCTGTCGGCCGATGTCAATCCGACGGTCCGTGACGGGAGATTGGTGCTTCCGGTGCAACCGATGCATAAACGTCATATCTCGGGTATTGTACATGATGAGTCGGCTTCGGGCAAAACCTACTTCATCGAGCCTGCCGAGATTGTTGAAGCTAACAACAGGGTCCGTGAACTCCAGATTGAGGAACGTCGCGAAATTGCCCGCATATTGAAGATGCTCGCCGACATGATCAGACCTTCGGCCGATGATCTGTTGCGAGACGCCCGGATATTGTTCAGATTTGATTTCATAAATGCCAAGGCACTGTTTGCCGCAGAGACCGGAGGGCAATGTCCGACGATGACTGACAAGCCTGAACTCGAGTGGTATCATGCAATTCACCCCGGCTTGCAGATGTCACTGAAACGCCAGGGCAAGGAAATGGTCGCTCTTGACATCACGCTGAATTCTGAACGCCGCATACTGATAATCTCGGGCCCCAATGCCGGAGGTAAATCAGTGTGTCTCAAAACGGTCGGAATAGTTCAGTATATGCTTCAGTCAGGCCTGCTTCCTCCTCTGTATGAAAATTCGCGTACCGGCATTTTTAAAAACATATTCATTGACATCGGTGACGATCAGTCGATTGAAGATGACCTCAGCACCTATAGCTCCCACTTGAAAAACATGAAGCATTTCCTGAACTGTGGAAACGAAGCGACTCTGATTCTCATCGATGAATTCGGAGGCGGAACCGAACCACAGATTGGTGGTGCCATAGCCCAGGCGATTCTGAAAGAATTTAACAACAGAGAAATGTGGGGTGTGATCACCACGCATTATCAGAATCTCAAACATTTTGCAGAAGACACCGAGGGCCTCGTGAACGGATCGATGCTTTATGACCGGCATTTGATGCGGCCCATGTTCAAATTGTCAATCGGTAACCCTGGAAGTTCGTTTGCCATCGAGATAGCCCGGAAAACAGGTCTGCCACAGTCGATAATTGACGATGCGGCCGAAATTGTAGGTAGCGATTATATCAATCTTGACAAATATCTTCTTGACATCACAAGAGACAAGCGATATTGGGAGAACAAGCGGACTGAGATAAAGAAAAAAGAGAGACGGCTCGAGGAGATTATTGACCGTTACGAGTCAGACGCGCGAAATTTGAGCGAAAAACGGCGTGAGATTATTGCCGAGGCACGTCAGGAGGCGACACGGATTCTCGAAAGCAGTAACGCGAAAATCGAACGTACGATTCATGACATCAAACGTGCACAGGCCGATAAGGAGGCGACTCTTGAGGCTCGCCGCCGGTTGTTGGCCGAGAAAGAGGCTATGTCGTCAGAGGGTGTCGACGAACACCCGTTGCTGAAAAAAGCTCCGAAGCGGAAAAAGCAGATGCCGAAACCCAAGGTCGTTGAAACACGGACGATTGTAGTTGGAGACAATGTCAAACTCGATGGTGCAGGCGAGCCCGGAACCGTACTTGAGATAAACGGAAAGAATGCCCGTGTAGCGTTTGGAATGTTGAAGACCACCGTTGATCTGAGCCGTTTGTCTCTTACGATGTCGAAACCGAAAACGGGAGCCGGCAATGCCACGTTTATAAGTGCATCGACAGTCGATTCAAACCGTGACCGCCAGTTGAACTTCAAGCCAGAGATTGATGTCAGGGGCATGAGGACCGATGAGGCTGTTCAGGCTGTGACCTATTTCATGGACGATGCAATTCAGTTTGGCATCTCACGGGTCAGAATTCTGCATGGAACAGGAACAGGAGCCTTGCGGCAGACCATAAGGCAGTATCTTGGAGCTTTAGACGGAGTCATCGATTTCAAAGATGAAGATGTCAGGCTTGGTGGTGCCGGCATAACAGTTGTGAATTTGAAGTAAACTACATAGCATAAATGGTTAATAACAGTCTGTTTAAAACAATCAAAGAGTCGCTGCTGAGCGGACTCTGCATTTCTATCGGTGGAATCGTTTATTTGAAGTCGGGGTCGTTGTTCGGCACTATACTGTTTGCATTCGCTCTTGCCACGATCATCTGTTTCAGGTGGCCGTTGTTCACTGGCATGGCAGGCTTTGCCGACCTGAAAGGTCACGCACGCCTTTTCGGAGTGCTGGTGATCAATCTTTTGGGCTGTCTCATATGCAGCTACATGGCTTCATCGTCAGAAGTGGTCAGAGATGCGTCTGAGGCAATCATAAGGGCCAGAGTCGAAGCCGGTGCGCTCAATGACTTCATGATGTCTATTTTCTGCGGATTTATCATGACCGCTTCAGTGAAATTCGCACGTCAGGGAAAGTGGCTGCCTCTTTTGTTGGGAATACCGACATTCATCATTAGCGGATTTCCCCACTGCATAGCCGATTCATTCTACATTTTCAGCTGCCGGCTTGAAGTGCTCGAATCGTTCGGAATCTCTTTGATATGGTACTATCTGTCGATTGTGGCCGGTAATTACGTCGGTTGCAACCTGTGGAGAGTAGGGGGCGAGAGTGAACCACTGGCGGCGTAATTCGACCGTAAATCGTGTTCAAACTGTTACTTCAACGGCTACAGAATTAAGCAAGGCTTGAACCGGAGGGGTTAGTTTGGCAACTTTAACTGTGACCGACCTGAGTGACGTGTACCGCTCTCTGGCTGCGGTTGCAATTCGCCATGCGACATTTTCGAGAAGTTGTGACGGAATGTCCATTTCGTGTTTGACCAAGTCTATCACATCGGCGTAATTGACGGTTTTATCAAGGTCATCATTTTTTAAAGCCATTTCCATCTCAACCTCCATTTTCAAACTTATCTCAAATTCATTTCCGACTTTGCGTTCCTGTTCCAGCACGCCATGGTAGGCGCGGAGTCTGAGATTGTTGATTTCGATTGTTCCGTAGATGCTCATTTCGATGTTTAGGTATAATCTGATTGAATTTGTCTGATCTGTGAGGCGGATTGCGGCACACCATGTTACTGACAATCATGAACCCCGACTGATATCTTTGTAGCCGGCATATGTTCTTGAAATGATTCCGCCGTCATTTCTCATCGGTTGCGATAATTTAAACAAAGATATGAAACAAATTGTAATCATTTAATAAAAATAAAAAAAATCATTACCTTTACACTCTAAAACTGATAAATAGCATAAAATGACAGAACTTCTAATCTCGCTTGCGATAACTGACACGCTTAGCGCGTCGGTCTTTTTCCAGTGGTTTGTTGAAAACGCAAGCTATATGTTTGTTTTCCTATTCATGGTCGTTGAGAGTTCGTTTATCCCTTTTCCGTCAGAAGTTGTCGTGCCCCCGGCCGCCTATCTTGCTGTGGCAAAGGGATCAACTTCAGATATGAATATCTTTTTAGTGGTTTTTTTCGCGACTTTAGGTGCCATTGTCGGAGCACTGATAAACTACTATCTTGCTATGTGGGTCGGACGTCCGATCGTATATGCATTTGCAAACAGCCGCATCGGGCATGCGTGCCTGATAGACCGACAGAAAGTCGAGAATGCCGAGAAATATTTTGAAAAACATGGTGCGGTCTCCACTTTTATCGGAAGACTCATTCCGGCCGTCAGACAACTGATATCAATTCCCGCAGGTCTGTCAAAGATGAACATAGGCGTTTTTGTCATTTTCACCGGACTCGGTGCGCTTCTATGGAATTCTATCCTTGCAGCTCTCGGATACTGGCTTGCCCGGACGGTAAGTTATGACGAACTGTTTGACAAAGTCGAGCAATATAACAGCTACCTGACTATCGGTGGCCTCGTGTTGCTCGGTCTCTGCATAATATACATTGTATGGAACGGTATAAGTAAAAAAACATCAGAAAAGTCATGAAAATTGCACCGTCGATATTGTCGGCCGATTTCGGCAATCTGAACAGCGAGATCGAAATGCTTAACAGAAGTGAAGCCGATTTCATTCACATAGATGTAATGGACGGAGTGTTCGTGCCAAACATATCATTCGGATTCCCTGTCATAAACGCTGTCTCGAAAGTAGCGGCTAAACCTCTCGATGTGCACCTTATGATCGTCAATCCCGATAACTATATCGGGCGTGTGAGAGACTGCGGAGCTGAAATAATGAATGTCCACCAAGAAGCTTGCACTCATCTTCACCGCACGGTGCAGGCAATCAGAACGGCCGGCATGAGACCGGCTGTGACACTCAACCCATCAACTCCGATAGTGCTGCTTGAAGATATAATTGAAGAAGTTGATATGATTCTGCTCATGTCTGTGAATCCGGGTTTTGGCGGACAGTCGTTCATAGGGCATACCGTCGACAAACTCAGACGCCTTCGGCAAATGGTAGACAAGACATCAAACCGGCCGATGATCGAGATTGACGGCGGAGTCAACGAGCAAACAGCCCCGCTGCTTAGTGAAGCCGGAGCCGACATCCTGGTAGCCGGAAACTACATCTTTAAATCGAAAGACAAACTTGAGGCAATCAAAAAGCTGAAAGAGCTATGATCAACGATACGATATGCGCAATCTCGACTCCCCCGGGCGTCGGTGGTATAGCCGTAGCACGCATCAGCGGACATAACGCATTTGAGATTACTGCTAAAATATGGCGTGGAGCGGATATAAGTTCAATGAAAAGCCACACCGCACACCTCGGAACGGTTACGGACAGCCGCGGCGATGATCTCGACCAAGCAGTGTTGACCCTGTTCAGATCTCCCTCATCATTCACCGGTGAAGATGTGGCCGAAATTTCAGTACACGGTTCAAAATATGTGCAACGCGAGCTTCTGACATCTCTGATCAGGCATGGGGCGCGAATTGCCGACCCGGGTGAATTTACGCGAAGAGCGTTTGCCTCAGGCAAATTTGACCTCGCCGAAGCAGAGGCTGTCGCCGATATCATCGCATCAGACTCACGCGCGGCCCACCGCATAGCCGTAAACCAAATGAAAGGAGGATATTCCCGTAGGCTGAGACAACTGCGTGAATCATTGATAGACCTGGCATCGCTGTTGGAACTTGAACTCGACTTCTCGGAAGAAGACGTGGAGTTTGCGTCACGCACAAAACTCAGAGACCTTGCTGTAGAGATTGAAAACGAACTCTGCCGGCTGAGCAATTCATTCAAAGCCGGCAATGCAATTAAACGCGGAATACCGGTTGCGATTGTTGGAGCCACCAATGCAGGTAAATCATCGTTGCTCAATCTGCTGCTCGGAGACGACAGGGCGATTGTG
Source organism: uncultured Muribaculaceae bacterium (assembly GCA_910588035.1). GTDB lineage: Bacteria > Bacteroidota > Bacteroidia > Bacteroidales > Muribaculaceae > CAJUPY01. Next base: position 1,388 of record CAJUPY010000018.1, on the reverse strand, counting down.
AGTGACATACACGGAACCACAAGAGACACGATCGAAGAAACAGTCGAAATAGGCGACTATCTGTTCAGGTTCATAGACACCGCAGGTCTGAGAAAGACCGATAACGAAATAGAACGAATAGGAATAGCCCGATCACTCGATGCGATTTCAAACTCGCGAATAGTCATTGCGGTCATTGATTCGACAATCAACCCAGACAATGCGATTTTGGAAAAAACACGTGATGTATTCAACGACACCTCATCGCCCGGACACCTGATATTGTTGATGAACAAATCAGACCTCGGTAAATCTAACGAAGTCACAATTGCGATAGACCATTTTGTCATGCAATTGGATGAAATTCAGAAGACACACACGCATACTGTCTCAATGTCAGCCAAAAACGGTGACGGACTCGAAAAATTACACACAGCACTCACATCAGCTGCCGACCTTGACAACTGTAGGGCAGGGGATATATTGGTGACTAATGTCAGACATGCAAAATCACTGGCCGACGCCGCCGGCGCGATCAAAAATGTAATTGATGCAATCGACATGAATATTCCGGGTGATCTGATTGCCCAGGATCTCCGTCAAGCTATCTCATTTTTGTCGGAAATAACAGGCGAAGTAACCTCTTCTGAAATTCTCTCAACAATTTTTGGGCGGTTCTGCATTGGTAAATAGATAAATGCTTGAGAATCACTTAATTAGCTAATAAATAACACGAAACGCCTCTTATCGGGGGCGTTTTTTATTGGTCAAAATTGCCGATTTTTGCGCCTTTTGGTCGATTTTGGCGATTTCCTGTACCGCGATTGTACCGTTTCCGTGGTTTCTGGCATATCACCTCCGAGATTGTGGATAGTGTGAGACACAATGAGACGTGGTGAGACGCCATGAGACGGATTTAACAGAATTAACTCAGAAATAACGTATGAGCAGTACAATCGACATCAACAAAATCTGCGAATGGTGCGGTAAAGAATTTACAGCCCATAAATGCTCTACACGGTTCTGTTCCAAGCGATGTAGTGAACACTCCTACAAAGAATTACGCAGGCAGAGACATGTAGAAGAGAACAACGCAGCAACCAAAGACAAGGTTAAAGAAACAAGTGTTGGCAATGGTAAATACCTAACACCATGTCAATGTGCTAATATGATGGGGATAAGTCGGGCAACGTTGTATCGATATCTTGAAGCTGGTAAAATACCTTGTATTCAGTTTAATGGTAAGACTCTCATCAGCCGGGCAAGCATTGACAAGATGTTTGAGAACCCACCGGAATATATCAAGAGGGAGAAGAAGGAGGCTGAACCCATCGAGGAGTTTTATACGACCAAGGAGATTCTTGAAAAGTTCGGTATCAGCAATTCGTGGCTTTTCAAGATGGCTAAGG
>CAJUPY010000017.1:4680-63143 GCA_910588035.1 uncultured Muribaculaceae bacterium | reverse complement strand
CGTGTGCTCTTCCGATCTTTGCCGTCAAAAGCGGACGCAACAACGACGGACGCCTTTGGGATAGACCGAGCCAGAACATCATAATCCGCGACTGCCAGATGAAAAACGGTCATGGCGGTGTCGTGATCGGAAGCGAAATCTCCGGCGGTTGCAGAAATCTCTATGCCGAAAACTGCACTATGGACAGCCCCAACCTCGACCGTGTAATCAGAATCAAGACAAACACTTGTCGCGGAGGACTCATAGAAAACATCAACATCAGAAATATCAAAGTCGGCCAATGCCGCGAGGCGGTTGTCAAGATCAATCTCGATTATGAGAACAAAGAACAATGTCACCGTGGATTTCCGCCAACAGTCAGAAATGTCAGCATCGACAATGTGACATGCGAAAAAAGCAACTATGGCGTTCTCATCATCGGTCTGCCTGACCGCTGTAACGTCCACGACATAAACATCAGCGACTGCCGGTTCAATCACGTGAAATACGGAAACAAGATCACAGGAGAGACGCGCGACATCAGATATGACAACTACTACGTCAACAATTCGCTATGCCTTACCGACCCCCCTTTTTCCAGATTCAGTCAATGGCTCACAGTTTCGGAAATGAAACGTCAGCCACGCAGTTATCTGCTTGACTTCTCAACCAAACCGAAATGGAGCTATGTCATGGGCATAGAACTCGAGGCCATGCTCGACACCTGGCGTGCCTATGGAGGAGACTCGATCAAAGATTATTGCATGATGTACGTCGACTCGATGATATCTCCAGACGGCATTATCTCACGCTACAATCTGAAAGACTATAATCTCGACAATGTAAGAACAGGGCACTTTATCGGACGAATGCACAAACTTTTCCCTGAAGAAAAAACACTGCGGGCTATAAAGACTCTGATGGAACAGCTCGACAGACAACCGAGAACCAAAGAGGGAGTGTACTGGCACAAGGCAATCTATGCGTGGCAGGTGTGGCTTGACGGCATTTTCATGGGACTGCCGTTCAGAGTCGATAACGCCAGACTCGTCTATGGAAACAAAAAAGCCGGCGAAATCTATGATGACGCAGTCGACCAACTGACAAAGACCTATTGGCGGACTCTCGACCGAGAGACCGGTCTTAACCGTCATGCATGGGACGAAACCCGCGAGATGTTCTGGTGTGACACTGTCACAGGACTTTCAAAACATTGCTGGGGACGTGCGCAAGGGTGGTTTACAATGGCTCTTGTCGAAATTCTCGACGCTCTGCCCGAAGATTACGGCAGACGCCGGGAGGTTGAGACGCTGCTTGAATCTTCGCTTGCCGCCATAGAAAAATGGCAAGATAAGGAATCAGGCTTATGGCATCAGGTAATGGACAGTCCACAGCGCGAGGGCAACTACCTCGAGTCCACATGCTCGTCAATGTTCACATACGCCATGCTGAAAGCGGTGCGCAAAGGTTATGCCGATAAGAAATATCTCAGACCGGCACTGAAAGCCTATGACGGCATTGTGAACCGTTTCATCAGAGTGAACCCAGATCTGACAATCTCCCTGACAGACTGCTGTTCAGTGGCCGGACTCGGTCCGGGCACAAGCGAGGCGGTCAGAAAAGTTGCGCCGCAAGTCAAGGAAAACAAACTCAGACGCGACGGTTCATTTGAATATTACATTTCCGAACCGGTCAGAGAAAATGATGCGAAAGGAATCGGACCTTTCATCTGGGCCTCACTCGAAAAAGAGATGTTGTGACACACTCTTTAGTTCACTTTATTTTGAAGACGGCGACGCGTCGTGTCGATGATGTCACCCTGAAACATTCGGAAGCCCTCAGGCCGGCCACCCAGATGACTTCACCGTCACACACCAACAACGGAACCGAATCTTTAACCGAAACCGAAACTTTCATGTCGTTGAACAGATCGCTCACTTTTTTTGAACGGCCGCCCATGCCGAATGGCCTTATGCGGTCTCCCGGCTTCCATTTTCTGACTTCAAGTCTGTGGTCCCCCTCAACCACTTGTGCGTCAAAATATGCCCTGCTTCCGTCTTTAATCCAGTCAACGTCATCGACGTCGATGACATCAACCTCGAGTTCAGCCAGGCTGATGATGTTGTTCAACCTATATATTTCAGCCACACCTCGGTTGATCACCAGTCCAAAATGTTCTGAAAAGTAACGTTTCCCAGATTTATCAGCAGATTTTGAAATCGAGTCGGTTTGCTCGCGGTCAAAACCGAAATCTCTCAACAATCTGAACACAATCGCTCCGGCAAGGGGTGATTGTGACACCTCCGCCAGATCAAGACGCGTCGGATCTGGCATATAGACATCTCTCCAATGCGATATGGCCGCATCAAGCAACATGCGGTCCTCATCAAGAAACGACAATGACCGCGACACTCTGTTAAAGAAACCTTCAAACTCGTTTTCTATCTTCGGCAACACAACATTACGCCAACGGTTACGCTGATAGTCATTGGTCAGATTGGTACTGTCAGTCACAAAAGAGAGCCCTTTCTCTTCAAGGTAAGCCACAATCTCGCCACGCGAGCAATAAAGCAACGGACTCACTCGCCTGTCACCTTCAAACGCAATTCCCGCGACACCTCTGATTCCGGAACCTCGGTTAAGATTAAGAAACATCGTCTCAACGTTATCTTCCCGGTTATGTCCTGTCAGCAACGCTTGTGCCCCATGCTTCCCGATCAGGGTTGCAAACCAACCGTATCTCAATTCGCGACATGCCATCTCTACTGATTCTCCTGTCTTGAGGCGACGTTCACCGACATCAAACCTGACACACTCAAACGATGCTCCGAGTCGCTCTGCAACTGCCCGTGCATGAGCCATGTCACGTTCACTCTCACTACCTCTGAGTTGAAAATTGCAATGAGCCGCAATGCAACTGTATCCAAGTGATGTCATAACTAACAGAAGCGCAACTGAATCGGCGCCACCGCTTAATCCGACGATGACAGGACCGAGATCGGGCCTGAGACCCGAGTGACGGCTCAGAGAGATTGCAACCTTCTGTTCAAACGGCGATAATTTTAACGAGTTATTCATATTTTTCATTTGACACACAAATTTACACAGTTTTTTTGTAATTTTGCATTTTTGAATAGCGGTTCATCACCATGTCCGCCAATTCATTAATTCCATCATTGTCAACAAAAGTCAAAATATAGCGATGTTAGAAAAAATAAACCGTCTCAAAGCAGAGATTGAAGCACTGACAGCGGCCGATGCAGCCGAAGTGGAAGCACTGCGAATCAAATACCTCAGCAAGAAAGGTCTTGTTTCTCAACTGTTCAACGATTTCCGGGAACTTCCGGCCGACAGCAAACGTCAATTAGGAGCGGAACTGAACATGCTGAAAAATTTCGCCACTGAAAAAATCAACTCACTGCGCGAATCGATTGAGACAAATGACACCGAATGTGACGGCATTGACCTTACCCGCACACCCTCTCCAATGCGTCTTGGCACGCGCCATCCACTCTCTCTTGTGCGTGAGGAGATCATCGACATCTTCCACCGCCTCGGTTTCACTGTGGCCGAAGGTCCTGAAATCGAAGATGACTGGCATGTATTCTCCTCTCTTAATTTCGCAGCAGATCACCCTGCACGCGACATGCAGGATACATTCTTCATTCAGCGTTCGCCCGATGTGCTGCTCAGAACCCACACATCGTCGGTCCAGACACGCACAATGGAAAATACCCAGCCGCCGATCAGAATCATCTGTCCGGGACGAGTATATCGCAACGAGGCTATTTCTGCACGCGCCCACTGCTTCTTCCATCAGGTCGAAGCACTCTATGTCGATGAAAATGTGTCGTTTGCCGACCTCAAACAAACCCTTCTCTATTTCGCACGCGAAATGTTCGGTTCAGAAACTCAGATCAGACTCAGACCAAGCTATTTCCCCTTCACCGAACCGTCGGCCGAAATGGACATCTCATGCAATCTCTGCGGTGGAAAAGGCTGCTCTTTCTGCAAACACACTGGTTGGGTCGAGATTCTCGGCTGCGGCATGGTCGATCCGAACGTTCTCGATGCCTGTGGCATTGACAGCAAACGCTATAATGGTTTCGCTCTCGGCATGGGCGTTGAGCGAATCACAAATCTCAAATATCAGGTAAAAGACCTGAGAATGTTCTCTGAAAACGACATCAGATTCCTCGACGAATTTACTGCGGCACACTGACAGCAATGACCATCAGACAACGTTTTGAGACGGCAATCGAGATATTTGAAAAGACTATGCCGGTTGCCGAGACCGAATTGCGCTATGAGAATCCCTACCAGCTTCTCATAGCGGTGATTCTGTCGGCTCAATGCACTGACAAAAGGGTCAACATGGTCACACCCGCCCTTTTCGAAGCGTTTCCAACAGCCGAAAATCTGGCAGCCGCAACTCCCGAGCAGGTTTTTCCGTTCATCAGTTCGGTCTCATATCCCAATAACAAGACCCGCAACATCATAGGTGCGGCACGAGCTCTTGTTGAAAATTTTGACGGCCAGATGCCCGACAACATAGACCAGTTGATGACAATTCCGGGTGTCGGGAGAAAAACTGCAAATGTGATGCTGGCCGTTATCTTCAATCAAGCCGCAATGGCTGTTGACACCCATGTTTTCAGAGTCAGCGAACGCATAGGTTTCACGACTGGCAGCCGCAGTCCGCTCGAAACCGAGAAAACACTCGTGAAACACATTCCGGCTGAGATCATACCAAAGGCTCATCATTGGCTGATTTTACACGGCCGGTATGTCTGCAAGGCGAGAAAGCCACTGTGTCTTGAGTGCAGCCTGAGACCCATATGCAGGTATTACACCCAAAACAGCAAGGCTAAATAAAATTATGGACGATATATTCTTGACCACAATCGAGGTTATCGGAACAATCGCATTTGCCATCAGCGGCATCAGACTTGCCGCGGCAAAAGAATTTGACTGGTTTGGAGCTTACACCATCGGACTTGTGACGGCTATCGGAGGCGGTACGCTGCGTGATGTCCTGCTCGACATCACGGTCTTCTGGATGGAAACGCCGCTCTATTTGCTCGTCACCGGACTCTCTCTCGCTCTGGTGATCATTTTCAGGAAGACACTTGTCAGATTCAACCGCACCCTTTTTCTATTCGATGCAATCGGTCTGGCATTGTTTGTTGTGATCGGAATTCAGAAAAGTCTTGCTTGCGGTTTTCCGATGTGGGTGGCAATTGCAATGGGCATGATAACAGGCTCTTTCGGTGGAGTGACACGCGACATACTCATCAATGAAGAACCTCTGTTTTTCAGAAAAGACATCTATGCTACAGCCTGCATAGCCGGTGGAATAATCTACTGGATCATCGACTGCGCCGGCGGCTCTCCCGTATTGCAGCAAAGCGCATGCGCTGTCACGGTCATAGGCTTGAGAGTGTGTGCGATCAGATACAACTGGGCTCTCCCCGTTCTAAAATATGAACGTAAAAACGACACTGACAGACAATGAAAATTTCAAAATTCGCAAACCGCGCCACCTTGTGGCAATTCATCAAATATGTGCTCGTTGGCATGATGAACACACTGATAACTTTGATCGTGATCTTCGTGTGCAAATCTTTGCTTGGGGTAAATGAATATATATCAAACGCAATCGGTTATGTTGCCGGATTGATCAATTCATTTCTTTGGAACAAGAATTGGGTCTTCAAAGTCAAGGAAGACTCCATGAGGCAAGTTGTCAGATTCATCGCCGGATTCATCATCTGCTACGGACTTCAATTATTCACAGTGTGGACTCTGACTGAAAACACGCCCTATGGTGACATGATCTGGACAGTGTCAGGTTTCCATATCAGCGGTTATGGTGTCGCAACACTGATCGGCATGGTTCTATATACGCTCGCAAATTATGTATACAACCGGCTTGTCACGTTCAGAATTTGATTCTAAAAACTATAAATCAACAGATTTATCAGTTAAAAAATATTAATCACACATCAATACCTCTGAATTACTTTGCAATTTCAAACTAATACATTAAATTTGCAACGTGTTTTTCATGGTATTAGATTTAAGGTTAACTAAGATTGATTGTCGGGAGACAATCAATTTTTTTATTGTATAAAAAGAGGTTTGACCGGTTGGTCAAACCTCACCTATAAATAAAACTTTTCCGAAATCAATCGTCGAGTTTGTGTATCACAAGACCCGAACGAAGTTTTGGTTCAAACCAGGTTGTTTTCGGTGGCATTATATTACCGGTATCGGCAATATCCATCAACTGTTTCATGGAAACCGGATATAGAGCCAATGCCATTTTCATCTCTCCGTTGTCGACGCGTTTTTTAAGCTCACCCAAGCCTCTTATTCCTCCGACAAAGTCTATGCGTTTATCGGACCTGAGGTCTGTGATGCCGAGAATATCACGCAGAATCAAATCGCTCGAAATAGTCACATCAAGCACTCCGATCGGATCATTATCGTCATAACGACCTTCACGCGCAGTCAGTGAATACCAGTTTCCGTCAACGTAGAGCGAGAAATTATGCAAAGCCGAAGGTGAATAGATTTCCTTTCCTTTCAGTTCAACCACAAAATCTTTCTCAAGAAGTTTCAGGAAATCCTCTACAGAGTGGCCGTTCAAATCCTTGACAACCCGATTGTAATCAATTATCTTCAAATGTGATGCAGGAAATGCGACTGCGAGAAAATAATTATATTCCTCAGTGCCGGTGTGGTTGGGGTTTGATTTCGCTTTCTCATTACCCACAAGTGCCGCGGCTGCGGTGCGGTGGTGGCCGTCTGCGATATACAAATAGGGTATCTTTTCAAACTCTTCGGTTATACATGCGATCGTCTTTTGGTCATCAATCACCCAGAAAGTGTGGCCGAAGCCGTCGGGAGCAATGAAATCATATTCAGGTTCCGAAGCCGTGACCGAACGTATTATCTCTTCAAGAGCCTCGTTGTCCGGAAATGCGAAAAATACGGGTTCGACATTGGCATTATTTATTCTTACATGCTTCATGCGGTCTTCCTCTTTGTCGCGACGCGTCAACTCATGCTTCTTGATGCGCTCATTCATGTAGTCATCGACATTGGCGGCTACAACGATGCCATACTGCGTGCGGCCGTCCATGGTCTGGGCATAGATATAATAATGCTCCTCGCCGTCTTGAACCAACCAACCGTTACGTTGAAATGCGTTGAAATTCTCAACCGCTTTGTCATAGACTTTCGGATCGTGCTCATCGGTACCAGGTTCGAAATCGATCTCAGGCTTGATGATATGATAAAGAGACTTACCGTTTCCCTCGGCCTCACGACGTGCTTCTTCTGAATTAAGCACGTCGTAGGGTCGGGAAGCGACTTCGGTTATAAATTCCTTTGGCGGTCTAAGACCGCGGAACGGTTTTACTTTTGCCATGGTATTAAAAGAAATGTTAGGTTAGCTTATTTGTGTTATTTATCTATTGATCAGGTTATTTTGATCTCACGATCGTCTGTTCACGGTCAGGCCCAACAGAAACAATGGTGATCGGAGTCTCAAGTTCTTTCTCAAGAAATGCGATATAGTTCCGGAATGCCTCGGGAAACTCTGTCTCGCTCTTGATTTTTGTCATGTCAGTCTTCCAACCGGGCATGGTGACATAAACCGGTTTCAACTCGGCGGACTCAATCGAGAACGGGAAACGATCTGTGCGTTCACCGTCGATCTCATAGGCCACACATGCCTTGATTTCATCAAAATCGTCTAGTACATCGCTTTTCATCATTATGAGCTGTGTGACCCCGTTCAACATGATCGAATATTTCAACGCGACAAGATCAATCCAGCCACATCGGCGTTCACGCCCCGTGACAGCTCCATACTCATGACCGATGTCACGTATTTTTTTGCCAGTCTCGTCAAAGAGCTCAGTCGGGAACGGGCCGCTGCCGACACGGGTGCAATATGCTTTGAAAATGCCGAACACCTCGCCGATGCGGTTAGGAGCCACTCCGAGTCCGGAACATGCACCTGCACAGATCGTGTTGCTTGATGTGACAAAAGGATATGATCCGAAATCAACATCAAGCAATGTGCCTTGAGCACCTTCACACAACACACTCTTGCCCTGACGGAGATAGTTGTTTATTTCATATTCGCTGTCGATTATATCAAATCCACGCATATATTCGACAGCATCTTTCCAACGGGCCTCATTCTCGGTTATATCGGGATTCTCGCCTAATGCCGCAAGCTGTTTGAGATGACGGTCACGTGCTGCACTGTACTTTGCATCGAAATTGTCAAAAAGATCACCAAGTCTGAGACCGTTGCGGCTGATTTTGTCGGTGTAGGTCGGACCGATACCCTTACCTGTCGTACCGATCTTGCTGCCTCCCTTCGCCTTCTCGTTTGCAGCATCGAGCAGACGGTGGGTCGGAAGAATGAGATGCACTTTTTTCGAGATCTTCAATACCTTTTTCAAGTCTATTCCGCTTTTTTCAAGAGCCTCGGCCTCTTCACGGAACAATATCGGATCAAGCACGACACCATTTCCGATTATATTGGTCTGGCCATGCTGGAAGATTCCCGACGGAATGGAACGCAGGACATATTTCTTACCTTCAAACTCAAGTGTGTGACCGGCATTGGGACCTCCTTGAAAACGTGCCACCACATCATATCTCGGGGTGAGCACATCTACTACTTTTCCTTTTCCCTCGTCGCCCCATTGCAGGCCGAGCAATACATCAACCTTCATAGTTAAAATCTTGTTATCTTTATTTCGTGATTGGAATGTGATTATTTCTTTTTCAATTTGCGCTGACATGAAGAGCAAGTGCCATAGACATAGAGCGAGAAGAACTCGGTCTTGAACGTCCGGTATCGACGAGTCTCGAGGATCTTCACAAATTCAGGATCTTTCACCTCCTTGACCTTTCCGCAGTGACGGCAAATCAAATGGTGGTGATTGCCAATCGGTTGACCGATCACCCGCTCATACTGGGCAGGTTGGTTTTCAAACTGATGTTTTCTGACCAGACCGGCCTCGACAAACAGCTGCATCGTGTTGTATAACGTAGCACGACTGACATGATATGAATCCTTGTCCATTTGTTCACGCAGCGTCTCAATTTTGAAATGCTCGTCAAACCCGAAGACTTTTTCAAGAATCGCATATCGCTCAGGCGTCTTACGCAACCGGCGTCCTTTCAGAAACGACGTCAGTGTCTCACGTGCTGTCACTTGCAATTTATCGTCAGCCATAATTATAGGCAAAGATACTCCAAACAATTATCATTATCAACAATCTTTGGAAAAATTATTCAAATCGACATCACATCATCGGCAGAAATCAAAGACGACTGTGTTTTACAACGAGACAGGTGAAGCTGCTATGCACTCGGACAAGGTGGCCTAAAAATTCATTGCGTTCAAGTAGAGTGACGTTCCACCCTCCTCTCTCGGAATCAGAACCGCGGTTCTAAGTAAATTCAATGCCTCATCTGAAATATTTCCGATCAAAGCCCCTGTAAAACCTGCATAAGCCGAACCTGAGAAAATTATAATCCGATTCGAATCTTTACCGACAGGCTTTGCGAAAACAGCAAAAATAGTGCTGTCAGACATTCGGCACTGAATCATTTCCGACACAGGCAATTCGCCTATTATTTTATATATGGCATTTCCATAAACTCCGGTCTGGTCACCTTTTTCGCCGTGCCACACCAGCAACCGGCCGTCTTTTACACCAATCGTGCCGAAATCGTTATTTCCGCTGATTTCCGTACCTTCAAATGGTTCAACATGTGTCAGAGCGGGTCACTCAGAACATTTGAAGCATTACAATTGTTAAAATTTGAAAAGTTTCGACTATGGACAAGCTACACCAAGACTGCACTACAGAAAAAGAAGCTCAACAGGGCAAAATAGGAAAAGTATTTTATGCCGCACGGCAAACCCTACGCAGACACGCCTCAGGTGGAAATGTGCTGATCGCGGCGACCATGCTCGCACTGGTCATCGCCAACATTCCGTCTATCAACCAAACCTATTTCAGTTTCTGGAATCAGGAGGTGAGGCTGCAGATCGGCGGTTTCAACCTTTTCAGCCATTCAGGCCACCCGATGACAATGCTTCAGTTCATAAACGACGCATTGATGGCAATTTTTTTCTTCACTATCGGTCTCGAGATAAAACGCGAGATTCTCGTTGGCGAACTGTCGTCATTCAAACAGGCATTACTACCTATAATAGCAGCTGTCGGAGGCATGGCAGTTCCGGTCGCCATTTTCATCACCATGAGCCAAGGCACCGGTTATACCGACGGCGCCGCCATTCCCATGGCCACAGACATCGCATTCTCGCTTGGCATTCTCGCCATGCTCGGTTCGCGCGTGCCTGTCTCCTTGAAAATTTTCCTGACCACACTGGCCGTTGTCGATGACATCGGCGGCATCATAGTGATTGCAGCTTTTTATTCCAACCACATCGAACTGATGTTGCTGGTCTACGCATTCATCTTGCTTGGGGTTTTATTCTTAGGTGGCATCATGTCTATTCAGAGTAAAGCATTCTATTTCACAATCGGCGGAATCGTGTGGTTTCTGTTCCTTAACTCAGGCATACATCCCACTATTGCCGGTGTGCTCGTCGCTTTTTGCGTTCCGGCGACACCCGTATATGCACCTGCCGGCTACATCAAGAAAATCAGGAAATCAATCGCCCATTTCAACGCCGATGACGATGATGCCCTTTGCCAGCGTACAATCCTAACCCATCAGCAGCTCGACTGGCTGAAACAGATCGAATCGGCATCTGACAAAGTCATATCTCCGTTGCAGGATCTCGAGGACACGCTTCACCCTGTCGTGAACTATTTCATCATTCCGCTGTTCGCCTTTGCCAACGCCGGCATTTATCTGCTCGACATGAACCCGGCGACCATATTCGAAGGAGTGAGTCTCGCAATTATAGTAGGTCTGTTCATTGGGAAATTTGCAGGAATATTCATCTTCTCATGGGCAGCAATTAAACTGAAACTTGCACCGATGCCTGAAAATACCGACTGGCGCATGCTGGCTTCAATCGCCGTTTTAGGTGGCATCGGATTCACTGTATCGCTGTTTATCGCCAACCTGTCGTTTGGAAACGAGACCGAACTTCTCGACCACGCCAAACTCGGAATCGTAGCCGGATCGCTGCTGTCTGGAATAATCGGTTATGTTCTTCTGCATCTGACCCTTCCGGCCAAAGGCACAGAAGAGGCGGATGACGACTGATGAAATCGAGAAATAAACAAGAAAATTTGCATATTTCACATTTTTATGTTAATTTTGACGCGTAATGTTAAAATACAACTCAAAAAAGTGTTATTCAGTGGCAACCAACGCCACTTAAATGTTGTTAGATTAATATACATAAATTTAATTAATTTTTTTATCTGACGCCCCGGGGACGTCAAACAACAAGAAATATTATGAAAAAATCAACCATCTGGTTGCTGACAATATTGATGGCCATAACATTCGCAGGCCTTCTCGTCGTACAGATCATGTATATGGAAAACATGATCAAGATGCGCGACGATCAATTTGTGGAGAGTGTCAAGCGCAGTCTCTACGCTGTCACACAGATGCTTGAGCAAGACGAGACCAAGCATTTTCTCGAGGAAGACGTAGCCCACATCGAGGCCAGCTCTATCTATGCACAATATGCCGACGGAAGCGCGCCCCATCTCGGCGGACTAAAACTCTCCTTCACCACCTCGAGCGGTGTCGAAGCCGATCTCACGATCAAGGCCGATGCCGACAAGATCGTCAAGATGCAAAGCTCCCCGAGCACTGTGCTGGAGCACTACAAGTCTATGCAGGAAGTGCTTAAAGGCCAATATCTCTATCAGAAAGGATTGATCGACGAAGTCATACTCAACATCATAAGCCAGTCAAGCAGTCGCCCGATAGAAGAGCGTGCCGACACTACAGTCATAAGAAAATATCTTCTCAGCGAACTCGAGAACAATGGTCTTGACCTTCCTTTCGAATTTGCCGTCGTCAACCGCAACGGCTACATACTCTACCGAACCTCTGGTTATTCGGCTCAGGAAGAAGGAGAAAACAACATGTTTGTCCAAACACTCTTTCCCAACGACGCGACACCGAAGAAAAACTACCTGAAAGTCTATTTTCCGAGCAAAAAGAACTACATCATGTCTTCAATCAGGCTGATGATCCCATCGTTTGCGTTCACCTTCATTCTCCTGATCATATTTGTATACACAGTCGTTCTGGCCTTCCGCCAGAAGAAGCTGACCGAGATGAAAAACGATTTCATCAACAACATGACCCATGAGTTCAAAACGCCGATCTCATCAATATCATTGGCCGCACAGATGCTCAATGATGACACGGTCAGAAAATCGCCTACGATGCTTCAACACATCTCGACCGTCATCATGGACGAGACAAAACGACTCAGATTCCAGGTCGAGAAGGTACTTCAGATGTCTATGTTCGAACGCAACAAGGCTTCGCTCAGACTTCAGGACGTCGACGCCAACAAGGCGATAGAAAATATAGTCAAAACATTCAAACTGAAGGTAGAACGATACGGCGGACGCCTCGAGGCGTCACTCAATGCTGAAGATGCCAAAGTCAGTGTCGATGAGATGCACTTTACAAACGTCATCTTCAACCTGCTTGACAATGCAGTCAAATATCGTAAGGAAGATGATCCGCTGCAATTGAAGGTCACGACACGTGACCTGGCCTCCAACCGTCTTGAGATCACGGTCAGCGACAACGGAATCGGCATAAAGAAAGAAGATCTCAAACGCATATTCGAACGATTCTACCGCGTTTCGACCGGAAACCGACACGATGTGAAAGGCTTCGGACTCGGACTCGCCTATGTCGATAAAATGGTGAAGGCGATGGACGGTGAAATCAGAGTCGAGAGCGAAATCAACACAGGAACAAAATTTATAATCATATTACCCCTAATCAAAAACTGAGACGACTATGGAAGAACGTGTTCGTATCCTGCTTTGCGAAGATGATGAATATCTTGGCATGCTACTCAGAGAATATCTCCAGGCCAAAGGCTTCAACGCCGACCTCTTCGCCGACGGCGAAAGCGGTTACAAGGCATTTGTGAAGGGCAAATATGACATCTGTCTGCTCGATGTCATGATGCCCAAGAAAGACGGCTTCACTTTAGCTCAGGAAATAAGGACTGTCAACAGTGAGGTCCCCATTATATTCCTGACCGCAAAAGCTCTTAAAGACGATATTCTCGAAGGCTTCAAAATCGGAGCCGACGACTATATCACCAAACCTTTCTCAATAGAGGAACTCGTGTTCCGCATCGAAGCGATACTTCGCCGAGTGCGCGGAAAGAAAGGCAAGGAAATCACTATGTATAAGATCGGCAAATTCACTTTCGACACCCAGAAACAGGTGTTGATGATTGACGACCGAATCACAAAGCTGACCACCAAAGAGAGCGAACTGCTCAGTCTTCTTTGCGCCCACATCAACGAGATTCTTGAACGCAATTTCGCGCTCAAGACTATCTGGATCGACGACAATTATTTCAACGCACGGTCAATGGACGTTTACATCACAAAACTGCGTAAACACCTCAAAGATGATCCGTCGATTGAAATCATCAACATTCACGGTAAAGGCTACAAACTGATCGCCCCGGAATCAGAACCGGTTAAACAGTGATCTTCAACCCTAACACATTTAAACAAGCCGGGCAGGAGACTGATCAGTCTCCTGCCCGGCTTGTTTAAATGTCAGCCTGATGAATAATCACCGACGAGCTGTCAATCCATGCCCTCGATGTCAATCAGCATCCATTTATTCTGGAGGAGTCCCTCGAGAATATTTTCCATGCAAAGATTCCAGCTGACAAAACCCTGTATGCGGCCGTCGTCGGTGCGATATTTGAAATTGGACGGTGCAAGCGGCTCACCTGTCTCAGCATGATATGTCTCATGCATCGTGCCAAATTCATCAAGGTCCTTGGCCATAAGCGAGCCAACCTTGTCGGCCATCCAGGCAACTTCGTTGTCAAAGCCATAGTGGTGAAGACCGATTGAATAGATGTAGCTTGTGATTCCCCAGACAGGACCCTGCCAGTTGGAGAAAGGCACGATGATGTTGCGGTTATTGTAGTCTACATCTGCTTTTGAAAGACTTCTGAATCCGTTCGGCGATTTCATGTGATCTTCGCTGAGCATATATTTCTCAATCATGCGACGGCCGTTTTCTTCAGATGCCATTCTGTAGACGAGTGGAACAAATGTCGAATAGCCGATTCGTTTATATTGCTCACGGGTATCACGGTCGACATTATAGTAACACCCGTCTTGCTCGTTCCAGCAGATTTTGTTGAGATTCGCTTTTATCAATGCAGCCTCGGCGCGTAAACGCTCAGCATCGTCTTTCATGCCTAATTTCTCGGCAATAGCAGCCTGCGACAAGATTTCGGCGTACTGGAAGGCAGTCGCGTCAACCGAGATAAAAGAGCGTGAGTCATCTTTGAAATAATTCAAAGCCGGATTATTGTCAGCCCCGCTCTGCATTGCGATCTCCCAATAATATAGTCCTGAGACCGAGTCAAGCTGGGTTGCACGCCTGTAGTTCAGCACATTGTCGAGCGATTTATATATAGGTCGAAGCCATTCCCACTCACCGGTAGCCTTAGAATATTGATATGCACCTTGCGACAAGAAAGGCTTCATGGCAAACTTACCGCTATAGGCCCGGCGCGGACCGTCGGATGTCATGCAGCCCGCCACATATCCGTCATCGTCTATGCCCTGAGAAAAAGTCAGCACCCAGTTTTTCATATATTCCGGCTGACCTTTTGAAATAAAATGGTTGGCCATGAAAAAAGCGTCCCAGTCCCAGAGTTGTGAATAAAATCCGGCCGGAATCAGATAGGGATACTTGATAAATCCCTTAGGTTCTTTGACTACTTGTTTGCGAAGATCGGTGAAACCTGTGGCAATCTGTTTGTGAATATTGTCCAAACGGTCATAACCGACATATTCTTTGGCATCTGTCGCGTTAACTGCTACTGGCATTATTGCAGAGATTAACAAACTTGAAATAATTTTTTTCATTGCAGGGAAAGTGTGAATGATTATATTGCAAATTAAATAAAAAAATTTCACCGGCCAAAATTTCAGAATTATTAAATATCTCCATAATATAAAAAAGAGACTGCATCATGAAGACGCAGTCTCTAACATATCGTGAAGGAGAAAATCAATTAATTCTCAAACTTCTTGACTATAACAGTCGCATTGTGTCCGCCAAAGCCAAATGAGTTAGACAACGCAGCACGAACCTTGCGATGTTGCGGTTTGTCAAATGTGAAATTGAGTTTGTAGTCAATCTCCTCATCTTGATCTTCAGGATCGTGGTTGATTGTCGGAGGAACGACATCTTCCTGCACAGCCTTGATGCTGAACAAAGCCTCAAGCGCACCGGTGGCACCAAGAAGGTGTCCGGTCATTGATTTTGTAGAACTGATGTTCAGATCATAGGCGTGATTGCCAAACACATCAACGATTGCCTTCACCTCTGAAATATCACCGACAGGGGTTGATGTTCCGTGGGCATTGATATAATCGATGTCTTCAGGCATCATGCCTGCATCTTCAAGCGCATTCTTCATCGCGAGCTTCGCACCGAGACCTTCGGGGTGTGTAGCAGTTATATGGTAGGCATCTGCAGAGAGACCGCCACCTGCCACCTCGGCATAGATCTTGGCACCGCGTGCAAGCGCATGCTCAAGTTCCTCAAGAACGAGCACTACCGAACCTTCACCGATAACAAAACCGTCGCGTGACTTGCTGAAAGGCCGTGACGCGGTAGTCGGATCATCATTGCGGGTAGACAACGCATGCATCGCATTGAAGCCACCGACACCGGCCGGGAATACCGCAGCCTCAGCTCCACCGGTCACGATCGCATCGGCTTTACCGAGACGGATCAGGTTGAAAGCGTCGATGATGGCATTGTTAGATGAAGCACAAGCCGAAACAGTTCCGAAGTTGGGACCATGATAGCCGTGTTGCATCGAAACATGACCCGAAGCGATGTCGGCAATCATCTTGGGAATGAAGAACGGATTATATTTCGGACCTTTCTGCTGATGAAGGGCATAGTTTCCGGCTTCTTCCTCAAAGGTGTGCAGACCACCGATACCGGCAGCGATGATAACACCGATGCGATCTTTGTTGGTGTTAACGGCATCGTCGATACCAGAATCACTGATTGCCTGCTCGGCTGCAGCGAAAGCATACTGCGCATACAGATCAAGCGTGCGTGCTTTCTTGCGGTCGAAGTATTGTTCAGGATTAAAGTCCTTCACTTCACAGGCAAACTGGGTCTTGAATTGTGAAGCATCGAAATGGGTTATCGGAGCGGCACCACTGACGCCGTTGAGGGCGTTGCTCCAAGTGGTAGCGACATCGTTACCAATTGGGGTCACTGCGCCGAGACCCGTTACGACAACTCTTTTTAATTCCATTATCAAATAATTGATACAGATTATGGATGGTGTATGGACAGAGGAAAATTATTTTGCAGCAACAGCAGCCTGAACGTAGCTGATGGCATCGCCGACAGTTGCGATAGTGTTAGCTTTATCCTCGGGGATCTCGATATCGAATTCCTGCTCGAGTTTCATGATCAAGTCAACTGTTTCAAGGCTATCTGCACCAAGATCGGTGGTGAAAGATGCGTTATCGGTTACTTTTGACTCATCAGCACCGAGAAGATCAACGATGATTTCCTTTACTTTTGCTGCAACTTCTTCTTGTGACATAATTGAATTTTTTTATAGTTAATAATTTGCAATTTTTCAATGAAAGGACGACGGCCAAAAGGCCATCTCGGCTTTTCAAGGTGCAAAATTACAAAATCTGTTTGATTTACTGAAATTTAAATATAAATATTTCTTAATGAGGCCTGAAATGGTGTATTTTAGCCACTATTGATATTACAATCACGTTACAGCGATTGCACATTATTTTGGTTGATGTGCGGCACGCAGAAGATCATTGACAGTCTTCACCGGGTTGAATGTAGCCACAGGCACCTCAACGAAAACAGTGTTCCAATCGCTCATCGCGCCATTCCACAGTCCCGGCAATTCGAGTGCTTTCAAATCACGTCCATGAAGTGATTTCGACGAAATGAAACCGGTGTCATGATCAACATGAGCAGGAAGATCAAACTTCTCACCGTTCACATCTTTAATGTAGCACACGAGATCAACCGGATTGAAGTGTGTGGCAGTAGATACCATCTCTTTATATGAGTCATTCTCAGGATCGATCTGGGTGCTTTCGAGAATCTGTGGTGAATAAGAGCCGTCTGCGTTACGCGCAATGTATGGACCGCCACCCGGCTCCCCTTCGTTTCTGACCATGCCGCAAACCCTTATCGGACGGTTCAGCTTGTCTTTTATATACAATGCAAGCTCGGCGTCTTCAAACTGTTTCATTTTCGGATCGCGGATATTAAGAGTGTCGTGCATAAAAGCAATCATGCGACGAATATCTTCAATCGTATAATTTCCTGACGATAGCATGTCAAGATAAAGAGCTATGCGGTCATGCACCTCAATCAATATGCCTGCGAGAATCTTTTTATAGCGCAACGTCGCCTCACGACGGTTATCAGGCACCACATTATCAATGTTCTTTATGAAAACGACTGTCGAATCGATATCATTCAGATTGCGAATCAGTGCGCCATGACCTCCGGGGCGAAAGACCAGATTTCCATTTTCACGAAACGGAGTATTGTCGAGATTGACAGCCACTGTGTCAGTTGACGGCATCTGTTCACTCATCGACACATCGAATTTCACGCCCATTTTCTTCTCAACTTCAGGAAGTGTCTCTGATAGTTTCTTTTTGAAAAGATCGCGATGGTCAGACGAGACGGTGAAATGAAGTTTCACATTTCCCGTAGCCGAAGTCGCTGTCTGCGCCCCTTCGACAAGCTGCTCTTCAAGCGGTGTACGCGTCGACCCATCGGCATAGCGGTGAAAAGTAAGCAACCCTTTGGGCAAGTTACCATAGTTCATTCCTTCAGGCTTGATAATGGCCGCGATAAGATCACGAAGACGGTGAGCCCCGATAAGCTGAGAAACACCCATGCCATATAGATTGCGTGTAGCCGATTCAAGTTCTTCGACAAACGGCAGACGGTCGATGTCGGCAATCAGCTTATCGACATCGCTTCCGGACTTCGGGGTGTCTGTATCACCATCGGCAAAAGCGAACAGTGCCTTGAACATGCGTGATGCGGCACCCGACGCGGGCACAAATTTGGAAACATCACCACCGTCGGCAAGATACTGGTGCCAACGCGCTATAGCCTGCTCCTCTTCATCGGAATTCAGTGACATGATTCCGTCGCCTACACGCGCGGTTGACTGAAGTTCAAGATAAGGGAAACCGGTTTCAAACCGTTTGAGCTGGCTGTCAAGTTGCTCTTTTGAAATGCCTTTGGCATTAATCAGGTTCAAGTCATCAGTTGAAAACATGGAAAATAAGTTTTATGTTGGTATTAAAAGTAGTTCAAAAAACATGTGTCAGTCATCGTCACCGGTTCATTCGTTTCAAAAGATTATATGACGGAAGAACACCAAGTTCACCCGCTTTTGAAAGGTCTTCGACACCTTTTTCGCGTTGACCGAGCTGCATGTAGATATACCCCCGGTTATAGTAAGCTTCGCCGAAATCGGGTTTCAGTTCAATCGCTTTTGAAAATGAGCTCAGGGCCGATGTGTTGTCACCTGACTCAGCCAGAATCACACCCTTGTTGAAATGGGCGAACGCCATGCGCGGCGACAGTTCTATCACCTTGTCGAAATCAGACATGATTTCTTTCAGTTGATTTCTTATTATAGCGTTAGCCGGTGTGAACGCATCGGGATTAGCAGCTGTCGCCGGTCCCTGCTGACGCTGCAGTATCATCTCCTTGTAACGTGCCGCACCGCGCATCATATATGCAACGGTGAAATCAGGCGTCAGCGCGATTGCGCGTGAGAGATCTTCGATAGCATTCCTGTAGTTTCTGATCGTCATGAAATCCATCGCACGCCCGAAATAGTCGATTGCCCGAGGCGAATGGGTCGATATATATGAATTATAGTATTCGATCGAATTGAAATGCTGTTTTATGGCGTCCTCATCATTGAGAGGTGAGTCTCCGTCTGTGACCATAAGCAAGAACCTGAGTGAGCGTGTAGCATTGATGTCGTCAATCTCCTTGATATAATAGGGTGTCTCACGCAACTGGTTGGTTGTGGCATAATAAGACGGGAGGAACATCGGACGCAACTGAACTGCGACATTGCGGTCCTGAACCTTTCCTCTGATGCTCTTGTTGTTGAACTCTCTGTCAACTTCATGTTCGTTCTCGATCGTCAGCAGAGTCGAGAACCGGCGTGTGACAAGCTCGTCGGGTTCGTCAGACGATTTCGACACTTCCCCTGCTTCGTCAGCCGTCTCTGAACTCTCCCCGCGGTTATCAACGGCAGGTCTGGCCTTCTTTGACAGAGCCATAGCCTTGTTGTAGTCTTGCTCGGCACTTCGTTTGTCTCCCATCTCATCATAAATTTGAAAACGAGAGAAGAGCGCACCGTCAAAATCGGGAAATGCTTCAACGACTCGGTCTATGTCGGCAATCGCTTTCTGATAGTTCTTGGTCTCACGATAGAGCATGGCTCTGTTGTATAGCGACCTGTAATCATCGGGGTTAAGTTCCAGGACTTTAGAAAAGTCGGAAATCGCACGGTCGCGGTCATGGACCTCGGCGCGCAACAAACCACGGTTGAAATAGGCAATCGCATTCAACGGATCGAGCTGAATGGCGTAATCATAGTCGGCCATTGCACCGAAATAATCGTCAAGGCTATATCTCAGAAACGCCCGGTTTACAAAAAAACCGGCATAATGGGGCTGCAGTTTTATCGCCTCGTTCATATCTTCGAGCGCACGTGAAAAATCTTTCTCTCGTTTGATCGCGATGTCTGCCCGGAGCACATAGGCATTGACAAGATTTTTATTAAGCCCGATCGCCTTGTCAAGATCTTCAATAGCCGGAATCGTATCTCCCATTGACAGACGAAGACGGGCTCTCCCGACATATCCGTTTTCAAACCGGGGGTGAGCTTTCAGCAATTTGTCGAAACTGCTTTCCGCTTCTTCATAGTCTTTCATCTCTTCAAGAGCGAGTGCCTTGTTGAACAAGATTCCACGGCTCTCAGGCAAAAGCGACAACGCATGGTCATAGTCGGCGACAGCGTCTTTGAGTTTTCCCATGTTCTGACGTGCCACTCCTCTGACCTCAAATGCGTCAGTGATGAACGGATTGCGGTCAATGGCAAGCGTGGCATCTTCCTCAGCCCCCTTGTAATCCTCGAGATTAAGCTTTGCTATAGCTCTGAAAAAATAGGGTTGCGCAAGATATGGCTTTGCCTGGATGACCTGATTGAAGTATTGTATCGACAACATGTAGTCTTCAAAATAGAGCGCGTTCTGCCCCACTCGCTGAACCTGATCTGTGTTTATTTGTGCAAAGCAGGAAATTGAGGTCAACAAGCCAATAAAGAATAGTTTTATGCGTAAATTCATTAAAATCATTGTTTTATTTGACAAAAATAATCAAATTTCCCCATTCCACATAACTTTACAGAAAAAAGAGCCTGAGATGGTGTTTAACAAACATTCTTGACTGATCTCAATTTAGCTCAGTTCAAAATATTTGGCCGATTAACAGAAAATGGTTAATTTCGCCGGAAAAATATATACATAATGGTATTCAAGACTCGCGACCGGTTGATAGAAGTTGCCCGACAGCTGTTTCTGCTGAAGGGACTTGAGAACACGACGATGTTAGACATCGCCAATGCATCTGATAACGGGCGTCGAACTATATATACCTATTTCAAAAGCAAAAGCGAGATATATGACGCTGTGATTCAACGTGAAAGCGAACGCCACATCAGTTCGCTCAGGGAAATCGCGGCACTCGACATCACAGCGACAGAAAAAATGCAGTTGTTTCTCACCCGCAATTTCGATGTCATCAAAGAAGCTTCTCTGAAGCACGACTCTTTAATATCATGGCTCACCCTCGATTTCTCACGCAGTGACAAAATCAAACGTGCGGTGGTTGAAAAAGAGTCTGAATTATTTGACATGATCGTCAGGGAAGGTGTCAGAACCGGTGAATTTGACGCTGAGCAGTGTGACCGCCTCAGACGTCTGATTCCCACAATGGTACAGGCCGTCAGCCGTGATGCGCTCACATCAGAACGCAAGGAAGGAAAACCGTCTGATCTGCCCAACGAATTTGTAAAATTTATAATTTCAACCATAAGAAATAAACAATCAAATTAACGATGAAACTACTTGAAGGAAAAACAGCCCTTATAACAGGAGCCGCACGCGGCATCGGTAAGGCTATCGCGCTTAAATTCGCATCGGAAGGTGCCAATATCGCTTTCACCGACCTCGTCATCGACGAAAACGGACTTGCAACCCAAGCCGAAATCGAGACATTGGGCGTTAAGGCAAAAGGCTATGCTTCAGACGCATCAAATTTCGAGGCTACCAAACAGGTTGTCGCAGAAATTCAGAAAGAGTTCGGCCGCATCGACATTCTCGTCAACAATGCAGGCATCACCAAAGATGGTCTCATGCTCAGAATGACTGAAGACCAATGGGATCGTGTGATCAACATCAACCTTAAGAGCGCGTTCAACTTCACTCGCAACGTTCTGCCTGTGATGTTCAGCCAACGTGGCGGATCAATCATCAACATGGCGTCGGTTGTCGGTGTTCACGGTAATGCCGGCCAGGCCAACTACTCTGCTTCTAAAGCAGGTATGATCGCAATGGCCAAGAGTGTCGCCCAGGAAATGGGTCCGCGCGGAATCCGTGCCAACGCAATTGCTCCCGGATTTATCGAGACAGCCATGACCGCCGCTCTGCCCGAGAAGGTGCGCGAAGAGTGGAAAGTGAAAATTCCGTTGCGTCGCGGCGGCAAACCTGAAGACATCGCCGATGTCGCCACATTCCTCGCCTCAGATCTGTCAAGCTATGTCACCGGACAAGTCATTCAGGTCGACGGCGGCATGAATATGTGATGAACCTCAGCTGTCACATATAACGTACGGCATATAGGGCGTTGCAGCAGCCATACGGCATGTTGCAACGCTTTTATTTGTCATTTATTCAGTTTTTAGCTACTTTTGCCGTATAATTACACCGACAAATAAAATGTTGACATATAACACCCAACTTAAGAAACTTGCTCTGCCAGAGTATGGCCGCAACATTCAGCAGATGGTCGACCATTGCCTTACGATCGAAGACCGGGAGGAGCGCACCCGGTGTGCATACGCTATTGTAAAGGTCATGGGGAACCTATTTCCGGCTTTGCGCGAGAATGAAGATGGTCAGCACAAACTGTGGGATCACCTGGCAATCATGTCAGATTTCAAACTTGACATAGATTTTCCGTGTGAGGTGGTCTGTGCCGAAAATCTTGCGACACCTCCGATGCCCGTACCCTACGACCAGACACCTTCCGACACACGCCACTATGGCCGGCTTCTGCTCTCCATGATCAAACGTGCAGCAGAAATGGAACCGGGACGAGAACGCGACGCGTTGATCACGCTTCTCGCCAATCAAATGAAAAAAACAATGCTGGCGGGAGGAAACAACATTGATGACCGCCGAATCTACAATGATCTTGCCGTGTTGAGCCGTGGTGCAATCCGTGTCGACGAAACCAATTGTGTTCTCCATAACTTCACGATGCCCGTCGTTCAAGGCAAAAAGAAAAAGAAAAAATGATCGCAGCCGAGTCACTGACAGAGATTGGACACTTTGTCAAG
Organism: uncultured Muribaculaceae bacterium; assembly: GCA_910588035.1. GTDB lineage: Bacteria > Bacteroidota > Bacteroidia > Bacteroidales > Muribaculaceae > CAJUPY01. The sequence continues at coordinate 40,219 of CAJUPY010000017.1, read as the reverse complement.
CCACACGGAATCAACGGCGAATTGTCGGCCGTCATTGACCGTGACATCGACATTGACAGTCTGCGCTGCATTGTCGTTTCGATCGACGGAATATTCATTCCATTTTTTTTACGTTCATGGAGAAGCCGTGGCAATGAGTCGGTATTGCTCGAGATTGATGACATCAACGACGAGAAACATGCCAAGCTCCTCGCCGGCAAGACAATCTACGGATTGACCGATGAACTACCCCGGGATAACGAGTCAGATGATGAGGAAGACGGATTTTACGCTTCTGATTTCATCGGTTGGAAAGTCTTCGCCGATGGGGTGGAATTAGGAACGATCAATGACATAGATGACTCGACAGCCAACGTTCTGTTCATCATCGAACGACCAGACAAGCGGAGTGTCTTCATTCCGGTTGCCGACGAATTCATCACAGCCATCATTCCGGAAGACAAATCGATCGAAATGGAACTTCCGACAGGAATTCTTGACATCTGACGCAAGACCGCTATGTCACGCAACCCTAATCGAGAAAGCAGATTCCACTTCAAACAATTTTCCATATCAGACAGTGTCAGCGCCATGAAAATAGGCACCGACGGTGTTCTACTTGGCGCATGGGCCGGACGGACGGAATCAGTAAACCGTATTCTCGACATCGGCACCGGCACCGGATTGATAGCCCTGATGCTCGCCCAACGTTTTGAGAATGCCCTTATAACGGCACTTGAGATTGATCCGGCAGCCGCAGAAGAAGCAATGGAGAATGTCTCGTTGTCGCCATGGCACGACAGGGTGAGAGTTGTCAATGCTGACTTTAAACAATGGAAAACGTCTGAACAATATGATCTGATCGTGTCCAACCCTCCGTTTTTCACCACAGGACTGAGGGCTTCCGACCAACAACGTGCCAATGCCAGGCATACCGACACCTTGACATGCAGCGACATACTCAGCCGCACATCTGACCTGATCACCTCATCCGGACATCTATGCCTGATCACGCCGGCCGACATCTCCGACACGATCTTGTTTGAATCGGCACTGGGCAGACTTAATCTTGTCAGGAAATGTGATGTGAAAACCATTGAAGGGAAAATACCGATCAGAACACTATGGGATTTCTCTCCAATAGATTCACAACCTGAGGTGTCGTCAATTACCATAAGAACAAAAACCGGATACAGCGATGAATATCGCAATCTGACCGCCGGATTCTACCTCCATTTCTAACTACATTAACCGACCTATTTATGCTCACACCAAAATATGACTCAAGGCTTGCAATAAAACCGTCACTATCGCTTGCAATGCTTGCCTGTCTGTTTCTCTTCTTTCTGATAGCCATGTCACTGCTGATGCAGTTCATTTCATTGAAAATGACAGACACAGTCGCTTCATTGAGAATCATGGCGGTTGTACAAGATGTCTTCATGTTCATTTTACCGGCTATCGCCACAGCAATGATCTCGACCAGACTTCCGGCATGGTTGCTCAGAATAGATAAGTTGCCGTCAGCAACAGTCAGTCTGACTACACTTGGCGTGATGATCGCTTCAGTGCCTTTAATAAACATTCTTGTCGAATGGAATTCCAACCTGACGCTACCGGAGTCAATGCACACGATCGCCGTTCAGATGAAAATGATGGAGGAAGCTGCCGAAGCCTCTATCAACGCGATGTTGTCTGGAACCGGTCCAGGAGCCTTGGTCATGGGAATATTGATAGTAGGTGTCTTCGCCGGTTTCAGTGAGGAAATATTTTTCCGGGGAGCCATGCAACGTTTCATCGGGTTTACGGTAAACCACCATGTCGCGATTTGGATAACAGCATTCATTTTCAGTGCGATTCATCTTCAATTTTTCGGTTTTTTCCCACGACTTGTTCTGGGTGCGTTTTTCGGCTATCTCGCATATTGGAGCGGCTCACTGTGGCTTGCTGTCTATGCCCATGTGTTCAACAACTCAATGGTCGTCATCACCAAATGGTTTGAGACCAACAATCTGACATCGATAGATTTTGACGCGATCGGCGTCAGCAGCGGTTCCTTGGCCGATTGGCTGACGGCAACCATCAGTGTGGTGATCGTCATAGCCGGACTTTCGGTTATCAAAAAGTTGACGTCAGACAACAAGAATACCGATTTTTCGCCACGCCACTGATAGATTTACATCTTCGCGGTGCTCCTTTTAATAAAACAGGAACAATTAAAAGGAGTGTCATCATGCGTAAACTCTTCACTTTTTTCATCTCTTTGATCATTTCACTATCGACATTGGCTGGCGGTGTCGATGACTATAATGCCCGTCAAGCCAGACGATACACCCAAGAGGCCGAGTACTATCAGAAACGGGCCGACAACTACCGTCGTGAAGCCCGATATTATCTGAACAAAGCCGAAGGCTATCAACGTGAGGCGGCCTATTACACACGAAAGGGAGATTCAGACCGGTCTAAAGACTACAACAGAAGAGCCGACCGCGCCATGGACGAATACAAGACTCAGATCAGACATGCGGCTGATGCCGATGACAAAGCGGCCGACTACCTGAAGAAAGCGGCCAGGTTACTGAGCAAATAAGTTGAACACATAAACGAATCATTTATAAGAAATGGAATTTTTCAAAAAGAAAAAAGTGACTACAGTCGAGGAGACTGTCACCATTGATACAGATAACGTCAATGAGAAACCGTTAGAATCAGTTGCGCCGAAAACCATAGGCAAACTCGACATGGTGATCGCTTTTGACACTACCGGCTCAATGGCGGCCTACATCGGTGCTGTCAGGAAAGAAGTTTCAGAACTGATACCCCGTTTGTTTAAAGACAATGAAGATCTGCGCCTCGGCATCGTAGCATTCGGTGACTACTGCGACATGATCGACTCTCAGAACTATGGAATAGCCTACCAATGCATTCAACCTACCGATAACGAAAACGACCTCATCAAATTTGTCAAGGAAAGCAAAGACACTTCCGGCGGTGACGGCGACGAGTTTTATGAACTTGTCATCAAACGTATCGTCGAGGAAACACCCTGGCGTGAAGGTTCGACACGCTCGATACTGCTGATTGCCGATGCCGCACCCCATGGTCTGGGATATACCTATCGCGACTATGTCGTCGACAATCAGATCGACTGGCGCACCGAGGCCCGCAAGGCTGCCGACGGGAAAATCAAAATAGACACGGTAACCATCACTGACCACCCTTGGTACAAAGAATTGTCAGCCATGACAAACGGCGTAAGCGTTCCTTTCAGCAGCGGATACAAGACAGCTGTTCTTGTAGAGGCGGCAGTCTCATCGCGTGGCACCGTTAAGTCAAGAGAGCACTTCGACAAAATGATGGACAGTTGCTGTGACGAAGAGATGCTCGGAGTTTTCAGGTCTTATAAGGCCGAAAGAGACAATCTCGATTGACGCAGTTTCTTCCACAACTCCATTGTTCATGAGACTGGTGGGACTATTCAGTCAAAAAATGACTATCACGCAGATTCTTGAAAACAGAGATGCGAGAATTGACAGCATCTGTCGCTTAGGTGCCATCATAACCGCTCATTGTCCCGGCATGCAGATCTTTATGAGCGACCGTGATGTTTCGTCAGCAAAATTATGCGTGGTCAAAGATTATAACATCTACTGGTGGAGGATCAACAAAAATCTCGAAGCAATCGGTATGCCCGACGAAGACAACTGTGATGATAAGGAATTCAAACGCATGATGAACGATGTTGTCTGTTTGTTTAATGGTTCAGAAAACTTTTCCATCGAGAAAGATAAGTTTGAAAAACGTCTCATTGCCGGTGAGTTCAAGCCCCGCGACAAATGGTCAGACTACATCTTCATCGTGTTTTATCTCATTATAATGTCATCTGTGTGTTGTCTGTTGCTCTGATTGACTATAATTGACCGCAATTATCACGATTATTAATAAAATGAATTTTCCCATTCTTGCACTGTCTTTTATTGCGGTCATATTCACGTCATGCGAATATGACCGCAAAACGATTATTGAGCGTGAGTTGAACGAATACTGTTCAGGCATTGATGCGAAAATAGGTGTGACGGCAATCATAGACGGCACGGATACTGTCTCGCTCAACGGTCATAGCGATTTCCCGATGCTCAGTGTCTACAAATTTCCACAGGCATTGGCTGTAGCCGATTTCTGTATCAGAAACTCTGTATCTTTTGACGACTCCATTTCCATAGGACGTGAAGAGATCAAACCTGACACATGGAGTCCGTTGCGCGAGAAATATGGCATTACTGATCTCAGGCTTCCTGTCTCAGAATTGGTTGGATATTCCGTTTCAGAAAGCGACAATAACGCTTGTGACATTCTGTTCAGGCTCATCGGAGGCACTGCAGTCGCCGACAGCGTCATGAAAGCAGCACAATTCAATAAGATCAGAATCAAATCGACCGAAGATGAGATGCACGCCGACATCAATCTGAACTACCTGAATAGTTCCACACCGGTTGAAATGGCAAAGTTACTTGACCTGTTTGTCTCTGAAATGAGAGAGAAATCGCCACAGCATGCAGCTGTTGCAAAAATGCTGGAAGAGTGTCAGACCGGAACCGACCGGCTGAAACATCATCTGCCGCCGACGGTCACCCTCGGCCATAAGACCGGCACAAGCGACCGCGATAGTCTCGGGCGACTGATCGGAGTCAATGACGTGGGATACGTGCTCTTGCCTGACGGACGCCAATACACTGTCGCAGTTTTTGTCTCCGGATCGTCGTTCTCAATCGAAGAGACCTCGAACATAATAGCCGAGGTCTCCAAAATCATTTACAGCAATATTAAATAAACAAGTTCACATTCGCCTCATCGGCGCGGTTCATATAAGTCGCAACTCCGCCAATCGTGACATTGTCAAGCAGTTCCGACTTGTCGATGCCCATCACGTCCATTGACATCTGGCAGGCAATGAACTCAACACCGTTTGCGACCGCCTGATCGCGCAACATTTCCAACGAAGAGATGTTTTTTCTTTTCATTACAAATCTCATCATGCGGCTGCCGATACCGCCCATATTCATCTTTGAGAGTTTAAGCGACGTGGAGTCTGCCGGCAGCATCATGCCGAACATGCGCCCGAAAATATCTTTTTTAACATTTGACGGTTTCTTCTCTTTCTTGATCGCATTCAGGCCCCAGAATGTGAAGAAAATTGTCACTTTCTCACCCGTTGCCGCAGCTCCGTTGGCAAGCACGAATGTCGCCAGAGCCTTGTCAAGATCATCGCTGAAAAGAACAAATGTCTTGCCCTTGGCTGCCCTGACAGATGATTTCTCCTCGCTGTTTCCCTTCACTATGACAACGGTATGTTGCCCGGCTTTGGAGTTGTAAGACAGAAATCTGTTTCCAGTTGTCTCACACCACGATTCAGCATCCCGTGGAAATCCGGGGTCGGTCGCCGTTATCTCTACCGCCTGACCTTCGCCAAGACCCTCTACCGTTTGCTTGAGTTTCATTATCGGACCCGGGCATGAGAGTCCACACGCGTCGACCCTGATTGTTTTCATGTCTGATGTCACTTCCGTTTTCTTAGGTGTCATGCCTGTCATCTGACTTGACTTCAATTCTGCAGTCGCGGCTTTATATGTCTTCAATCCACCGATGAGATTCCTGACATCGCTGAATCCGTTTTGCTTTAGAATATTTGATGCGAGATATCCGCGAAGCCCTACACCGCAATAGACAACGACCGGTTTGTCTCGGTCGATCTCAGTCAGACGTGAACGCAGATCATCGACCGGAATGTTGACCGCACCTTCAATTGCTCCAATAGCAAACTCTTCGGGAGTCCTGACATCAATCAAAGTCACCGAGTGTTTGTCAAGAGCCTGCAATTCACGCCAGTAAATCGGGATCATCTTGCCACTTAGAATGTTTCCGGCGACATAACCGGCCACCGCCACCGGATCTTTCGCCGATGAATAGGGAGGAGCGTATGCCTGCTCCACAGTGACGAGATCTTCAACAGTTCCACCATGTTTTATAACCTGCGACAGTTGGTCAATGCGTTTGTCAACGCCGTCATAGCCCACTATCTGCGCCCCGAGCAGCCGGCCGCTGTCGGGTGTGAATATAACCTTGACAGTCATCGGGGTCGCACCCGGATAATATCCTGCATGTGAAAACGGGTGTATCGTGGCCGTCAGGTATTCGATTCCCTCCTGTTTCAGTCGCTTTGCCGCCACTCCTGTCGCTGCCACTGTCAGATCAAAAACCTTCGCTATCGAAGTTCCGATCGCACCCTCATATCTTATCTTGTCTCCAAAAACCATGTTGTCGGCTACAATGCGGGCCTGACGGTTGGCCGGACCGGCGAGATAATTGAGCCACGGACGACCGGTGACCGGATTGGGAAATTCAACAGCATCGCCGACTGCATAGATATTCTCGTCTGAAGTATGCAGATATTCATTGACTTTTATGCCTCGCGTCTCACCGGTCTCGATGCCTGCTCCAACGGCAAGCGATGTGTTGGGTCGCACACCGATTGACAATATGACCATATCGACCGACAACGTCTCTCCGTTGTCAAGATTGACGTCTGTCACTCCGTTGTCATTAGAGAATGATGTGACTGCTCTGCCCAGAAACAGTCTGATCCCTTTTTGATTGAGATGTTCGTGTATGATCGATGCCATCGAGTAGTCTAACGGTGCCATAACCTGTGGTGCCATTTCAACGACAGCGACCTCCACTCCCGATTCGTGTAGATTCTCCGCCATTTCGAGTCCGATGAAGCCGGCCCCCACGACCACCGCCTTTTTGACCCCACGGGTGGTCATGTAGTTTTTGATTGCATCGGTGTCGTTTACATTTCGCAATGTGAATATTCCATCGCCTTTGATGCCTGGTAACGGGGGCACGACGGGCGATGCACCGGGAGAAAGCAGTAACTTGTCGTAGGTCTCGGTGTATCTGTGTCCGTCTCGACATTCTATTTCAACCGACTTATTTTCACGGTCAATTGAGACCACCTCAGATTTCACCCTGACATCGATGTTGAATCTGCGTCCGAATGACTCCGGAGTCTGGACCAACAGTTTATCGCGCTCGGCAATAACCCCACCGATATAGTATGGCAGACCACAATTGGCATATGAGATGTAGTCACCTTTCTCAATCAATATCACTTCAGCATGCTCGCTGTTTCGTCTTATTCTGGCCGCCGCTGTAGCTCCACCGGCAACACCTCCGATTATCACGTATTTCATATTCTTCAAATTTTTTTCACAAAAATAGATCCATTACGATAGACTGACAACTGAAAAACACTATCTTTGCATTGATAAAATCTATGACAGATGACAATACAACAGTTGCAATACATCATAGCTATCGACGATCACCGCAATTTTGGCAAAGCAGCCGACGAATGTGGAGTCACGCAACCGACCCTGAGCAGCATGGTCAAAAAGCTTGAAGATGAACTTGACGTGACTCTGTTTGACAGAACAAACAAATATGTCAAAGTCACAGCCATCGGAAATGAGATCATAAAACAAGCCAGGAAAGTCGTAATGGAAGCCATGAGAATCAATGAGATCATCAACGAATCAAAAAATGAGATTTCGGGAGAACTCAGAATTTCAGTCGGACCGAGCATCGCACCCTATATCTTGCCTAAATTCATAAAGATATATGGCAAAGCCTACCCGTCAGTAAAACTGTCGGTCGAAGAGATACGCTCCGAGACAATGCTCGAATCACTCCTGATCACCAAAACCGACATCGGCATTGCGACAGCAGGCCTGCAACGCAACGGCATATATGAAATTCCGCTCTATACCGAACCGTTCTGGGTATATCTCTCTGACGACAGTCTCAGACGGTCACAGATCTTCAACCCGGATGATCTCGCCCATGAGAGCATGTGGGTGATGAAAGAAGCCCAGTGTCTCCGCGACAGCGCGTTCAGTTTCTGCAAGGCACAGGAGACAGGCAAAAGAATTTATGAAGCGGGCAACATTGACACTTTGATAAGAATCGTTGATGAAAACGGAGGGTTCACGATTATCCCGCAGATGCACCTTCCGTTCCTTGACGAAAGCCAGCGCAAAAACGTCTGCCGATTAGACGAAAACTTCAAGAGTATGAGAAAAATATCAATGTATATCAGGTCTGACTATGTCAGGGAAACGATGCTGAACACGGTCGTTGACACATTGGCCAAGTTCATTCCTGAAGATATGTTGGAAACCTCAATCAGAAAATATGGCATAAGACTCTGATAAAACCGAAAACATTTGTTAACTTTGCAACCGGAGAACGGGAACTGTCGTAACCGCAGTTTTCCTGAATGATCTTAGCTTTAATACCAGTAACCAATATTATCTTTAATGAAAAAAGTATTCCTATCTATGATGGCGTTGTTGGGCGCATTTGGATCTTACGCCGAATCGCTGACCGCCACCTGGGTGCTCAGTGACCCGGACAATCTCTCTCAAGTCACATGCGAAGGCGATGCCTCGACTGTATCTCTGATATCTACATCGTTTGCCATGGGTAGCAATGTAGCCAAAACAAGAGCGCTTACGTCATCGGGGGCCGACTCTGGTCTCTCTGCCGTGCAGTACACACCATCTTTCACTGCATTTACGCCGGCAACTAAAGTCACCTCAAAGTCGGCAGGCCACTGCATCAGCGTGACTGTCACACCAGAAACCGGTCATAAATTCAAACCGGTGACCGTCTCGTTCGATGCCGTTAAGGTCGGCACCGACGCTTGTGCCGTAGATGTTTATTACACAACAGGCAGCGGCAGCGAGAAAAAAATTGCAAGCGGCATCAATCCGCTACGCAATAAAATCACCTCGACAAACAAAACCGCATTCAGTCACCATGAATTTTCGCTGGGAGATGTGATCACCGACGGTGAACCGTTCACAATGTATCTCTATTTCATGAATCTCAACGGCGCCGACGCATCATCGCCTAAAGAAGTCGGATTCAGAAACATATCGATAAAAGGACAGGTCGACGAGGAAATACTCACGGCCGCATCCTACATCAAATCATTCACATGTTCTGGAGCTGTCACCCTGGGCAAACCAGAGTCAATCGACCTGCTGCAATTGGTGCAAAACCTTAAGAACGGAGGAAGTGCATCTTATAAGACTAAACTTTTCGGCGCACCCACCGATTTCAACCTTGTGATGAACGACGGCTACACCTCATCGACTCTCCTCGACGGCAATACGCTGAAGGTCACGATCTACAAAGGCGATGACGAAGTCATGTCATTCAGCATCCGTTTCAAAGTGACGAACCGTCAACCCAAACCCCAGGCCACTCCACTTAAACGCGGTCTGATGTCACTGAGCCTGACCGGTGCAAAAATGGGAACCGGAAACCTTGTGTCGTGGCGACACAGAGCCGCTGATGACCAAGGCGTGAAATACAAACTATATCGCGGCGACAATGCTGATACTCAAGATTATCTGCTCAATGGCGGCCTTTACATCATTGACCGCACAAACTTCGTCGACACCGAAGGTACCGCCGCCGCTTACTACCGCCTCGAGACCTATGACAAGACCGGTCGTCTTCTCGAAAGCGAAGTCAGCCGAAAGACATGGGACAACCAGACATTCCGCATTCCGATCGAGACCCCGGCTGTCGATGAGGCCACAGGAGCCGGCTATTCAGCCAACGATGCAAGCTATTGCGACATGGACGGTGACGGTGAGTATGAAATCATTCTGAAATGGTCTCCAACCAATGAAAAAGACGCGGCAAGTTCAGGCGCGACGGCACCTGCGATCTTTGATTGCATCAAACTCGACGGAACACGTCTGTGGCGCATAAACGCCGGTCATAATTTCTTCACAAGCGCACACACCATGCAGTTTATCGCATGGGACCTTGACGGTGACGGCTATGGTGAGTTCATGATGAAAACCGCTCCCGGCACGGTTGACGGTGAAGGCAACTATGTGTTGCTCGGTGACGATGATCCAACAGAGAATCTGCTCAGCGGACGTGGCAAGCAAGACCACGGACCTGAATACATCACAGTTTTTGACGGTCTCACAGGTGGTGAACTCGCGACTATCCCCTACCACACCGATTACAACACCGGGCTTAGCGTCTGGGGAGATTCAAACCAGAACCGATCAGAACGTTATCTCGCCGCCCTCGCCTATCTCGACGGGCCAGATGCCAACCCGTCGCCGATTTTTGCCAGAGGCTATTATTCGGGAGCGTTTGTCGCAGCCTATGACTGGGACGGAACGACTCTCAAAGAACGCTGGGTGAGCCGCAACACCACCGCCGGAAAAGGACTGTGGGGCGAAGGCGCACACTGGATTTCGGTAGGTGACTGTGACGGCGACGGGAAACAGGAGATTGTCTACGGTTCAGCCGCGCTCGACCACGACGGAAGCCTGCTCTACCGCACCGGTCTTGGCCACGGTGACGCGCTCCACCTCGGTGACTTCCTGCCAGACCGTCCGGGTCTCGAGGTGTTCATGGTTCACGAAGAAAAGCCTTTCGGATATGACCTCCGCGACGCCGCCACCGGAAAACTTCTTCTTCACGAGACCGCGACAAGCGACACCGGACGCGGAATCGCAGCCCATTTCGACTCATTCTACAACCGTTCGCAATTCTCACACAGTGCCGACCCGGGCATGCACGACTGTCTCGACGGATCACGCTATTCTGAAGGTTGGAATCCGGGTGGAGGCGGTTCGATGAACAACCGCATCTATTGGGACGGCGACCTCTATGACGAGCACTATGATAAGAGCTGCATCGGCAAATGGGATCACAACACGCTCGGATTCGGACGTCTTCAGGTCAACAAGACAAACTACACAATCGGAACCTTGAACAATTCGTCAAAATTCAATCCGTGTGTGCTCGGTGACCTGTTGGGCGACTGGCGCGAGGAAATCGTGACACGTGAGGCCGGAGCTCTGATCATCAATGCGACCAGCTACACGTCAGACTATCGTCTGCCACACCTCATGGACGACCTTAACTATCGCGTTCAGGTTGTCAACCAGAACTGCTGCTACAACCAACCGCCCCACCTCTCGTTTGACCCGGCCGTGGTCTACGCGGGCAACCCCAACGTCGCCCAGCAAGAAGACCAGAGCGGAGTTGACGAAATCGAGATCGATAATGACGACAATGGTCCTGAGATAATCTACAACATGCAAGGCATTCGCGTGGATAACATCTCCTCACCCGGCCTTTACATAGTAAATGGCAAGAAAGTCTATGTAAGATAACGTTTCACAACGACATTGATAAATTAAGAGACAGGTTGCCGGATCCGGCAACCTGTCTCGTTTTATTGCAAACCCCATTCGGCTCTTAACTTCGATTATAAAGGATATGTCTATGAAAAGTTTGATAAAATCATTACAAAATGAGTCAACTTTATAGAATTTATTCTTAACTTTGGGGGTTAAAACGAGGTAAACAATTTTGTTAACTGATGAACGAAGATAGTCTGAGTCAACTATATTTAAAAGACACCGCCTTCCAAGACCTGATGCAGCAGCGCATATTCAACGTGTTGCTGATCGCATCGCCCTATGATGCATTCATGATGGAGGAGGACGGACGCGTCGACGAACAGCTCTATTTTGAGTATGTTTCGTTGAATTTGAGTTCACCTCCGCGCATCACGCGTGTGTCACATGTAAACCGTGCATTCGAGGCTCTTGCGTCAAAACGTTTCGATCTGATAATCGCTATGCCGGGAAGTGACATCTCCGAAACATTCATTGTAGCCAAGGAAATAAAGAAATGTTATCCCGACATTCCGTTCATCGTTCTTACCCCGTTCTCAAAAGAGGTATCACGCCGCCTGGCGGCTGAAGACTTCAGCGGTGTCGACTATGTCTTCTCATGGTTGGGCAACGTAGATCTTCTTCTTGCCATTATTAAATTGCTTGAAGACAAAATGAATGCCGACAACGACATAAATGAGGTCGGTGTGCAAATGATACTTCTTGTTGAAGACTCTGTCAGATTCTATTCATCTATCCTGCCCCACATCTACAAATTTCTGCTCAAACAGTCACTTGTGTTCTCAACCGAGGCATTGAACGAACATGAGCAGATGCTGAGAATGCGCGGCCGACCAAAAGTGATGCTTGCGCGAGACTATGAGGAGGCTGTTCGACTATATGAGAAATTCGGGCAAAACATGCTCGGAGTCATCAGCGACGTGTCGTTTAAACATGAGGGTGTAAAAGACAGCCATGCCGGCTTGAAACTTGCACATTATCTGCGTGAACGAGACCGGCATCTGCCAATAATAATCGAGTCGACTGAATCTGAAAACGAGCGGTTTGTCGGTGATTTCAACGGTATTTTCATTGACAAAAATTCCAAAAAACTTTCGGTAGACCTCGGAAAAGCCATTATGAGCAATTTCGGATTCGGAGATTTCATTTTCCGTGATCCCACCAACGGCAAGGAGATCTTGCGTATCAGCAATCTCAAGGAGATGCAGAAAAACATCTTCAACATTCCGGTTGAATCGCTCTTTTACCATTCCTCACATAACGACATCTCCCGCTGGCTCTACTCAAGAGCAATGTTCCCGATTGCCGATGTCATCAAATCGCACAGGTTCACGACACTCGACGAAGCCCCTAAGGTGCGCCAGTTGTTCTTCGATCTGATCGTGAAATATCGCAAGATGAAAAACCGGGGTGTCGTGGCGGTGTTCCAGAAAGACCGGTTCGACTACTATTCAAATTTTGCACGCATCGGTCAGGGATCACTCGGCGGAAAAGGTCGCGGTCTGGCATTCATCGATTCGATCATAAAGAAACACCCGATCTGTGATAATTTCGAGGGTATCACCATTTCAATTCCGAGAACGGTCGTGTTGTGTACCGATCTTTTCGACGAGTTCATGGCTGCGAACGATCTTTATCCTATAGCCTTGAGCGATGCTCCCGACGAGGAGATTCTGAACCATTTTCTTTCGGCGAAACTTCCTGAAAGGCTCACTGATGACTTTCTCGCTTTGTTTGATGTCGTCAACACTCCGCTTGCGATAAGAAGCTCGAGTCTGCTTGAAGATTCACACTACCAACCGTTTGCCGGCATCTATTCGACCTACATGATACCCAATGTTGAAAATCGGGAGATCATGCTGAAAATGTTGCTTGACGCAATTAAAGGAGTCTATGCCTCGGTGTTTTTCGCCGATTCGAAAGCCTACATGACAGCCACCAGCAATGTAATCGATCAAGAAAAAATGGCAGTCATAATTCAGGAAGTTGTCGGACACGATGTCAACGGACGCTATTTCCCGTCATTCTCAGGCGTCGGCCGTTCGCTGAACTACTACCCGATCAACGACGAATCGCCAGAAGACGGAGTTGCAGAAATCGCAGTCGGTCTTGGAAAATATATCGTTGACGGCGGTCTGAGTCTGAGATTCTCACCACGTCACCCTGGCAAGGTTCTCCAGACATCGACTCTTGATTTGGCATTGCGCGACACCCAGCGCGAATTTTACGCTCTCGACATGTCTGACATCGGTGAGAAATTCTCGGTTAACGACGGTTTCAACATCGTCAAATGTCTGGTTCAGGATTTTGCACGCGACGGTCATCTCCGATATATGGTCTCAACCTACGATCCGCGCGACCAGTGGATACGAGACAGCGACAATGGACCGGGAAGAAAACTCGTCACTTTTGCCAACATTCTTCAACACAACGTCTTTCCATTGGCTCCGGCAATAGAGTTCATGCTGACAACAGGTCAGAAGGCAATGCAAAGGCCGGTCGAGATTGAATTTGCAGGCATGCTTGACTTGAAAGGCAACATGAAAGGTCACATCTATTGGTTGCAGATACGCCCGATCATTGACCCGAAAGCCTATGTCGACGACACAATTCTCGATATTCCCGACGATAAACTGATTTTGAAAAGCAACACAGCGTTAGGACATGGAAATGTCGAGAATGTCTTTACGATCGTGTATGTCAGACCTGAGAACTTCAACTCGATGAACAACTGCAAGATTGCTGCCGAACTGAGTAAACTCAACCGGGAGTTTGCCGAACGGGGCGAATTTTATGTGCTCATCGGACCAGGACGCTGGGGGTCAAGTGACAATGCGCTCGGCATTCCGGTCAAATGGCCCGACATCTGCAACGCAAGGCTTATCTGCGAGTCATCACTTCCGGGCTATCGCATCGAACCGAGTCAAGGCACCCACTTCTTCCAGAATCTGACTTCGTTTGGTGTGGGATATTTCACGATCAACCCGTCGACCGACGACGGCATCTACAATATCGATTACCTGAATTCTCTACCCGCGGTCTATGAAAGCGATTCAATACGTGTCATCAGATTCAAATCGCCGCTGTCAATCGGAATAAACGGGCGCAAGGGTGTCGGTGTTGTACTAAAACCCGAGAATAACATAAATCAATCTTTCCACTCTTAAATTAAAAATGCCATGTCATTGTTACAATCAATAAAACGTGTGTTCGGATTCGGCGACGACTACGATGATGAACTCGGAATAGATGCTACCGTCACACCGATCAACGCCCCACAGCAAGTAGCCGAAGCTGAACATGAAAAGGAAGCTGACAATGCTGAACCATGTGAAATCGATGAAGGTCAGCGGGTGCCTGCCGACATGATTTTCCAACATGTTCTCGATGTGTTCAATCAATCGCTTCCCGACTTTCTCAAGTCTTCGGTAGATGTCGAAGCACAAAAGAAATATCTCTATGACACACTCGACTCATCGCTCAAAAACTATCTCCAACAACTTGATGAGAACGCCTCGCGTGAAGCATCATCACGTTGGCATAATGAACGCTCACGCTTGGTCAGTGAGATTGAGGCGTTGAAAGAACGTGCAAAAAAGGCTGACGAGAGCGAAACCGAATTACGAAACCGTCAACTCAGTTCAGAACGCCAGAAACGCGCTTTGGCCGAGCGGCTCCATGACCTCGAGAATCAGATTGCCAGACTCGAAGCCGAGCATGAACAATTTGAACTCGAGAACAAGTCACTGATAAACAAAATCCGAGTCAACTCAATTCAAGAAGGTGACAACGAAGCATTGAAAGAGGAAATAGCCTCTTTGAAACAACAACTATCTGAGGCCGTTGCCACCGGAAACAATCTCCAGACATCGGCAGAAACCGAGATTGACACTTCGGCCATTGAGCTGCTCAACGAGCAGATTGCCGGTTTGAATGACTCGCTCGATCAGTCGAAAGCACGTCAGGAACTTGCCGATGCGATGATTGCCGATCTGAAAAACATTGCTTCGACCGCCAGACAAGAACTGCGAGACAAAGAACTTGAGAACCAATCGCTGCGTGAGCAAATCGCCTCTATGGAATCACAATCGCGGCAGGCAGCCGATTCGGCATGCATAGCCTCAAGCGAGATCAATGAACTGAAAGAAAAGTTGCGCGTGGCCTCTGAAGAACTCGCCAATACCCGTGAGGAACTCGCTGAGGCCAACGACAAACTTTCGGTCATTGATGAGATTCAGACCCAAATCGACAGATTTGAGGATATAAAAGCGCGTAAAGACGCTAAAATAAGCGAATTGCAGACCGCTCGCACGCAACTTGTCGAACGAATCAGAACACTTGAGAACGAATGCAGGTCTTTCAAAAAAAGCATCGAAAGAAACCTTATGTCTCAGGCTAAAACCGAAGCTGATCTACGCGATGAGATCGAACGGCTGAAATCACAGATCGCGCAACAGGCCCCGACAGAAAACTCTGACGACATCGTGTCAGAACCGGCCGGGGAATTCGGACCTGTCAAGGCCGCAAAACCACGGGCAACGCGCAAAAAGAAACAAGTAAAGATTTCGGCCATCGACGAGTCTCTTGACAACACCGACTGGTTAGTCGCCACGCCTCCGGCAGGCACATCGATCAGACCTTCGTCAAAAAGCGATTCCGACGAATTCGGCTATCAGGCTCCGACACGGAAATCTCCGCCTGAAAATGATGCCCAGATGTCATTATGGTAATGAAACAAACAAATGATGTTTTATAACGTCACTTCACAGATATTGATTTTAAGATTTTAGTAAAGTAAGTTATTTTTCAACAGCTACTATCGTCATGAATGTTTCAAAAATTCTGTCTATCACCGCTCTACTGCTCGTCTGCCCCACGATTCAGGCTGCAAGACAACCTTCGGCAACAGTAAGTGAGATCGCCCGATATGTTTATCCGAACAATTCTACAAAAACGCCTGCGTCGTTCACTTATATGCCCGACGGAACAAGTTACCTTCAACTTGTTGACAACCGTCGGCGCATTGTCAGATTTGACACAGCCACAGGCAAAGAGATCGAGACCATCTTCGATTGTTCGAAAACAAGAGAAACAACAATCGATGACATCAGCGGATTCAAGCTGAGTGAAAACGGCACGCGGCTGATTGTATGGCGTGACGTCAAACCGATATATCGCCACTCGTTCACAGCAAGTCACTACGTCTTTGAAATAAAGCGTAACATTCTTCTTCCTCTTTCAACCGAACACCCCAGACAACAGGTACCTGTGATTTCACCCGACGGTAACATGGTCGCTTTCGTCGCCGATAACAACATCTACCTGAAAAAGCTGGTCTATAACACCGAGGTTGCCGTCACAACCGACGGAAAGGTAAATGAAATAATCAACGGTGTCGCAGACTGGGTCTATGAAGAAGAATTCAAAAGCACAGGCTCAATTGCCTGGTCTCCAGATTGCTCGACTCTCTGCTATCTCAAATATGACGAAAGCAAAGTGCCTCTTTACAGCCTTCCGGTCTACGACAGTTACTGCACACCCGACAAACGCTACGCACTTTATCCGGGATCTTTCTCTTACAAATATCCGGTGGCGGGAGAAAACAATTCGGTCGTCACTCTCCACAGCTATGACATAGACAACCGAAAGACAAAAAAGATCGCATTTGAAGACTCTCGGATAGAATATATTCCGCGTATCGAATATGCCCCGGTTGGCAATCAACTGCTTGTGGCGACACTCAACCGGGAACAGAACCGGTTGGAGGTCTATACGGTAAATCCAAAATCAACTGTAGTCAAATCTCTGCTTGTCGAAGAATCGAAAACCTGGATCGACCCTGCCACCTATGAAGAAATGGTGCTGTCAAAAGATAACTTCGTGATCAGATCAAACCGCTCAGGTTACAGTCACCTTTACTCCTATCACTATTCGGGAGCATTGAACCGCCAGCTGACTTCAGGTGACTTTGACGTGACAGATTACTACGGGACAGATGACCGCGGCAACATCTACTTCCAGTCAACAGCCAACGGTCCGCTGAACAGAGTCGTTCAACGAATAGATGCCAAAACAGGTAAAACGACAACCCTGTCTCCCGAGAAAGGCACATCTTCAGCCTCATTCTCTCCGTCGATGAACTTCTACACCCTCCGCTACAGCTCATCGTCGACCGCACCAAAGTATACCCTTGTAAAAACACTTGGCAACAAAGAGATAAGAACACTCGAAGACAACAGTGCCGTAATGGCAAAATTCCGAGATCTGCCTGAAAAAGAATTCATAACCGTCACTTCCGACGGCTACACACTCAACGCCTACATGATCAAACCCAAAGGTTTTGATCAGTCACGGAAATATCCGGTCATCATGACTCAATACAGCGGTCCCGGTTCTCAACAGGTTGTCGACAGTTGGTCTGTCGACTGGCAGTACTATGCCGCTGAAGCCGGATATATAGTAGTTTGTGTTGACGGTCGCGGCACCGGTGGCCGGGGACGTGACTTTGAAACCGTCACTTACAAAAACCTCGGATATTATGAGACTATCGACCAGACAAACGCAGCCCGTGAAATCGCCCGCCTGCCCTATGTCGACGGAAACAGAATCGGCATGACCGGCTGGAGCTACGGCGGATATGAGACCCTTATGTGCATTCAAGCTGAAAACAGCCCGTTTTCAACAGCCGTGGCGATAGCTCCTGTCACAGACTGGCGTCTCTATGATTCGATCTACACTGAGCGTTACATGTCGACACCGGCAATGAACGAGACCGGGTATAATGAGTCGGCGCCGCTCAACCACACCGACAAGATGAACGGCAATCTGCTGATAATCTATGGAACAGCCGACGACAACGTTCACCCGGCCAACTCAATCGAGTATGTCTCATCTCTACAGAATCAAAACCGGCTTTGTTCGATGCTGCTGTTCCCTAACATGAACCATTCAATCTATGGCTGCAATTCACGCGCGCTTGTCTATGGCGCGATGATCGATTTCTTCAATGCCAACCTGAAATGAGAGATTATGACAAGATGCGTGAAAGTCTGAAGACCGGAATCTTCGGAATGTGGCGTAACTGGGCGTTTCCACTCGCGGCAATCGTCATCGCCACCCTGCTTGGTCCCGTGACTTCAAAACCGGTAATGCCGATCATACTCTTTGCCGAAGTCTTTATCATCTTCAGACTCATAAGACGCAACCGTAAACGCAGTTCTCCGTTCTGTTTCAAAATTCCGTATATAATCGGGGTTACATTACTCTGGACCGGTGTTTTGATGGTCATGTTCAACATGATGGGGTCTATTCATGCCGTTCACGGCTGGAACGGGCAGCCCTACAACCCTAAGATGCCATATTTCCCTATGCTGATAATCGGGCCTGTGTTGCTTATCGTATCCTCGTGGTTTGCCCTCTCACGCCGCAAAAGTTCTTTCTGCACCGATTGCGAGGCACGCACCGGTAAAACGGCAGAGCGCGGATTCATGGGCAAAATCTTCACTCAGGAAGCAAGTTATCAGACATGGTTTCTGGTAGCTATGAGTGCCATAACCGTCGTGGTTCAGTGGGGATACTTCATGTTGTTCTATATCAACATAAATCTGAACAACACCGACCGATTCTTTTTCATCTGGATAATCCTGGTCATTTATTTTCTGTCTCTCATATATATGGCCATAAGATATTATGTCTTGTGGGCATATTACTGTGAGCATGATCCAAACAACGCCAACGAAAGCCACGGATATACACGCATCAGGTTTCTTGTCATCTGCGGTGACAAGATTTGGCTGCACACACCCGACCAGACTGAAGAGATTGTCGATGCATATGATCTTCTGGTTGACACACCTGTGAAATCTACCGTGCCGTTCAAACTGTCGGTGAATGTCATTGATGCAGGCGACTATTTCAGAACGCTGACAGGCATGGGACCGGTCAGCATACGTCCGCTATACCAGAGTTCAGACCTGAGGACAGTGTGCAATATATTTCATTTCGCTGTTTTTCTGAATGACTTCGACGAAGTAAAAAAAGCTAATACAACCGGACAATGGTTTGACCTCAGAGAGATACAGCTGATGCACGGAGCAAAAATTCTGTCACCTCTGCTTGAGGCTGAATTAGACCGGATTCACCGCACAGTGATGGCTTGGAAAACATACACCCGCGACGGTAAACGGCTTTATGCAATCAGACATTACCAACCGACTTTCAGGCTTTCAGACATGAAAAACTGGGACGTCGACTACAATGACCCCATATGGCTCTTTGTAGCGATGAACAATGAAGACCGCCGCTTTTTCAAGCTGCGTAAACTTTGGCGCAAATATGTAACCGGATTAGGAATATGAGCGAAACAGTCAATCTCGACATGTTGGTTGTGACAGGCCCGACAGCATCAGGTAAAACCGGAAAGGCTGTCGGCCTCGCCCGCGCGTTTGACGGCGAAATCATAAGTGCCGATTCACGCCAGGTCTACCGGGGCATGGATATCGGTTCGGGAAAAGACATCGAAGAGTATGGCGAAGTTCCATATCACTTGATTGACATAGCCGAACCCGGAGAAGTCTACAATCTTTACAGATTTCTGAAAGACGCGCGACATGCCTGCGACGGGATAAAGAAGCGGAACAGGCTTCCGATTGTGTGTGGCGGCACGGGGCTGTATGTCGAATCGCTCCTTCGTGGTGTCGACCTTCCTGAAGTGCCTGCAAACCTGAAGCTAAGAGAATCATTGAAAGGAAAATCGCTTGATGAGCTGACCGATATTCTCGCCTCGATGAAAACAATGCACAACACAACAGACGCCGACACTGCAGCAAGAGCCATCAGGGCGATTGAAATTCAGCAGTTCTACATAGACAATCCCGAACTGGCAGCCCCGGCAATGAACCCGCAACCTGTCACCAACGCCATAATTATAGCGACTGACATTGACCGTGACAGCCGGAGACGACGCATCAGCCAAAGATTGCATAAAAGGCTTGACGAGGGAATGGTTGACGAAGTCAAAAAGCTGATTGACAACGGGGTGGACACGCAACAGCTCATAAATTACGGACTCGAATACAAATTTCTCACACTCTACATCACCGGGGTTATTTCCTACGACCGGATGAAAACCGATCTCGAGACTGCGATTCACCAATTTGCCAAACGACAGATGACCTGGTTCAGGGGAATGGAGCGCAGGGGATTCCACATCAACTGGCTCAGATATGACATGCCCGATGACGAATTTTCAGAAGCAGTATCGGCCATTATAAAACAACAAACATAATCAACTATGCGCCTCTCTCTGATCACATTTATAATTGTCTTCACAGCATCAACGTCTGCCACTCCCAGGGAAACGACATTGAGGCAAGGAGAATCCGTCTCATTTAAACAAGATGATAACAGCAGATTATCGTCAGTCATGATCTCTTGGAAATCAAACGTGGTGCCTATGCCGGGAGTGGAGAAACCTCTGTGGAAAGCCGTTTTTGACGGCGACCGTCAAGCATCTCTAACAACCTATATCGCATCTGAACCGTCTGACCGGATTGATCCGAGACTATATTATAAAATCGAGATTACAACCGATGACTCGCTCGTGACAGAAGCCCGCTATTTCGGCAACAAACGGAATTTCAATCCACGCGACCTACACATATTGAAAATCGCCGCATCACACGGCAATTTCCACGGCATCTCGATCGACTCAGGGGAGTCGCTCGCGGTCACTGATGTCTTGTCAGGCAAATCCGCAATGTCTCTGACCGCACTCGAAAAAATTAGAATAGCCACCATAGATGTCTGTTACAAAGGCCAACAACCAATCTCCGGCACAATCGATGTCACCGATCTTCATCAAAAACTTGCGTCGGCTAATGACACTATAGCAGGCACGTTCTCATATCTTGACCGCCAAAATGACTCACGTATGGCAGAACCGGGCGGTTTCTACAATCTGGCACTGATGCCGTCGGGCGACAGCTATCTGATCATTTATCTCGGCGGAGCCAAAGTCGAGTCTGAAACCTGGTCTGCAGGCATGATAAAGGGTCGGCTGACACCGACCCCGTTCAAATCAAATTATAATCTCGAATGGATTGACTCGCGTCACGAAACCATGACCGGAGAGCAATTTGCAGTCCTTGTAAATAACACAATTCTTGAACTGCATTTCCCGCTCTATGAGACAGTCATGAGATTCTCGCGCATACCTACTCAATCAGTCTTGCAAGTTGAATGCCGTTGACAGGCACCGTAATCGAACCGTTCTTGATGTTGTAGATCACAGTCGAATTCAATAATTCAACCAGGTATTCGTGACTGTCGCGCTCCACGCGATAGACCGAAGCAAGACTTTCTGTCGACTGAAGATACTCATAAAGTGCCGGCGGAAGCTCATCAAACAAAAACATCTGGGGCAAAGTCGCACCGTAACCGTTAATGGAAAGCCAACTTAGATTCTTGTCGAAAGCCATTGTCTCGCCACTTTTCATCTTAACATGATAGACATCTCCCCTCCACTCCTCACTGCTGATTGTCTGTCCGGGATAGTAGCGGGAGATGAAATCAGAAACCTGCGACGGCAGATCATCCCAGATCGTGTCTGAACATGAAGAAAAAAGAATGAGCATCAGTGCCGACAATATTTTAAATGTATACGCTTTCATTTCAATTTATGTTTTTTTATAAATTGATAACAAATTCCGACACATTAATGTTTGCACTCCGCGCCCGGTTATTTCTCTTTCCTGATGCGATAGACAGTTCCCTCGATCAATGACACATAGACATCTCCCGACGTCTGGTCAATGTCAATTCCATTGATTTCCGAGACACCGAGATTGGCCGACCACAGAACCTTGCGGCCGACAGGGTCAACAGCAGTGACAATGCCGCGTCGCGATCCGGCATAGACCACACCGTCTTTCTCGGCGACAATGCAGGGAGCATGGTCATAGCCGAGCCCCATGTCAACAGTCCACCTCTCGGCAAAACCGGGGGCTGTAATGTCGATTGCAACAAGTTCCCCATCCATCGTTTTTGCGTAGGCAGTGGTTTTGTCGGCACTGACCCCGAGACTCTCCCGGTAGCGGTGGCTGTTATCTCGCCAAAGTGTCTCACCAGTCTTTCGGTCGACTGCAGTCATGTAGCGGTCAGGAGCCACGATGATGACACGATCGGCAGTAACTACAGGAACCACGTTACCCGGCCCGAGCATGTTGGCCGATTTACCATTGTTCCATTTCCATCTCAGTTCTCCCGTATTCTTGTCAAGACACCTCAGATATGTGTCCCACGCACCAAAAATAACATCGTCGCCGTCGACAACTGCCGACGCCTGGCAATAGTTGTTCAAAGAATCATTGCGCCAGACAAGATCACCGGTCACGGCATTCCATTTCTCGAATTTCTTATATCCGCCCTGATAGAGCGCACCATCGGCGATGATTCCGTCGGCCGCATAACAACCTTTTGAATCTATCGATTTTATCTGATTGCCGTCACGGTCAAGAATGATCATCTTGTGAACTCCTCCCGGAACAAAAATCTTGTCGCCGGCAGGACTCAGGCGTGAAAACAACGACGCTCCCGTCGGAGCCGACCATTTCAGTTTGCCCGAACGTTTGTCAACAGCCTTGGCATATCCGAGCGAATTACCGAAATAGACATTGTCACCGTCAAATGAAAGACGCGTGAATATAGATGCACTGTCGGTCCAGACCTTCTCAATCTGATATCCGTCGGGCTGAATCAACGAGACCGTCTCATCTTCGGCAAACGGCTTCAACGATGTCCTGACGGGCGCGGTGTGAAGCAATTCACGATCACTACCGATCAGTTTCCGGAAAAAATCAATTTTATCATCACCTATCTCGACCACCGAATAACCATATTTTCCGTCACGCTGGTCAAGCGCGGCAACCATCATTGCCTCAATATCGCCGGCCTGATAAGGTTCATATTTATGATAATGACCGTTGATATGAATTATCGTCGGATATTTTTCGAGAATCCTGATGTAATCGGCATAATTGTCAAGATCATCTTTGCGCAACGGATAGTGGTTGAACGAGACAACCTTCATGCCCGGCTTGACACGCTGGTCGAGAGTCGATTTGAGCCAATGGAGATCTTCCTGCTTGATGTGTCCGTCGCCCATTTTCATGAACGGGCCGCAATTGAGACCTACGATGACAAGATCATCTTTCTCGGCAACAAACCTGTCATTGCCCCACAGGTCTATGAACGTCTTTGTCGCACTCTGAGACCAATTGTTCTCATGATTGCCCGGCAAGACATAAAGCGGACGTTGAATTTTATCAAGTATTGATTTCACATTGGTCAGCTGCTCGTCCGACCCCTCGTTAGTCAAGTCGCCGTCGACAACAACCATATCGACACCGGGCATAGCATTGATCTCTGCCACAGCCTCATTGAGCTTCTGCTCGTTGACATTTCCGGGTGTCACATGTATGTCAGATAAAACTACAATCCGAGTCTCGGCAACCGAGACCATAGTCGCGGCAAAAACAGCCGCCGTCAAAAAAATAGATTTTATACTCATGGATAATTGGGTTGGTCAGTTAACAGTGCAAAATTACGAAAAAGATCGGGCAATGCAATGGTGACATCTCTGCAACTTTATGATTACAGCAGTAATTTCTATAAATTTCATCGTTCTAAGACTGCCTGCCGATAACGAGAATGACCGACTCTTCCTTATCTGAGTCGGTCATTCGTTATAGACGTAATATTTGAGACAGATTCAACAACATGTTAATACATGCTGTTACTGCAATCATCTCATTACTTCTTGAATATTCCGCAGAAATCAAGAATTACTTTGTCATCACTCCAAGCAAGTGTCTTGAACGGGTCGTGGGCTGTCAGGAAAACAACGATATCGGCTTTTTCGTATGCCTCTTTGTAATCGGTGAGCTTAAAGACATTATGGCTCTTGACATTCGGCTCAACGACCAGAATGTCGGCATTATTGCAGCTCTGCATCACACGGCTGACAATCTGTTTCGCAGGAGATTCACGAAGGTCGTCAATGTTTGGTTTGAATGCAAGTCCCATCATTGCTACAACCGGTTTACGATGGCTTTTCAATTCAAACTCAAGCATTGCGTTCTTAACCTTCTCGGCACACCAGAATGCCTTATAGTTGTTGATTTCACGCGCGTCAGAAATGAGTTTTGACTCGGCAGGGAAATCTGCCGTAATGAAATAGGGGTCGACCGCAATGCAGTGTCCACCAACTCCGCAACCGGGCTGTAAAATGTTGACTCGCGGGTGCTTGTTTGCCAGATTGATCAGATCCCAGACATTGATACCGGCTTTATCACATATAAGCGAGAGCTCATTGGCAAATGCAATCTGGACATCACGGCTCGAATTTTCTGTCAATTTGCACATCTCGGCTGTGCGTGCGTTTGTCGGATGAAGAGTTCCTTTCACAAATTGGCCATAGAACTCTTGGGCCTTTTTGGTCGATGCCTCATCAATACCACCGATGACACGATCATTGTGGACAAGTTCATAAATGACATTTCCAGGCAGAACGCGCTCCGGACAGTAGGCTATGTAGATCTTTCCCTCAAGTTCGGGACGTTCGCTGAATATGATCTTTGCCATTTGCTCAGTCGTTCCTACAGGCGAGGTCGACTCGATGACATAGAGATCACCCTCTTTCAAAAACGGGATCACGGCGCGTGTAGCCGCCTCAACATAGCTTACATCTGGTTCATGGTTACCTTTGAAGGGAGTCGGAACCACCATGAAATAGGCATCGGCGACCTCAGGTTTGGTTGATGCATGGAGTTTACCAGTTTTAACGACTTCCTGAAGAAGTTCTTCCATGCCGGGTTCGATAATGTGAAGGTGTCCTGCGTTTGTCTGTTCTACAACTGCAGGATTGATATCAACACCTACGATTTCCACTCCGCCCTCTTTGGCTGCGATAATAGCTGTGGGGAGGCCGATATAGCCGAGCCCCATAAAACATGCTTTCATTATTACAAATGTTATATGTTTGGTATTTGAATTTTAGTTCTCTGCTAATTTAGAGACAATTCTGCTGCACGCAAGTCCGTCACCGTAAGGATTGACAGCTTTTGACATCCGGTCATACTCTTTTTGATCATCAAGCAACCGTGAGACACTATTGACAATCTTATCATAGTCAGTGCCTACCAACTGAACCGTTCCGGCGTCCAACGCCTCGGGGCGTTCTGTCGTGTCACGCATGACCAACACCGGTTTGCCAAGACCTGGAGCCTCCTCCTGAATACCGCCACTGTCAGTCAAGACAATGTCTGATTTCTCCATAAGATAGACGAAACTGAGATATTCGAGCGGCTCGATAAAGAACATGTTTCCGAGGTTGCTCAAATTCTCTCCAAACACCTCATGGATCGGCTTGCGTACATTCGGGTTAAGATGCATCGGATAAACAAAGTCCACCTCAGGATATCGCTCAGTCAAATTCTTGATCGCCCGGCACATGGAAATGAATCCGTCTCCGAAATTCTCGCGGCGATGTCCGGTGATCAGAACCATTCTGCGGCCAGCGCTCAATCGTGTCACGTCATATCCGGCCGATTTCAGTTCGGAAGAAAGACTGTCGTTCAGATCCATGTCGTTCTTTATCTTGTCAACAACCCAATAAAGCGCATCTATGACTGTATTGCCTGTAACAGTGATTTTATCATCTGACACATTCTCCTGAATCAGATTCTGACGGCTCAATGGGGTAGGTGCAAAATTAAATGTGGCAATGCGTCCTGTAATCTGACGGTTCATCTCCTCGGGCCACGGAGAATAGATGTTATGCGTTCGAAGACCGGCCTCGACATGACCTACCGGAATCTGCTGATAAAAAGCAGCCAAGGCTGCAGCCGTCGATGTTGTAGTGTCTCCGTGAACCAATGCAACATCTGGTTTCACTCTACCGAAAACATCGCGCATCCCCGTCAAAACTCTCGCTGTCACGTCTGTCAGATCCTGTCCCTGTTTCATTATATTCAAGTCATAATCTGGCTGAATGTCAAAAATATCCAACACCTGGTCTAGCATCTGACGGTGCTGTCCGGTGACACATACAATAGTCTCGAACTCTTCGGGATGTTTCTGAAACTCCTTGACCAGAGGGGCCATCTTGATAGCCTCGGGACGTGTCCCGAAAATCAACATTATCTTTTTCATCTCAGTAGATTATAATTTGTTTGTGTATAACATATAAAGAAATTTCACCAATTTAATTTGACGTTTGATACGCGACGGTTGCCTTAGCAATCTGTAGGCGAACTCAAGATTATGATCTAACCACCATTTTGGGGCACGTTCCACATGACCCGTATAAACATCAAAACTTCCGCCAAGTCCTTGGAATATAGCATTATGTCGCTTCTGTATTTCTTCCATCAACAATTCTTGTTTCGGAGATCCCATCGCAACAAAGACCACGTCAGGTTGCAATCTTTCTATATCTTCAATCAGCTTTTGTCTTTCGTCATCGTTTTTTATATAACCATTACGATATCCTGAAATTTTTATTCCGGAAAAATCAACTTTCAATTTGGCTACCGTTTCCTCTATAACATTTTGTTTTCCACCGACAAGATAAAAAGTTTTTTCTTCATAAAAACGTGATATTATCTTTAGCCACAATTCACAACCGGGAATCTTGCTGACCTCTTTATATCCCTTGTGCCTCAATGCCTTTACAGCACCTATTCCGTCACAATATCCGATATTACGGTTGATAATCAGTCGAGTCTGATTTGTCGCATGAAGTATTTTTTCCGCATTGATCGCAACCAAGATACCCTTATTTTCACTGACAAAATCGAGCAATTGAGATTCGGAGGTGAAAGGCATGACTTCCACCCCGTTCAAGGAGACTTTTTCCATAAATAATTGAAATGACCGATGACAGAGACGTTAGACTCTGCCAACGCGATTAAACCATGTTCAGAACTGTTGATTGGTGTTATTGATAATGTAATGGCTCAAAGCGTTGAACATAAACGCATTACTCCATCTCATGTATGGTATTTTAGAACTGATTCCCTTTCTCCGCTGATAATAGAAATATCCCTCCTTATCTTGCATGTTTTCTATTGTCCACTGCGTAACCGTTCTTGCGATATCTCCATATTTGTCATATAGACCGAGCCTCGACAATGTTACCAATAGTTGACCAGGACAATGTATGTCGATCGGGTAAGTCTGATTATCATAATATTTCGGAGTGCCATCACTCTCAAAGAAGTTCAAGATATAATAGGCAAAACCATTGTCAATAAATTGATCATATGAAGTGTCTCCTGTCAGACTGCGGTAATCAGCCAAAGCATCGAGATTGTATCCAGTATGGAAACTGTCAACCCAATTCTGAATAGGCAACATGCCATAGATCCACGCACCATTGTCACGCTGACCGGCAACACACGCATCAATGCTTTGCTTGGCTGCCTCAAGATACTCGCTCTTACCGGTATATTTGTAACAATACGTCAATAACCTCGATCCAAGTAGCGACGCATTAAAGACAGTATTATTGCCTTCAAGAGGACTATATGAGAACAGAAATCCGTTCTTATATTTCGTTCGATGCAAGTCGTGTAAGACAAACTCGGCTGCCGAAAGAGCTGTATCAAGATATTTCTTATTTCCGGTAATTTCATATGCCTCAAAAAGTGCTGTCGCACAAAAATTAGTAGCAACGACTGTCGGAGTGAATTTTGGAAAAAGAAACAACAATCGAGCCTGCCAGTCAAAATTATAGCCCCAACAAGATCCATGATAATTACCCTCTGACCGCATATTTATCAACAACCCGGCCAAAAAGTTGATCTTATCAAGAATTTCAGACTCTGTTCCAAGTCTTTTCTCCAACCTGCGGTCAGCATTGACCGCGTTATATAAATTGCAATAACCTGAAAGAAATAAACCGATACCCTTGGCATTATATTCTTTTGGCACAAGTAAAACCGACCTTAAATTAAACGGGAAAAGCTTGAACCCCTGAATAACACACCATCGAATAAATGCCGACTTCTTCAAGAACGGCAACGATTGAAAAACTTTTGAGTTCAACCCGTCGTAAGGGTCCCACCCCTTGAAGCCTTCTGTCTCACAATATGTCTTTAGCTTTAAAAATGATTCGAGAATCATAACATTCTATTCCATAAAGGGTTTTTATTCTATCGAGATATTTAGGATTTTCAAACAAATTATATTCAAACTTATTTTATTACCCAATAATTTTGCCGTATTTCTTACTACTAAAGGACCACTGCTTATTATTTATTTTACTTCTTCCTGATAAATCTCGCGGGATTGCCTGCCCAGACTTCATTTGCCGGAATATCCTTGGTAACAATAGAACCGGCACCAACAACAGCGTTTTCGCCAATAGTCACAGGTTTACAAATAATGGTATTACAACCAATATATGCACCTCTTCTTATGATAATTTTTCCTCTTAAATAATTATTTGAAGACGGCTCCATAAAGTGTGTCAATAATACACACCCGACAGTAACCCTTACACCTTCTTCAATTATGATATCTTCTGGATAATTAGTATCAAAAATTACGTTTTCTCCAATAAACGTTTTATAAGGGTTATAAATAGTTACCCCCCCCATTTACAGACAGTTGCACGCCAACCACGGCTTTTCATCGGCAAATGCTGAAGATGAAGAAATAATAGCTTTAAAATCCTCGAAAATTTCATATACTATATCTTTTAAATATTGTTTCAAGTTTACAAGCTACAGATGATGCCATAAATTTTTTCCGGGCAAACTCAAAATTATATTGTCCCACAGTTTTGGTTAGTTCAGGCTTTTCTATAAAAGGGCGAACTAATTCTGCTATTACTTCAGGATCAAATGTTGGATCCATGTAGCCCATTTTTCCATTGTCAAAAAAATCTACAAGGCCGCCAACCGGACGAGTTATGATTGGCAAACCAAACGCCATTGCCTCTAGAACCGTAGTCGGCATTCCCTCTCCATAAGACGTCAATATTAATAATAGTGCAGACTTGTACGCTTCAACAATGTCTTTACCTGAAAGACGACCTGTTATTGTTACATCTTTCAGTTTCTCATTATTGACATATTTTATAATATTTTGCAATTCTGACCCATCTCCAACGATCTTCAGCGATAATTGGGGATAATCTTTTTTAAGAATCTTATATGTTTCCATTGTTTCATAGATACCTTTATTTTTTTCCACTCTCGCCAAAAAAAGTAAGTCTCCAGATTTTCCATCCCGTGAACTGATATCAAATCCATCAAGCAATCTGTCATCTACTTTTGTCGTAGTTAGTTCTATCGGCACTGTCACGCCTATTTCTTTAAGGCGTCGCTTAAAATCTTCAGCAAGTACCAAGATAACAGAGGCCTTATTGAAATTTGTGCTCATCCAACCCTTATTATATTTAGCAAAATTCGCCAAATCAAAGCCATGTATAAAAATAGCCACCTTAAAACCAAGCGATTTTGCAATATTTAGGAATATAAAATCTCTTGTCAATGCAGATTTACCTATTGACGGATTTAACCACACTATATTAGGGCGAAAATATAACAATTTAAAAATAAACTTTATAATGTCCCATAAGATCCAATATCTACCAGACCCAGACTTATTATTTCGCTTTCCTACCACATTGACTATTACCTTACTTTTGAAATAGGGTAGCAAACCTGAACAATGATTTGCCACACCTCCCAATAAAGATAGAGAGGGGGTATTCACTAATATTTTCATATGCAACTTTTTTGTTAGACTACTATCTTCAAATTTACCAGACAATTTCCAACATTATAATCTTATTAATTAAACTATGGATTCACATTTGACTATTTATACAGCCAAGACTTCGTTATTCTTGCTATCTAAAGCCCTGTTATCACCGCCAGATTGAGAAATCGGAAGGTTTTCAACTTTCGGAGCTATATGTTTCATATAATCAATGAAGTTTAAATCAGATTCACCCTTCGATGTATGGATAAAACCGAAGTCTGTTCGTTGGTAAAGATCAGCAGCACGCGAACCATTCATCGTATTGATATTGTCAAGAATCTGACGATGGCTATTCATATCGTAGGTCACGATTCTTATGACCTTTTTTGAAGTCAACTCGATATCCTCGTTTTGCAAATAATGGAAGAAATGTTCGAAATAAAGATTGTCTACAGCTCCCATCGAAAGGCCCAAAAAAACAATCTCGTCGGCCTTCGCCAAATCTACTGTCAGCCGGTTTGACTTGAAATGCTCACTATAGCTTTTGATCATGAAATTGTAGCGATGATCAACATCGGTCGTGTCATGAATGCCGAGAATCAACGAACGATCTGCTATTGACCCATGTACTTGAACAATCGGAGTACTGAATTTCGACACCTTAAGACTGCTGATAACAGAACCAAGCGACGTGTAGTTGAACGTATAGATGCAATCTAACTTT
Source organism: uncultured Muribaculaceae bacterium (assembly GCA_910588035.1). Classification (GTDB taxonomy): domain Bacteria; phylum Bacteroidota; class Bacteroidia; order Bacteroidales; family Muribaculaceae; genus CAJUPY01. Next base: position 9,442 of record CAJUPY010000017.1, on the reverse strand, counting down.
CCCTCAGTGAGCAAACCGGACAATATCCGGGCCGCCACGCTATCGGAATTAATTACCTCTGCCGTGGCCCTGACTAGATAGTCAGACAAAGCACCGCAAAGTTTCAGATAAGTCTCACGGTCACGGGGAATATCATCTTCAGTAACAAAACTATATCTCCCAGCAGCATCAACAGCATATCCAAACAACTCCATTTCCAAATCGAGCCATTTCTCTCTCTGAGCGGCATCATCAAGACGACGCCACAACTTCGAAAAATTCTTTAACGACTTCCACTCGGGCGACCGTGCGAAATCGCTGTACCGCGTACTCCATCCCAAATCAAGATCAAATCCATTGCCGATAATCAACAACTTTCCCATTGTCTACTCTTCATTAAACAGTTTTATGTATTTGTCTGCACAGTGCGCCACAGAATATTTCTCGGAAAATTCCTGCTTTAGAACCGATCTGTCAATCTGACCACTTAGTGCTCGGCATAATGCGGCAACATAATCTTCTTCTGTCACAGTCTCTGCAAGATAGCCGTTCTTTCCGTCGACTATTACGTCACTTACACCACCGACAGCTGTGCAAACCGGAGTAACGCCTGCCGAAAAAGCCTCAAGAAGACTTATTGGTAAACCCTCGAAAATAGAACTCAGACAAAAATAATCTGCATTGAGTAAATAATCGCCAACATTAGACTTTACACCTAAAAAATGAATTCGGTCAGATGCCATTTTCTGAAGTTCCAATCCCAACGGTGAATCATAGTCCGACCCCATGACAATCAACATGATGTCCTCACCATCGTCAATCAAACGATTAACTGCGGAAATCAAAAGTTGCTGGTTTTTTGGAGCTGTGCATCGTGCTGCATGAATCAATACTTTCGTTCCTACATTAGGTTTATAAGATTCTATCTCATTCATTACACTTTCAAAAACAGCAGACTTTGTAACAGCAGAGGCACCGTTGTCAATGAAAGTGAAATCATCGAAACCATAGAAATCAACAAATGACTCAAAACATTCGCCACTTATTGCTACCGGCAATATTTTTTTATTTTTGTAAAACCACTTGTTAATCACCCGTTGATACTTTGCCCCACTTGCTTTTGCCGCTATACTATGAATCGTATGGAAAATTCTAGGCCTGTTTTTTTTGACGGCAATTGGAAAAACATAGGGAATTACATTGAGATGACAATGAACTATATCGGGAGAGATCTCATCTATAACTTGACATACCTTTCTAACTTTCTTTATAGAAAATCCCTGACAGAACCCAAGACTTCTGAATCTGACTTCATCGTCAAGAAACTGACGATTGAACGTCCATCTTGGCTCAGAATCATCAAGCAATTGAACTACAGTCACCTCATTACCTTTCCGCGCAAGTTCATTGCTTAAGTTTACAACAAACCGCTCTGCACCGCCCATAGTCAGTGAATATATCAATTGAACAATTCTCATCTTTTTTATCGCTTGTAAATATCTTTATATTGTTCTGTCATATTTCCCAATAAAAATTTGGATTTCACTTTAAAAACCGCATTTTTAGACAATTGCGACCTCAAATTACTGTTTTTGAGAATATTCAAAATCCTTTCAGCCGCACCCTCCACATCATTTGGAGAGACTATAAATCCATCTACTCCATCTGTTATTATTTCAGGTGTTCCACCTCCCATAGTTGCTACAACTGGTGTCCCGGCTGCCATTGATTCCATGATTGAATTAGAAACACCCTCTGCATGAACTTTTTCATTTGAAAACAATAACGATAACGAACTAATTCTTAGTAGGTTTTCTACGTCGTTACGGCGACCGAGGAACATAATGTTTGTTATTTTCTTTTTTTCTGCTAGTTTCTTAAAATAATCAAGCCTGTCTCCGGCACCAACAGCCATGAATAAAATTTCATGGCTAATTTCCCCTATTTTTTCTGCAACTGCGAGAAACATATCCCAATTTTTCGCTTCAGAAAAACGCGCCGCCATCATAACGACAGGCCTGTCAAATATCTTCAATTGAATGCGAAGTTCCTGTTGGTCAAATGGCTTAAATCTTCTGAAATCAAAGCCATTATACAAAACATGGCTCTTACCTTTCGGAGCTTTTTTTGCAATTATCCCGGCCATAGAATTGCTGATAATCGCGGAAGCAAATTTAAATGAAAGCCAATTTGAAATTTTTGGCAACAGAGATTTGACCTCATTGCCGTCGGCAAGAAATCCAACTATCATCTTATAGCCGAATCTGAATCTAAACGCAGTTGTCGATAGCAGAAATAGCGGAACTTCTGTCCAAAGATGAACGATATCGGGATTAATTTGATTTAATAAACCATAATATTTTCGTAATAAATCTACTTTGCTGCCGTTTCCCAACGAGTGAATCTTCACCGTGTCAGGGATATCTCCAGCATAGTCTCCGCCAGCATGGAGTGTCACGATAAACTGCTCGATTTTTTTTTCAACACTCAATCCCCTGACAAGTTGAACCATGCGTCGCTCACGGCCACCTGAACTAAGCGATGTGATAACATGTATTATTTTCATTGTAATATACTTTTTTTTCATAACTAACAGATCCGAGTAAAAATCCGAATACTATGTAGTAGAACTTGAACTCATAAGTCCAAGCTGTCAGACCTATGAATAAAAATGCTGAAAGCCACCCGATACATACCAGGTAGGCGAGTCTCATTCCTCTGATTTGTCTCAACTCGGTAAAGCTACGGTAAAGAGAGATTATGAATAACAGATATAAGAAACACCCTATGTAACCACACTCAACCAACTGCACCATGTATTCTGAATGTATTGGCAATTGAGTATGTGCCTCTATTGGGAAATGTCTGAGTCCGATGCCTATAAACTGTTCACTTTTCAGAAAAATATCATAGCCTACCGTATAGAAATATGCCCTGTCTCCTACCATGCTAAGAAATGGATTGTGATTGGGATTCCACCTCAACGAGTCATCTTCACCACTTGAAAAACGTTCTCCAATTACCGTACTCTCCATAATAAAGGTAAATACACCATAAGAAATAAGGCCGATAATTGCCAGCATCAAAATATTTTTCGGATTTTTGACCTCAAAACGTCCGATAACGTAGAAAAACATCACAATAACAATTCCTATCAACGCTTTTCTAGTTGCAGCGACCATTATCGTAACAACGCATAAAAAGAAAATAATGACTATTTTTTTTGTTGTTACCCACCTTTTGACATATCCAAAAACCAACATTACAAACATTGTCATAGCCGTCAAAGGTAGATAGTTCCCCAATTCAACACTTCCCCGACCATTTGCATTTGACATAGACGTTCCTAATAGTAATCCCAACATCACATATATCAGGAAATAATATATCAGCATGTTGAAACAATATTCAGGTCGATTCGATGTTTCATAATATGTGATAACCATGCAATATGTCGGTAGGTATACGTAATTGAACAAAAATCCAAATGTGTCGAGTCGATCAGCCAAAGGATTTCCAAAATATAGTGTTGTTAACGTTACATATAGGCACCATATTATCCAAATCAAACTCGGTCCTATGAAAAATGAATCCCTGAAACGTTTGTTATGAATATTTGCAACAATTGAGATAAAAACCAAAGCCATTGGAATACGACCATAACCGTCAAATGACAATATCAGTCTTGAAAATGCCATCTGAAGTATAGCATAGCACAGCAAGCAATAATTCACTACGAACCCTAACGGCTGATTGAAAAATTTTATCTTAGTCATTTTAGTCCATAATTACACAATTCGAATCTGATTCAAAATTGACTCGGTTCAATCGGGTAAATCCAACATATCGCCGACTTTCCGATTCCATTCCTCGGGAATGAAAGTACCCATTCCACTAGCAGGATAAAAAGTCAATTCACCAAAATAAACTGTTCCATCTACATTATAGAGATCCACTCTGAGAAACGGATGGCCACTGCTAAGTTTCCTTACCAAATCAATCATCATGTCGAAATTCAGCGGTTTTTTATTGATATGGTTATGGTCTGGAGGACAAACTGCCTCACCAAACGGCAACAGGTTCCAATCCATGTCATAGTAGTTGGCACGATGTGAAATGAAACGGTTGAAGTCTACCTTGAAGAACTTAGGTTCGCCATTGAAACAGAAAAATTTGTAATCAAAAATTTCTCCGTCAAATTTCGACTCAATAAGCTTCTCGGCAATGATACGTCGTCTGACATTTTTATAAGGCCATTCCCTATAGCCCTTGTATATATCACTGTCCATTGACTTTTGAAGCCGTGCCTTTGCTTCATCTATGTTGAGACTCAATTTGTCAGTACAAACGACAACTCCGCCTCCACCGCCTCCGTGCGTAGTTTTTAGAACAAACTTGACAGGCAGATCATCAAATGATATTTCATCTACTGAATCCCAAACACCAATAGTCGGAATTACATAATCCTCTCCTATTCGTTGGGAGACATATTCCTTTACTGAATACTTATCGACCATTCCAGTAAACTCCGTTTTACGATTCTTTAGTTTCAACCATTGAAGTTTCTCTTGAAATGTCTTCGGCTCCTTTAAATTTAACTTTCTCCTCATCTCAAATCTAAATCTCAATTTGAGATATGTCTCATCTGGCAACCACTTAAAATATCTCAATAACAAGCTTAGAAATAGACTATTAGGGTCTTTTAAATACTTTATCAGTTTCATTAGAAATTTTCAAAGAAATATTCGTCTTTATCAAAATGAGATATACACCTTATGAATGA
>CAJUPY010000017.1:0-4670 GCA_910588035.1 uncultured Muribaculaceae bacterium | reverse complement strand
ATAATCAATTAGATATTCCTATTTATTTACTATTTTCCTAAAATTTAATACAATATATCTCTCTTGGGGAAATAATAATACTATACTGCCATAAATAAGAGTCATAATTAATATATAGATCATATTAATGCAAATACCATTTGGTGACGGAAGTAATCTAAATACTGTCAGCATAATTACAGAAGCAAAGACCTCCGGAAATATATTCCGAATCATTTTATACGGAGATATTTTCACAAAACAATACATGAAAATCAAATTTACAATCACCGCTTCCAATCTCACCCATGCCCTTACATCACATAAAATCTCAAATCCATAACCGACTGCAATCCATACAGCAGGTAAAAGAACGATAATGTGCAGCAATTGAGCTAAAACCGATAGCTTAGGCTTTCCTAACGATCGATAAACTTCAGAACTATAATGAGCCAGGACTATCGTAACTGCACTTGTCAATGCCCATATGCCCATGAAATGAGCAGCATCATGCCATTGCGAACCTAACAAAATATCAACAATGAAATCGCTGAACATGAAAATTCCGAAACCAAGAGGAATAACCAAAATACCGACAATTTTTTGAAACTTAAAAAACATTTTTTGAAATTCACCGTTATCTGACTGTAAACGAGAAAGTGAAGCGAATAAAACTGTGCCAGTAGCAGCTGTTATGATTCCAGTAAATTGCCCTACGGTTGACATCGATGTTCTATATATACCCAAATAATAGTCATTAAGCATTTTGCCAACTATAAATATGTCGATATAGCTTGTCAACCAAATTGTAACTGCTTCAAGCATAGACCATATGGTGAATGAGAGCATAGATTTAAATAACCCGAAATCAAACTCAAATGTCGGTTTCCAACGAGACTTTAGAGTCAATATTATTGCGTTGGAAAGATTCAGTCCGATCATGCCCGCAATCAACGCCCAGTAACTTCTCAGTAAAAAAGCAAGCGGAATGGTGATCACCAGTGGAATTGCCACACCAACCATTCTCACCCAAAACAATGTCTTGAAATCAAAATGGCGTCGGTAAACTGCCATTTGAATACTACTGAAAGCAGCTAATGGGATACAAATACATGAAACGGATATAACCGAACCATATCCTTTATTGCCAACCAATTCCGCGAGTTGATCTGAAAAGAGAACAATAAATAGCCATATAACTAGCGAAAGTGTCAAATTGGCCCAAAATGCAACATTAGTCGACTTAAACAATGATTTTTCATCATCAAATTCATGCTGGACAATATATTTTTGAAATCCAGCATCTGTAAATATTTCCGCAAAACTGATCACCATTGTTGCTGTAACCAAGACACCGAAAGCCTCTGGGGTAAGCACTCTCGCCAACACCATCGTGGAAATCGGAGCGACTAATTTCGCCGCAATCTCAGTAACTGACGACCATTTAGTCGCGTTTACAACTTTTTTATTTAATTCTGACATTATTAAGTCACTTGTAACTTAGAAATTACATGTCACCTTCAGATCATCTATTTTCGCAAATCCGTCTTTAATACCTCTTCTATAATTTTTGTAAAGCGACAAATCGCGTTTCAACGCGCCTGAGACAAACAGTCTGAGTTTGTTTATAAACAGATAGTACTTGAAACTGACTTTGGCGACAGTTTTGTTATGCTTTGAATTCGGATGGCTTAAAATAAACCTGTTCCAAAAAATGATTATGTTCCTTGACTGGCTGTAAATCGCATCCAATTGTCGCTGACGATTGGGAACGCCAGATTTTCCGTCAAGATGCTTGAACTCTGGGGTCTTGCAACTATAGGTTCTTAAGCCTTGCAAGTATGCCTTATAGAAGAATACCTGATCATCAGGCCACGCATAGCGTGTCTCATCAAGCCACATCTCTTCTCTTAATCTTAAGTCTGGCGTAACATCAGTTCTCATCAGAAAGCATTGAAACGGTCCGCTCTGGCACGGATTGACATTTTCCCTCAAATCGTTGTTGACACTGAAACGACCATTAGACTTTATCGATATTTTATATGGCGAAGTGCGATTTTCAGTCCGTTCCCCAAACAATCTTGAAATGAAATTTTTGAGTTTGGAATTTCGGCTGTCTTTTATCGGAACCAACGTATCAATTTGAAATTCTTCTGCTATATCCAATAACCGTTTCATGAAGTCCTCATCAAAAGACACATCATCGTCGCATACTAAAAGGTATTTAGAGTGTTCTAGTTGACCAAAACAAAATTCCATTCCAAATATCCGCTGTTCCCACATGCCCTTGTCAGTGTAAACAAATTCTTCATATCCTAATCTTTCCTTTGGCGGATCATATCCATGTGGCAGAACGATATAAACATGTTCCGGTTTCACGGTCTGTTTGTTGATAGACTCTAACAGGAGCTGATATTTACCCCCCCCCTTAAAGTTCTGATAATCACCGAATAAGACATATATTCCAATATTAACTATTAAATTTATCATTCACGTTTTTTCCCCTTCACTATCGGGAGTGAAAAGGTTTTTGTAGTTCTCATAGTAGTTACCTGAGTTCATAATTTCATCAACTACGTCATCAACAGTCATCGGTTTGTTTGTCTTAATTTTCCAAAAACGATAACCGAGATGGCATATAGACGCGACAAAAACGATTATTAGAATAATCAATAAGAAGAACTTATACACCGGCATATCACGGCTAACATTCATTGATAAAATCAACCCAAGCAATGTCAGTGTCAAACCTGCCGGAGAGATCCAATCACGTCCCACTGTCAGCGTTTCGTATATATTGCTTATTTTGACATGGATCTTACTGCGTGTCGTATAGAGATATTCTTCCGCTACATCGTGATGTAGCGAATCGGTTTTTAAAGTTCCTGACGACTTTGAGTTATATCTTTCGAGAGCCTTTGCATCATTGTGAGTAGGCTGCGGCGCGATTGCGGGTTTCCTGGTTTGCGCTTTAGGTTTTGATTTACGTGTTCTATTGCCTCTCGACATATTCAATCAAAGTCCGTAATACTCCTTGAACCAAGCCACAGTGCGGTCGATGCCGCTCTGCAATGGTGTGCAGGGTTTGAAGCCGGTGGCCTCGGCAAGGGCGGTAGAATCAGCATATGTCTGGTAAACGTCGCCGGCCTGCATCGGCAGGAAGTCTTTTTTAGCCTCGCGGCCGATTGCACGCTCGATACAAGAGATGTAGTCCATGAGCCTGGTCGGTTGTGAGTTGCCGATGTTGTAGACTCGGTAGGGAGCGGTCGATGTGGCCGGATCGGGGTGTGTCTCGTCCCATTCAGGATTGCCATCAGGTGTCACTCCTGAGATTCTGACCACACCCTCGACGATATCGTCGATGAAGGTGAAGTCGCGAAGCATGTCGCCGTTGTTGAACACCTTGATCGCCCGGTCGTGGAGTATGGCGTCGATGAACAGGAAGGGCGACATGTCGGGGCGTCCCCATGGACCGTAGACGGTGAAGAACCTCAGTCCGGTGGTCGGAATGCCGTAGAGTTTCGAGTAGGCATGCGCCATCAGCTCGTTGCTTTTTTTTGTGGCGGCATAGAGCGACACAGGGTGCGCGATTCCGTCGTGTTCCGAAAAGGGAACTTTTCCGTTGAGACCATAGACGCTCGACGACGATGCGTAGACAAGGTGTCCCACTTTGTTGTGACGGCAGCCTTCGAGAACGTTGATGAATCCGTCGACATTGCTCTCTATGTAGGCATGGGGATTGGTGATCGAGTAGCGCACCCCGGCCTGGGCCGCTAAGTTCACAACGATGTCATATCCGCCGTTGGCAAAAAGCATCGACATCGCATCGGTGTCCTCGAGATTCATGCGTATGAACCGGTAGTTTGCCCATCGCGAAGACCCGATGAATTTATACCAGGGGAAGTTATCGCGTGACAATTCTCCGGCGACTCCCACCTCGGTGGCGGTTATGCCCTGCTTCCTGAGCCTTCCGAATTTCAGTTCGGGGGCATAGTAGTCATTTATGTTGTCGAGTCCGGTCACTTCGTCGCCTCGCTCGGCAAACCGGGAGACCACATAGCTGCCGATGAATCCGGCTGCACCTGTTACCAAGATTTTTGCCATTGCCTCAGTCTCTCTTGAAAATATCTCGCGTATATACTTTTTCCGCGACGTCATCGAGAACGCTGTCATAGCGGTTGGCGACGATCGCGTCGGTCATCGCCTTGAACCGCGCCATGTCGTTGACCACGAGGCTGCCGAAGAAGGTGGTGCCGTCCTCGAGGGTCGGTTCGTAGATGATGACGGTCGCGCCTTTGGCCTTGATGCGCTTCATCACACCCTGTATCGACGACTGACGGAAGTTGTCGCTGTTTGACTTCATCGTCAGGCGGTAGATACCGATCGTGCAAGGTTGCTCGGCCGCACTGTCATACTGGCTGTTGTCACTGTAGTAGCCCGCGACTCTGAGCACCTGGTCGGCGATGAAGTCCTTGCGGGTGCGGTTGCTCTCGACAATGGCGGTCATCATCTGCTGGGGCACGTCGGCATAGTTGGCCAGAAGCTGCTTGGTGTCTTTGGGCAGGCAGTAGCCGCCGTAGCCGAACGACGGGTTGTTGTAGTGGGTGCCGATGCGCGGATCGAGGCCGATGCCCTCGATGATGGCCTGTGAGTCGAGGCCCTTGACCTCGGCGTAGGTGTCGAGCTCGTTG
>CAJUPY010000016.1:13584-63813 GCA_910588035.1 uncultured Muribaculaceae bacterium | reverse complement strand
TCATGCCCTGGAAGGGATACAACTATGAGGACGCGATCGTGCTCAACGAGCGTGTTGTCAAGGAAGATATCCTGACTTCAGTTCACGTCGACGAGTACACACTCGAGGTACGCGAGACAAAACGAGGCATGGAGGAACTTACATCAGACATTCCCAACGTCAGCGAAGACGCTACAAAAGACCTTGACGAACGAGGCATCATCAGAGTTGGTGCTCACGTCGTTCCGGGCGACATCATGATCGGTAAGATCACACCTAAAGGTGAGTCTGACCCGACACCCGAGGAGAAACTTCTCCGCGCAATTTTCGGTGACAAGGCCGGTGACGTCAAAGACGCCTCGCTCAAGGCATCTCCGTCGCTGAAGGGTGTCGTCATCGGAACACACCTCTTCTCCCGCGCCGCCAAGACAGCCGGCAACCGCCGTGCTACCAACGCACGCCTGCCACTGTTGGTCGAGGAATATGAAGAGAAGCAAGACAAGCTCAAAGACATTCTCATCAACAAACTGATGACACTGACTTCGGGCAAGACATCTCAGGGTGTCAAAGACTTCCTCGGCGACGAGGTTATTGTCAAGGGGGCCAAGTTCACCGCTTCAGCACTCCGCGGCATCAACTACGACACAATCAACCTGAGCAACTGGACGGCCGATGACCACAAAAACGACATGATCCAGAAGACAATCGTCAACTATCTGCGCAAGTCGAAAGAGATCGATGCCGAACTCCACCGCAAGAAGTTCGATATCTCGATCGGCGATGAACTTCCCTCGGGAATCATGCAGATGGCCAAGGTCTACATTGCCAAGAAGCGCAAGATCAGCGTCGGCGACAAGATGGCCGGACGTCACGGTAACAAGGGTATCGTCTCGCGCATTGTGCGCCAGGAAGACATGCCGTTCCTTGCCGACGGAACACCGGTCGACATCGTGCTCAACCCGCTGGGTGTGCCTTCGCGTATGAACCTCGGCCAGATCTTCGAGACCGTTCTCGGATGGGCCGGACGTGAGCTTGGCGAGAAATTCGCTACCCCGATCTTCGACGGCGCATCGCTCGACGACCTCAACGAGTGGACCGACAAGGCCGGTCTTCCGCGCTACGGTAAGACCTACCTCTATGATGGAGGAACAGGAGAGCGTTTCGACCAGCCTGCGACTGTCGGTGTGATCTACATGCTCAAACTCGGCCACATGGTCGAAGACAAGATGCATGCACGCTCGATCGGTCCGTACTCGCTGATCACCCAGCAGCCTCTCGGAGGTAAAGCACAGTTCGGTGGACAGCGATTCGGAGAAATGGAGGTCTGGGCACTCGAAGCCTTCGGTGCCGCCCACGTACTCCAGGAGATTCTGACCATCAAGAGTGACGACGTCACGGGCCGAAGCAAGGCCTATGAGGCAATCGTCAAGGGTGACCCGATGCCACCGGCCGGAATTCCCGAGTCGCTCAACGTGCTTCTCCATGAGCTCCGCGGTCTGGGATTGAGCATTCATCTCGAGAACTGATCTGTCACGACTCAACAATAACGGCGGTGGCATCCGTCACCGCCGTCATTAAAGCATCTCGTTTTTAAAACAGCATAGCATAACAACACAATATGGCTTTTAGAAAAGAAAAAAACACTAAGACCGGTTTCTCGAAAATCTCGATCGGCATCGCATCTCCCGAAGAGATCTTGGAGAAGTCGAGCGGTGAGGTTCTGAAACCCGAGACAATCAACTATCGCACCTATAAGCCCGAGCGTGACGGATTGTTCTGCGAGCGCATCTTCGGTCCGGTCAAGGACTATGAGTGCCATTGCGGAAAATACAAACGCATCCGTTACAAAGGCATTGTCTGCGACCGTTGCGGCGTTGAAGTGACAGAGAAGAAAGTTCGTCGCGAACGCATGGGTCACATCAAGCTCGTCGTTCCGGTTGCCCATATCTGGTACTTCAGATCACTGCCAAACAAAATCGGTTATCTGTTGGGTCTCCCCTCCAAGAAACTCGACGCGGTGATCTACTACGAGAAATATGTGGTGATCCAGCCCGGACAGGTTGACGGTGTTCAGGAACTCGATCTGTTGACCGAGGAGGAATATTTCGAAGTGCTCGACCGCCTACCGAAAGAAAACCAGTTGCTCGAAGATACAGATCCCAACAAGTTCATAGCCAAGATGGGTGCCGAGGCAATCTACGATCTTCTGATCCGCCTCGACCTCGACAGCCTTTCATATAAACTGCGCCACCAGGCCAACACCGACGGCTCGCAGCAGCGCAAGACCGAGGCCCTGAAACGTCTTCAGGTCGTTGAGTCGTTCCGTGCGTCGAAACACCGCAACCGCCCCGAATGGATGATCCTTCAGGCCGTTCCGGTAATTCCGCCCGAACTTCGTCCGTTGGTGCCGCTCGACGGTGGCCGTTTCGCGACCTCAGACCTCAATGACCTCTACCGTCGTGTCATTATCCGCAATAACCGTCTGAAACGCCTCATGGAGATCAAGGCCCCCGAAGTCATTCTCCGCAATGAGAAACGCATGCTTCAGGAGGCGGTCGACTCACTGCTCGACAACTCGCGCAAGTCATCAGCCGTCAAGACCGATGCCAACCGTCCGCTGAAGTCTCTGTCAGACAGCCTCAAGGGTAAGCAGGGACGTTTCCGTCAGAACCTTCTCGGTAAACGTGTCGACTATTCAGCACGTTCGGTAATCGTCGTAGGTCCTGAGCTCAAGATGCATGAATGCGGTCTGCCAAAGAACATGGCGGCCGAACTCTATAAGCCTTTCGTAATTCGCAAACTCATCGAGCGCGGCATTGTCAAGACCGTCAAATCGGCCAAGAAGATTGTCGACCGCAAGGAACCCGTCGTCTGGGACATCCTCGAGTATGTGATGAAAGGTCACCCGGTTCTGTTGAACCGTGCCCCGACGCTTCACCGTCTCGGCATCCAGGCATTCCAGCCCAAGATGATCGAAGGTAAGGCAATTCAGCTCCATCCGTTGGCATGTACGGCATTCAACGCCGACTTCGACGGTGACCAGATGGCAGTCCACTTGCCGCTTGGCAATGAAGCCATTCTCGAGGCACAGATGCTGATGCTCGGAGCGCACAATATTCTCAACCCGGCCAACGGTGCGCCTATCACCGTGCCCTCGCAGGACATGGTGCTCGGTCTCTACTACATCACCAAGCTACGTCCCGGCGACAAGGGCGAGGGTCTGAAGTTCTACGGACCCGAAGAAGCGCAGATCGCCTATAATGAAGGCCGCGTCACTCTCCACGCTCCCGTCTCGGTCATGGTCGACGATGTCGATGCCGATGGCAACAAAGTGACCCGTCTGGTCGAGAACACCTCTGTTGGCCGCGTGCTTGTCAACCAGTTCGTTCCTTCAGAAATCGGTTATGTCAACGAGATTCTTTCGAAGAAATCACTCAGAACGATCATCTCTAAAGTGATCAAGAAATGTGGTATTCCGCGTTCTGCACAATTCCTCGACGATATCAAGAACCTCGGTTACCGCATGGCATTCCAGGGCGGTCTGTCGTTCAACCTCGGTGACGTGATCATCCCTGCCGAGAAAGAGGCCATTGTCAAGGAAGGATACGATGCAGTCGAAGAGGTGATGCAGAACTATTCGATGGGATTCATCACCAACAACGAACGCTATAACCAGATCATCGACATCTGGACACACGTCAACTCAAAACTGACAAATGTCTTGATGAAACAGATGACCGAGGCAAACCAGGGCTTCAACTCAGTCTTCATGATGCTTGACTCAGGTGCCCGTGGTTCTAAAGACCAGATCCGTCAGCTTGCCGGCATGCGTGGCCTTATGGCAAAACCACAGAAAGCTGGTGCCGAAGGCGGTCAGATCATCGAGAACCCGATTTTGGCGAACTTCAAGGAGGGCCTGTCGGTGCTTGAGTACTTCATCTCAACCCACGGTGCCCGCAAGGGTCTTGCCGACACCGCGTTGAAGACTGCCGACGCAGGTTATCTCACACGCCGTCTTGTCGACGTAGCCCACGACGTGATCATTCACGAAGAAGACTGCGGCACTCTCCGCGGACTTGTCTGCACCGAGATCAAGAACAACGACGAGGTTGTCGCATCGCTCGGCGAGCGCATTCTCGGACGTGTCTCGGTTCACGACATCGTAGATCCGATCACGGGCGAGATCATAGTAGCCGCCGGTGAGGAAATCAACGACGCTGCAGCCGACCGCATCGACGCTTCGCCTATCGAGCAGGTCGAGATCCGCTCGGTGCTCACCTGCGAGTCGAAGAAAGGAGTCTGCGCGAAATGTTACGGACGCAACCTTTCAAACAACCGTCTTGTTCAGCTCGGAGAAGCTGTCGGCGTCATCGCCGCACAGTCAATCGGTGAGCCGGGAACCCAGCTTACTCTCCGTACGTTCCACGTCGGTGGTGTCGCATCAAATATCGCGGCAGTCAACTCTGTCACATCGCGCTATGAAGGTATTCTCGAGATCGATGAGCTCAGAACCGTCAAAACCGACGAGGTCGATGCCAACGGACGGAATGTCGAGGTTGTCATCGGTCGTCTTGCCGAGCTCCGCATCGTTGATCCCAACACCCGCATGATGTTGACTTCGGCCAACATTCCCTACGGTTCGAAACTCTATCACAGCGATGGTGACACAGTCAAGAAAGGCGATGTGATATGCGAATGGGACCCCTTCAATGCTGTCATTGTCAGTGAGGTCGGCGGTCACATCAAATATGACAATCTGTCTGAGAACGTCACCTATCGTGTCGAGTATGACGAGCAGTCGGGTCTTCAGGACAAGATCATCATCGAGTCGCGCGACCGTACGAAAGTACCCGAGGCCAACATTGTCGACGCCAACGGTCAGGTTCTGAAAACCTACGCGTTGCCTGTCGGTGCCCACCTCATGCTTGATGACAGCGCAGAGGTCAAACCGGGTGAGATTTTCATCAAGATTCCGCGTGCGTCGGGTGGTGCCGGTGACATCACCGGTGGTCTTCCCCGTGTAACCGAGTTGTTTGAGGCCCGCAACCCGTCAAATCCGGCAATCGTGTCTGAAATCGACGGTGAGGTCAAATTCGGCAAGGTCAAACGTGGTAACCGCGAGATTTCGGTGACATCGAAACTCGGCGAGGAGAAAAAATATCTCGTTCCTCTGTCAAAACAGATACTCGTTCAGGAGAACGACTACGTGCGTGCCGGAACTCCGCTCTCAGATGGTGCTATCACCCCGTCAGACATTCTCAACATCATGGGTCCGACGGCCGTTCAGGAATACATCGTCAACGAGGTTCAGGACGTCTACCGCATGCAGGGTGTGAAAATCAACGACAAACACTTTGAGGTTATCGTGCGGCAGATGATGCGCAAGGTCAACATTCTTGATCCGGGCGACACATGCTTCCTGGAGCAGCAGGTTGTCGACAAACGCGACTTCATGGAAGAAAATGACCGAATCTGGGGCAAGAAGGTCGTTGTCGACGCAGGCGACAGCGAGAATGTCAAGGCCGGACAGATCATCACAGCACGTAAGTTGCGTGACGAGAATTCGGCATTGAAACGTCGCGACCTGAAGACAATAACCGTTCGTGATGCAGTTCTTGCAACCTCAGAACAGATTCTGCAGGGTATCACACGTGCCGCTCTCCAGACTTCATCGTTCATGTCGGCTGCTTCGTTCCAGGAGACCACCAAAGTTCTCAACGAGGCTGCTATCAACGGCAAGGTCGACACTCTCGAGGGCATGAAGGAGAACGTCATCTGCGGTCATCTGATTCCCGCCGGTACAGGTCTCCGCGAGTATGAACGCCTCGTTGTCGGCTCTAAAGACGACATCGCCGGCGCTCTCAACTCTGAGATAGTCGAAGTGGAGAACAAGATCTCTGAATAAGATCTGTTCAACATACACAATATGATAAATGCCGCATCTCGTCGAGGTGCGGCATTTATCATATTGTTATAATCGATTTTGAGATCCGGTATGATCCGGTCACTGCTCCTGCAGGCCGGCGAGAATTTCTTTCAGCTCGGCATCAGTGGCGGTGAGACGCTTGCGGCACTCTTTGATAAGGTCTGTCGCGCGACGTGTCATCGAAGTCAGACGATCGATGTCACATTGGTCGCTCTGCATCGCCTTCAAGATTGACTCAAGTTCGGCAATGGCTTCGGAATAGGTCAGTTTAGATACTTGTTTCATCTGTTCGTGTGATTTTACTTTTTATTGAACCGTCGGCAAAAACAGTCTCGATAGTGTCTCCTGGCTTCAGTCCTGCTGCCGACGAAACGGCCTGTTTCCCGGAGCGCGTGATGGTGTATCCGCGTTTCAGGGTAGCCATTGGAGACAATGCGTTGACAAGACGGGCCGACGCCTCAAGATCGTTCAACGACGATTTAATTCTTCTGGAAGATAGATCTGCGAGGTTTGCGGCATAAGACTGCAGTCTGGTCAGTGAGGGGCGAATCAGCGTGGCCGCGAGCGACGTGACATTTGTCGTCGCCAACGACAGCCTGTTGGTTTCCCGCGTTGTTTTAGCCTCGGTCACACTGCATAGCATTGTGGCGAGGCGTTCGATCTGAACCGTATGCCCGGCAACGTTTGCCTTGATGTTATCAGCGATAGCCGACGCAAGAGCGGTTATGCGGGCGAGTGAGCCGGCACCTTGGTCTATCAGCCATTCGGCAGCAGCCGTCGGTGTCTTGACCCGCATGTTTGCTACATAATCGAGCAGTGTGACATCGCGTTCATGGCCGATACCGATCATCACAGGCAGAGGAAACTGGGCTATGTTGGCGGCGAGATCATAGTCATCGAAGCAGGCCAGATCGTCGGTCGCACCACCGCCTCTGATGATCACGGTGCAGTCGAATTCTCTGTCAGACGCCGCTATAAGGTCAAGTGCGTCGATAATCGAGCGCGGGGCTTTGAGTCCTTGCATCACAGCCGGAAAAAAACCGACATTGAATTTCAGTCTGAAACGGTTGCTGAAAAGCTGGTCTATGAAATCACCGTAGCCTGCCGCTCCTGGAGCCGAGATGACGGCGATGTTCAGACACGGTTCGGGCCATGGCAGTGTGCGGTTCATGTCGATCACCCCTTCAGCCGTCAGCCGGTTTATGAACTCTCTCCGTCGCGCCACCATGTCGCCGAGAGTGAACTCGGGGTTGATGTCGCTGACCATTAGAGAGAAACCATATGCGGGATGAAACGATGCGGTCACCAGCAGCATCACCTTTATTCCGGCAGCGAGCGTTTGGCCGGTCGCACGTTTGAAAGCATCATCGATATAATAGAAATTGTTGGCCCAGATGACCGCGCGGGAGCGGGCAACGGTGTTGCCATTGTCAGCTTTCTGCACCAGATCCATGTAGCAGTGTCCGCCACGTCTCGACAGATCGCTGATCTCGGCGGTGACCCAGACATCGGCCGTTTCACTTACCTGCACCAGAGAGCCGACCAGCGAGGTCAGCTGGAGCAGTGTCATATGACCGTCGGTCGAGACATGCCGGTTCATTTGAGCTGTACCATTTTTTTGCCGTTCCAACGATAGACAAGTTTGTCTGACAGCATCTCTTTCACCTTGTCATAGTCACTCTCCGGAAGATATTGCTTCACCGACGGTGTCAATGTCAGCGTGTGGTCCAAGGGATCATATGAGTAAGATGCCAAGACAAACGGCAACAGGTTTTCGATTTCCCTTATCTGCTTCTTGAACTGTGGTTTTATCCAGTCGGCCGTGACAGGGGCATTGAAAATATCGCCTGCTAACGGTTTCCAGTCAGAAGTGAAGAAACTCACCGCACCGTCAGGAGCCGGTGTAGCCACGTCGGCCGTAACAATCAGAACGGTATCGCCGCGGTTAGACTTGTCGACTGAAATCGAGGTTACCGACAGACCGCCCTCACACACCTCGACAACGATTTTCTCCGGGGTAAGCGAGAGAATTTTCGACTTGCCGCCGAGAAGATTGTCTGAAGGCTTGTCGACACCGCTGTTCTTATAGTCGACCATATCCATTCTTTTCATTTTCTGAATGAGCGGAAAACGGCTTGTCGGAGCATTGATGAAGGCTTCGGCGGCGGTCAGCTGGGCCATCGCAGCGATGGCGGCAGCCGAGAGAATGACGATTAGTGAGAACAGACGTTTCATAGTGCTTAACGGCGTGGTTTACGTTTTGATTTTTGGCTGGAGTCTCGACGCGCGCCCGACGACTCGCGGGTCTTGCGTGTGGCGGCACGTGCATAGTCCTTGTCTTCTTTGGCGACCTCAGAGAAGACGCGGCGTCCCATGAATTCGCTTCCGGTGAGAGCCTCGACCACACGGCGTGCATCGGCGTTCCTGACATCGAAGAGAGAATATCCGGGCATCAGGTCGATCCGGCCCACATCGACACGGTTTCCGTTGACCATGTGGTTAAGCATATCAATCAGGTTGCCGGCATAGAAACCGTCGTTTTTGCCAAGATTGATGAAGATGCGCGCCATGCCTTTTTCAGCTGTGCGGCGGTCTTTGTTCTTTATGCTCAGCTTCGACCCGGTGTCATCTTTCGATTTTTTTGAAGGCTTCTCATCGATGATATCTATCTCAGGTGCGTCGCGGTAATAATCGAGCAGACGGTTGAATTCGAGCGACAGAACTCGTTTGATGAGATCTTCGCTTGACAGCCAGCCGAGTTTCTTGATGACCCCGGGAGTGTATTTTTCCATTTCGGCATCGTCGACCTCGACTTTCTCTATGCGGTCCGCGAGATTATAGAGTTGCTTTTCGATTATGTGGCGCGGGGTGGGCACCTCCTTGCGTTCGAATTTTTTACCGATGATGCGTTCGATTTCTTTCAACCGGCCTTTTTCGCGCGAGTGAATGATCGCTACCGAGACTCCTGTCTTTCCGGCGCGCCCGGTACGTCCGGAACGGTGGGTGTAGACTGCGGTGTCTTCCGGCAGACCATAGTTTATGACATGGGTGAGGTCGTCGACATCAAGACCGCGTGCGGCGACATCGGTCGCCACAAGCAGCCTTATGACACGGTCGCGGAATTTTTTCATCACGATGTCACGCTGCTGCTGCGACAGGTCGCCGTGGAGTGCGTCGGCGTTATATCCGTCGTGAATCAGGTTGTCTGCAACCTCCTGGGTGTCGCGACGGGTGCGGCAGAAGATGATGGCGTATATGTCGGGATTGTCGTCGGCAATTCGCTTGAGGGCAAGATATTTGTCGCGTGCGTTGACCATGTAGTAGATGTGGCGCACGCTTGCCGCTCCTTCGTTGCGTGTCCCGATCACGATCTCCACTGGGTCGTGCATGTAGCGTTTGGCGATGCGGGCGATTTCCTGGGGCATTGTAGCCGAGAACATCAACATCTTGCGCTGGGTCGGAACGTGGTCGAGAATGGCGTTTATCGAATCGAGGAAACCCATGTTGAGCATCTCGTCGGCTTCATCAAGAATGACAGTCGTCACGTCGGTCAGGTTCACTACACCACGGTTGATCAGGTCTATCAACCGTCCGGGTGTAGCCACGATGATCTGAACTCCTTTTCTCAGTGCTCTGATCTGACTTTCGATGCTTGATCCGCCATAGACCGGAAGCACCTTTATGTCGGGCATGTATTTTGAGAAGTCGGCCAGATCGCCGGCTATCTGTAGACAAAGTTCGCGTGTCGGAGAGAGAATCAGAGCCTGGGTGTTGTCTGATTGGGCATTGATGCGTTGAATGACCGGAAGACCAAATGCGGCGGTCTTGCCTGTGCCGGTCTGTGCGAGGGCGACAACGTCGTTGTCTTCATTGAGCAGGTGTGGAATTACTTGTTCCTGCACCGGCATCGGGTTCTCGAAGCCCATGTCTTTTACTGCGTCAAGCAGCGGAGTGATGACTCCGAGTTCTTCAAATGTTTTCATATAAAATTTATTTACCTACAAAGATACAACAATTTGCGAGATGACAATGGTTGAGGGGCGACGTTTTTTAAGTTAATTAAACTATAATAATTAGGCTTTGTCGGTTTTTTGATGGTCAACTGCAACTAAATGTGTAATTTTGCGACTAATTAGGAAAAATACTTTTACAGTAACTATTCAAGATAAACTAAAATGAAAAAAATCATCAAGCAGGCATTTGCTCTGATTGCCGCCCTGATTGCCTTCGGCCCGTCGCTGTCGGCCCAGGAGCAGCCGCAGATGCCGCCTCTGCCCGTCGATCAGAACGTCCGCATAGGCAAACTCGACAACGGGTTGACTTACTACATCCGTCACAATGAGAAACCTAAAGGTCAGGCCGATTTCTACATCGCCCAGAAAGTAGGTTCCATTCTTGAGGAGGAAAACCAGCGCGGTCTGGCCCACTTTCTCGAACACATGTGCTTCAACGGCACGAAGAGTTTTCCCGGAAACTCGATGATCAGCTGGCTGGAATCGGTCGGAGTGAAATTCGGCTATAACCTGAACGCCTATACGTCGGTTGACGAGACAGTCTACTATATGTCGAACGTTCCGGTAGCCAAGACCTCTGTTCAGGATACCTGCCTGCTCGTGTTGCACGACTGGGCAAACGACCTGTTGCTCGAACCGGCCGAGATAGACAAGGAACGCGGTGTGATCCATGAGGAATGGCGCCGTTCGATGGTCGGACAGATGCGAATTCTTGAGAATCTGCTTCCGACAATGTATCCCGACAGCCGCTATGGCCACCGTCTGCCGATCGGAACAATGGAGGTTGTCGACAATTTCGCTCCCCAGGCGTTGCGCGACTACTATGAGACATGGTATCGCCCCGACCAGCAGGGAATCATCGTAGTCGGCGACATTGACGTCAACTACATCGAGAACAAGATCAAGGAGATGTTCTCGTCGATCGAGATGCCTGCCGATGCAAAGACACGCGAATATTTCCCCGTGCCCGACACTCCCGGCACCATCTACGCTATCGGTCGCGATAAGGAACAGACAAACGGCATTGTCGAGCTGATCTACAAGCAAGATGTGCTTCCGGCTCCGCTCAAGTCTACAATGGCCTACTACATTCAAGACTATGTGACCGACATGATCGTGTCGATGATGGACAGCCGTTTTGATGAAATGTCAAAAAATCCTGAGTCACCGTTCGCACAGGCCGGTCTGAGCTACGGAAACATGCTACTGGCAAAGACAAAAGACAATCTCGAACTGATTGCCGTTGCCAAGGGCAACGATGTGCGTCCGGCATTCGAGGCCGCTTATCGTGAGTTGCTCAGAGCTGTTCGCGGCGGTTTCACACAGTCGGAATATGACCGTGCCCGCAAGGAGTATCTGTCTCGCCTTGAAACGTCGTTCAATGACCGTGAGAACCGTGAGAATGGCTCTTACTGCCGCGAGTATGTCCGCAATTTTGTCGACAACGAACCGATTCCCGGCATCGACTATGAGCATTCGACCATGAACATGATCGCTCCGAGCATTCCTCTTCAGGCAATCAACCAGACACTTGCAGAACTTGTCAAGGACGACAACCGCGTTCTGTTGGCCATGATGCCCGAAAACGAGGTATATTATTTCCCGACCGAGAAAGATTTTGCCGACATCATCGCCAAGGTTGACGGCGAGACAATCGAACCGTTTGTCGACCAGGTGAAGAGCGAGCCGCTGATTCCAAATCTTCCCGCTCCCGGAAAAATTGTCTCAGAGAAAGCCGACAGCCAGTGGGGCGCGACCGAACTGGTTCTTTCAAACGGAGTTAAAGTCATAGTCAAACCGACGACGTTCAAGCAAGATGAGATCGTGTTTGACGCCACCGCCCGCGGAGGCCTTGTCTCTGTTCCCGACACAGAGGCCGCTTCGATGATCTTCCTGCCCTACGCGCTCAGCCAGGCCGGACTGGGAGATTACTCAAACTCAGATCTTCAGAAATACACCGCCGGCAAACAGGTGAAATACAGCTACGATTTCGAGAACTACCAGCGTTCGATCTCAGGTGAGACCACTCCCCGCGACCTGCCGACACTCATGGAGCTTCTCTACATGGCATTCACCAATGTCAACATGACAGAAGATGAGTTTGCAGCCGCACAGAACATGTTCAAGGGCATCATTCACAATCAGGAGCAGAACCCTCAGTACATTTTCAGCAGCAAACTTTCGGAATCGTCGTTCAAGTCGCCGCGCCGCCGTCAGATTTCGTCTGAAATCATCGAGAAAGCCGATCGCAAGACTATCCTCGACATAGCACACAAAATGACAGCCAATGCCGCTGACTACACGTTTGTTTTCGCAGGAAACATTGACATGGAGACGTTCCGTCCGTTGGTTGAACAGTATATCGCCACTCTTCCGACTCCGAAAAACGCCTCTTTGACCGAGTTTGAATATAATCCCGACCTCGGCATGATCACCGGAAAGACAGAGAGCACCTTCTCGACCAAAATGGAGACTCCCCAGACATGGGTTTTCCTGGCTCAGTTCGGTGAAATGCCCTACACCCCCAAAGACCGCTATGTGGCCTACATAGCCGGCGAGATTCTCGGAAACCGTCTGCTTGAGACAGTGCGCGAGAACATGGGTGCGACCTATTCGATCGGTGCAAGCTCACAGCTGTCACGCATGGGTAAACCCAACAATGCCACAATCCAGTCGGCATTCCCGATGAAGCCCGAAATGAAGAAAGAGGTTCTTGACTACATCGCCAAAGAGATTTCAAACATGACCTCTGACGTCAAACCCGAGGAGGTCTCGAAGCAGGTTGAGTATCTTGTCAAGAATGCAAACGAAGACCTTGAGAAAAACGGCTCATGGGCCGGTGCGATCGCCGGGTGGTCGCTCAACGGGGTAGACACCTTCAACGGCTCGGTCGACGTCATACAGTCAATCACTCCGGCCGATATCCAAGACTACATGAAGAAGCTCATCGGGCAGGGCAACTACCGCGTTGTCACCCTCGACCCCGAGCAGTGATCGTGTTGACTTGAAAATAGACCTGAAAATAAAAGAGACATGCCCGCCGCGTGTCTCTTTTGTTTTTATCGGGAATATTATTAAATTTGCATTCAGTTTACAAAACGACACTATGAATGTTCAGGAATCAATGCGCCGGATACTCGAGCTCGAGAGTCAGGCGATCAGAAATATACCGGTCAACGACTCATATGAGCGTGCTGTCGACGCCATAGTCGAACATGTCCACAACCGTCGTGGCAAACTGGTCACGTCAGGAATGGGAAAGGCCGGTCAGATCGCGATGAATATCGCGACAACGTTTAGCTCGACAGGCACTCCGTCGGTGTTTCTTCACCCGTCGGAGGCACAGCATGGCGATCTCGGGGTCATTCAGTCAGACGACATTCTGCTTTTGATTTCCAATTCGGGCAAGACACGCGAGATTGTCGAACTGATTCCATTGGCGCGCAGCCTCTATGCCGACCTTCCGATAATAGTCATAACCGGTGATCCCGACAGCATTCTGGCCGACGAGGCCGACATAGTGCTTGCCACGGGAGCTTCTCCTGAAGTGTGTCCGTTGGGTCTGACTCCGACAACATCGACAACAATGATGACAGTCATCGGTGATGTTCTTGTCGTCAATGTAATGGACAAGACAGGGTTCACTATCGGAGAATATGCCAAACGCCACCATGGCGGATATCTTGGTCACGTGTCGCGGGAGAAATCAACCTATTGACAACCGCGATGTCAAGAATAATCGTAATCGGAGAGGCAGACCTGAGAATAGGGTTTGACGGACTGACACCGCTTTCGGCGCGTCCGGGCGGGCGTATGCTCAATCTTGCAGCCGAACTGTCGCGGCGGGGCCATGATGTGGTGTTCGCCTCAGAGGTAGGCAATGACGCTGTCGGAGACCTGATTGTCCATTATCTCGACAGCGAGGGTGTCGACACCCGTTCGATCGAGCGGTCGGTCACGATGACGACACCCGCGACTTTGACATTCGGCGATATGCCGCCGGTGCGTTACGACCGATGTGAATCTGAGTCAGACGGTTTCGACATAGTGTGGCCCGAGGTTGAACGAGCCAGGACGGTGGTCGTTTTCGGAGGTTATTTCGCGGTGAATCAACGTGTGAGACCGAGGCTGATGCAGCTGTTGGGCTATATGACCGACAGAAAGTGCCCGGTCATCTATGTGCCCGGATTTGATCTCTCGCGTGTGTCACGTATCACGCGCGTGATGCCGATGATATTTGAAAATCTCGAGATTGCGGCGACCGTGGTCACACAGACGGCCGACATCTTGAATATATTTGGCAAAGCCGATCCCGCTGCGGTTTTCCGTGACCATTTCGACTACTATGTCGACCGATATGTCAATATCGGTGATGACGGAGTGGCCGACCTGTTTGAAATAGGGGGAAGAACGTGCCGGTTCGATGTCAAGGCCGGCGGTGACGCGAACGCGGCATTGGCTGATGCGATCTTGAAAATAATAGAATAATTTAATTATGTCAACAGCAACAAAAGGGGCGGCTCCAAGCGGCGAGCTGCCGAAAGTGGAAAATATGCGTGTGGCCATAGTGGCCGCCGAATGGAACGGACACATCACCTCGGCTCTGACCGAAGGTGCGCTCGGAGTGTTCCGCTCACAAAATTTCGCCGACGACCAGGTCGATGTGTTTCACGTTCCCGGAGCGGTTGAACTGACCTTCGCTGCCTCACAGCTTATCGAGGCGTCGCTCTATGACGCAGTGATCGTTTTCGGTTGTGTGATCAGAGGTGGCACACCCCACTTCGATTATGTCTGCCAGAGCGTTACACAAGGTGTGACATCACTTAACGCCGACTGTGACATACCCGTCATTTTCGGGGTGTTGACCGTCGATAACGAGCAAGACGCGCTCGACCGTGCAGGTGGTGTGCTCGGCAACAAAGGTGCTGAAGCAGCCGAGGCGGCGATAAAAATGCACGATTTTGTTTGCAAGGTTAAAGAACTTTAATTACCTTTGCACAGCAATAGGGCGAATACCAGAGTGGCCAAATGGGGCAGACTGTAAATCTGCTGGCTTATGCCTTCGGTGGTTCGAATCCATCTTCGCCCACTCAATCACCAAACCAATATTATCACGCCGCGGAAGTAGCTCAGTCGGTAGAGCATCAGCTTCCCAAGCTGAGGGTCGCGGGTTCGAGCCCCGTTTTCCGCTCCAATCTCTTAACGAAGACAGCCGGTCGACAGACGCCGGCTGTCTTCGTTTTGCATTGCCGGAAACGCGATCGTCGGTCTGCCGGCCTGCCAAATTATGCCGGCAATTCAAATAAACTGCAAATAAATTATTTGCCGCCGGCGATCAAAATAAATCAGGTAAAAACATTGGAGAAACGATTGGCTACTGATTAAACCGCCGAAAACAGGCGAATTTTTATATTTATTTCGATTCTTTTTCTTAATTTTGGAGAATGAAAGACCGGGAAAACATGTCTGAATGATTGGTCGGCTGAAAATCAGTGACTTAAGTCTGATGTCTGTTTTCCTTAAAATGCGTAATTTATTATTCAGTAAAACTAAATCAACCTCTATGAGACTGAAACTATTTCTATTGCTGATTCTGACGGCGGTTTTACCGGGTCTGGCACAGACCGCGTCCGTCTCAGGCAGCATTGTCAATGCCGACACCGGCATGCCGGTCAAGGGAGCGATCGTGGCTATCAAGAGCCAGGGGAAATCGGTGACGACAGGTGTCGCCGGCGATTTCCGCATCAGCAACGCCTTGCCGGGCAACGTGACCCTGACAGTCGTCGCCTATGGATTTAACGATGCGACCGTCGAGACCGACATCTACAACGGACAGAATGTCGACCTCGGACCGATCAGAATCACAGGCGAGAACCTTCTCGACACCTATTACGAGGAGCAGCAAGACATGTATTTTGACGAGGCCGCCATGGACGATGACGAAGGATCGGCACAGTCGATCACAGCTCTGACCGGAGCTTCCGACGACATCTACTACAACGCGTCAAACTACGATTTCTCGACTATGTTCTTCCGCTACCGAGGCTATGACTCGATGTATCAGACAACCTACATCAACGGCATCGCCATGAATGACCCGATCCGCGGACGTTTCAGCTACTCGACTCTCGGCGGCATGACGAGCCGCGCGTTCCGCAACCGCACCAACACGGTCGGTCTCGGAGCTGCCTCTTACGGTTTTGGCAACATCGGAGGTTCGACCAACATCTCCACAATCACCTCTGAATATGCTCCCGGTTTCAACGGATCGGTTGCCTACACTAATTCAAACTACATGCTCCGCGGCATGGCCACCTATTCGACCGGCATCAACGAGCGCGGCTGGGGCGTGACCTTGAGCGCGATCGGACGTTGGGCCGACGAGGGTGTCATCGACGGAACGTTCTACAATTCGGCCGGTTTCTTCATCTCGGCTGAGAAAGTATTCAACCCGGCCAACTCGCTGACCTTGACGATTTTCGGTGCGCCGACACAGCGTGCGACAGCCTCGGCCACCTTCCAGGAAGCATATGATCTTGCCGACGATAACCTCTACAATCCCAACTGGGGCTGGCAAGACGGCAAGAAACGTTCGGCACGAATCGTCGAGTCGTTTGACCCGACTTTCATGCTCAACTGGATTTTCAAGCCCAACAGCAACACCTCGCTCAACACCGGCGTAGCGTTCCGCTCGGTCAACTATTCGACCTCGGCCCTAAACTGGTATAACGCCATTGACCCGAAGCCCGACTATTACCGCAACCTGCCGTCAAACTTCTACGACGATGGCATGCCGACCGAAGAAAGCGAATATATAGCCAACCTTTGGCGCACCGACGAGTCTGTTCGCCAGATAAACTGGGACCGTCTCTATCAGGTCAACCAACTCAACAACTATGAGAACTCGCTGCCCGAGAACGCCGAAAACCAGAAAGGATCGAGCTACATTCTCGAGAACCGTCACAGCAACAACATTCAGTTGCAGTTCAACTCGACTCTCAACCACCGTCTGAACGACCACATCACGATGCAGGCCGGTGTCGGACTGAACTACACCAAGGCTTCATACTACAAGACCGTGCGCGACCTGCTCGGCGGACAATACTGGCTCGACATCGACCCGTTCTCTGACCGCGAGGTGACAATTGCCCCCGATCTGCTCCAGAACGACCTCGACAACCCCAACCGCAAAGTCTACAAGGGCGATAAATTCGGCTACAACTATGACATTCACGCAATAAAGGCTAATGTCTGGATACAGAACATGATAAACCTGCCGCAGTGGGACATCAACTATGGCTTGAACATGGCCTACACCCAGTTCTACCGCGACGGAAAGATGCGCAACGGACGCGCTCCGTCAAACTCTCTCGGCCACGGTGCCACCCACCACTTCGATGACGCTGCCATCAAAGCCGGCGCGACCTACAAGATCGACGGACGAAACTACTTCACCGCACATATCGAATATGGCACACATGCCCCTCTGATCGAGAGCGTCTACATCTCTCCGCGCATCAAGGACACGGCCGTCGATAACGCACGCAGCGAGCGTATTCTCTCGGGTGACATCAGCTACTCGTGGAACTACCGCCGTTTCCGAGGTGCGATCACCGGCTACTGGACCGAGTTCTACAACGCTACCGAGCGTACCGCTTTCTATGACGACAACTTCTCGTCATTCACAAACTACGTTCTGTCGAACGTTCGGCGCGCCAACCGTGGCGTCGAGATCGGCATGGCCTACAAGATCACCCCGTCGCTGACCGCGTCGCTTGCCGGAACTTTCGCCCGTTACCAATACCGCAACAATCCGAAAGGAACACGTTCGTTTGAAAACGGAATGTATGCCGACACAACCCAGACGATCTATCTGAAGAACTATTATGTCGGCGGAACGCCACAGACCGCGTTCAACCTCGGTCTCGACTGGCAGGCCCCGAAAAACTGGTTCTTCAACATCAACGCCTCATACATGTGCGACGCATACGTCAAACTGTCGCCGGTCTACCATGAGATTCAGCCCAAACTCTTCGATAAATATCCCTACCCCGGAGTGCTGCCCGAGAAACTCGAGCAGGTGACAGACCAGGCCGAGATGAAAGATGCGTTTGTGCTCAACGCCTCGATCGGCAAACTCGTCTACATCAACCGACAGATCTCGATGAATTTCAATCTCAGTGTCGACAACATTCTCAACAACCGCAATATCATGAACAATGCATATCAGCAGGGACGTATCGACCGCACAGACTGGAATCTCAACAAATATCCCAACAAGTATACCTACGCCCAGGGAACAAAAGTGTTCCTAAATGTCGGAATACGCTTCTGATTCCGCTTCAAATCAAAAACGATTAAACGATGAAACGATCAATAATATACATATCGGCCCTGATGCTCGGAGCTACGGCGTTCACCTCATGTGACAACGATTTCGAGCAGCCGCCGCTGGCCGTGCCCCAGACACGCTGGGAGGCCAATACGACAATCGAACAATTGAAAACCGCCTATTGGAAAACCGACGGCAACTATTGTGACGAAGTGGGTCTGACTGAGGAAGGCGACTCGCTGATCATCAAGGGCCGCGTGATCTCGGCCGACTCGACAGGCAACATTTTCAAGAAATTTGTCATCTTTGACGGAACGGCAGCCATTCCGGTCAGCGTAAACCAGAAGGAACTCTACGGCACATATCACTTTGGCCAGGAAGTGTACATCAACATGACCGGACTTCATGTCGGAAAATATGCCAACCTGATGCAGATCGGCCGTCCCGAGGCCTATAACGGCGGGTTGCAGACCTCGTTCCTCGAAGAGTCCACACTCGCGCTTCACGCACAGCCTGTCGGTTGGGCCTGTCCCGCCGAGGTCGACACTCTGGTGCTCAAACTGTCAGACCTCGCTTCGATTGCAAATGACCAGAAAAAGACGATCACGACAGTGAGCCGTCTGGTCAGATTTGACGATGTCTATTGGGAAAATGCGGGCGAGACGTTCTCTACCTATCAGAACACCACCAACCGCATCATCAGTGACAAGGCCGGTAACAAGCTGATCGTGCGCAACAGCGGCTATTCGAGTTTCTACTACGAGACCATTCCGGGCGGATATGGTTCGGTGGTAGGCATTCTCGGTCAGTTCAACAATGATTTTCAGCTTGAGCTGATCGGCCTGTCGGGATTGATCGGTTTCAACGCAGATGCAAAGCCTGTCGGTCAGTCGGAATACCGACGTGCGACAAAAGTCGAGAGCGGCAAGAGCTACGCTTTTGTGGCCGACAACGCCAAACTCGCCACCCCCGTGGCCTCGACCCGTGACTTCGGCTATTTCTATGTCGAAGATGTGAAACCCGAAAACGGAGTCTTCACCGGCGGCATGTCGTCGGCGTTCACCTTCACGGCCAAGGGCGACGGTTTCACAATACAGCAACCCGACGGACGCTACATCTACATGGACGACCAGGGTAAGAACAACTTCAATGTGACAGCTACCCTCGGCGACGGCAACGAATTTGTCTGGACTGTCGCGATCGCGGCCGACGGAACCGCCACAATCAAGAACGTAGCCCGCGGAAAGTGGATACAGTACTCGTCGGGCTACACCTCCTACGGTTCCTACAGCTCCACACAAGACGCGTCGTTCCTCCCCGTCTTATTCGAGAAAATAGACTGATTCAAGAACACTTCACAACATGATATATGAGAAGTTTTAAACATCTGCTCCTCGGAGCCGCCTCGATTATGGCACTCGGCCTGACCGCATGTCAAGATGATTTCGACGACATGCCCGAAAAAGTGCCCGCGGCGCAACTTACCCCCAACACGACCATCGCCGAGTTCAAAGATGCGTTCTGGAAAACCGAGACCAACTACTGTGGTGAGGTCGGAACGCGCGAAGACGGCACACATTATATTATATCGGGACGCGTTCTGTCGTCTGACGAAGACGGCAACATTTTCAAGTGTCTTTACATTCGCGACGAGTCGGCTGCACTGCCGATCTCGATCAACCGCTATAATCTCTATCTGAACTACCGCATCGGCCAGGAGATCGTCATCGACCTCACCGAGATGTATGCCGGAAAATACAACGGAATGTTCCAGCTCGGATATCCCGAATGGTATGACCAGGGCAACTGCTACGAGACCTCGTTCATGGCTCCCGAGCTGTTTTATCAGCATGCAGAGCTCAACGGTCTTCCGGAGCCCGACAAAATTACCCCGGAGTTGATACGTGACCTTTCTGAGATCAATGTCAGTGATGCCGATGATCTGAAGAAATGGCAAGGTCAGCTCGTCAGGTTCAATGACTGTGTCTTTGAGAATCCGGGTGAGGCATTGTGTGATGAATATCATTCGAGCGGCTACAATCAGAAACTCATTGTCAATGGCGGCTCAATCAATGTGCGCACATCGGGTTATGCCAAATTCTGGAACTACAAGATACCCGACAAACGGCTCGACGTTGTCGGTGTGCTCGGTTTCTACAGTGGAGACTGGCAGCTGTTGCTGCGTTCGACCGACGACCTGATGAACATCGGAGATCCGACCGAGAATCTCGGAACGGAGAAGAATCCCTACACCGTACCTCAGGTAATCGAAATCGAGAGCGCGTCGCAGCAGGGTGCGGGCTGGGTGACCGGCTACATTGTCGGTGCCGTCGCCCCCGAGGTTGAGAAAGTCACATCGAGCAGCGACATAGAGTGGACCGCCGACGTAGTGATGAACAACACGCTTGTCATCGCTCCCGACGCCGACTGCACCGACATCACAAAATGTCTCGTCATCTCTCTGCCGCAGAACTCTCCGTTGCGTCAATACGGCAACCTTGTTGACAATCCGGCCAACTACAAGAAGCAGATCTGGGTTATCGGTAACTTCGGCAAATATATGGACACATGGGGAATCATCGACAACGCCGGCGGTGCAGACCAGTTCAAGATCGACGGCGTCACAATCGAAGGTACGTCAGTTCCTGCCGGTGACGGCCAGGAAGCCACCCCGTGGAACATCTCTCAGGTTATCTCCGGCACTGCCTCCGGCACATCGACCTGGGTCAAGGGCTACATCGTAGGCTGGGTCGAAGGCCAGGTGCTCTCGTCGGGAGCACACTTCGATGCTTCGGCAACAGTGAAGTCAAATGTTCTACTTGCAAACACCCCCGACGAGACCGATCTCGCGAAGTGTATTCCGGTTCAGCTTCCCGTCGGTGACCTGCGCAACGCGATCAATCTTCAGGACAACCCCGGCAACTACAAGAAAGCTGTTGCACTGCTCGGTTCGATCGAGAAATATTTCGGAAAAACCGGTGTGAAGAGTCCGACAGAATATAAACTCGACGGTGCCGGCACTGTCACCCCGCCGACCGGAGATACGCGCAAATTCACCAAGGCGACAAATGTCACGGGTGGAAAAGCCTACATGTTTACAACCGGCGACAAAACGGCGGCCAAACCTGCCGATGCCGGAGCTTCATACGGCTGGCTCTACACTGAGAACGTCACTGCCTCGGCCGGAGTGATCAACGCAAAGGAATCGCTCGGATTCGTGTTCACCGCGACTGCCGGCGGATATTACATCTCTGACAGCTATGGCCGTTATCTCTACATGAGCGGCGACTTCAATTCGTTCCAGCTCAGCCGCACACTCAACGCTTCAGATAAGACCTATGTCTGGACAGTCGAACCTCAGGCCGACGGAACGGTGAAGATCACCAACACAGGCAACAGCAAGTGGATTCAGTATTCTGCACAATATACCTCGTTTGGAGCATACCCCTCTGAAACCGGAGTTCTTCCGGTTCTCTATGAAATGGAGGGAACACCTTCGGTCAAACCTGGCGATGAGCCCGGCGGTGACACACCGTCGACCGGAGCCGGTTCGGAGAACGAACCGTGGAGTGTCACTCAGGTGATCTCGGGAGCCGCTACCGGCACCTCGACCTGGGTCGAAGGCTATATTGTCGGTTGGATCGACGGCAAGACGCTCGCCGACGGTGCACGCTTCAATGCAGATGCTACCGTAGCCACCAATGTCATACTCGCCGCCTCGGCCGACGAGACAGATCTGTCGAAGTGTATTCCTGTCCAACTGCCTTCGGGTGAGGTCAGAAATGCCCTGAACCTCCAGAATAATCCAGGTAACTACAAGAAACATGTGAAACTGTGTGGATCGGTAGAGAAATATTTCGGCACAATGGGTTTGAAGTCTGTTTCGAAATATGTCGTCGGCGGATCGACAAAACCCGACACCCCAACCCCGGGTGACGGTGGAAC
This sequence comes from uncultured Muribaculaceae bacterium, assembly GCA_910588035.1. Taxonomy (GTDB): domain Bacteria; phylum Bacteroidota; class Bacteroidia; order Bacteroidales; family Muribaculaceae; genus CAJUPY01. The sequence continues at coordinate 41,618 of CAJUPY010000016.1, read as the reverse complement.
GGAAACATCACCCTGGACGGTAGAGCAGATCATTGCCGGCACGGCGACCGGCACCGGCGTATGGACCAAGGGCTACATTGTCGGTTGGGTCGAAGGTCAGGTACTCTCGTCGGGTGCCCACTTCGACGCCTCGGCTACCGTCAAGACCAATCTGCTGCTCGCTCCGTCGGCCGATGTGACCGATCTGTCGAAATGTATACCCGTCCAGTTGCCTTCAGGAGCTGTCAGAAACGCACTCAACCTTCAGGACAACCCCGGCAACTACAAGAAAGAGGTCATGCTCAAAGGTAATGTCGAGCGATACTTCGGTTCCAACGGATTCAAGACCGTAACAGAATATAAAACACTTTAAACATAATCATCATGGTAGCAAGTCTTATCTGGGCCATAGTTTGGATTATCATCGGTTGGTTTATCTTTGACCGTGTTCCCTCTATGGTCAATGCAACAGGCACATTGTCGACAGTTATAAAGATAATCGGCATCATCGTGATGATCGGTGGTGTGCTCGATCTGGTCGGCGCATTTATCTGAACTTAGCCGTCAAACGAAAACGGGCTGCGTCAAAAAACGGTTGATGCAGCCCGTTTTGTCTTAATCATGCAGCTAATGAACTAATCAGACACTATGATTCATGATTTTTTTGAGTAATTTTGCGGCATATCCATGAAAAAAGCGAAATGAAACGAATCTTCATCACATTTTTTGCGGCGTTTATCGCCACTCTATCGCCTGTTCTTGCCAAGGATTCACACCGTCTTGTCGAGGTTGGCGAGGGATACAGCGGAACTTCGGTCAACACCGCCGTGTTCCGGACAAATTCGGTCGTCACACATGGTGACTGTCAGTATGTGGCATATTATGACCCCGAAGGTTATGTGACTCTTGCCAAACGTAAGTCAGGTACAGACAAATGGGAAGTCAGACGGTCGCAATTCAAGGGCAATGTGCGCGACGGGCACAATATAATCAGCATCGGCGTCGACGGCGACGGATACATTCACTGCTCGTTTGACCACCATGGACATCCTCTAAACTACGCCGTGTCGGTAGCACCCGGTTCGCTTGAACTCGGTCCTAAAATATCGATGACCGGCGATGACGAGGGCAATGTGACTTATCCAGAATTCTACACGCTCTCTGACGGAGATCTGATTTTTGTCTATCGTTCAGGCTCATCGGGCCGCGGAAATCTGGTGATGAACCGTTTTTCGGTGGCTGAAAGAAAATGGAAACGCGTCCATGATATTCTGATTGACGGAGAGAACGAGCGGAATGCCTATTGGCAGATCTACGTCGACGCATCAGACCGCATTCACATTTCGTGGGTGTGGCGCGAGACGTGGCTCGTCGAGACAAACCATGATCTGTGCTACGCCGTTTCTGACGACGGCGGTGTCACCTGGCGCAAATCGACCGGCGAAGTCTACAAACTGCCGATCACAATGGCCACGGCCGAGGTGGCATGCTCTGTTCCGCAGAAGTCGGAGTTGATTAACCAGACCAGCATGACCGCCGACCGCGATTCACACCCTTACATCGCGACATATTGGCGCGATGCCGCTTCCACGGTGCCGCAATATCGTCTTGTCTGGAACGATGGCAAGGAGTGGAAGACGCGTCAGATGTCACAGCGTGAGACTCCGTTCTCGCTTTCGGGGGGAGGCACGAAAATGATTCCGATCTCGCGTCCGAGAGTCATTGCCGACGGTGATTTCATCGCAATGATCTTCCGCGACGTCGAGCGTGGAAACAAGGTGTCGATGACTTATACGAAAAAAGGCCTCGACGGTGATCTGAAGACAGTAGACCTGACTCCGTTTGCTGTCGACGCATGGGAGCCGAGTTTTGACACGAACCTCTGGAACAAGACCCGTAAACTCCACATTTTTGTGCAGCACACCGTTCAGGGCGACGGTGAGAAGGCTTTGGAGCATGAGCCTGAACCTGTCTATATTCTTGAAATCGATAAATATAAGAAATTGAAATGAAAAACCTGAGTCTGATTCTGGTAACTGCAGTGTTGGGCGTTTCGTCGCTTGCAGGCTGTTCGACAAAACCGGCCGAGCCTGAATATGCCGGCTATCTGTTCACTTATTTCACAGGAAATAAAATCGAAGATGAGTCAATTCACTTCGCTCTCAGCGATGACGGGTTGAACTACAAGGCCCTCAACGGCAACCGGCCTGTTATAGACTCAAAAACGATAAGCTCGACCGGCGGAGTGCGCGATCCTCACATTCTCCGCGGCGAGGACGGAAAGACGTTTTACATGGTTGTCACCGACATGGTCAGTGCCAACGGCTGGAGCTCAAACCGCGCCATGGTGTTGATGAAATCAGACAATCTGACCGACTGGACCCACAAGGTCATAAACATTCAAGAGAAATATGAAGGTCAGGACAGCCTGTTGCGCGTCTGGGCCCCGCAGACAATCTTTGACAAGGAAGCGGGCAAATACATGATCTACTGGTCGATGAAACATGGCAGCGGTCCCGACATAATCTATTATGCCTATGCCAATGACGATTTCGACGACATCGAGGGAGAGCCTAAACCGCTGTTCATTCCCGAGAACAAGACGTCGTGTATCGACGGTGACATAGTTTTCAAAGACGGAAAATATCACCTTTTCTACAAGACCGAAGGTAATGGAAACGGAATAAAGGTGGCGACGACAGAGTCGCTCACCTCAGGCAACTGGACAGAGAGTCCCGACTACAAACAACAGACCGACAAGGCTGTCGAAGGGGCTGGAACATTCAAACTGATCGGTCAGGACAAATACATTCTGATGTATGATGTCTACATGGACGGCCGTTATCAGTTTACGGAAACGACCGACCTTGAGAATTTCAAGGTCATCGATCAAGATGTCACGATGGACTTCCACCCGCGTCACGGCACGGTCATCGCGCTGACTGCCGAAGAGATGCAGCGTCTGCGTGACAGGTGGAATTGATTTTTTTCATAAGTTTACTGAATTTAATTATTTATTATAGAATGTGTCCGATTGTGAAATCGGGCGCATTTTTTTTGTCCGGATCATGCAAAGTCGCAATTGTTCAGAAGATTGCAATAAATGTGCAGGTGTGAATGATTTGAAATGATTTATTTTGCAGATCAGTAGCAATAGAACAGTCTTGTCTCAAGACGGAAATGATCGGAACACAATCCTTAATAAATCAATATCATTAATCAACTGCACTTATGAGACTTTTTAAGAAAAGCCGGTGTGTGAGACGGTTGGCGGCTGCGGCATTTGCCGTGGCGTCGCTGATTCCGTCGGTGGCCACCGCGCAGACAAACCTTCTTGAAGGTGCCTTGAATCCAAACCGTGACGGTGTCAAGCAGTCGCCCTATGCCTTGGGCTGGCGTTTTGACGGCTGCTCGGCCTCTGATTTCTCAACCAGTAACGGCATGGACGATGCCGGCACGTATTTCCGTACAGGCCAGAACCTTGCCGGTAATGGCGGCTATGACAACGCATCGGTTCTCTACATCAAGAACACCGGTGTGAAATATGGTTATCCCGTCAAAGCGGAAGCCGGTAAGATGTATGAATTACAGGGAAACCTGTGGCGTCGCAACGGTGGTGAAACCAACATAACCTACAGTTTTTATTTTGCGGGAGATCTCAAAGGTGAGAATCAGTTCTGCAAGCAATCGTTCAATTTCAGTCAAAACAACAAGGTGATCAAACTCACCGACAAGAAACTCCGTCTTGCGGTGACCGAACAGACCGATGAATGCTGGTTTCTCTGGGAAGCCACGACAAGCAACTGGGGCCGTGGAGGTCTGCTCGACGATGTCAGATTGGTTGAGATCGGAAATGCCGCCGTTATCACATTTGATGCCGGCGAAGGAGAGGGTCCCGCACCAGAAGTTTTCCTCGAAGGGGAGAATTATACGGTCAGCGCGTCACCTGTGGCCACGCGTCGCGGTTACAATCTCGCCGGCTGGTATCTTGATGCGGACTACCGTCAGGTGGCCACTTTCCCGTTGACAGTGACAACGTCAACCACACTCTATGCCCGTTGGGAGGAAAAAGAGACAAACGGCAACCTCATGGCCGGGTGGGACGGTAACGGACGTGGAACCGCAGGTGATATCCCGACACAGTTCGGATGGCAATCGACGCCCGAGTGCGAATGGCACGAAGCATACAACGGTGGAAGTTACTGGAACGGTTACCGCGACAATATCGAGGTGAACCAGACTCCGACCCGCACACTCTTCCTCGTCCAGAATTCATATATATTCTCTTATCCGGTCAACGGATTGAAAAAAGGAAAGATCTACCGCTTCTCGGCCGATTTCTCGTACATGAACCATGCGGCTACCCACACCTTCGCGATCAACTCCAAGCGCGATGCGACCGGAACGGAATATGGCTCGGTGAAGAAGAACACCGCAAAATGGGGCGACTGGGCTTCTGCCGAATTCTATTTTGAGGTTCCTGAAGATCTCGGTGAGGTCTACCTGTGCTGGTCTGCCAACGAGAATAAAGACCGCGCCTTGTCGTGGAACTATAACCTCGTTGAAGACAAGACGGCCCACCGTGTGAGATTTGTCGACGGAGAGACGGTTCTCTCCACTGATTATTTTGCCGACGGTGTCAGCTACACGGTTGTCGCTCCGGTCGCTCCAGAGAAAGAAGGCTATGACTTCGTAGGGTGGTATGCCGACCCCGAACTCACCACAGGTTTTGACTTCACTAAACCTGTCACCGGCGATGTCACCATCTATGCCCGCTTCCTCGAGGAGGGTGCGACGGGCGCGTTGTCGCCGATGTCGATCACAACCGACACCACTCTTCCCTCACTCGTTCTCGCTGATGCAAAGGTCAGCGGAGACGCCAAACTTCATTTGACCGGAACACGTCCGTTCATTGGTGGTTCGAAAGTAGATCTCGCCGGCAGTGCCAATCACCTTTTCCTTGAAAACGTCAAACCGTCGGTTGTCATCAACGACTATAAAGACGTGATCACCGTCAACGGCAGACCGCTTGACCCCAACACCGACCGTGTCGCCATTCATGCCAACGGATCGCTCATCTTGCCCGGTGGCTGGGACGTCGTGCCTATGACAGTCTTCAACGCACCCAACCTCAAAGGTGACTCGAAAGAGCTTGCCCAGGATATTTTCTACCGTGGCAAACTCACCGGCAATGACCTCGGCAAGTCTGAACTCCTCGGTGAGAAATTCGATAACCGAATCCGTTCGTTCCGTCTCGCCTACGGCTATATGTGTGTGCTTGCGAATAACCCCGACGGAACAGGTTTCTCACGCTGCTACATCGCCAACGACGGCGATCTCGAAGTTAACGAATTGCCCGAAGGTCTTGAATTCGCTTCGTTTGTCCGTGTGTGCCGCTGGCAGTGGGTCAGCAAGAAAGGCACGGCAAATCTCGACTGCCATCTCACCGACGCAACCTGGTACTATAACTGGCATTCGAACGGCAACAACATGGACCCGGATTTTGAATATGCCATGATACGCCAGAATCTCGGCTGGCCCGGTTGGAACGAAATTGCCGAAAAGACCAATGTCTCTCACTGCAGCGGTCTTAACGAACCCGACCACACCGATCAGTCTAACGCAACTCCCGAAGAGGCTATCGCACAGTGGCACGAAATGTTCCGCACCGGTCTGCGTCTCGGTTCTCCCACGCCCGACAGTTTCAACAAGGCATGGCTCAATACATTCATGACCTATTGCGAGGAGCTCAACTACCGTGTCGACTATGTTGTATATCACATGTATTGGAACGGTCAGACCGGCAGCAGTCTGAAGTCTCAGATCGAAAGTAATTCAAAACGTTTCGGTTATCGTCCCCTGTGGATCACGGAGTGGAACAACGGTGCGAACTGGACTACGGAAAACTGGCCCGTGAACAAGGGCGAGCAGCGCGATGCCGACTTCAACATCATCTATGACGAGAGCGGAAACACGCGTGAGGTGAGCCGTCCACACACTCCTGAGAACTCTGCCAAGCAGGTCGCATGGCTCAAAGATGTGCTTCCCGCGCTCGACGAAAGCCCCTATCTGGAACGACATGCGTGGTATGACTGGGTTCAGGATGCCCGTGCTCTTGTGCTCGGTGGCAAACTGACTCCCGCAGGCAAAGTGTTCAGAGATCACAAATCAGTTCTGGCCTACCGTTCGGCAAACGAATATGTCCACACCTGGAAAATCGCTCCCGCATGGCTCACCTCTGAGATCTCAGATGATTTCACCGGGGTTGACATCAAGTGGTATGACCACAATGGTGAGACAGGTAAGAACTATACCCTCGAGCGCAAACTCGACAACGGCGAGTGGGAAGTTGTCAAAATTCTTGTTGCCGGAACTGACTACGGTTATGGCGAGACAGTTGTCTACAGCGACAAAATCGTAGCCGGCAAACAGACCTATCGCGTCAAAGCCCTCTCATATAAAGATACGGAGTCGGCCTACTCGCGCGAACTTGTCTTCAACCGCGACAACGCTCCTGCCGCACCTTCGGTGACGGCCACTCCGGTGTCAACAACAATCGTCGATCTCGAATGGCAGGCTGTCGAAGGTGCACGCGGCTACAAGATCGAACGCGCCCTGACTCCTGACGACGGTGAGGATGCTTCGTTTGTAGTTGTGTCTGATAATCTCGCCGAGACAAAATATCGCGATGAAAACCTGACGGCCGCGACCTCTTACACTTATCGCGTGACTTCGCTCAGCACCGCGGCGACGGCAAACTCGGCAACAGTTGTCGTCTCAACCAAAAAACTCGGTGCGCCTGAGGCCGTCGAAGATTTCTTTGTTGCCGGCGGTGACTGTAAAGTTACCGTGACATGGAAGTATGCCTACGACACTCGTCAAAATGTCATGAGGTCAGATGCTGCCGACGGCACCTATAAGATTGTCGGCAAGGTCGAAGACGGAAACCGTTTTGTTGACAATACGGTGGTCAATGCCAGGGAGTACTACTATAAGGTTCAGGCATTCAACGACCTTGGCAGTTCCGATGCCACCGAACCGATGAAAGCCTCTCCAGGTTTTGGACAGCATCTCAATCTGATGTTCGAGGAGCAGAACACCGACAAAGATGAGTGGGGTGGTTTCCACGCCACCTTCGCCGGCGGTCCCGAAGTTATTGACGGACGCGACGGACACAAGGCTGTCAAGCTCTCTTCAGCCGGCAAGTCGCATATCGTGCTGCCCGAAGGTGTTGTCAGTGACCTTGACGGTGATTTCTCGATTGCCACATGGATCAAGATCGGCAATAACGCACGTATTTTCGACTTCAACAACGGAACCGGCACATTCATGATGTTCATGCCGACCTCAAACACCCAGATGCGTTATAAAATAACGTGTGCGGAAGGTTCGTTTGACTATCGCTTCGATCATGAGGCTCTCGACCGTTCGGCATGGAACCACGTTGTTCTGATTTGTGAAAATGATGACATGCATCTCTATCTCAACGGTGAGATGGCGTCGACTACAGCGGAGGCTGGAATCGAGACTCTGGCCGATCAGCCTATGGTTCACCCGTCGGCGATGGGTGTGACCCCCACAAACTACCTCGGACGTTCGGCCTGGTCAAGCGATCCTTACGCCGACCATGCGTTCGATGAGTTCACGATCTATGGCAAGGCACTTCATGACAGCGAGGTCAAGGATCTGTATGCCGGAAAACGTCTCCCGACCGGAATCGACTCGGCGGAAACAGACAATAGTGGAGTCGGGGTACGTGTCTCCGGCAAAAACGTTATAATCACCGTGTCTGCCGAGACTACTGTCAGCATCTATGGCATAGACGGACGCCTTGTGCGCACGGTCGATGCAGTCGAAGGCTACAATGTTGTCGAAGGTCTCGCAGGCGGTTTCTACATAATTGAAGGGCAGAAAGTCGTCTTATAGTAATAGGGTTTCCTATAGTTTTTAAGGTAAATTTGATCAGATGGCGCCATTCACCCGAGTGGCGCCATTGTTTTTGCATGTGCAGATATGAAAAAGAGTACACCCCGCATCAGCGGGGTGTACCGAGAAGGTTATCTCAATTTGTGTAATTTGACTTTTTAATAACGTCAGCAAAATGCCTTCTCATGTAACTATAACAGCGGTCACAGGAAAAGGTTGAGCCTGACGGTTATTTTTTTATCAGATTATCGATGGCATCGTGATAGCGGTCGAATTCAAATGATCTGACAGTGTCGTTCATGAGAGACACGATGCGGTCGTTGCATAGATTGCCGATCGAGCCTTCGTGGGTGTGGCAGATGTTTCGGTCGGGTGTGAACTGTCCATGCTCGATTTCGCGGCCGACCTGACGGTATGCGTCGCGGAACGGTGCGCCCTCCATCACGAGCCGGTTTACCTGCTCGACCGAATACATCAGGCTGTAGCGCGGATCGTCGGCGACATTGTTTTTTACCTCCATGCCGCTGACCATGCGGGTTACCATTTCGAGAATCGATTCGAGTTGATCAAAAGCCGGCAAGAAACTTTCCTTGACGAGCTGGAGATCTCTGAAATATCCCGAAGGAAGGTTGGATGTTATCATTGTGATCTCGACCGGCAGGGCTTGCAGTTTGTTGCATTTCGCGCGCGTCAGCTCAAACACGTCGGGATTTTTCTTGTGTGGCATTATCGACGATCCGGTCGTGAACTCATCGGGCAACTTGATGAAGCCGAAGTTCTGAGAATTGAACATGCAGGCGTCAAACGCAAGTTTTCCGACTGTGGCCGCGATCGAAGCCATGGCCTGTGAGACTATGCGCTCTGTTTTACCGCGACCCATCTGGGCATAGACGACATTGTAGTCCATTGACTCAAATCCGAGCAGACGTGTTGTCATTGTCCTGTCGAGAGGGAATGACGAGCCGTAGCCGGCAGCCGATCCGAGCGGATTCCGGTTGGTTATCCGGTATGCAGCCTGCAGCATGATCAGATCATCGACCAGAGACTCGGCGTAGGCCCCGAACCACAGACCCATTGACGACGGCATGGCGACCTGAAGATGGGTGTAGCCAGGAATGATGACATTCTTGTATTTCTCACTACACATTATCAAGGCATCGAAAAGATGTCTGACCGACAGCGTGAGAGACTCGATTCGAGATCTGATAAACAATTTCAGGTCGACCAGAACCTGGTCGTTGCGGGAACGTCCCGAGTGGATTTTCTTGCCTATGTCACCGAGTTTGCGGGTGAGCATCAGTTCGACCTGGGAGTGGACATCCTCGACTCCGTCCTCGATCACAAACTTTCCGTTGACCGCCATGTCGTAGATTTCACGCAAGGCGTCGAGCAAAACTGTCAGTTCTTCACTTTTCAGAAGTCCGATCGATTGGAGCATCGTGATGTGGGCCATTGAACCGAGCACGTCGTAGGGTGCCAGATAGATGTCGAGCTCACGATCACGGCCAACGGTGTAGGCTTCGACTCCGCTGTCGACGGTGGTGTCTTTTTCCCAAAGTTTGTTAGCCATGTCTCAGACCTTGTTTAGATTGGCCATGAGTTCACCAAATTTGTCGGCTGCTTTCTGAAGGTGTGGGCCGACCATTGGTTTGAGCATGATGGGAATGTCGATGTCGATGCGTGTGATGACCTCGGTCGATGTCTCGCCTTTAGGGGTGAAGTTTACGGTCATGTCGAGGGGCACGGGAGCTCCTTCGGCGGTGAAGATCACTTTTTCGGGTGCGATACGTTCCTTGACCTTGAATGCCACTTCGCCGACCTGAGGGGTCATGATGACGAGGCGGTCTTTGTCGAAGCGTAACTCTCCGATCTGCTGTTTCATATCCTCAGGCAGGTCCTCGATTTTCTGCTGCAAAGCTTCCATCGAGCTGAAACGGTCAAAAAGATCAGATGCCTGACACTTGATTGTGACAGGCTTTCCGGTGTATGTAGCCATATTTAGATGGTGTTTGCGTTATTTTGAAGGGGTCCAGTTGGCGGGATCCTCGCGCCAGCATTTCAAAGTCTCGATGTCTTTCTCGCCGATATAGTTTGTTTTGAGGGCGGCTTCAAGCATCGCGTTATAGTTGCTGAGGGTGAGCAATTTCACGCCTGCGGCTTTGAAACGTTCTTCAGCTACGGGGAATCCGTAGGTGAAAATAGCAGCCATTCCCACAACTTCACAACCGGCTGCTCTGATTGCCTCGACAGCCTTGAGGCTGCTTCCTCCTGTCGACACGAGATCTTCGATGACAACGACACGTTGTCCCGGTTTCAGGTTACCTTCGATCAGGTTTTCCAATCCGTGGTCTTTGGGAGTTGAACGCACGTAGACGTAAGGCAGACTGAGTGTGTCGGCTACAAGCGCACCTTGGGCGATAGCTCCGGTAGCGACTCCTGCAATGGCATCTACTTTGCCGAAGTTCTCAAGAATCAGCCGGCAAAGCTCAACCTTTATGAAACTGCGCACCTCGGGATATGAGAGTGTCTTGCGGTTGTCGGTGTAGATTGGTGAATTCCAGCCCGAAGCCCATGTGAACGGATTGAGGGGCTGAAGTTTTATTGCACTGATGTTAAGTAACTTTTCGGCTAAAAGACGAGCTAACTCTTTCATAATTGTGTTATGTTTGGATTCAATGGCAAAGTTACACACAATTCCTTAAATTGTCAATTGTGTGGGTTCAAATTAGTGATAAAAAGTGAGGATTGCGCGTTTTTTTATCTTGAACGCCGGCGCAAGAGGGCGTTTATGCGAGCGATCATTTCCTTTATAGCGAACGGGCGGCTCACGAAGTCGTCGGCTCCGGCGTTTAGTCCGCTGACGATGTCGGCGGGAGAGCCCGACTGGGTGCAGATGATTACGGGTATTTTTGCTGAAGCGGGACTTTGGTTCAACATGTCGATTATGTGGAGTCCCGATCCGTTTTCAATCGCGATGTCGATTAAGATAAGAGAGTAATCTTGGGGATCAAGCGCGTACCAGTCGTCGAGCGAGCGACACGGCTCAACTCCATAGCCTAAGCGTGAGAAGTGGTAGTGCACCAGTTCATACAAATGCGGATCTTCATCGATGATGAGGATCACGCCTTTGTTTGCGTCTGATGTCTCTGCTTGAGGTGCGGCGTTCATTGATATGGAGTTCAAAATGGTTGACAATTTGCTACTTTTTTCATTGCGAATATAGCCAAATCAAACTGTCGCTTGCTTAACTGACATCAAATTGTCTTATCTCTGTTGCAGCATTTTAATTATTCACAGCTTCGTTTCAGTTTAGAACGAGCTTCGTCTTTTGATTGTAACCCTATTGAAAAATCAGGAGAGTGTGACACCGTCGATGTCTGTCAGCCGTTGTTTCAGATTCTCTATGTTCCCGGCCCGTGTCGACAGCGTCATCTGACACGTGTTGTCAAATTGCTGGCTGATTATTGAAACTTCTCCGCCTTTGACCAGTTTCATGACATCGTTCATGGCGAGGTACGGAAAGCAAAATGACACTTCGGCCATTTCATGACATATTATAATGTCACCGGCTTCGATCGCTTCGCGTGCGGCTTCACGATAGGCCGATATCAAGCCTGAAGTGCCGAGTTTTATACCTCCGAAATATCTTACGACAATGATGACGATGTTTGTCAGGTTAAATGAGTTGATCTGCCCGAGAATCGGTTTGCCTGCGGTGCCCGACGGTTCGCCGTTGTCGTTGCTCTGGAAAGTCAGCCGGTCGGCTCCGAGCATGTAGGCCCAGCAGACATGTCGGGCGTCAAAAAATTTTTTCTGGTAGTGTGAGATTGTTTCTTTGGCTTGCTCCACCGAGTCGACAGGTATGGCGAAAGCGAGAAAACGGCTCATTTTCTCGCGATAGATGCCCTCGGAAAGAGCTGAAAGGGTTTTGTATTCGTCTGCCATGTTGCAAAATTAAGTATTTTCGGTGGGTTTCTCGCAAAAAATTCGTAATTTTGCTTGCATCCGTAAAATCAATAATGTTATGAGCGACGAACCGACAACACCTGAAGAACAGCCAATTCCCGACCCTACATCACCTATACACGACGAAGATGTCGTGCGCCATCACTTGCGCGGCATGTACCGCAGCTGGTTTCTTGAATATGCCTCTTATGTGATTCTCGAAAGAGCCGTTCCCCACATTGACGACGGTCTGAAGCCTGTGCAGCGGCGCATACTCCATTCGATGAAGACTCTTGATGATGGCCGCATGAACAAGGTTGCCAACATTGTCGGCAACACGATGCAGTATCATCCCCACGGCGATGCCTCGATCTATGAGGCGTTGGTGCAGCTCGGGCAGAAAGAGCTGTTGGTCGACACCCAGGGAAACTGGGGAAATGTGCTCACCGGAGCCTCGGCGGCGGCAGGCCGTTACATCGAGGCACGTCTGTCGTCGTTTGCTCTCGAGACGGTTTTCAGCCCGAAGATCACCGAATGGACCAAGTCATATGACGGGCGTAAGGATGAGCCGGTAGTCTTGCCGGTGAAATTCCCGCTTTTGCTGTTCCAGGGAGTGGAGGGCATCGCTGTCGGACTGTCATCGAAGATTCTGCCCCACAATTTCAACGAAATAATAGATGCTGCAGTCAGTTATCTCAGAGGTGAGGAGTTCACGCTCTATCCCGACTTCGCTACCGGTGGTTTTCTCGATGTGTCGCGCTATAATGACGGACAGCGTGGAGGTGCGGTCAAAATCAGAGCCAAGATCGAGAAGATCGACAGCAAGACACTTGCGATTACCGAAATTCCATTCGGACGCACGACGGGGGCCGTCATAGAGTCTATCGCCAAAGCTATTGAAAAGGGTAAGATCAAGATCAGACGTGCCGATGACAACACAGCCGAGACGGCTTTGATCACTGTCCACCTGTTGCCGGGAGTGTCAAGCGACAAGACCATTGACGCGCTCTATGCCTTCACCGACTGTGAGGTGTCGGTGTCTCCCAACTGCTGTGTGATCAGAGGCGAGAAACCATGTTTTCTCGGGGTCAGCGATGTGTTGCGCCACAGTGTCGACAACACACGCACAAACCTCGGGCGTGAGCTGACAATTCAGCGCGACGAGATAGGTGCGCAACTCCATTTCGCTTCGCTCGAGCGCATATTCATCGAGAAACGAATTTATAAAGACAAGGCTTTCGAGCAGAGTGAGACCATGCAGCAGGCTATAGACCACATTCGCGGACGTCTCGAACCATATGTGAAGAAACTCGCGGCACCGGTTACCGACGATGATATTCTCAGACTGATGGAAATCAAGATGAAACGCATCTTGAAATTCAACTCAGATGAGGCCGACCGGCTGATAGAGAGCTATCTCGCCCGAATGGCCGAGATCCAGAGTCATCTCGACAACCTGACAGAATATACTGTCAACTGGTATCTCGGGCTTAAAGAAAAATATGGCGCGGCCTATCCGCGGCGAACAGTCATCAGAAGTTTTGACAGCATCGAGGCGGCTAATGTGGCCGAGGCCAATGAAAAGCTCTACATAAACCGTGAGGAGGGATTCATCGGCACGACGCTGAAGAAAGATGAGTTTGTGTGCAACTGCTCTATGCTTGATGACATAATTCTTTTCTATAAAGACGGACGCTACAAGATCGTCAAAGTGGCCGAGAAGCTTTTTGTCGACAAAAACGTGATCTGGATCAGCGTTTTCAAACGCAATGACCTCCGGACCATTTACAATGTCATTTATCAGGACGGTAAAGGCGGAACATACTACATGAAACGTTTTGCCGTCACCGGTGTGACCCGCGACCGGGAGTACAACCTGACACAGGGCAAGCCCGGCAGCCGCGTCGTGTGGTTCTCGGCCAACTCCAACGGTGAGGCGGAGGTCGTCAAGGTGACGCTGAAACCGAAACAGAGGCTCAAGACGCTGCAGTTTGATGTCGATTTCTCGGAGCTTGCGATCAAGGGCAAACAGTCGCAGGGAAATATTGTCACCCGAAACGAGGTGCACCGATTCTCGCTCAAGGAAAAGGGTGTCTCGACGCTTGGCGGACGCAAGGTGTGGTTTGATCCCGATGTGCTCAGGCTAAACTACGATGGCCGAGGCCTCTATTTAGGCGAATTCTTCGGCAATGACCAGGTGTTGGTGATATTGAAGAACGGAGAGTTCTACATGACCAACTACGACGCATCAAACCACTATGAAGACAATATTCTGCGCATAGAGAAATTCCGTCCGCAGCATGTATGGACAGCCGTTCTCGACGATGCCGACCAGGGATATCCCTATCTCAAGCGGTTCACGTTTGAGCCTTCGTCGAAGAAGCAGCGTTTTCTCGGCGACAATCAGAAATCGACCCTGATTGCCTTGAGTGATGCGCCGGGCGCACGGTTTGAAGTGAAATTTGGCGGTACCGATTCGTTCAGGGAGCCGCTCACGGTTGTCGCGTCAGAGTTCGTGGCAGTGAAATCGTTCAAAGCCAAAGGAAAACGCCTGACCATGTTTGAGGTGGAATCAATAACGGAGCTCGAACCTGTTGAGATAGCTGAAGACCTTGACGAGGAAGAAGCCGCCGCAGATCAACCCGACGAAGTGACTCAGACCGAAACTGAGCCTGAGAAGAGCGATGACGAGGTCAGAGATGAGATTAACGGTCAGAAACGCATATTCTGATGAATAAGATATTGACAATCGTGGCGGTGGTGATGGCCGTGTGTCAGGCTGCCGCAACAGACTCTATAGCCGTGAGACCAGTGCGTCCGGTAGTGTCTGCCTATGCAGTTGAGATCGGGTCAGGACATGTCGCCGACACCTATCTGTCGCCGTTGAACTACAGCGGCTGGACGACAGCATTCTCTTATGAGCGCATGCAGGCAATGAAGTTTGACCCGCGGCGTTGGGCAATGCAGCTGAAGGTGGATGTGGGACTTACACGCACCGATAATCCGGCACGTAATGCCTCTATCTGGGCAGCAGGCCTGTCGGGACGCTGGGGCATGATGCGCCGGTGGACACTTGACAACGGACTGACACTGGCAGCCGGTGGTTCGACATCGATCAATCTCGGCGCGTTATACACGACACGCAACGGTAACAATCCGGTCGCTGCCAAAGCTTCGTGGACAGTAAATGCCACGGCTTCAGCCTCGATTAAGGTGAGACTGCTCGGCAAACCGGTAGTAGTGCGCTATCAGCCGACGTTGCCGTTGACGGGAATTTTCTTCTCGCAGCAATATGGCGAACTCTACTATGAAATCTATCTCGGTGACCGTTCCGGGCTTGTTCACGGTGCATGGCCGGGCAACTATTTCGCCCTTGACAATTTGCTGACGGCCGATATTCTCTTCGGAGCCACCGCTCTCAGGGTAGGTTATCACAATTCGGTTCTCTCGACCCGAGTCAGCAATCTTACGACACGGCTTGTGTCACATTCTTTTTTAATCGGAGTCTCGGGTGAATGGTTCTCGATTGCTCCCGGTCATAAAATTTCTCACGAAGCTGAAGTCATCAGCGCATGGTATTGAAAATGAAAATTCCAAAATTTCTTACGTCACTGCTTGTAGCCGTTCTGTCGCTCACGGCTTGCCATTCGTTGCCTGAGTATGAAAATGATCCGGAAGGAAATTTCGACGCCCTCTGGACTATTATTGACGAGCATTACTGCTTTTTCAAGGAGAAAAATGTCGATTGGCGTGGAGTTTACACCGAATTTCGTCCGAAGGTGAGACCCGACATGACTTCTCAGGAGCTGTTCTCTCTCTGTGCCGAGATGCTCGATGTGCTCGAAGACGGGCACACAAACCTGTCTTCATCGTTCAACACATCATACTATCGCCGTTGGTGGAGCGATTATCCCCAGAACTACAACGCACGCGTAATCGAACAATACTACTTCAATTTCAACTATCGTCAGGCTGCCGGCCTCATGTACGGAATCTTGCTCGACAACATTGGCTATGTGCGCTACGATTCTTTTGCCGACGGGGTGGGGGAGGGTAACCTCGACTCTGTGCTGGCCTATCTCTCGACCTGTAACGGGCTGATAATAGACATTCGCGACAATGGTGGTGGCAGCATGACCAATGTAGACAAGATTGTGGCACGGTTCATCACGGAGCGTACCCTCATGGGCTACATATCGCACAAGACAGGTCCCGGCCACGACAGTTTCTCTGATCCACGACCCTACTATATCGATCCGGCACCCGCCGGACGTCTGATGTGGTCAAAGCCGACTGTGGTGCTGACAAACCGGTCGACATTCAGTGCGGCCAACAATTTTGTCTCGGTGATGCAATATCTGCCTCAAGTGAAAATTGTCGGCTCACGGACCGGTGGAGGTTCCGGAATGCCGTTTTCGTCGGAACTTCCCAACGGTTGGGGCATCAGATTCTCGGCTTGCTCGGTGCTTGACGCACGAGGCAACACGACGGAGTTCGGCATCGATCCGTCGCCCGGCTGCGAGGTTGATCTCGATGAGAGACTTGTGGCTGACGGCCACGACACAATGCTCGATTTTGCTGTCGACATGCTCTGCCAGATGTGACTTGATTATTAAATTGAAATAATTTTCTAAATTTATTGAGCGCATTGTTAGTTATTTAAACTTTTTATTGTAAATTTGCAACGGTTTTTACAATTTCAAGGTATAAATAACAATGGAAGCAAAAGAATTTATTGAAGATCTTCGCCGCCGTTTTCCAAACGAACCCGAATATCTTCAGGCTGTTGAAGAGGTTGTGACCTCGATTGAAGATGTATACAACGAGTATCCGGCATTTGAACGCTACAATTTGCTTGAGCGGTTGTGTATTCCTGACCGCATCTATTCGTTCAGAGTTTCATGGGTAGATGACGGCGGACGCGTGCGCAACAACATGGGCTACCGCATTCAACATAACAATGCGATCGGTCCCTACAAAGGCGGAATCCGCTTCCATGCCTCGGTCAACCAGTCGATTCTGAAATTTCTTGCTTTCGAACAAACATTCAAGAACTCTCTGACCACGCTCGCCATGGGCGGAGCCAAAGGCGGCAGCGACTTCTCTCCGCGCGGCAAGAGCGACATGGAGATCATGCGGTTCTGTCAGGCATTCATCGCCGAACTGTGGCGTCAGATCGGCCCCGACACCGATGTGCCTGCCGGTGATATTGGCGTTGGCGGACGTGAGGTTGGCTACATGTATGGCTACTACAAGAAAATGGCACGCGAGTTCACCGGAACTTTCACCGGCAAAGGTCTCGAGTTCGGCGGTTCGCTGATACGCCCCGAGGCTACCGGTTACGGCAACTGCTACTTCCTGCTCAACATGCTCGAGACGCGCGGCATAGATATCGCCGGCAAACGGGTCGCTATCTCAGGGTCGGGTAATGTTGCTACCTACACCGCCCAGAAGCTGATGTCTCTCGGTGCGAAAGTGGTGTCGATGAGTGACAGCGGCGGTTCGATCATCGCCCCCGACGGACTGACCCATGAACAAATGGAATTTATTTTCGATCTCAAGAATCTTTATCGCGGACGAATCAGCGAGGTCCACGACCGATATCCCGAAATTGCCTATCTTCCGGGCGAACGTCCCTGGAGACATGTGGTGTGTGACATAGCGATGCCCTCGGCCACACAGAACGAACTTGACGGCGACGATGCACGTGCGCTGCTTGCAGCCGGCTGCATTGCCGTCAGCGAGGGTGCCAACATGCCGTCGACTCCTGAGGCGGTAAAAGAATTCATCGCCGCCAAGATTCTCTATGCACCCGGCAAGGCGGCAAATGCAGGCGGTGTTGCCACCTCGGGTCTGGAAATGGCTCAGAACAGTCAGAAACTGTCGTGGACGGCCGAGGAAGTCGATGACAGGCTCCAGGCTATCATGAAGGAAATTCACCGCCAGTGTGTGCTCTACGGGCGTCAGGACGACGGATATGTCAACTATGTCAGAGGCGCGAACGTCGCAGGCTTCATGAAGGTCGCACGCGCGATGATGGCACAGGGCATTCTGTAACGGACGAATATCAATTATAATTGATTGGGGGCGGGGCGTAGACAGGCTTCGCCCCCAAACGTTTATCTATGTCTGAAATAAGGACAGCTCCCGGCGTTGTTTTCATAATTGCACGGATAAATAAGATCGTGGCCGTGCATGGCGCAACCCGGCAACTTGTCATTGGGATAGACATAATGGGAGCAATAGACATTGGCGGGGTACGCGCTGTCGGAAGATGATGACGAGTCGTTTGATGACGATCGTTGAGGAGCGCGCCTGACCGGAGTTGTAGTCTCGACCACTTCGCTTAGAATCTCTCCGGTTTTTTCATAGGTGAGATATTCATATCCGCAGAACCGGCATTTCCGGCGCGTGCGGTAAAGGCTGTAAACGCGGGTCACCACTGCGTCGAGATTTCCGCGTTGCTCATGGTTCACAACTTTTTTCGTTCCGGCATCGACAGTGCCGTCATCAACCATCGCGCCCATGCGGTGGCATCTCGCACAGCGTTCGCCACGGTCGGGCACGGAGAGCATAGGCAGCATGAAACAGCCGGCGGTCAGTATCGCAGCCCACCAGACGCCCCACATTGACGCCCCTATCAACCACCCGGTCAGAAAAAGCAATATTGACGTGATTACTATCGGAGGCCGGGTTTCGTGGTTTGACAGCTCAAAGTCATCTTCAAGCCTCATGACAGTGACCCGGTGGAAGTGGGCCCAGCACAATAAAAAGACAGCACACAGCACAACGGCGGCGGCTGTTCCGAAATTTAAATAGACATATATCCAGGTCATGTAGATTCCGGCACAGGCCGGAACACCCATGACCGGCCCGGCCAGCATGCGTCGTTTGCGGTTGCTGATATCCTCGTTTTTCAGGCCATAGCTGGCGATGGCGGCAGCAATTGCCAGCAGAATGAATCCGAGATAGTCGTAAAATTCCGGCTGACGGTTGTAGGACTGTTCACGTATTTCTTCATAATGGGCAAGCATGGCACTCTCGTCGGGCGACAGCGAGTAGCTGATCTCACGTGTCAGACTGCTTTCCGGATCGATGCCTTTATTGCCGTAATAGCCGTGTGCCGAAGTCCAGTTGCCATGTGAATCACGGTCGAGACCGGCCATTTGTTCGCGAACTACAGACAAAGGCGGAGTGCAGTCCCATGGGGTGTCGGCTTTTTTGATCTTGGTAGCGGTGTGTTTCTCCAATTCACCGTTGAGCATCGAGATTTTTGCCTTGTAGATTTTCATTCCGTCGGGCGTGATGACGGTAGTGTCAACATGGACCCTGCCCGAAGCGGTATATGTGGTCTTCTCTACGGCAACCGTTGGAGTGCCGGTGGAATCGTTGTAGACCGTGACAGTGTGGAATGTGTGGAAATCTTTGTAGTCATAGGAAACTTTCATGGCCGGAGGCGAGGCGATATGCAGCGAGTCACGGCTGACAATGACCGCATCGTCGGGTGTCGGCACAGTCATGAATGACCTTGCCTGTGTCGTGACTGTCGCCAGAAAGATAGCGGCAAAGGTGGCAAAAAGAGCTTTTAAGTGTGATGTGAGCATAAAAAAATATGGAGTTGAATGGTGTTTATAGGTCACAGACAGAACAGGTAGACCAACAGCGGAACCGAAAACTCGAGAACCACGCCGTGAATGACCGCGGCCGGCACTGAGCCGTTGCCACAGGTGCGGGCTATGACCGGCAGCGCGACATCGAGCGACGTGACACCGGCAGCGGCAATCGGGCCGTAGTGTCCGAAGAAGCGGCGGTATAGCGGTGCGCAGATCAGGGCGAACATCTCGCGGGCCATGTTGGTCAGCAGGGCTATAGCCCCGAGCTGTGCCGCTACGTCAAGACCAAGTTCGGCCTTGCGGTAATCGAGAATCAGAACCGACGAGAGCGAGTAATAGCCCATGCCGCTTCCGAGGGCGAGATAGTCGCCGGGACCCCATCGTCCGATGACGAGCCATGCCACCAACGCGGCCGCGAGCGTTCCGGCTATAGTGAAGAGAGGCAACGCGAGCGTCGCGGCAGTAATCTCGCGCAATGTCGATGTCAGGTCGCGGTAGCCGAACTCAAACCCGACTGTGGCCACAAGCAGATACAGAACCCAGATCGCCACCGCCGCATAATCGGCATCGGCCGGAGCGATGCCGAGATAACCGACCGCTATGCCGGCGGCGAAAAACGAGATTACGATCAAACTACCTTTCATGGTCTCTTCTGCGTGTCAGTTTCGTCAAAAGCAATGCTGCGGCCGCGCTCCCGACGGTTGTCAACGCGGCGAGAACGACAGCGGTGAGGCCGAAGCGGTCAAACTCGGCCACTATCGACCGGTTGGAGCCGATCGAGATGCCAAACAGAAAGAGCAGCGTCCAGACGATGCAGCTGACTGCCGCACCCGACGGCAGTTTGATTTGCCGGTCTCTCAGCAGGTAGCCGGCCAAGATGCTTGCGAGCAATATGATTATCGTGGTCATTGCAGTTTGATTTGGTTACAAAGATAACGATTTCCGACTTTTAAATCAAAAGTTTGAAAAAATGGCGGTTATGTTTTGGAATCGGAATTTAAAAACGCTATATTTGCGTAAACAAACTTCATTCAACCCATAAACCCTTACAATCATGATCAATCTGCAAAAAGGACAGCGGCTCGAACTCGAGAACTCGCTGAAAAATGTGCGAGTAGGTCTGGGATGGGATCCCAACCAGAACGGAGGCCCCGATTTTGACCTCGATGCATCGGCATTCATGCTCGGCAGCAACGGGAAAATTCCTGAAGATGAATTTTTTGTGTTCTACAACAACCAGAAATCACCCGACGGCTCGGTCGAATCATCAGGCGATGACACAACGGGCGGAAACAGCGACGGTGACGATGACGAGACTCTGACAGTCTGTCTCGACAAAGTTGACCAGCGCATCAATGAAATCGTCTTCGTGGCAACTATCCACGAGGCTGCGCAGCGTCGACAGAACTTCGGCCAGGTACGCAACTCATATATCCGCATCTGCAATGCCGACACAAACGCCGAGATAGCCAAATATGACCTCGACGAAGACTTCTCGATCGAGACCGGCGTCATTTTCGGACGTCTCTACCGCCGCAACGGGGTGTGGAAGTTCGAGGCCATGGGCAATGGTGTCAAGGGAGGACTTGAGGAACTGGTCAACCGCTATGCCTACTGATCTCTTTAATTAACATCAAACACACACTGCAATGGCAATCAATCTTGAAAAGAAACTTCAGAAAGGTGAACGCATCAACCTCTCGAAAGACTCGGGTGACAAACTGACGAAATTCTGTGTCGGCTGCAACTGGGGACAGATTGTCTCGGGCGGATTTCTCGGCATGTTCAAGAACCGTCAGGACGTAGACCTCGACCTCAGCTGCGTTGTCTTTGACAACAACGGACAGCTGATGGACCACATCTATTCGCCACTCTACCGTCCGGAAATTCTTCAGAAGTTCGGCCTTCCGAAAGGTAAGCTCGACACCGCCGACTATGCCCTTCATCACTCGGGCGACGACCTCAAGGGTGATGCCGACGGCGACGACGGCCTCGACAACGAGATCATCACCGTCGACCTGACCCGCGTGGCTCCCAACGTCGAGGAGATCTATTTCTTTCTCAACAACTGCGGCAAGGAAGACTTCTCTCAGATTCCCTACGCTTCGATCAGAATGTATGAGGGAACGCCGACGCTTGTCAACAAGGTGTTCGCGAGCTACGACGTGGCTGCCGCACCACAATATGCAGGCAAGACGGCCCTGATCATGGGTAAGCTCTACCGACGCAACGGCGAGTGGAAATTTGCAGCTATCGGCGACGCCTACGACGACAAGTTTCTCGGATTCACCGTTCACCGCATAGCTAAAGATTACGCCAAGAAATAATGAAACACTACAGTTACACCACTTCGGGCACCTGCTCGCGCCAGATCGACATCGAGATCAACGATGACAACACCATCGGAGAGGTCAGTTTCACCGGAGGTTGCCACGGCAACCTTCAGGGTGTGTCGGCCTTGATCAAGGGAATGCCTGCCGATGAGGTCATCTCGCGCCTGCAGGGCATCAGATGTGGCGCCAAACCGACATCGTGTCCCGACCAGCTCGCCTGCGCCCTGCGGCAGATTGCCGCCATGAAAGAGAGCTGAGAGACATTGACATTGATTTTTCGACCGGCGGAGCGTAAAGTCTCCGTCGGTCGTGATTTTGAAACCGACAACAATGGATTACCGACAACAGATAACCACCTTTCTGAAACGCCACCACTATGAGCGGGTCACCCCCGTGGCCGCGCTCATTGACATGGACGGCACTCTCTATGACTCTATGGTCAACCACACCGCCGCATGGCACCGCCTCGCGACCGAACTCGGCATCGAGGCCACGCGCGATGAGTTTTATCTCTATGAGGGCATGACCGGAGCCGCGACAATCAGAAAACTGTTCCGCCGTCAGTTTGACCGCGATGTCAGCGACGAAGAGTGTCAGCGGCTCTACAGGTTGAAAACCGAATATTTCCGGCAGCTGCCCGAGGTGAAAGTGATGCCGGGAGCGCAGTCGCTGCTGAATCAGATGATCGGGGCAGGCATGAAGCGCGTTCTGGTGACCGGCTCGGGACAAGCCACCCTGCTCGACCGACTGGCCGTCGATTTTCCGGGGGCGTTCAGCGACGCGATGAAGGTGACATCGCGCAATGTCACCCACGGCAAACCCCACCCCGAACCCTACATCAGGGGCATGCAGCTCGCCGGGGTGAGCCCGAGCGCGTCGATCGTGGTCGAGAACGCGCCATTGGGAGTAAAGGCCGGTGATGCTGCCGGAGCGTTCACCATTGCCGTCACCACCGGGCCGATAAGCCGCGACGAGATGCTGGAGGCCGGAGCGGCCGTGGTCTTTGACTCGATGCCCGGGTTTGCCGACCAATTTCCGCAGCTCATGCTCGACCTGTTCAACACTTCGGTCGGGTGAATTGTTATAAAGTAGAACAAATTGAAGATTATGAATCAAGACGTTATATTCACCAACCATGTAGCGCAGGCAATCGACGCCGCCTGTGAGAAAATCGACCCGTCGGGCGTCGTTGTCATCGTCGACACCAACACCGAGTCGTTTGTCTTGCCGCGCATGCAGGCCGAGTCAAAAGCCGTGGCCTCGGCAACGGTCATTGTGACCCGGCCGGGCGACACACACAAGGGTCTCGAGTCGCTCGACAAGATATGGCGAGCCATGTGTGATGCCGGCTGCAACCGTCAGAGCCTGGTCATAAACCTCGGCGGAGGCGTTATAACCGACATGGGGGCATTTGCAGCCGCGACATTCAAGCGGGGTGTCAGGTTCATCAATGTGCCGACGACACTGCTCTCGGCCGTCGATGCCGCAATCGGCGGGAAGACCGGAGTGAATTTCAACGGACTTAAGAACGAGATCGGCCTTTTCCGCGAAGCCGACACGGTCATAATCTCTACAACCTTTTTCAATACACTCAACGACGTCGAGTTGCTCTCGGGCTATGCCGAGATGATCAAACACGGGCTGATCTCGTCGAAAGAGGAATATGACCGGCTGCTCGCTTTCGACGTCACCTCCCACGACCCCGACCGTCTGCTCGAACTCCTGAAGGAGAGTGTCTCGGTCAAATGTCGCATCGTCGAGCAAGACCCGACGGAGCAGGGTCTCAGACGTGCTCTCAATTTCGGCCACACCGCCGGTCACGCCTTCGAGGAATTTGCAATGGAGCGTCAGTCGCCCGTTGCCCACGGCTATGCCGTCGCTTTCGGCATGTTGGTCGAACTCGTCTTGTCAAACATGAAAGTCGGTTTCCCCTCGGCCGAGCTCAACCGCTATGCGGCGTTTGTCAAAGACAACTATGGAGTCTTCGCGATCACCTGCCGCGACTACGACCGGTTGGTCTACCTGATGCACCACGACAAGAAAAACATGTCGGCCGACACTGTCAACTTCACCCTGCTGAGTAATGTCGGAGCCGCCGAGATCGACCATCAGATAGCCGACGACGAAATCAAAACCGCCCTCGACATCTACTGCGACCTGATCGGTGCCTGAACCCGCCGATCACTCCTGCTGATACATATAACCCAGAAACAGGTCGCGGTCGGCCGCGTCAGAGGTCTCGATGCGATGTTTCAGCCGTGAGCGGCGGTTATGATAATTTTCCACCTTAATGTCGCATAACAGCGAGACAGTTCGTGGAGAGAAGCCTGCGATGACAAATGTAAAAATCTTGATGTCTATCGTTTTCAGACGTGGAATTTGAGTGAGAAGCCTTGACACGATGTCATTGTTACACAGATTGACAATATCTTCAATGCGTTTGAATGATTCCGCACTCTTCAATATCTCAAGTTCCTTTTGAAACTTGGTCATCAGTGCGTCGGTGGCATTGTCGGCGTCTTTAAACGTGAAATATTCTGCGCAGATGCTGTTCATTCCGCCAAAATTCTCTCTGAACATGGTTGTCATCAGTTCGTTTTGTTTGATCATCTGCTCGGTTGAACTCTCGGTTAGGCTGTTCAATCGTTCATTTTCGGCTATCAGGTTTTCCTTTTGATGCTTCATGTCGTTGATCATTGATTTGTAATCGACAATCTGCTCGTTGAATCTCTCGCGGTCTTTCTCGACTTTCCGACGGTAAAAAATAATGATTGCGACAATTGCCGATATGCTGATTGCAATGATCAAGTAGATTCTTTCTTTGTTTCGCTGTGATCTGGCTTTCTCGAGCTCCGATTTCTCATTGTAGTAATCGCGCTCTGATAGTGCGACGCTCTGGTTAAGTATGATGTCGGCTTTGTCATTGTATTTTTCAAACTGCCTTTTTAATTTATAAAATGCCGAATCAATTCGTCCACATTGTTCATAATATTTGCTTAGCGCATTGTAATATCTGCTGTTGATTGACGAATTGTCCACTACCCCGTCCATAGCGTAATCCAAGACAATTTTTGCACTATCAGCCATTTCATTATTTAAAAATACAATGGCTATTTCGGGGTAGCACATATATGGCTTCATAGGCTCGGTCAAATACTGAAATGATTCCCTTAGTTTTTGTAGTGCTTTAGGGTAATTGCCGATAGAATTGTGTAATATCATGTAATCGGAATTATACATACACATGAAGATCGAATCACTCAGCATCGGTTGTACGTCGGTATTATCCAATAGATCAATGCCTTTATGATAATCTCCGTGATCTATATAAGCAGAGGCAAGTTTCTCTACTGCATAATAATAAAATAAAGGTCTATCTGAATTTTTATAGGAATCTACAGCTTTCTTTCTGTATGTTATAGCTTCGTTCAGATTGCACGACATGTGATATATGTCGCCAAATAATTCATTAATCTTCCCTCTAAAATAATTGTCTTCAGATGTTGTGCTTAATTCTTCGGCGTGAAGTAGATTGACAATTGCGTTGCGGTAGTCATCTCGATTGAAAAGTATTTTAGCCTTATAGTAATAAGCACGCATTGCCTTATCTTCAATGCCTTTCTGCTCGAAAAATTTAACGGCAAAATCAATTAGCGAATCATTTTTATCAAATAAATGATTTTTGTCCCGTGCCCACGTATATAATAATGAGTATTCGGCTTTATCTTGGGCTGAAGAAAGATTTTCTACATTAATTGATTCAAGAAGTTGAATGGCGGTCTCCGGGTTATCATCTATTATTTTTGAAATTTCAGTTAGTTGTTTATTAACATCATTATTGCATGACATTATTGATATTAATAGAATAGTACCACAAATCAGTTTAATCAAATTTCCCATGAATTTTTATTTTGAAATACAAAATTAAGGATAAGGGGATTGTATTGCAAATTTTTGGACAAAAGAAATTGCAATGTGGATCAAATAGTATTTTCTTAATGGAAAAAGTTGTCATAGAGTGCAGATTATGTCTATCATTTCAAAATTCCTTGTTTTTATAAATTCTCATATATCAATCTGTTAAGCGTTAAATGAATCATTGATAGAAATCGCATTATCTATCAATTATGTAAATAGCTGTAAATCAACGAATAAGCAGTAGATGAAATTGAAAAATGATAGAGATTTTTTGCCCAATATATTAGACATATCTCGAAATATCGGTTTAAATTTGCAATAAAAAAGTATGAATAAATCAATTTTAATTACCCTGCTTATTTCGGTGTTTTTAGGCCTTGATTGTTACCCAAAAGGTGATGCTCCAAATCGTATAGACATAATCTATGATAAGAATAGACCGTATCCTACCGACACCGATACCGTTGTACAAGTAAAATACGAAGATAATGGTATCATAACAATTAGTTTTTGTTGTTCAGAGGGTTCTGCATCTTTAAACGTAACCAATCTAAATGAAGGTTATACAGAAACTGTTGAATTTACCACCGAAAATCCTTATAGTTTTTACATTGGAACTACTCCCGGTAGTTATCAAATAGAAATCGAGACAGAAACAGGCGGTTATTATATCTGTTTGCTTAAGATTTGATTAAAAAGAGTTAAAAATGGCGTTAAAACGTCATAAATATAAACAATTAAAATGTAAACCATTAATTTTACACAACCAATGAAGAAATCAATCATCATCACAGTTATTGCTTTGTTCGCAACGATGTTCTTCAGTTGCAACAATGACGAGGGGCTGCCCCAACAGGCAGCTGACAATGGCAATGCCCGCAGCGCGGTTGGAAGCCGCTTCAGAACGCTCGACGAGGCAATCGACATTGTCAACGACGCCATGTCAATGCTCGACGATGGAACCCGGATCAAAACCCGCGCCTCAAGATCGATCTCAATGGCCAACACCCGCGTAATCACTTCCCCCATAACCCGTTCAGGCGAAACCGACACACTCCTCTACATTCTTAACTTTGACAACGAAGCCGGCTATGCAGTCGTCTCGGCCAACCGCGAGACCGAAGGCCTCCTCGCTATCGCCGACCAAGGCAACTACTCTGGCGAAGGTTCGGTTAACCCCGGTGCCCAGATGTTCATTGACCGCGCAATGGTCTATGCCACAGTGCCCAAGAGACCGCAACCAACCGATCCTGACTCACTGAAAATTGATGAAGGTGGTAACGGCAACGGTGGCGGCAACACCGGTGGAGGCAATACCGGAGGTAACACTGGCGGCAACACCGGCGGTGATATTAGGGAGCCACTGAAACCAATAGGAACAACAACTGAAACTACGATTGACACTATACTTAATGTGCGTCCACGTGTGAAGGCGAGATTTGGCCAAGATTATCCCGAGGGAATGTATTGTCCAAATATGACATGCGGTTGTGCTGTGACCGCATGCGTTATGGTCATGAGCTATTTTAAAAGCCCGGTGGAACATGTTTTAAATTATCCCGAATGTCCACTTAGCTCAGTCATTCTAAATTGGGATGATATTAACAAGCATGAAGGTTATGGTTTGGGTTGTAAACCTATCTGTGAAGCCTCAGTTGAAAGTCATGAAGCTCTTGCGTATTTGTGCAGACAATTAGGTTATCAAGCCAATGCAGATTATAAAAGTGGATTTCCTCCCTCTACCGGAATTACCGATGATAAATTTAAATATTTGTTTATGAATTCTGGACTACAGACAAGCAATTTTATCAACTTTAATGAGTATTCAATAAATGAGTTGAAAAATGATTGTGTTTTGTTTATGTGTGGACTTAAGACCTTGAAACAAGGATATGGTAAGGGACATGTTTGGGTAGTTGACGGTGGTTTGCATATACAAAAAAACAGTAGGACATATACAAGTGGAACTATATCAAATCCTAAGATACTGATAGCTGAACAAACGCTCAATTATAAGTATATGCATGTCAACTGGGGTTGGAATGGTGAGTCTAATGGCTATTACAATAATAATGTATTTGATACTAGTAAGGTGTTGAAACTTGATGAAGATGCTATTGACAAAACACCTATATATATTTCAGATTATGATATCAAATATTTCCGTGTAAATAAATAAAAAAATCAGATAATAATTTATGAAGACATAGAAAAACTAGATATCACGATGTGGTCTCTCCGAGACTGCATGACTGTTAATCGGACAGCTGTTCAATCGGCGTCCTGACGCGGACGCCACTCCGCTTCGCTTGACTGACCG
>CAJUPY010000016.1:0-13484 GCA_910588035.1 uncultured Muribaculaceae bacterium | reverse complement strand
CCCGAGGGCGTACCGCGGTTACTTGGGAATCGTCGTCCTTGTCGGACGCCCCGGGTCAAGACGGTTTTGCAAGCCACGGTCTGGATTGGTCAGGCGGTAACGTCATCAAGGCGCAGATTACTTGGGAATCGCCATTCCGGCCGGATGACCCCGAGTCAAGAGGGTGAAGAATTGGCAGAGTGGCCATTTGGTTACGCCGAGAGCGTCTGCAAGACGCTGATTTATCAGTAACCGCGGTATGCCGCAGGCATGCCCGGTCAACGCTGACCGAGGCAGTGGCGTCCGCGTCAGGACGCCGATTGGACCGCAGTTCTCCATGATTTCGAGGGTCGATGCCGTGAAACCAAACTTTTTTCATTGTTTTGTGAAATTAAAATAAACCAAAAATATTATAATCAACCAATTAGAACATAGGAAATTATGAAATCTTACAGACTAATGGGACTCGCTCTTCTTGCGACAGTAGCGTGGAGCTGTTCTGACGATGATAATGACGGGGGTGTAGCCGGACGCGATAAATTCGAGCCGATCAAGGTAACGGCCTCAGAACAGAGTGTGATAGACAACCAGAACAAGTTTGCGTTTGACCTTTACAACGCATTGCCCGCGGGTAACGCAGAAGGCAACCAGTTCATCTCTCCGCTGAGCGTCAGCTATGCTCTCTGCATGGTCGCCAACGGAGCTGCCGGCAACACATTGGCAGAATTTGAGAAAGCCCTCGCTCCCGAAGGCGGCAACCTCGACCAGGTCAACGCCATTAACCGCCGAATGCTCGACGAGCTGCCGGTGGCTGACCGCAAAGTGAAGCTGTCGATCGCCAACTCGATGTGGTTCAACAACGATTTCAAGGTGTTGCCGACGTTTGTCGACATCAACAGCAAGACCTACGATGCCGAGGTAGCCAACACCAATCTTCTCTCAGATGAAGGAAAAGACCGCATCAACGGCTGGATCTCAAAGAAAACATGGGGCATGATTCCCGAGTTTTTTAAAGAAGCTCCCGGTGGAGTGTATGTTCTTGTCAACGCTACCTATTTCAACGGCAAATGGGCGTCGCCATTCGAAAAGAAAAACACGGCCGAGGAGATGTTTACCAACCTTGACAAATCGAGCTCATACGTCAAAATGATGAAAACGACGATGACGATGAAATATGCCGAGACCGCCGGTCTCCAGGTCGGTGCGCTCGACTATGGCAACGGAGCCTACCGCATGGTTGTCATGCTTCCCCAGGAAAATGCCGGCGACGATGCCCTCGCTCTTGATCTGAAGAAATGGAACGAGGTGAAAAACAGTCTGAAACTCAATCGCGAGGTGATCATCAAGATGCCGAGATTTGAGATGAACACCGATTATAGACTTGAGAGAGCGTTGAAGTCTTTAGGACTGGTATCGATGTTTGAAAATGCCGATTTCAGCCGACTCTCAACCACACCCACCGCTGTCGGGTGCGTGAAAAACAAATCAAAAATCAGTGTTGACGAAGAGGGCACAGAGGCCGTTTCGGTGACAGTTATCGGTGGGTTCACTACTCCCGGACATACGGAGAAACCGGTCGAACTAACTCTCAACCGCCCGTTCAACTACGTGATCGATGAGACCAGCACCGGCGCGATAGTCTTTATCGGTTCGGTCAACAAACTGTGATCATCGACGACAGGTAATCGGATAGCTGTTCAATCGGCGTCCTGACGCGGACGCCACTCCGCTTCGCTTGACTGACCGGGCACGCCCGAGGGCGTACCGCGGTTACTTGGGAATCGTCGTCCTTGTCGGACGACCCCGAGTCAAGATGGTGAAGAATTGGCAGAGTGGCCATTTGGTTACGCCGAGAGCGTCTGCAAGACGCTGATTTATCAGTAACCGCGGTATGCCGCAGGCATGCCCGGTCAACGCTGACCGAGGCAGTGGCGTCCGCGTCAGGACGCCGATTGGACCGCAGTTCTCCATGATTTCGAGGGTCGATGCCGTGAAACCAAACTTTTTTCATTGTTTTGTGAAATTAAAATAAACCAAAAATATTATAATTAACCAATTAGAACATAGGAAATTATGAAACCTTACAGGCTAATGGGCCTCGCTCTTCTTGCGACAGTGGCGTGGAGTTGCTCTGACGATGACAAAGACAAAGGGGATGTTGTGATTGAAGATAATAAATTCGAGCCAATCATAATAACGGCCTCAGAGCAGAGTGTGATAGACAACCAGAACAAGTTTGCGTTTGACCTTTACAACGCATTGCCCGCGGGTAACGCAGAAGGCAACCAGTTCATCTCTCCGCTGAGCGTCAGCTATGCTCTCTGCATGGTCGCCAACGGAGCTGCCGGCAACACATTGGCAGAATTTGAGAAAGCCCTCGCTCCCGAAGGCGGCAACCTCGACCAGGTCAACGCCATTAACCGCCGAATGCTCGACGAGCTGCCGGTGGCTGACCGCAAAGTGAAGCTGTCGATCGCCAACTCGATGTGGTTCAACAACGATTTCAAGGTGTTGCCGACGTTTGTCGACATCAACAGCAAGACCTACGATGCCGAGGTAGCCAATGTCGATTTATATTCCGACGAAGGAAAAGACCGCATCAACGGCTGGATCTCGGAAAAGACATGGGGCATGATTCCCGATTTTTATAGCGAGTCACCCAAATGTCAGGCCGTGTTGACCAACGCCACTTACTTCGATGGTAAATGGACTGCGTATTTTAGTGAGTCAAGGACGCAGCGTGATTTATTCACAAACGTTGACGGGACAAAGTCAGATGTCAAGATGATGAAAAACTCAATGACAATAAAATATCTTGAGCTTTACGGTTTGAAAATCGGCGTATTGAACTATGGTAATGGAGCATACCGAATGGTTATAATGCTTCCGAAAGACAAGAAATCGACATCGCCGGTAAAAATTGACAGTGAACAGTGGAATGAAATTGCAGGCAAGCTGAGAACCGAAGCCGTTGAAATTAAAGTGGAGGTAAATATGCCTAAGTTTGAATTGGAGACGGAGTATAATCTCAATGCGGCGTTGCAATCTATCGGCATAAAATCAATGTTTGAGGAATCATCATCTGATTTCAGTCGTCTTTCCAACGTCAAAGCATATTTCGATCTTGTTCAGAACAAATCAAAAATCATAGTGAATGAGAGCGGAACGAAAGCCGCCTCGGTTACGTCTAATAAGTTGGTAGGCTCGGCCGAGACATTCAATCTGATTCTCAACCGCCCGTTCATGTATGTGATCGATGAGACCAGCACAGGCGCGATAGTCTTTATCGGTTCGGTCAACAAACTGTGATCATCGACGACAGGTAATCGGATAGCTGTTCAATCGGCGTCCTGACGCGGACGCCACTCCGCTTCGCTTGACTGACCGGGCACGCCCGAGGGCGTACCGCGGTTACTTGGGAATCGTCGTCCTTGTCGGACGCCCCGGGGTCAAGAGGGTGAAGAGTCGGTAGAATGGCCATTTGGCTACGCCGAGAGCGTCTGCAAGACGCTGATTTATCAGTAACCGCGGTATGCCGCAGGCATGCCCGGTCAACGCTGACCGAGGCAGTGGCGTCCGCGTCAGGACGCCGATTGGACCGCAGTTCTCCATGATTTCAAGGGTCGATGCCGTGAAACCAAACCCTTTTCATTGTGTTGTGAAATTTAATCAAACTAATACTATCGAAACCCTCAACAAACTGTGATAGACACTGCAATAAGACGATAGAAAGACAGAGGCCGTTCCGAGAAGGAGATGGCCTCTGTTATGTCACAGGGTTTTCATCACGTCGGCCGGCGGCAGCCCTGCCCTGAGTTGGTCGCGCATGAAATTCATGTAGGGTTCGACATGATTGAAAAACATCTGATAGCCCTCGCAGAGATAGTTCAGCCCCGGTTGACCGTCGGCAGTCGTGGCGAACCGGTTTCGCGGACACTCGCCGTTGCAGGCGAAGTTGAACCGGCATCGCCGGCACTGGTCGGGCAGCGATGTCTCTTTGGCGAGTCCAAACTGCTGCTGACGCTCTGACGACATCATCTCGATTATGGTTTTGTCGGCGATGTTGCCCAGACGGTAGCCGGGAAAGACGAAATGGTCACAGCAGTAGAGGTCGCCGTTGTATTCGAGCACCGCCGCGTGGCCACACCGTCGGGCGAGGGTGCACACACCCGGATTGGCACCGACCCAGTTGGCGAGCGTCGCATCGAAGATCTGGACGAATACCTTGCCGACATCGGTCTTGATCCATTGGTCGAAGACCCCGGTCAGAAATTCGCCCCATTGACGCGGCGTGACCGAGAAGGGAGTCAGTTCTCCGCCGGGGGCATATCCGTCTTTGAGATGACCCTCGTGACCGACCCGTTCGACCACCGGAGTAAACTGAATGAAGCGGCACCCGATCTCTTTGAAAAAGTTGTAGAACTCAGCCGGATGACCGGCATTGAGACTGTTGACCACAGCCATGGCGTTCCAGTCGATGCCATATCGCTGCAGCAACCTTATGCCCTTCATGACACGCTGAAACGAAGGTTTGCCTGCGGGGTCGATGCGATATTCGTCGTGAAACCGCTGAGGACCGTCGATCGAGACCCCGACGAGCCAGCCGTTGTCGCGCAGAAACCGACACCATTTCTCGTCGAGCAGTGTGGCGTTGGTCTGCAGACTGTTCTCGATTGTCAGTCCGCGGCCATATTTCTGTTGCAGCCTGATGACCTTCTCATAGAACGACAGCGGTCGCACCGTCGGTTCGCCACCGTGCCACACAAACGATACGAAGTCGGTTGTCTGTGCCTCTATGTACTGGGCAATGAAGCGTTCGAGTGTCTCGTCTGACATCGTGTGGCGGTTGTCGGCCGGATCATATAACCGCCGTTTCTCAAGATAGTAGCAGTAGTCACAGGCGAGATTGCATTTCGCTCCGGCCGGTTTGGCCATTACATATAGGGGGTGGGAGAATGGTGAGGCAGGGTTCATTTTTTAGAATTGTGTTGCAGTTGATAGATTTCTTTCTGTCGGTCAATCTCTTTTAATAATTCTTCCCCGTCGGGGAGGTATGTCAGATATTTCGATGCAAAAAGCTGTTTGTTGCCGTTTAAAATCGAGTAGCGTGCGATATCTTCGCTTGTTTCGGCACATAGAAGGATTCCTATTGTTGGATTATCGCCCGGTGTGCATTTAAGATCATCATACATTCTCACATACATATCCATTTGCCCGACATCCTGATGTGTGATCTTGGTGGTTTTCAAGTCAATGAGAACGAAACATTTCATCAGATAGTTGTAAAATACAAGATCAATAAAGTAATCGTCCGTATCTGTGACAATGTGTTGTTGACGTTCGACAAATGCATATCCTTTGCCTAATTCCATGAGAAATTGCTGAAGATGAGATATCAAAGCACTTTCAAGACTGGTTTCGGTGTATGAACAATCTTTTGACAGACCTAAAAATTCGGTCACTATCGGAGATTTTATGAAATCTTCGGGATTGGTGTCTGAATCGTTGAGTGGAGAAGTCAACCGTTCCATTTCTGATATGACCTCTGCCTTGGAAGGAGATGAGAGCAACCGATGATAATATTGAGATCCTACATTTCGGTCAAGAGTGCGTTTAGACCACATCTGTTTAGTTGCTTCATTCAAATACCATTCCCTTGCCGATTTATTATTTTCCCGAAGCAAAATCTTGAAATGAGACCATGTCAGATTTTGCACCCGCGGGTGCAAAATCTCCCAATCGGGATTTTGCAAATAGAATTGGCGGAAATCAGACAGACTGCGCGGACTGTAGCCTTTGCCTAATTCCGCATTCAATTGTTGCGATAATATTTTCAAAAGATTTGAGCCGTATTGAGCTCTTAGTTGTCCGTTTTGATCTTCGACAACTATTCGTCGTCCAACTTCCCAATGCTCACGTATGATGATGAGATTTAAAGAAGCTGCAGCCTGTGCGCGGCAGGTTCTGACTATCGAT
This sequence comes from uncultured Muribaculaceae bacterium, assembly GCA_910588035.1. Taxonomy (GTDB): domain Bacteria; phylum Bacteroidota; class Bacteroidia; order Bacteroidales; family Muribaculaceae; genus CAJUPY01. The sequence continues at coordinate 7,529 of CAJUPY010000016.1, read as the reverse complement.
TTGATGTCGGAAACAAGATTGTCTAACGATGAGGTGGATTTATTTTTCATGATAATATTATCGGGGATGGGAGAATGGTGAGGCAGGGTTCATTTCGGTGTGAAGAATGGGGTGTAATGGTGAAGAGGAGTCAAAGATAGCTGTTTTTTGAATGAAATGCAACAAAATGACCGAATTGGACATGGTTTCCGTCTTTGTCGGGCCGATTAAAAGTGTTAACTTTGCGCTGCAACCAACACAATCACGTTTACATGAAAACGACTTTAGCTACCTTAATCTTGACGATGGGTGTGGCGGCTGCGACTGCCAAGACACCCGAGTGGCTTGACCCCGAGGTCAACGCCATAAACCGTGCCCCGATGCACACCGACTATTTCGCATTTGAGAACGACGCCAAAGCCCGAGGTGACAAGGCGTCTTCCGCTAACTATCTTCCGTTGAACGGCCTGTGGAAGTTCCATTGGGTGGCCGATGCCGACCAACGTCCGACAGAGGGATTCTACAAGACAGATTTCGACGATTCGGAATGGGGCAGGATCGAAGTGCCCGGGATGTGGGAACTGCAGGGCTACGGTGATCCGATCTATATCAACAACGGCTATGCGTGGCGTGACCATTTCGAGAACAATCCGCCCGTGGTTCCGACAAAAGACAACCATGTCGGCACCTACCGCCGTGTCATCGACGTGCCGGCCGACTGGAAAGGAAAGGACATAATCGCACACTTCGGATCGGCCACATCCAACATCTCGCTGTGGGTCAACGGCAAGTATGTCGGCTATGGCGAGGACTCGAAACTGCCGAACGAATTCGACATCACGAAATATCTGCGTCCGGGTGAGAAAAACACGATCGTGATGCAGATGTTCCGCTGGTGTGACGGCACATATCTCGAAGATCAGGACTTTTTCCGCTATTCGGGTCTGGCACGCGACAGCTATCTCTATGCCAGGGCCAAGAACCGCATCGAAGACCTGCGTGTCAACGCCGATCTGACCGACGACTACCGTGACGGACATCTCGCCGTCACTGCCGTGATCAAAGGTTCGGGCGACCTCACGCTTGATCTCGTCAATGGCGACGGAAAGGTCATCGACACGTTCACCGCCAGGAACGCACGCGGCACGGTCAATGCCACCTTTGATGTGAAAAATCCTGAGAAGTGGACGGCCGAGACCCCCAATCTCTATCAGTTGAAAGCGACATTCTCGAAAAACGGCAAAGAAACCGAGGTGATTCCGGTCAACGTAGGCTTCCGCCGTGTCGAGATCAAAAACTCACAGATGCTGGTCAACGGTCAGCCCGTCTTGATCAAGGGTGCCGACCGCCACGAGCTTGATCCCGATCTCGGCTACGTCGTCTCGCCCGAGCGCATGCTCCAGGACATTCAGCTGATGAAGAAACTCAACATAAACGCCGTGCGCACCTGCCACTACCCCAACGACGACCTGTGGTATGATCTCTGTGACAAATATGGCATCTATGTGACTGCCGAGGCCAATATCGAGTCTCACGGAATGGGATACGGCGACCTCACCCTGGCCAAACGCAAGGACTATGAGAAAGCCCACATCGAAAGAAACCAACGCCACGTAGAGCGGTTCTACAACCACCCGAGCATCATAGTGTGGTCGCTCGGCAACGAGGCCGGCTACGGACCTAACTTCGAACTGGCATATGATTGGGTCAAGAAAGAAGATCCCTCGCGCCCGGTTCAGTATGAGCGTGCCGGCCGCGACGGAATGACCGACATTTTCTGCCCGATGTACTATCCCTACGAACACAGTGAGAAATATTCGACAAACGACAGCTACACAAAGCCGTTGATTCAGTGTGAGTATGCCCATGCAATGGGTAACTCAGAGGGCGGTTTCAAGGAATACTGGGACCTGGTCAGAAAATATCCGAAGTTCCAGGGCGGTTATATCTGGGATTTCGTCGACCAGTCGATTCGCCGCAAAGGCAAGAATGGCGTCGAGATCTGGGCATACGGCGGCGATTTCAACAACTACGACGCCTCTGACCAGAACTTCTGCGACAACGGCCTGATCAGTCCCGACCGTGTGCCCAACCCCCACGCGTGGGAGGTGAAACGCATCTATCAGAACATTCTGACCACGGCCAATCCCGACGGTTCGTTCAAGGTGTTCAACGAAAACTTTTTCAAAGACCTGTCAGATGTCGAGATGAAATGGACGCTGCTGTGTGACGGCCGCACCATTCGCACCGGCACCGTGCCCGCGCTCGACATCGCACCGCAGAGTGCCCGCGACATCAAGATCGATTACGGCACTGTCGGCGACCGCGGCGAGTGGTTGCTCAACCTCGAGTATGTCACCAAAGAACGTGAGCATCTGCTCCCGGCCGGTCATGTCGTGGCCGAAGACCAGTTTGTGATCCGTCCCTACGATCCTCTCGAGGAAAACGTCGTGAAAGCGACTGAGGTTCCCACTCTCGACAAAGAGGGCAAGAACCTGACGATTGCCGGCGACCGCTTTGTTGTCGAAATCGACAAGGCGACGGGCTACATCACCCGTTATGACGTGGCCGGAACCGAGATGTTGAAAGAAGGCTCGCAATTGCGCCCCAACTTCTGGCGCGCACCGACCGACAACGACTATGGCGCCAACCTTCAGAAAAAATATCGCGCGTGGCTAAACCCCGAGATCAGACTGACCTCGCTCTCGTCTGACATGACAGACGGAAAGGCTGTCGTGACGGCAAACTACGATATGCCGGCGGTCAAAGGCAAGCTCGAACTGAAATATGTTGTCGACGGCAACGGTGTGGTTAACGTGACCGAGCAGTTCACCGCCGACAAGACTGCCGAGGTGTCGGGCATGTTCCGTTTCGGAATGCGCATGTCGATGCCGGCATCGTTTGAGAACATCGAATACTATGGCCGTGGCCCGGGTGAGAACTACTCCGACCGTCAGAACGCCATGAACATCGGGCTTTATCGCCAGAGTGTCACAGAGCAGCCCTATGCCTACATCCGTGCCCAGGAAACCGGAACACGCACCGACCTGCGCCACATGACGCTGCTCAACAGCGCGGGCAACGGACTTGAGATCACCGCTTCTGCTCCGTTCTCGGCTTCGGCTCTCCACTACACTGTCGAGTCGCTCGATGGCGGTGAGGAGAAGACCAACACCCATTTCCCCGAAATCGCTCCGCAAGATCTGACCGAGGTCTGCATCGACATGAAGCAGATGGGTTTGGCGTGTGTCAACAGCTGGGGTGCGATCGCTCTTCCCCAATATCGTGTGCCCTACGGTGACTACAAGTTCAACTACACCCTCACTCCGGTAAGAAACAACGTTCCGCTCGACTGACGCGACTGCCGATGAGATAAAAAAAGAGACAGACACCTCCCGGGCCGGGGGTGTCTGTCTCTTTTTTCATTAACGGAAAGTCTGTGTGGTCAATAGTTGTCGGGCTTGCGTTCGAACATTGACTGCGGAGCGCCGCAGACCGGACATTTTCCGGGGGCAGATTTGCCTTTGTGGACATATCCGCAGACATCACATTTCCATTCGGTCTCGGTCTCCTGAGAGAACTCGGTGCCGGTCTCGAGACGTTCGAGCAACTTGACGTAGCGTTTCTCATGTTCGACCTCGACTTTCGCAACCATCTTGAATGCTGCGGCGACTTTCGGGAAGCCTTCGGCGGTTGCGGTGTCTGCAAACGAGGTATAGAGATCGCTCCACTCCTCACGCTCACCGGCGGCGGCTTCGGCAAGATTTTTCTTGGTGTCGCCCACTACTCCGGCCGGATAGCCTGCTGTGATCTCGACGGTGCCACCTTCAAGAAAAGAGAAGAAAATGGCGGCATGCTCAAGTTCGTTCTCGGCAGTCTCGAGAAAAATTTCCGAGATCTGGTGGTAGCCTTCCTTCTCGGCCTGACGGGCGAAAAGGGTGTAGCGCGAACGTGCCTGGCTCTCACCGGCGAAAGCGGCGAGAAGATTTTTTTCGGTTTGTGTTCCGTGTAGACTTTTTGTTTCCATATTTGTTACTTGAGGTGTTTTTATTGTTATTGTTTATGAGGTTAAAGTTAATGATCTCGTTATCTATGAAAAGCAAGACCAACGGCTTCACAGTCGCCGGTCTTGACGGGTTAGGGAAAATATATATCTCTTGTTATCTTCCATTTATTGTCAAATTTCGGGTTATGGGGAAGGTCAGTAAATCATGTCATTCAAGATTTACGCATTTATAACAACGGTAGCCTCTGAAAAGTTCGGGTGAAAGTGTCAAAATGTCATTCTAAACAGCCGGTTTTTGCTGAAAAGTTTTTTACAAATAAAAATTTGTCATTTACGGAAAAAATTCCTTAACTTTGTCACGTGGCATGACCGACTGATGGGCCGGATTGCCTTGCAATAAATAAAACCTTAAATATCAATCATTTAACAGATTATGTTAGAGAAAACCAGTGTGAAATCGATCGACAAGGTGGTCGTGAGATTCTCGGGTGACTCGGGCGATGGAATGCAGCTTGCCGGAAACATTTTCACCAATGTCTCGGCAGGTGTTGGAAACAGTGTCTCGACATTTCCCGACTACCCGGCTGAGGTTCGTGCACCACAGGGCTCGTTGAGCGGTGTGTCGGGCTTTCAGGTGAGTGTCGGTTCGGGCGTCCATACCCCCGGAGACGAATGTGATGTTCTGATAGCCATGAATCCCGCTGCCCTGAAGCAGCACAGCAAATTTCTGAAAAACGGCGGTGTCGCTATCATTGATGTCGACTCGTTTAAAGAAGACGGACTTAAGAAAGCCCAATTTGCTACCGATGACGCGGTCAAAGAGCTCAACCTCAATGCCCAGGTCGTCGAGGTTCCGGTGACGACAATGACAAAAGCGGCCCTTGCCGACACCGACATGGACCACAAGTCGGTTTTGAAATGCCGTAATATTTTCGCGCTCGGACTCGTCTGCTGGCTGTTTGACCGTCCGCTCGAGGCCGCTCTGCGCATGCTCAAAAATAAATTTGCCAAGAAACCTGCTGTCTATGAGGCCAATGCTAAGGTGCTCCAGGCCGGATATGACTACGGACACAACATACATGCCTCTGTTTCAACCTACCGAATCGAGTCTGACTCGATCAAACCGGGCATCTACACCGACATCAACGGCAACACCGCAACTGCCTGGGGCCTTATCATGGCTTCTGAAAAAGCCGGACGCCCGCTGTTTCTCGGTTCCTATCCGATCACTCCCGCGACCGACATTCTCCATGAACTGGCAAAACGCAAGGATCTCGGCGTGAAGGCTTGTCAAATGGAAGATGAGATTGCCGGCGTATGCTCGGCCATCGGAGCTTCTTTTGCCGGAAATCTCGCCGTGACCTCAACCTCGGGCCCCGGTCTCGCGCTCAAGAGCGAGGGCATTGGCCTGGCTGTCATAGCCGAGCTTCCGCTTGTCGTGATCGACGTTCAGCGTGGTGGCCCTTCGACCGGCTTGCCCACCAAAACCGAGCAGACCGACCTCATGCAGGCTCTTTATGGCCGCAACGGAGAGTCGCCGCTGGCTGTCGTGGCCGCAGCTTCGCCCACCGACTGTTTCACAATGGCTTTCGAGGCATCGCGCATCGCTGTCGAACACATGACCCCGGTCATTCTTCTGACAGACGCGTTCATCGGCAACGGTTCGAGCGCGTGGCGCATTCCCGAGGCTGACGAATATCCCGAAATCAAATGCAACTATGTGCCCGAAGAGATGAAAGAGGGCTGGAAACCCTATGTGCGCAACGCCGAGACACTGGCACGCTACTGGGCGATTCCCGGCACCGAGGGCCTGCAGCATCGTCTTGGCGGACTCGAGAAAGACGCCGTCACAAGCGCGATCTCTACCGACCCGGTCAACCATGAGAAAATGGTCAACCTGCGTCGTGAGAAAGTCGCACGCATCGCCGAGAACATTCCGGAGCAGGAAGTGCTCTGTGATGCCGGCGCCGACACCCTGCTGATCGGCTGGGGCGGTACCTACGGACACCTCTACACCGCAGCTGAAGAGCTCAACAAAGAGGGCCATCGTGTCGCTTTCGCCCAGTTCCGCTACATTAATCCGCTGCCAAAGAACACCGCCGAGATCATCTCGCGCTACAAGACAGTGATCGTTGCCGAACTCAACACCGGCATGTTTGCCGACTACCTGCAGGCTAAATTCCCCAATGTCGTTATTCGCCGCATCAACAAGATTCAGGGACAGCCCTTCCTTGTCAAGGAGGTTGTTGACGGTGTCAAAAAAATCATGGAGGGCTGACAATCATGGAAGAAACACTTTTCACCCCCGCAAATTACAAGAGCGACCAGGCCGTGCGCTGGTGTCCAGGCTGTGGTGACCACGCCATTCTCAACTCGCTCCACAAGGCAATGGCCAAAGTCGGTGTGCCGCCCCACAAAACAGCTGTCATCTCAGGCATCGGCTGCAGCTCGCGTTTGCCTTACTATATGAATACCTATGGCTTCCACACGATTCACGGTCGTGCGGCAGCTATCGCAACCGGTTTCAAGGTCGCTAATCCCGAGATGACCGTATGGCAGATCTCAGGCGACGGTGACGGTCTCGCAATCGGCGGTAACCACTTCATTCACGCCGTGCGCCGAAACATCGACATCAACATTCTGCTGTTCAACAACAAGATCTATGGTCTGACAAAGGGTCAGTACTCGCCGACCAGCGACCGCGGTTTCGTCTCTAAATCGTCGCCTTACGGCACTACTGAAGATCCGTTCATTCCGGCCGAGCTGGTGTTTGGCGCACGTGGAAATTTCTTCGCACGTTCGATCGACGTAGAGCTTCAGATTTCGCAGGAGGTCATGGCTGCCGCCCAGATTCACAAAGGTACATCGGTGGTCGAGATGCTCTGCAACTGCATGATCTTCAACAACGGAATCCATAACTTCATCACCGACCGCGAGAACCGTGCCGACCGCACGATTCATCTCGTTCACGGCGAGAAGATGATCTTCGGCAAGAATAAAGACATGGGTCTCGTCCGCGACGGATTTCTTCTGAAGGCCGTCAAGATAGGTGAGAACGGTTATACGATCGATGATGTTCTTGTTCACGACGCCCACACACCGTCTAATTTCCTCCACCAGCAGCTGGCCATGATGGACGGCCACGATCTGCCGCTCGCAATCGGAATTATCCGCGATGTGGAGAGTCTGACATATAACGATGAGGTTTCAAAACAGGTGGAGACCGTCAGAGCCAAGAAAGGCTTCGACTGTCTGCGCGACATGATTCTCTCAGGAGAGACCTGGGAGGTTAAGTAAGAAACTCCTCACCCACGCTATCAACTAAACAAAGAGGCGGCGATGCTCAACCGGCATCGCCGCCTCTTGGCGTATAATAATAAAGAAAGACGCAGCCGCCCACGATCAAGCCGTCTCGCGCTGTCATCATCGAAATCAGCCGACGATTGTGCCGGAGGCAGTCGATCTCTGCGAAATCCACTCCTGATCAAGCGTCTCGCGCTGTCATCATCGAAATCCGCCCACGATTGTGCCGGAGGCAGTCGAT
>CAJUPY010000015.1 GCA_910588035.1 uncultured Muribaculaceae bacterium | reverse complement strand
CGCCGTCGCTGCGACGACCGTGATGTGTTTCAATTTCATGTGTGATATTTCTTTTTTCCGTCAAACAGAATATTTTAATACATTTTGTCTCTTAGCCGTCTTAAGTTTGATTGCCAGACGCAAGTACCGGTTAACCGCAGGTAGAGAAAGAACAGCCAGGCTTATGGCATGTTTCATATCTCTGATCTCATCGTGGGTGAGATATTTTTCTGCCACTGCCAGAAAACGGGTCAGCGATGTCAGATGCATGATATCTTTTCCGGTGATGTCATCAAGAAAATGACGGTGACATGAAAACAGCAAATTCTTATACCTGGCTTCATTCGATGTCTCGAATGCCCACAGATTACTACCCAGCAGAATAGCCACTATTTCAATCGTATCATGATCAGTGGTTCGGTTGTTTCCGAATAATGTTCTGAACTGTCTGTGCCAACGTCCAAGACTCTCACATTGCCATTTAAGCGGAGAGCCCATGTAATCAATGTCTCGCCGGGCTGTTTCACGGCTGACGGTTCTGAACATCTCGTATTCATCGACCTGACTGTCACCATTGATCAGAGCATCAAAAGCATTTAGTCTGAACTTCTTCAAAAACACAGATGCCGCGGGAAGATTGAAAGCGATCAGGTGCATCATCTCATAACCGTTCACCACTGTCAGAGCATCAGCCGGAGTAAATGTCCCGATCACATTCCTGACATTGTCAACCCATGTACGCGCCGCCTGCTTCAAAGTGGCCGACCGTTGAACGTCCAACTGAGATGACGCATAGAGATATGTGGCATATCCGGTCACATCTTCAACGTCGCCAAAATTTACCTGAGAGACATCGGGCAACATGTTCAGGTAGACATTATCCATTGTCAGGCATTTACCTCGCTTATAGTTGTCAACGGCTCAATATATTCCTCGCCTACCTCTACATCACTCCACCTTATTACGGCGAAGTCAGAAAGTTTAAGCGTATAAGTCATTTTACCGTCAGCATTTCTGATTTTCCGAATCACTCCTTCGCGGCCTTCAAGATACTCATGACCGGTTATTCTCACGCTGTCTCCGATGCTGACAGACGGAGCTGCTGTCAACAGTTCCATTTTAATGTCGGGAGTGAAATTGCCGATACATCGTTGAAACGCAGTCATCTCCCGGCGGGATATTGTCGCATAGGGGCTGTCAGGACTATTGGTGCGTCGGAAACACCATGCCAATTCCCCTATTTTGCTGAACAGGCTGCCTACTATATCGGCCGAAGATCTGAAAAACAGCAGATCGGGAAGATAGGGAATATTTTCCGTAACAATCTTTTTATTCACTTTACGTGCGACCGTTTTCACCGGATAATAAAAAGAGAGTTCTTTCAGTAATCTGCTGTCATCTCGCTCAAGACATTTTTTTATATCCTCCGGACTCTTGCCTAACCTCAGTTTCATGACGAACCATTGTTTCGCTCTCGAATTAAGCGACTCGGCCACAAGATTTATAATCTGTGTCTCGCGATCGGCATTCAATTTTTGCCGGTCCAATAATGTCAAAAAGGAGTACGGCTCAGGCAAGACATTTACAATAGATCTGATCTCAGAAGCCAGAATGCCTCTATCAATTGCAGCAGAAATCCAAATTTCCGTCAATGACTCTCTCGAAAAACTTTTTTTGAAATTCATTCCGCAGTCTGAAGCAACGGCGTGCATCTCTGAAATCAGTTCACGGATAATTTGCGTGATTCTTTTCTTTCCTTGTTTGAGCGGGAACAGATATTTTGCGTTTGGAGAACGTTTGGTCATCTCAAACACCTCATCTATCTGCGGGCAATCAGTGTGACACTCTGCACATTTCAAATTGACTGCGTCTATCAATCCGGCCTCCACATTATATAATAGATAAAGCATGACTGATATGGCCGGACAGTCAGACGATTTGTCTACGAGTCTGGTTAGTCTTGAAATTTTACCTTGATTATAATCAAGCCTGACGAATTCATTTCTGCCAAATTCATTTAACGAATTTTTCAACAGTCTGAATTCATCTTCCAACTGTTTGTCAAGGTCCAGTAGTTTTTTTAGAAATGAGTGCAACCCGGCAACATATCTGCGACACGTGGAAATTTTAAATCCACGAAGCATCATATCGACTGCCCATGTCTTTAACGCAGTTCCAGATATCGATTCAAAACCATTACGCCGTGCCGATGACCTGAATGAGGGCCAGACACGATTCACAATCATATCCGGGACGCAACCGCAAAGTTCACTTTCGACATCTTCAATATTCAGAATAGCCATAAACAACAATAGTATAGCTATTTACATATTAGGTCATACTGCACGGACAATAACCAAGAAAATATTTTTCTCTTCCCCCACTTCTTTTAATATTTTTTGGAAATGAGGATGTTGTCTAAAATATTTAGTCTAATTTCACGCAAAGCGAAAACAATTGACTGTCAATAAAATGCATATCTCTTTTTAAGAGATATGCAAACATTATAACCTGCTGTCTATCAGTCTTTAGCTAAATCGAATAAGTAAACAATTTGCAGATTATGCAGAATATGCACGTTTTTGAAGATGTTGCAAAAGTTGCATAATTGATTGATAATGATTACCTTTGCGATGAAAATGACGATCTCTTAAAAAGAGATCGTCATTTTCATCTTCCCGTAATAAGGACTTTCCACCAAACACCACACCCCGAAATCAAGTAATAGGACTCAAAGAATACAAATAAACCAAATTGAGCATAATCTGTCGACTATGCTCAATTTTTAAATATTTTCAGTTATTGTCTGACCGCTAATAAACTTCCTTACTACAACATATTTCAGTTTATTTATAGTTTGGAGAAGAAGTCACTGTCGGTGGTACTTGAGAAATGTGGTTGCGTGTCATTTAGAGGACTTTGGACAAACCTCCAGAGGATTAGACTGTGACCTTGGGCAATGAATGTCTCGTCAGGTATGGATGAAACAAGCGTAAGTTGCTCAGTGTCGTGTGTGTAGAGTCGGGTTATCAGTTTGCCGTCTTCAAGATTATATAAACGCATATAGTTCTGCTGATCGCAGATCACAAGGAGATTGCAGCGGGGAGATACCCATGCCGAGGATGTATAATCGTCGAGATCTTGCGCGATAAGACATGGCGAAACAGTCGCAGCAGGTAGGTTGAAAATTCCAATTGGAGCGGGATAGTCATTGCGCCTGACGTAAAGATTACCTGACTGACGGTCATAAGCGAGGAAGTGCCAGTCTCCGCGTAACTCTCCTTTCGATCTGACATCGATTTCGCGAAAAGTCACGACCGGTGTACCTGTCGAGATGTCAATGACGAGGTGGTCGCCATATTGTCCCACGGCATATAATGTAGTGTTGTCATTTCCGGGATATAGTTTCTCGTTTGATGTGATGGATTCTGTGTCGTCGACTGTAATGTCGCCAATGAATACCCGGCCTCCACGGTTCCATCGGTTAGCCGCATAGAAGCAAAGTGTGTTACCCAGAAAAACGGGACTGACGGGGTGACAAGCCATGTTGTCTGTTCCGAGAACGAAACGGCTCTCAACAGTGCCATCGTCAGTATTCCAACACACAACGAGTCCGCTGCCTCCGAGAATTGCGGCAAGATTCCCGTTGTCGGAGAGTGCGACATGTTTTACCTCTACACGAAATTCAGGCGTGTTGGGATAATTGTCAATTATTGGCAGAGGAATGTCAATGCTGGCAACAGTCTTCATCGTGTCAATGTCATAGATTGTGCAATAGGCCACCGTGTCCTCGTTGTCGACAACAAGAAGTCTGGTACTCGAGCATGTGCTCAAACGCCATCCGTTCTGACGCACCAATCGCGTGTGAGAGATCTTGCAGCTGCCAACTGTAGTGTTTCCTTCTGAACGATATCGCTCATATTGCCGGGCAAATGTCAATGATGCCATTGGGCAGTAGAGCTGAAGTGTCGTACACTCTGATTTCACAAAAGAGTGACGGTCAAGCAAACAGTTGCGTTTCTGGGGTTGAGGTGTCGACTCGGCAGCCTGTAGAAAATCGGTCAGCAGCAGTTCGACCATCGACGCGGCGATCTTGTCGTTGCAGAATGTGTCATTGGTGAGCAGTTCAAATAGTCTGTCATGCAAACCGAGATTTTTCAGAAGCCATGGGCGCAGCTCGACAGAACGAGATGTATGCAGCCGGCGTGGCATGGAAAAATAATCAAGAGCCAGCGACAGCACGCGCTTCTTGAACGACGGTCCGAGAAAACGTTCGAGAGACTGGCTCACGATATTGTTATAAAGTGTGTTGTAGACCCCGTTTGAGCTACGGCCACACACCATCACAGCCGAAAGCTGATGATACAGTCCCGGCCAAAGAGCGAAAGGAATTGATGGAGACTGGTCGGTGCTGACTATTTCATGACCGAACGAGTTGTTCAGTTGTCCGAAGAGTTCTTCATCGAGAGCAAGTATGCCTAAGAGCTCATCATCAGTGATACCCGAGGGCATATAAAGCAGCAGGGCGAGCGCGAGACGTGAGAATAGCGGGTGGTTGTGAAGAGGGTCAGTAAGAGATGTCCAAAACAATGAGAGAGCCTGCTCAGGGTCGGCAGGCAATTCCGGAGTAGTGTCCCATGAATGTAGACTTGCCATGCTTGATACAATAATGTCAAACATCTGGGGAAGTGGAGACGCGGCGTTTTGCAATACACGGAGCAAGTACCCGCTTTGCTGTGGTGTGAGACGGCGGCCACAGGCCGCCAACCGCTTTATTATCGCATCATGAATATAATCGGAACTGATTCCGGGCAGTCTGATGAGTGCAGCCGACAGCCGGCAATGATTCAGACCGGTGGCAGGCTCATCTTCGGCACATAAAATCAACTTAAGCCCGGGAGCGGCGACGAGGGCCGGAAACCAGAGAAATGAGAAGAACTCATCGTCAGCGGCAAGTTTATCGACATTTGTAAAGGCGATGTATGAGATTTTTGTTTCAGGAGCAGAGAGTGCTAAACGCAACTTACGCGACAGTTCGACAATATCAGAGGCTTCATCACGCTCACCACTGAGAATGAACAGCAGCGAACGCAACAGATCGACACCGGTGACCGAACGTCGTGAGATGGCAACGTTCAGCAGAACCGCATCGCTAAGTGTGTTGAAGATACGGGCGACTATGGCTCCTGAATCGTTTAGAGGCGAGCCTTCGATTATCGTGACGCGATTGTGGGCGAATGCATCGATGACCATATCGGCCGAACACGCGTCGGCCACACAGTTGGTCGCCCGGAGAGACGTCTCGAGAGACTGCAACATACACTCTTCATTGAAGACGTCGAGAGACGCGAAACGTTCCATTTCCCTACGTGCGGTGTCGCCGATGACACGAGTCATCTCATCGACGAAAAAGTTGTCTATCTCACCGTTATCGTATGAGGCAAAAGAGGTGTCGACATCAAGAATCAGGTTGTTGTCGACACGGTTTCGCAACCTCAACTTCAAGGTTTCCTGACGCTCAGATTCCTGGATAAAAAGCGGTGTGTCGGCCTCTGGAATTCCATTAAGCCGTCTACAGTAAAGAATAGTGCTGTCGTATGTGTCGGGATTATCAAATAGTCCGGTCTTTATTTCGCTCTCAGTAGCCGAACACCAGAATTGTCGTTTGAATTCTGTGTTGTGTGAGGCATAGTCGACAATGCATTTCTCACACTCAGCAAGCATGGAGGGATCAGTTTGTGACGACGGACGCAGAACGCGCTTGGGCTCGATCGAATTGTAGTCGAGCAGGTAGCAATTCTCAAATGCATCTCGGCAATCAGGATATGTGGCGACCAGTCGGTCAAACAACAATGATGGAAGTGTGTCGGGCATCGGAATCCAACCATAACGCTGTCCGCACAGAATCAACAAATTTGGTCTTGGTGAAATGTCACGGCATCGTTCAACCTCAGCAAGGCAAATGTCGAGTGTAATGTTGTTGGCCGTCTGTTCTGCGGTAATGCCCCATCTCAGGTCTATGGCCTCAAATCGCCACCCATTGTCGGCACACTGCTTTTTGATTATCGGAAAAACACGGATTTGCAACAGCGTGCGTTCGCGCTGCATGTCGGCAAAAGTTGAGCTTATGAAAAGCCGTATGACTCTGAGTGAACGTGGCATCTTGATCTACGGGATATTATCGGGGATTATATGTAAGCTGAGAAGATATTGTCGCAATTGAGAATGAACAGACCGCGTGAGGTGATGTCAAAGCCGGCGATTTTGCCGTCGCAGAGTATGACATCGATTATTTTCAGCGTGTCGGGGTCGACAAGCAGAATGGAGTTGTCGGTGGTTTTTAACGCTATCTTTGAGTCGCAACTCCTGGCCTCCACGACCGTGAGATCGACTCCAAGGTTTCTTGTCTCCCATTTCATGGAATCTATGTCTATGACGACAACATCAGCATCGCGTCCTACTAAGATAACTTTGTTGCCGACCACGGTGCCACAATAGCAGAGAGGATCGATCCATCCGGTGTCTAACAGACATTCATGTGTGTAGAAATTGTGGACGGTGATGTGATGGTCTCCAGACGTGCTTATGACGACAGGGGTGCCGCCTGAACTCACTGCAATCTTCATGAAGTAAATTTGACTTTGCGGGTGGTGAGCCCTGATCGGGAGTGCCGTGTCGATGAGGCTATCATAGATTTCAAAAGCTTTGGCATTCTGTTCATCAAAGTCATCATCCATTATGTCCACTGATGCGACTTTGGGGTTTCCTGAAGACGATCGTTCACTTTTCATCAAGCTGTTTACTTTTCGCAACGCTTCTCCATTGAAGGAAAATGTCTCAGGATCTTTCGGCTTGACCGAAAGATCAATGGTATAGATTGTACCCATTAGAGCAATGACAAGCAACTGTCTGTCGCCGACATAAGCATGATCATAATCAAATGGATCGGAGTCGAGAATCTCCACCGACATGACCCGGTCGATAACGTCTGGGGTTATCTCGCATATCGATGGTTCCCCGTCAATATAGAACTCAGGAGACAACAAGCGGCCGACATCGGTCTCCTGACTGTTGATCTCGGAGTTTGGCACGGTATTACCCCATGCGAGCAACTGACTGTCGCTATCCGGGTTATCACCGAAAGCTAAAAGATTGTTTCCATGGGCGACAATCTGTTTGACAGGGACTCCCATGAATCCGACCGGCATGGCCGGGCCTTCGGGGTTGATGAGAGCTATGAGCCCATCAGTTCGGCCTAAATAAAGAGTGTCGTTGTCGCGGGCTATTGCAGAGACATTGGGTAGTTTTAGTGGCATTAGCGTTTTCTTTAGAAGTTACTGATAGTAGTTTTGATCAATGTGTTTCTCGCAAAGATACTAATAATCATTTGAAAAATAGGAACCCTTACACAATATCTGTCATAGTTTTACAATATCTGTGTGCTTCTAAAATTCATATCGCAGGAATTACAATATCAAAACAATTTGTGTCATACGGGTTTGTCATACATCTTAAATGTGTAGGAATTTTGTGTTCCAGCAATCTTTACCTGTTACTTGATAAAAGGAGCCGGATGGATTCATTATCCTGATAGTAAGGTTGTGTAGCGTATAGTTAATAGTAGTTTCATTTACAGGATATAGTTCAAGAGGTTGGTGGTATTTGTGTTTTAGAGTCATCGCTGCAAATGAGATGTTTTTTTGAAGAAGGTCACGCACCATTTCTTGGTCGACGCAGAAAGATCCGTCGTCAATACTTACGGACGCAGAAAAATCCCGCAGACGGAATGTCAACGACTGCTCATAGGAAAATATACGCCTTCTCTTGAAAGATGAGCAGTCCAGAGTCATATCCAATCTGATGTCTCCGGAACTTGAAAGATAGAGTATATTGCTGAATTCAAGATTATTGTTGAGATGCTCTTCTTGCGGGAGAGATGAGAAACGGCAATATTCCTTGAATTTTATGACTCTACAGCTTGAAATGGTCAGATTGTTTTGTGAAAATGGCATGAATTCGACATGTTGTTGCCGAGTGGTGCTTATACCGGGTTTATGCAGATCCGCCTTTTTGGCATTTAGGTTTTCAACGATTGTCAAACTGTCGGTCTTTACATCACGCCATACAAATTTGGGTTGAGAGGAACTTAAATCTTCATGATACCAATGTTCAGCCGCAGGTAACAAAGGCGCAAATAAGCACGCCAGCTGTTTGAGTTTCCTGTGATCGAAACACCGAATTTTCTGGTCGGATAAAGCCAATGGCATGATGAAGAAGAATCCACGGTCAATGCATTGCATTACAGCAGTGCAAAACGGAAGTTCCGGGCCCTTGTCGGGTTTGCGGATGAATAATGTCAAGGTTGGTTGTCCGATTGGATTCATACATTCAGCGACCAATACCGGAGGGAGTGATTTGGGGATCACTTTTCCTCGAATCCAATCGATTGTGTCACGGAACTCATACAGGTATTTTTCATCAATAAGGTTTATGACGAATTTGGCCAATGCCCGGTAAAGAGAACTGTCAGTGATTGTTTCCTTGCAGTTCAACCTCTTACATCCTCTGGTTTTCTCTGTAGGTGTGATTTCTTCGACAAAGCAATTCCCGTTTTTGTCAATACAGAAGTTTTCGCCAATATAGATATTTTTACTTCTGGTCTTTACCGGATGAAGAGCTCTGTTTATTGCAAAGTAATTGCAGAAATCGGTTTCAATTCCACGACCGAAAATTCCGTTGCAATCGTTGCATTCCTCATTGCAGAACAGCAGGTTATTGCCTACAGATTTGGGAATGGCGTGAGCTTCACTGCTGAATTTGATTCCATCGACCTCCTTGCCTGAACAAAATCGGCAGACACGATTCTGTTGCTTACCCACAGTTTGCAGGGAACCGCCGAACAGACTAAGTTCAAATGAGTCAAAAATTGGAGACAGGTTCTTCTGGTATTCTTTGTCGGCAAACTCGATAGACTTACTTTTATTGAGCATTGAAACACGGAGTGAGAGTAGCATTTTACGTTCAAGTGGCATTTCGAACTCAGGCGAAATAAACCGTGTGAAAACGATGTAATCACCTATGGCGATATTGCTGACTGCTTCAATGAGATTCTCGCACATGCTTTTGGCCTCACGCTCATCCGGATCGCGCTTGATTTCTGCAACAACCGTACTTAAATCATCTATAAACTTTTGCGTGATACGAAAAAATTTATCTTGTCCCAACCTATGGTATTCATCTGTTTTACCCCATACAACAGGCTGCCGTCCTCCCCAAAAGTTGATGAGTTTCATGTGCGATTCAAGACTTTTGAACCTGAAGGGGAAAAACTTACTGCAAGTATCTGATGTAAGATAAAAAACCAGTTCATTATCTGCAAATTCTTTCATAATCGAAAGTTGGTTGGAATTCATTGTTTGTGCTGAGTAAACCGGTCGATGGTGTGCTCCAGAATTTTTAGCCTTTCGGGGTCCTCCCAGATTATGGGATTGGTGGTGATATTGAAGGAATTGACACGGATGTTGTCTTTGATACCCAAGTCACTGAAGTCACCTGATGTAAATGCGTCCATTTCAGATTTGGTTACGATATAGCTCCTGCGGGTTCTTGTCCGGCCCATCCGGCCGATGGAAGACTGCATTATCGGAAAGATTTTTCTGAGGACATAATTTGGAGGGCACGGTATTCGGGCTGTGGTCTGTGGGGGGATTGTATCTGTTATGTTGTAATGATTACGGATTTCCTCTCCTAAAAAGGCATAGCTTACAACGACTCGATACAAGGTATCTCCCGTCTGGTTTTCTACATAGGAGCCTGTTGGCATAAAGTTTTCATAAAACGTTATTGTTTGCCGCGTCGTGACATCATATTTGCCTTGTTCTGTACGTATTAAGGTGACGTCAGGGAAAAACCATCGGCAGAAGAAAATCACTCCGGCGTTAAGCATGGAGCACATTGCAAGAATCAAAAAAATATGATTCAGCCTCGTCGTTTTTAACCACTCATTGCATCCTGGTGTCTTTTTCAATATCATAAAGGCCAGGATTAATGTCAGAAACACCGAAATGACTGCATATATGGCCGTGCATAAATTATATCTACAAAGGAAATAATATAATCCAAAAGTTGTTAAAGAAGGGACTATGCAGAATAGCATCATCACCATTTGTGATAAAGGTTTGTCAACCGGATTTTTATGCAGGTACCTGATCCGGCACTTGGTCACAAACCGAATCAATAACGCTGCCATAATGACAAACAACAGCATTGTGCATACGTTCATAAATTTCTTTTTTCTTAATGGAATGAGTGATCTTTCAGGTGCAAATATAATCCAATCGACCTCAATAAACAAGAAAAATCGAACGGATATGGCTAAATAGCGTAACCGATTGTTCACCACAGATGCATGACATGTCCGTCATTCAAAAAAAGGAGCATAGTCAATAGACTGCGCTCCTTTTTTAATCATTGGGGGATAATCGTTCTTACGGAATTCCGTATTTTTTGTTTCGGGGTCATTTGCCAAAAATGCCGCCGAACATCTCTGAGGCTTTCCCTTTGAGTTCATCGACGGTGGACTCCACCTTGCCGTCTCCATCAAGGTCACCGAGAATGTTGCCATTTTTCAGTTTCGCTACAATCTCCGTAAACGACATTTTAGAGTGGTCAAATCCGTTCAGTTTCTCAGTTATCTGCCCTACATTGACAGAATCGCCAAACTTGTCCCTCAACTGGCTGATAATTTCATTGATTTCCATAGTAAAGAAAAATTATAGGTTATTAAAAGGAAGATGCGGGACGCATCCCTGTCGGGCTGCATCCCGCATCTGATTATTTTTATGATATTGTTTATTTCACTTCCTCGAAGTCGACATCGGTAACATGATCGTCACCGCCTGCTCCGGCATTGGGGTTCGCGCCATAATTGATATCTGAACCGGCCTGCGCACCTCCTTGCTGAGCCTGCTGCTGAGCATTAAGAATGTCTTGCTGGGCGGCACCGAAAGTTGTCTCGATTTCTTTGATAGCGGCATCGATAGCTGCAATATCCTGAGCCTTGTGGGCGTCTTTCAGTTTTGCCACAGCTGCTTCGATTGCGGCTTTCTTGTCGGCCGGAATCTTGTCACCGAGTTCTCCGAGCTGTTTCTCGGTCTGGAAAATGATAGCATCGGCCTGGTTGAGTTTGTCGACACGCTCTTTTTCTTTAGCATCGGCTGCGGCGTTTGCGGCTGCCTCATCTTTCATTCTCTTGATTTCGTCATCGGTCAAGCCGCTTGAAGCCTCGATTCTGATCGACTGCTCCTTGCCTGTCGCCTTATCTTTAGCCGAAACGTTGAGAATACCGTTCTGGTCAATTTCAAATGTAACCTCGATCTGAGGAATTCCACGGGGTGCGGGAGCGATTCCGTCGAGGTGGAATTTACCGAGAGTCTTATCGTCTTTGGCCATAGGACGTTCGCCCTGAAGCACGTGGATTTCAACTGAAGGCTGATTGTCGGCTGCGGTAGAGAATGTCTCGCTTTTGCGGATAGGAATTGTCGAGTTTGCATCGATCAGTTTCGTCATTACTCCACCGAGGGTCTCGATGCCGACCGAAAGGGGCACAACGTCGAGAAGAACGACATCTTTGAAGTTTGAGTTGCCCGACATTGACGCACCCTGGATTGCAGCACCGACAGCCACTACCTCATCGGGGTTTACGCCCTTTGAGGGAGCTTTGCCGAAAAATTTCTCAACGATTGCCTGAACTGCGGGGATACGTGTCGAACCACCGACCAGAATGACCTCATCGATATCTTTCGGTGTCAGCTTGGCGTCTTTAAGAGCCTGCTCACATGGAATGATGGTTGCCTGGATCAGTTTGTCGGCCAACTGCTCAAATTTCGCGCGGGTCAGAGTCTTGACCAGGTGCTGGGGAATTCCATCTACAGGCATGATGTATGGAAGGTTGATCTCTGTCGAAGTTGTGCTTGAGAGTTCGATCTTGGCTTTTTCGGCAGCTTCCTTTAGTCGCTGGAGAGCCATTGGATCTTTGCGGAGGTCAATGTGGTGCTCTGCCTCAAACTCGTCGGCAAGCCAGTTGATGATAACCTGGTCGAAGTCATCACCGCCAAGGTGTGTGTCACCATTTGTCGACAGTACTTCAAACACGCCGCCACCAAGGTCAAGAATCGAGATATCAAACGTTCCGCCACCGAGGTCAAACACAGCGATCTTCATATCTTTGTCCTTACGGTCGATTCCGTAGGCAAGAGCTGCTGCGGTAGGCTCGTTGACAATACGCTGAACTTTCAGTCCGGCGATCTCACCGGCCTCTTTGGTAGCCTGACGCTGAGAGTCGTTGAAGTAGGCAGGCACTGTGATGACAGCGTCTGTCACTTCCTGTCCGAGATAATCTTCGGCTGTCTTTTTCATCTTCTGGAGAATCATTGCCGAGATTTCCTGTGGGGTATATTCACGTCCGTCGATGTCAATACGCGGCAAGTTGTTTGCCGAACGGACGACTTTGTAAGGAACGCGCTCAATTTCCTTGATCACCTGGTCGTAGGTCTCGCCCATGAAACGTTTGATCGAGTAAATTGTGCGTTTTGGATTGGTGATAGCCTGACGTTTGGCAGGATCGCCCACTTTACGTTCTCCGCCATCAATAAAAGCCACTACCGAAGGTGTTGTGTTGCGACCTTCGCTGTTAGGAATGACCACTGCGTCATTACCTTCAACAACTGCAACACATGAGTTGGTTGTTCCTAAGTCAATACCAATTGTTTTTCCCATAATATAAATATGTTTTATTTGTTTTTAATATTTTATCAATTTTTCTGAAGCGCCTCTTTCGCGCTTTGTCAATACTAAAAACAAATTATATGCCAAAAAGGTTGTTGTCAACTGAAGTTATTATATGTCAACCAATTATAAAACCAAAGCATCTGACACATAAGGCTGACAATGTGTCATAATGACAGATTTTTGTGACATGTCTCAACACGACCTGTCCCGGCATGAGACACCATGCCGGGACAGGTTGACCTTCAATCCAAAACTTCTCAGCTTCTGACCTTGGAAGCTATCGATTCAATAAGTTCAAGTTCATCGGCAGTGAACGGAGTGCTGTCAACTGCTCCGAGATTGGCTTCAAGCTGAGCAACCGATGATGCTCCGATAATCACTGATGTGACTCTGCTGTCTGCCAGAAGCCATGCCACTGCCATTTGGGCGAGAGTCTGGCCGCGATTGACCGCTATCTCATTCAACCGTCTCACGGCATCAATCTTTTCCGAGGTTATGTCTGATCTCTTCAAGAAGACTGAATTTCCGGCAGCACGGCTGTGGGCTGGTATGCCGTTAAGATATTTATCAGTCAATAAACCTTGTGCAAGCGGAGAAAAGCAGATGATGCCACTGCCGTTGCCGGCTGCAACGTCAAAATTGAGATCTCTCGACGTGCAATCGAAAATCGACGTGCGATACTGGCTCAAAAGACATGGAACTTTTTCCCGTCTCAGATAATCGTAGGCCTGCCGCTGCATCTCGGGTGGATATTTAGAAATGCCTACATAAAGAGCCTTGCCCGACCTGACGATGTCGACCAATGCCTGCATTGTTTCCTCAAGAGGAGTGACTCCGTCATAGCGATGGGAATAAAACACGTCGAAATATTCAAGCCCCGTCCGGCGCAGACTTGCATCACACGATGCAATCAGATTCTTTCGCGAACAGCCATTGCCATAGACTCCCGGCCACATCTCGTGGCCGGCTTTCGACGAGATAAACAATTCGTCGCGGTGCATCGCGAGATCATTTTTAAGAACCCGGCCAAAAACCTCTTCGGCACTTCCGGGAGGAGGCCCATAGTTATTCGCCAGGTCAAAATGACAGATTCCACGTTCATATGCCGTGAGAATCATCGAACGGGCGGTGCCAAAATCGTTGACCGCACCAAAATTATGCCACATGCCAAGCGATATTTCAGGCAGAAAGACGCCGCTTACGCCACATTTACGATATTTCATAACATTAATATTCAAGATATTGCGATTAATTCAATTTCAAAAACCAGTGTCGAACCTCCTGGAATTCCGGGCTGTGAGAATTTTCCATATCCCTGCTCGGCAGGAACATAGATCTCCCATCGGTCACCGACATGCATCTGTTGCAAGGCAATGATCCACCCCGCGATCAATTCACGGAGCCGGAATGCGGGAGCGACTCCACCACGGCTGCTGTCAAACGTCTTGCCGTTGATTGTGCGCCCTGTGTAGTGAACCGTCACCACACTGTTGCGGTTTGGCGTGGGACCGGTCTTGCCACCTTGCTTCAACACCTTATAATATATGCCGCGGTCAAGGGCCCTGACACCGGGCTCCGCCGCTTTGGCCGAAAGCCACTCGCGATTTTTCAATATATAGTCTTGTCTGGCCATATCAAACTTTTTAAGCTGTGCAAAAATAATGTTTTTTGTCAACAATCGTTGCTATAGAATCTCAAAAACATGTATTTAATACCTCAATCGGAATATTTTCAAAAAAATCGCAATCTGAATGCAAAAAAATACTTAATTTTGCATCTTGTAAGTATCTGATCACCTAAACACCTCATTTTTTTGTCGACTTCAATGAAGAACAGAAAATCACGACTATCAACCATTATCGACATCTTATCATGTCATAACATCGGCAGTCAGGAGGAGCTGCTTGAAAGATTGACCGCCGAAGGGTTCTCGATCACTCAGGCCACGCTGTCACGCGATCTGCGGAAACTCAGAGCGACCAAGATCGCTGTTGACGGAAATGGATACCGTTATGTGATCCTCGACCCGTTCGCAGCCGACGACACAGACCGTCAGACCTCATCAGAGCTGTCATTTGGACACAGCAACGAAAAGCTGAACCAAGATGTGCTCTCATTCTCTATATCGAGAAATCTGGTGGTGATCAAGACGCGCAACGGCTGTGCAAGCGGAATGGCTTACGACATCGACATGCTGAAGATACCTGAGATACTCGGCACGATTCCCGGAACCGACACTGTCTTGCTCGTCGTAGACGAACGTCTTCAGAGAGAACAGATAATGAGACTGCTGATGGATCTCATTCCCGATGCCATAATGTCTCAACCTATCAAAGGGTGACAGCCAAAAGAAGAATCTATCAATTAAAAATCCAATAGAATTCACTTATCATCAAATCAAGTTTAGAAAACAATGCAGGAAACACCTAACATCGAGGTGGTCGTTGCCGGAGAAGAACACGTCAGATATGTTGACGAGATTCTCGACACGATCAATCAGGCTGCAAAAGTTCGCGGCACAGGTATTGCCAAGCGTTCGCCCGAATATGTCAAGCAGAAAATGCTTGAACACAAGGCGGTCATAGCACTGTGCGGAGATGAATTTGCAGGATTCAGCTACATCGAGTCGTGGAGCAACAAGGAATTTGTTGCCAATTCAGGACTTATCGTCGGTTTCAAATACCGAGGACTGGGACTTGCCAAACGAATCAAGGAGCGAATATTCCGCCTGTCACGCGAAATGTTTCCCGAAGCCAAGATTTTCTCGCTGACGACAGGCGCAGCGGTGATGAAAATGAACTTCGAACTCGGATACCGTCCCGTCACTTTTGACGAGTTGACTACCGACCCGGCTTTCTGGCGCGGATGTGAGAGTTGTGTCAACTATGACATTCTCCAGCGCAACGGAGGTCACAAATGTCTCTGCACCGGTCTGCTCTATGACCCTGCGGAATCTTACCATTCACAAGAAAAAAATCCTAAAAAATTATAATTTCCGATGAAAAAGAAAGTTGTTCTGGCATTCAGCGGTGGTCTCGACACTTCGTTTGCCGTCAAATATCTCAGTGAAGATTGCGGTTATGAAGTTTACACCGCTATCGCAAACACCGGCGGATTCTCTCCCGAAGAACTGAAGTCTATCGAAGAGCGTGCGCTCGCGCTCGGGGCAGTCGAGCATGCCACTCTCGACATCACCCACGAATACTATGAAAAAAGTATTCGCTACATGATTTTCGGAAACGTTCTCAGAAACGGAACCTACCCGATCTCAGTCAGCTCAGAACGCATATTCCAGGCACTGGCGATCATCAACTACGCAAAAAAAATAGGTGCGCATTGTGTTGCCCACGGATCGACAGGCGCCGGTAACGACCAGGTGCGTTTCGACCTCACCTTCCAGATTCTCGCCCCCGAGATCGAAATCATAACCCCGACCCGCGACATGAACCTCACGCGCGAATATGAGATCGAATATCTGAAGAACCATGGTTACACAGCCGACTTCAAGAAACTTGAATACTCGATCAACAAAGGACTGTGGGGCACGAGCATCGGTGGAAAGGAAACACTCAAGAGCAACCAGACCCTCCCCGAGGAGGCCTACCCAACGCAAATGACCGCAACCGAAGACGGCCGTCTGACATTAGACTTCGAGCAAGGAGAGATAGTGGCCGTAAACGGTGAGCGCATCGACGACAAAGTCAAGGCCATTCAGACTGTCGAGAAACTTGTCGAGCCCTATGCTCTGGGACGCGACATGCACATCGGAGACACGATCATCGGCATCAAGGGACGTGTCGGCTTTGAAGCCGGAGCTCCAATGGTCATCATCGGTGCCCACAAGATGCTCGAGAAACACACTCTGACAAAATGGCAGCAGTACTGGAAAGATCAGCTCGGCACATGGTATGGCATGTTCCTCCACGAAGCACAGTATCTTGAACCGGTCATGCGCGACATCGAGGCATTTCTCGTTTCTTCACAACGCAACGTAACCGGCCGTGTCATCATCGACCTCAAACCCTACCGTTTTGTTCTGGTAGGTGTTGAAAGTCAGTTCGATCTGATGAAAAGCGCGTTCGGCGAATATGGCGAGCAGAGCCGCGGCTGGAGCCCCGACGATGTCAAAGGTTTCACCCGCATTCTCGGCAACCAGATGAAGATTTATCACAACATTCAGGAAGCCAACAACAAATCAGATCTTTAATTTCAGGAACAACATGATCAAAGCCGGAATCATTGGCGGTGCGGGATATACCGCCGGCGAGCTTCTTCGCCTGTTAATCAACCACCCCGACGTAGAGATCGCGTGGATCAATTCTTCAAGCAATGCCGGAAACCGCGTAGACTCGGTACATCAGGGATTGATCGGCGAGACTGAACTGAAATTCACAGATCAGACACCATGGGAAGAAGCAGATGTGCTTTTCTGCTGCACTCCCCATGGCGAGACCCGCCGTTTTCTCGAGGCGAATCCAGATATTCCGGCTGACTTGAGGATAATCGACCTGTCGGCAGACCACCGACTCGAAGACGACACCCACGATTTCGTCTATGGTCTTCCCGAACTCAACCGCAAACGAATAGTCAGGGGTGCGCGTCACATCGCCAACCCCGGCTGTTTCGCGACAGCGATACAACTCGCGCTGTTGCCGTTGGCCAAAAATCATCTGCTGACCGGCGATGTCCATGTGACCGCCATTACCGGAAGTACCGGAGCAGGGGTAAAACCATCGGCAACGACCCACTACTCATGGCGTAACGACAATGTCTCCATCTACAAACCGTTCCGTCACCAGCATCTGGCCGAAATACGCCAGTCGATGAAACAACTCTACCCGCAGTTTGACAATGAGATAAACTTCATTCCGATGCGCGGTTGTTTCTCGAGAGGCATCATGGCCGTGGTCTATCTCGACTGCGACCGCGATATAGCCGAGGTGAAACGGCTCTATGAAGATTATTACGACGATCACAGTTTCACGTTTGTGACCGACAAGACTCCCGATCTGAAAGATGTCGTGAACACCAACAAGTGCATCATTCATCTCGACCGCGTTGACAATAAGCTCATCGTGACATCTGTAATCGACAACCTCGTCAAAGGGGCATCCGGAACCGCCGTACACAACATGAACCTGCTGTTTGGCCTGCAGGAAAAAACCGGCCTTCAGCTCAAGCCTTCGGCATTCTGATGAAATACGATTTTGATTCAGCTCCACAAAGAAAACAGACGGCATGCGTCAAGTACGACGGTCTGACACAACACTACGGTTGTGATGACCTGACCCCGATGTGGGTAGCCGACATGGATTTCGAAGTTCTGCCCGAAATCACCGACGCTCTTCTGGACAGATTCAACCACCGGGTCTACGGCTATCCTGTCGTGACCGACAGCTACCGTCAGGCCGTCACCGACTGGATCACCGACCGATATGACCACGACGTGACAACCGACATGGTCACATATGTACCCGGCATAGTCAGAGGATTTGCTCTCGCGGTCAATTTCTTCACCGCTCCCGGTGACAAGATTCTGATTCAGCCACCGGTCTACCACCCGTTCAAGATCGTGACCGAGGGCAACAGGCGCAAAATAGTCGAAAATCCGCTCGTCAGAACCGATGATGGGTATACAATGGATCTTGATGGACTCGAAAAAGTTGTGGAAACCGAGCGTCCCCGGCTCATGGTTTTGTGCAATCCCCACAATCCTGGCGGAATACAATGGAACGCCGACACGCTCCGCTCAGTCGCCTCCATTGCCCGACGCTACAACATGACAGTCATTTCCGACGAGATTCACGGCGACCTGATGCTCGACAACAAAAAACACATCTCTTTTTCATCGGTCAGCGACGACGCGGCGGAAGTCGCAGTCACTTTTGGCGCACCTTCCAAGACTTTCAACATCGCCGGCCTTGTAAGCTCATGGGTTTACATCAAGAATCCGGAACTCAGAGAGCCTTTCTTCAAATGGCTCGAAGTCAACGAATTCAACGCCCCGACATTTGTCGCCATGACAGCAACCGAAGCGGCTTACCGCCACGGCGGTCAATGGCTGAATCAGATGAACGATTATCTGACGGCCAACGTCAATGCTGTCGAACGTTTTTTCAAAAACGAGCTTCCGGCCATAAAACCGGTCAGACCCGACGCCTCGTTCCTGATCTGGCTCGACTGCCGTGAATTAAGTCTCAGTCACGACCGGCTGATTTCTCTTTTCATCGATGACGCGAAACTTGCTCTCAACGACGGTGCCATGTTCGGAAGTGAAGGCGACGGCTACATGCGTCTCAACATCGGAGAACCGCGCATAGCAATCATGGAAGCTCTCGCCCGGCTGAAAGACGCTGTCGATAAATTATGAAACTGCAATGAACTTCAAGATAACGCCTCCGCCACACCGCCGTCACATCGAGCTCGACATGCCGCTGTCAAAAAGCATCAGCAACCGCGCTCTGTTGATCAACGCCTTGACCCCTGGAGCAGGTAAGCCTGCGACATTGGCACAGTGTGACGACACCGACGCCATGATTTCAGCTCTAAAATCAGACAGCTCAGACATCAACATCGGGGCTGCGGGCACTGCCATGAGGTTTCTGACAGCCTACTTCGCCTGTCTCGAAAACCGGACTGTCAGAATCGACGGGAGTGAACGCATGCGCCACCGCCAGATAAAACCGTTGGTAGATGCGCTGCGCAGTCTTGGTGCCGATATCGAATATCTTGGTGAAGAAGGCTATCCACCGCTGAAAATAAACGGCAAGACCTTGTCAGGCGGAGAAGTGGAGCTTGCCGCCGACATCAGTTCTCAATACATTTCGGCCCTGATGATGATCGCGCCGGTCATGTCCGACGGATTAAGAATCAGGATGAACGGCCGACCGACCTCCATGCCATACATAATCATGACCATGATGATGATGATGAGGTCAGGCATATCGGTGTTTCTCAGCGACAACACAATCACGATTGAACACGGTCGTTACAGTAACAATCCGGTCTATCATGAAGGCGATTGGTCGGCTGCATCTTACTGGTATGAGCTCACAGCAGCAGGTGCCGTAGCCTCGGTGACAGCGGGAAACCTCGTCAGGAGCAGCTTCCAGGGAGACTCAGCTGTCGCTGAAATCTTCAATAATCTCGGTGTCGACACATCGTTCGATCTGTCGGGCAACGGACTTGTGATGACAGAAAGAAACCATGACACAGCTTTTTATGAGTGTGATTTGTCAGGGCAGCCCGATCTCGCACAGACTGTCGCTGTCACATGCTGCATCTGCAACAAACCGTTCAAACTGACCGGACTCGGCACTCTGCCCCACAAAGAGACCGACCGGCTTGCCGCTCTCCACAAAGAACTTCTGAAACTCGGCTATGAGACTACAGTGACAGACAATAACTCGATCAGCTGGCACGGAAAAACCGTGTCTCCGGATCATAGCCCACGCATTGCGACCTACGACGACCACCGCATGGCAATGTCGTTTGCCCCGGCCGCAATGAGATTTCCGGGAATTGTCATTGAAGATGCTGAAGTCGTATCCAAATCCTATCCCGACTTCTGGAATGATCTCAGAAAAGCAGGATTCAAAATAGAAGAGTCAGCATGACCGTCGCTCTTATCATTCTCGCAGCCCTTGTAGTGACCGGATTACCGCTCTATCTGATCGACCGGTACCGGAGATTCAACGCTCCCGGTGACGACACAATTGCCCGACCGGCCGAGCCGTCGGAAGGCGAATGCTGCGGAATGCACATAACCTGTGAGAAAGACTCGCTCCTGGCTTCCGTAAGCACAGAGATCGAGTATTATGACGATGAAGAACTCGACGTTTTCGCCGGCCGCGCGGCCGAAACCTACAGCGACGAGGAGATAGAACAATTTCGCGACGTAATGTTGACGCTTCTCGCCGACGACATCGCAGGCTGGGCTCGATCGATTCAGCTAAGAGGCATCACGCTCCCTGTTGAAGTGCGCGATGAACTACTCATGATCGTAGCTGAAGAACGTCAAAAACACCATTGACAATGTCTTTGAACGAACTATTGTCATATCAGTTTTTCACAAACGCCATCTGGGGTATAGCGATCATCAGCATCGCGGCCGCCATGATAGGGACATATGTCATCTCACGACGGCTCGTCGCTATCTCGGGCGGAATCACACACGCATGTTTCGGCGGACTCGGACTCGGATATTTTCTCGGGATAAGCCCAATTCTTACCGCCGCGATATTTGCCGTGGCCTCGTCGCTCGGAGTCGAGATGATGTCAACGCGATATCGTGTGAGAGAAGACTCGGCAATAGCCGTTATCTGGGCGATAGGCATGGCCGTCGGCGTCATTTTTGTCTTTCTCACTCCCGGCTACGTTCCTGAACTCAACACATTTCTTTTCGGAAACATACTGACGATCAACACCACCGATCTCTTGATTTTCGGAGTTTTCACGCTTCTGCTCATTGTGTTTTTCAAATGTTACCTGAGCGAGATTGTCGCCGTTGCCTTTGACCGCGACTTCGCAAAGGTTGCCGGCCTGAGGGTCAGGTTCATTTCACTGACCATGACGATCTTTGTTGCAATTTGCATTGTACTGACAATCAGACTTGTCGGGGTGATGCTGCTGATGTCGATGCTCACGCTGCCGCAGATGATAGCCGAAATATTCTGTAACCGGTTCAAGTCAATCATGGGAACATCTATAGCCATTTCTCTGATTGGATCGCTGACCGGGCTTTTTCTTTCGGCGTGGATTGATGTGCCTTGCTCGGCACTCATCGTGGCTACCTACTCCGGCCTGTTTATTGTCTCTAAAACACTGTCGCCGTGGTTGAATCGCTGAAACGGCATCCGGTCAGAATAGTGACGATTGTTTTCGCAGTCGCCGTCATCGCCGTAGGTGCGTTTCTTATGTTCAGGCCCTCTCCGACAAGTGCCGATCCGTCCAGGCGCGACTTTCCGGTCAGAGGCATCGACATATCGGCCCATAACGGTCAGGTAGACTTTCACAGACTGTCAGACGAAATTGATTTTGTCATAATCAAAGTTTCAGAAGGAGCCACATGGAATGACCGGGACTTCGATGAAAACTACCGTAAAGCCAAAGAAGCCGGTTTGAAAGTAGGAGCCTATCACTTTTTCAGATACGACCGTCCCGGAGTTCCGCAAGCCATCAACGTCTACAATGCTTTGTGGAAAAAACAGCTTGATCTTCCGCTCGCAATTGACGTCGAAGATACTGGCAATGCCGCCGGAGTTGACAATGATACAATCAACCGACGTCTTCACGACATGGTCCGGTTTCTTGAGAACAGAGGCATTAAACTGATGTTCTACACCAACAAACGCGGCTACCACCGCCACATAGCCCGC
Organism: uncultured Muribaculaceae bacterium; assembly: GCA_910588035.1. Lineage (GTDB taxonomy): Bacteria > Bacteroidota > Bacteroidia > Bacteroidales > Muribaculaceae > CAJUPY01. The sequence goes on along the minus strand of CAJUPY010000015.1, from coordinate 43,224 downwards.
GATTTCTCGATTTATCCTATCTGGATCTGCTCTTTCACTGATCCTCCGATAAGAGACGAATGGGCTTTCTGGCAGTTCACCCACTCTGGAAACGTGGCGGGAGTAAACGGTGCGGTCGACGTAAACGTATTCAACGGCACACACGACATGTTCGAGACCAACATACGCCTCCAATCTTGGAAATAAGCAGATCCATGCTTCAATGCTGATTCTCACCACAATCCAAGATAAGAATTATTAACTTTTATATTCCAAAAAACTCCAATTCATTGTTCCAAAAGGCCACAATGATTAATACCGCATATACTTAAAAAAAGGGAAAAATAGCTAACTTTGCAAAGATTTTTAATTGCGTAAATAACATCTAATCATAAAGTTTAAAGTAAAAAAGACAATGAAGACAATTAAAGCATTGCACTCGTCATTAGTCGTAGCCTCTGCGTCTCTTCTCATGGCCTCATGTTCGGGAGGAACCCAACAGCAGATGCAGCAAGCCGCTCCTCAGATCGCGACAATGACCGTCAACTATGGTTCAAGTGACCTGATGTCTACCTATCCAGCCACAATCAAAGGCAAAACCGACATTGACATCCGGCCTCAGGTTACCGGATTCATCACTAAAGTAGCTGTTGACGAAGGCCAGCGAGTGTCAAAAGGCCAGACCCTGTTCATTATCGATCAAGTTCAATATCAGGCCGCTGTCGATCAGGCCGAAGCTGCCGTAAATGTAGCAAAAACCTCGGTTGAGACCGCTGCACTGACCGCACGCAACAAACAACAGCTTTTCGACAAGAACATCATAAGCGAATATGAGAACCAGATCGCCCAGAACAACCTGGCGACAGCACGCGCTCAACTCGCACAGGCACAGGCATCTCTTGTCAATGCAAAGAAAAACCTCGCATACACGGTCGTGACAGCGCCCAGCAACGGTGTTGTCGGCTCTATTCCCAGCCGTGAGGGATCGCTCGCATCGCCGTCGATGGCCCAGCCGCTGACAACAATCAGCGACAACGGTGACATTTACGCCTACTTCTCGCTGACAGAGAAAGACATTCTTGAGCTGACCGACAATGGCAGCCGTTCACTCGACCAATGGATCAAACAGACCCCCGAAGTCCAACTCAAGCTCGCCGACGGAACAATCTATCCCGAAGCCGGTAAAGTGGCCACAGTGTCGGGTGTGATCGACAACTCGACCGGTGCGGCAAGCGTACGCGCACTTTTCAAAAATCCCAACGGAATGCTCCGCAGCGGATCTACCGGCCAGATCATTATCCCCGGACGCGTTGACAGCGTCATCGTGATTCCCCAGAAAGCAACTTCTGAGATCCAGAACATTCGTTTCGCATATGTCGTCAACGACAGCAACGTAGTCAACACCGTCCCTGTGACGGTTCTCCCCGTGCCCGGCGGACAAGATTTCGTCGTGACCTCAGGCCTGCAGCCCGGCCAGCGCATCGCGATCGAAGGTATCGGAACAAAGATCAAAGACGGTTCGGTCATCGCTCCCGTCGATGCTGCAGCACAGCAGAACCCACAGGCAGCACAGCAGCAGTAATGGCAATAACATTAAGAAATCTGAATTTTTAAAAAATGAAATTAGATACGTTTATCAACAGACCTGTGCTCTCGACGGTGATCTCGATCTTCATCGTTCTGCTCGGTCTGATCGGTCTTACGTCGCTTCCGGTGACGCAATATCCCGATATCGCCCCTCCAACAATCAGCGTGTCGACGACCTACACGGGTGCTAACGCCCAGGCCGTGCTGAACTCGGTGATCGCTCCTCTCGAGGAGGCTATCAACGGTGCCGAGGGTATGACCTACATGGAATCAACAGCGACCAACACCGGTTCGGCCCGAATCTCAGTTTACTTTGAACAGGGTTTCGACCCCAACATGGCGGCTGTCGACGTCCAGAACCGTGTCGCCAAGGCACAGAGTCTTCTTCCGGCAGAGGTAACCCAGGTCGGCGTGCTGACTCAGAAACGCCAGACCTCTATGCTCATGGGCATCGCGCTCTATGACCAGAGCGGCAACTACTCTGAGGAGTTCCTCGACAACTACATGAAAATCAACATCATTCCCGAAGTTCAGCGTGTCAGCGGTGTCGGTGACGTGATGTCATTCGGTGCCGACTATTCAATGAGAATCTGGCTGAAACCAGATGTAATGGCACAATACGGACTTATGCCTACCGACATTTCCGCCGCACTCGCCGAGCAGAACGTCGAGGCTGCTCCCGGTACTTTCGGTGAACAAGGTAACCAGTCGTTCCAGTATGCTATCAAATATAAAGGTCGTCTGAGCACACCTGAGGAATTTGGTGACATCGTTGTACGCGCAACTCCCAACGGCGAGACCCTTTATCTCAAAGATGTGGCGGAGATCGAGCTTGGAAAGGTGACATACGGTTTCCACAACACCCTCAACGGCAAGACAGCGACAATGGCAATCGTCTTCCAGACAGCAGGCTCAAACGCGACCCGAATCATTGAAGACTGCGAGGCCCTGGTCAAGAAAATGGAGCCCTCGCTTCCAAAGGGTCTGGCATTCGCCATTCCGCTGAACAACAACGACTTCCTCTACGCATCAATACATGAGGTTATCAAGACCCTCATCGAGGCATTCATTCTTGTGTTCTTCGTGGTTTATGTGTTCCTTCAGGATATCCGCTCGACAATCATTCCGGCTATCGCCATTCCGGTGGCATTGGTCGGTACATTCTTCATGATGAACATCATCGGTTTCTCGATCAACCTAATCACCCTCTCAGCCCTTGTGCTTGCGATCGCGATTGTGGTCGATGACGCGATCGTGGTCGTCGAGGCGGTGCACGCAAAACTCGATGTCGGATACAAGAACGCGCGTAAGGCATCAATTGACGCAATGGGTGAGATCGGCGGAGCCATCGTCTCTATCACCCTTGTCATGATGCTCGTGTTCATCCCGGTGTCATTCATGAGCGGAACAGCCGGTGTGTTCTACCGCCAGTTCGGTCTGACCATGGCGATAGCGATCGGTTTCTCTGCGGTCAACGCCTTGACACTGTCTCCGGCACTTTGCGCCGTGTTTCTCAAAGCCCACGACGAAAAGCCTCTCGGCGAACGCATGGGCGAGGCCTACAAAGCTGCCGGCGAGGCCATGAAACAGAGCTATGGCAAACGATTCAAACTCGATCTGCCGCCTGTTTTGACCGGTATACTTCTTGTAGCAACAATCTTCTTCATGATCAAAGGCTGGTACTCATTTGACGTTGTCTGGCGTGCCACCGCATGTTGGATTGTCGCCATTGTGACCGTGCTCGGCCTTTTCAGCCCCCGTTTCCACGCAGGCTTCGAGGTCGGCTACAACCGTCTGCTCAAAGTCTATCAGAAAATCACAGAATTTTTCATCCGCCACAAGATCACAGCCTTCGGAACAGTGATCATAGCCATAGCGGCTCTTGTCATCATGATGATAAAGACTCCGTCTGCCCTTGTGCCAAATGAAGACACCGGTACTTTGTTTGTCATGATCGACATGCCTCCCGGCACATCTCAGGAGCGCACAATGCAGGTCATGAACGATGTTGACGCCATTATCGAGAAAATCCCGGCAGTGGAATACTCTCAAAAAATCGGCGGATACAGTTTCATCGCCGGTGAAGGTGCGACATACGGTACATTCATCATCAAATTGAAACCGTGGGAAGAACGCGACGAAAAAACCGAGAATGCCGACGCTATCATCGGCCAGATCTACGGTCTGACAGGTCAGATGATCAAAGATGGACGCGTCGTGGCGTTCGCACCTCCTATGATCTCAGGTTACTCTGTGACCAACGGTTTTGAAATCAAAATGCAGGACCGCACCGGTGGAGACATCAATGCATTCTTCAACATCGTTCAAGGCTTCCTTGCCGAGTTGAACCAACAGCCTGAGATTCAGGTGGCCTATTCTACCTTCAACCCGACATTCCCCCAATACATGGTCGACATCGATGCCGCCAAAGCAAAACAGGCAGGTATCAGCCCTCAGACGATTCTTTCGACTCTCCAGGGATACTACGGCGGTATGTATGTCTCGAACTTCAACCGTTTCGGCAAAATCTACCGTGTCATGATGCAGGCCAATCCAGAGTCGCGAGTCTCGCCCGAGACCCTCGCGTCTATAAAGATCAGAAATGGCGGCGAGATGGCTTCCCTTGCCAATTTCGTCTCACTGAAAAAGGTATACGGCCCCGACCTTCTGAACCGATTCAACATGTTCTCTTCAATCGCCGTGACAGGTCAGCCCGCTCCGGGTTATTCGTCAGGTGATGCAATCGCGGCGATACAGCGTGTGGCGCAGCAGACCCTACCCGAAGGTTTCGGATATGAATTTGCAGGTATGACACGTGAGGAAGGCAACTCGAGCGGCAACGGAACAGCAATCATCTTCGGACTCTGCCTGTTGTTTGTCTACCTGATTCTGTCTGCACAATATGAGAGCTACATTCTTCCCTGGTCGGTTATCCTTTCGATTCCGTTCGGTCTTATGGGCTCATTCATCTTCGCTGACATCCGCGGCATCTCAAACAACATCTATCTGCAGATCGCGCTCATCATGTTGATCGGTCTATTGGCCAAGAATGCGATTCTTATAGTCGAGTTCGCTCTTGAGCGTCGCCGAACCGGCATGTCAGTTGTCAACGCAGCCATTCAGGGCGCTGTCGCCCGTCTGCGTCCGATTCTCATGACCTCACTCGCTCTTATCATCGGTTTGCTCCCGATGATGTTCGCCTCGGGCGTTGGAGCCAACGGTAACAAGGCACTCGGAACAGGTTCGATCGGCGGTATGTTGATCGGTATGATTCTTCAGGTAATCGTCGTTCCCGCCCTGTTCGTCGCTTTCCAGCTGATTCAGGAAAAGATTTCTCCGCTCAAATGGAAAGACACCAACAATGCAGGCATCGAATCTGAAATCGAGCAATTCGCACGTTAAAATTTAGATCAATGAAAAAACAAATCATAAATTTCTCTGTGGCACTCGCGAGCATTTCAATGCTCTCGGGTTGCCACATTTACCAGAAGTTCGACATCGAGAAACAAAACAGCAGCCTCGCCTCTGAATATGCAGAGGCGGCGAAAGCAGAAACCGACTCGACTTCATTTGGCAACCTGCGCTGGGAAGAGGTCTTCACAGATCCTGTTCTTGCCGATCTGATCCGTCAGGCACTTGCCGCCAATGTCGACCTTGACAACGCACGTCTGAACGTTGAGATAGCCCACGCAAACATGCGCGGCGCACGTCTGAGCTACCTTCCTTCGCTCGCGCTCTCGGCTCAGGGAGGCGCATCGAGCGTCAGCAACGGCAAACTGACAAACTGGAACTATACCATTCCGTTGACGGCTTCATGGGAGGTTGACGTATTTGGCAAAATTCTCAACTCAAAACGTGGCGCGGAAGCCTCCTACCGTCAGGCACAAGACTACTGCCAGGCCGTAAGGTCGCAGATCATCGGCGCAGTCGCCAACTGCTACTATGCCATCGGCGCACTGCGGAGCCAGATCACGCTCAGCGAGAACACCGCTGAAATCTGGAAAGAAAACGTCCAGCTCATGCGTGACTACAAATTGATCGGACGCGCAAACGAGGCGGCAGTCGTTCAGAGCGAGGCTAATTACTACAGCATTCTGGCCTCACTCAAAGATCTGCGCACATCGCTCCATGAGGCAAACAACACACTCTCACTGTTGCTGCGCACAGAGCCACAAAACTTCGAGATTCCCGAGCTGGAGACTTACGCCGCTCCGACAATCGCCGTCAATGGCAGCGTAGGCATGTCAATGCTGGCCGCCCGTCCTGACGTACATGCATCGGAAGAGGCTCTCGCCGTTGCTTACTATGCTACAAATTCGGCCCGTGCCGCATTCTATCCCGGATTATCAATCACCGCCAATTATGGCTTCACAAACAGTTTCGGGTCTATGATCAAGAACCCCGGTGACTGGATTGCATCGCTTGTAGGCTCTGTAACCGCCCCTCTTTTTGCAAGAGGCCAGAACATTGCCCGTCTGCAGGCCACAAAAGCCCAGCAGAAACAGGCATTGAACAACTTCGAGCAGACACTGCTGAACGCAAGTGCTGAAGTCTCAAACGCCTTGACACACTTCGAGCACAACAGCGAGAAATCGAAACTGCTCGTTCTGCAGGTTGACGATCTTCAAAAAGCTCAAGATTACACCAAGGAGCTTTTCAAAGCCGGTGACGCAACATATCTGGAAGTGCTGACAGCACAATCGAGCCTCCTCAACGCGCAGATGAACCAGATCAACTGCCAGCTCACCCAAGCTCAAGCCGTCATCAATCTCTATCAGTCGCTCGGCGGCGGACGCTAACATGAAAACCGATTACAAATCTTATTACACTCTGAACCATGATAAGTGACAAAGCCCATGTCGATCCGTCGGCCAAAATCGGCCGAAACGTGACGATTCACCCATTCGCATATATTGACGCTGATGTTGAAATCGGCGATGGTTGCGAGATCATGCCTTACGCAAGTGTCATGAAAGGCACACGCATGGGCATGAACAACCGAGTCTACCAAGGCGCTATCATCGGTGCCGATCCCCAGGATTTCCGTTGGAAAGGCCAACAGACCTACTGCTACATCGGCAACAATGTCGTTATTCGCGAACACGTGATCATCAACCGCGGAATCCACGAAGAAGGAGGAACCCGAATCGGTGACGACTGCTTTATCATGGCAGACAGCCACATCGGACATGACTGTCACATCACCGGACGCTGCGTCGTAGGCAACGGAGTCACCTTCGCAGGTGGTGTCGAAGTCGGCGAATGCGTCATACTCTCGTCAAACTGCATTCTCCACGAGGGCAGCAAAGTCGGTGACTGGGTATTTATCAAGGGCGGATGCCGAATCAACGGCAACGTGCCGCCATACATCATCGCAGCACACAATCCTGTTTCATACTTTGGCGTCAATGCCCAGGTAATGCGCCGTGAAGGTTCGAAACACGGATTCACGGAAGAACTCATTGATGATATTGCCAAAGCCTACCGCCACGTCTATCAGAGTGGAACATCGGTGTTCAATGCCGTAAAACGCATTGAAGCCGACGTAGATCCGTCACCAATCCGAGACAACATCTTGAAGTTCATACGCGACAACAACATGAAAATCGTCGCAGTTCCCGTTGATCTGGAATAACAAAAATTAACGAGATAATAAAATTGCAACGGCTACACTATTAGTCAAGTGTAGCCGTTGCTTATTATATGGTGAGAACCGGAATCGTCAGAAAGAAAACTGCGCCATAAGCCCGACACGTCTTGCCCAACGAGATGTGTTATCGACATTCTGCCGCCGGCCGAGATTGAACTCAGCGGCAACCTGAATGCGCGCAGTCAGGTTCCAATAACAATTCGCCGCCATATACAGCCCGTTACGATATTCATCGGGTGAAACTCCAGACCGGGGACGATACGCGGCTCCGCCTACCGTAGCTGAGACAAAAAGCTCAGGCTTGATATTATATTGAATACAACCATATCCGCCAAAAGCAGCCGGAGCATACATCTTTCCCGGATTGGCAACATCACTCACAAGGTCATAGTTACCCATCAGCCAATCGCCGCCAAGCGACTCATAACCATAGCCCCCGTTAAAACAACCGTAAAGAGTCAGACAATCAAGCGGGTGCAACGTGGTGGTCATCTGAAGACCCCAACCGATTGTGTTATGATTTTTTTGCTGAATGAGATTTCGATAGGGGTGCGACCGCAATATACCTGACAATCTTACATGATTGCCACCACCCCACTCTTTCTGAATGAAAGCAGCTAAATCAGGAATATAGCATTCAACCTTTGCAGTCTCTCCTTCCACAGTCTGAATCTGGTCTGACGGCGTCTCGACTGAGGCAGCCAATACCAATCCATGAGGCAGAGAATGCATCCACCTGACAAGCACAGAAGTGGCCGACATCTTGCAATTAGGTCCTGAAGCATCGACCGTCGGAGGTAACGCTGACGGATCACTGAAAGTTGAGTTCGTATAACCTATTGTAAAATCGTTCAACACAGCATAAGCTTTCTTCAAATGAAGATCACGACCATTATAACCGTTAAAATTAGTCTCTACATAAAGTTGATATTCCCCCAGAGTCTTATTCGTTCCGATCACTCTGAAAAAAAGGGCGGTTCCTGAAGGCGTCGTTCCCAGATAACGCTCACGAAGAGGTGTGTCTGTCATTGGTATCATGTAAGGTGCGAAACCGGGTGTGGGTATAGAACCACCCCAGTCATACCAACCTCTCATTCTGACACAGCCTCCGACTCCCATGGCAAGATTTGCATCACGGCTCATGAAAAGAAAATAGGGCGCAAGAGGGTCAGAAAAATGGCGGAACTGGTCAACGTAGAACTTAGCTATCTGCGATCTCACAGTCTCACTCGCGGCCGTATCACCGCTGCCAAAATAAATCACCTGATGCGACCTGATGATAGAGTCGGTCATCACGTCAGTCAAATTACGGGCAGACGCACCGGCTGTCGTCAGCAAGACAGCCAGTGCAACCAGTCTTCTAAGATATTTTCCCATACTCATATAATAAATAGTTGTTTCAATAGTAAAACGATTATCAAGCCCTATGAGTTCGGAAAAAGATACATAAATGACAAAGGCACGTCAGTGATGACGTGCCTTTGAATATGAAAGTGTTGTAACGTTCGATTAAACGCCCTGGAGACGGAAGTTAACGGGAAGTGTATACCACACGTTAACGGGCTGGCCGTTCATCTTGCCGGGAATGAAGTTAGGCAGGCTCTTAACGACGCGAACAGCCTCCTTATCGAGGTCCGGGTCACGAGAGCGGAGCACCTTGACTTCACCGATCGAACCGTTCTTGGTCACGACGAATGAAACAGTCACGCGTCCCTGGATATTGTTCTCCATAGCCATGGTCGGATACTTGATGTGCTCACCGATCCATTTCATAAGAGCTGCGTCACCTCCGGGGAACTGAGGCATCTGCTCAACTGACTGGAAGACCTGGTTGTCATCAACTTCTTTCTTCTCTTCAACAATGATTTCTTCCTTGTACTCACGAACGACGTTGATGTCGTCAGTACCTTGGTCGAAGTTGGTTGAACCGATAGCAGTAGTTGACTCCTTGAGTTCGTCCTGAGATTTGATCTCTTCGACAACTTCCTCATCGGGTGCGATTGCAATCTCAGTTGCCTTCATCGTGTTGAGGATCTCTTCGGGAAGAGCCTCAGGTTTCTGTTCTTCAACACGTTCCTGAATTTCCTCTTCCTCCTCTTCCTCGGGTTCATCATCGGCGAGGGCATCCATTTCAGCCATTTCAATCTGAGCCTGAAGTTCTTTCTCGCGCTGTTCCATCTTATAGTCATTGTAAATACCATAGATATAAAATGCGATCAGAACGACAATAAGTCCTATAATAGTCCACAGTACGGCACGGTTGTGGCGAGAGTCAGAAGTGCGGCGGAGCTCATACGCGCCAAACTCTTTGTTCTTGCCTTCGAAAATCAGGTCGCGCCATTCTTTTGATGAAAGATCTACATCTTTTGCCATTTTCATTAAAGCTTTAAGTTAATAAATATAGTCAATCATCACGATTATTTATTCGGATTTTTAGCCAGATAGTCGAGAATCAAGGCAGAGTCAACCTGGTTGATGTTATCAATCTGATAACGTGAGATCTGGTTGATCTGCATCTCGTCGAGAGCGGTGATCACGCTTTCCCAAGAAGCTTCGGGCGTAGCCTTGATGATGACAACCGGGCGAGTAAGGGTAGAGTCGTTACGAATCTCCTTTGCTTTTTTCTGGAACTCTTCGTCGGTGATTTTATTCTCACGCCAGAGTTTCTTCTGCTCGTCAATCTTCTCAAGAGCCTGTTTGTTCTTGTTATGGAGTATCTTGCGGATACCTTGTTCACCTTCGGGAGTGTTTCCAAGGAACTTCTCGGCACGTAGAATACCGAATCCGTCGGGTGAAACGTCGATCAGTCCGTCATTGTTGGCATCTTCGATATAGGGTTTACCCTCATAGTAGTAAATCGTATTCATCGGACGGCCTTCTGCGTCGGACTTAACATTACCATCCTTGTCACGCTCTGTGGTCAGGATCATGGTAATGGCTTCAGAGTTTTTCGCTTTTGATTGCTGTTCTTCATTCTCGATCTTCTCGTTAGAGGGGAGCGAGATGTTGAGTGTCTGTGACTTGATCATTGTAGTACACAGCATGAAGAACGTAATCAGAAGCATGTTCATATCCACCATGGGAGTGAAGTCCACGTGGATCGACATCTTTTTCTGGGCGCCTTTTTTCTTTTTGCCGCCGCTTGATTGTTCAATTTGTGCCATTTGATCAGTCGTTTTCTGTTTTGAGCGCAGTCATTACGCTAAAACGGTTCATTTTGATAGTCTGAAGATTGTCCAGAACATCGTGGAGTGTGGAGTAGTTTGTACCACGGTCGGCTTTGACAGCGATTCCCTCACCTTTTTTCATGGCTTCCTGGAGGTTAGAGTTCTCTGAATTATAGATAGCTCTCATCCAGATCTGGAATTCGTTGGTTGTTTCCTTGAAACCGTCGGTTGTCTGATAGACAATGTCGGTCATCGGGACGCCGGCAGCGGGATCCTCAGCCAAATATTGGTCCTGCTTTGTCTGGTCAAGCATGAGAAACTCATGCATTTTGGCCAAAGGCACACCAAATGTCATCAGCTTGGCGAATTTTTCCGCGTCGTTCTGTGTGATGCCGGTCTTTTTGCCGGTTACTTCTTCATATTTGCGTGCAGCGGACAGAAGTGCTTCCTTGCGGACACCTTCTGACGACCACGACTCATTGTCTTTCGTGATCTCAGCCTCACCTAAGACCGAGAGAAAGATTTTGCCTTCAGGGCTGACCAGGACCGAAGTCACATTTGAAGTCGGCACCTTGATCTCCGACACAGACGACGGAGTGATCACAGTTACCGGTTCCTTGGCCAGGAAGGTTGAGGTCAACATGAAGAAAGTAAGCAAAAGAACGGTCACGTCACTCATCGCGGTCATGTCGATGAGCGTGCTCTTTCTTTTAATTTTTACTTTTCCCATATTTTACCGTTTGAGATTGTTAGTTGATTCGGAAAAACAGGGGATTAGTGGTTGGCTGCGAACGTTTGAACGATAGAGTAGCCAATCTCGTCGATAGCGTATGTGAGGTTATCGATTTTGTTTGTGTAGAAGTTATATGAAATAACAGCGAATGCACCGGTAGCGATACCGAAAGCGGTGTTCACAAGTGCCTCAGAAATACCGGTAGAGAGTTCGGTTGAGTCAGGAGCACCAGAAGCAGAAAGAGCCTGGAATGATTTGATCATACCGATAACGGTTCCGAGAAGACCGACGAGAGTACCGAGAGTTGTGAGGGTAGCGACGATCGGAAGGTTCTGCTGGAGTGAAGGCATTTCCATTGCGGTAGCTTCTTCAACTTCTTTCTGAAGAGTAGCGATTTTCTGCTCTTTTGTGAGAACGGTGTTCTCGTCCATTTCTTTGTAGCGTACGAGAGCGGCAGCTACGACAGCAGCAACTGAACCTTTCTGAGCTTTGCAGAGTTCCTGAGCTTTTGCGATGTCGTTTTTAGCGAGGCAAGCTTTTACGTTAGCGACAAATTTGGTGATGTTACCTTTACCTTTCGCGCTTGAGAGGGCGATAGCACGCTCAACTGAGAGCACGATAACGGTGAGGAAGAGAGTTTGAAGAATAGGCACGATGATACCACCTTTGAAGATTGTACCGATGAGGTCATTGGGGTGATACTTGAGATCTTCGGGTGCGAACCACATTGAACCGGTATATTCACCGTCATATTCAAAGTGAGAAGAGTCACCGAAAAGGAAAAGGAAGAGGCAAACGGCGATGATGAAGCATGCGAGGATTACCAGGGATGCGTTCTTGATACCGCGAACGTTGCTACCTGTGCTGACAGCAGGTTTTTGATTGGGCTTTGAAGCTTCCATAGACTTAAAAGAATTACTTTGATTAATGTTATTAATGTTGATTTAATATGTTAGTTGTTTTCTAATGTCGCTTGGCTCAATTGGTTGTAACTCGCGGCCAGTTCGCCAAATTCCACTTCATGATCATTTTTCATCGGCAGATTTAACGGTCGGGTCGCCCGAATATTTCATTGAGATTAAACTCTTTTCAGCAAAAGCTATTGCAAAAGTATCACTATATTTCCAACTTTCAAAATTTTTCAGACCAATTTTTTCGAATTTACTTTTATTTAGTAATTTATCAGACAAATAAACGTAAATAGCTTTCGGAATCGATGTTTCACAACCATGTTTAACAGCATGGCAGACAAGCACACAAATGCGCCTGAAGCAGTCCGCATCTGAGATTTACGGGAACTTATCTGACATAATTAGTAAAATGCCATTATATTTAGGAGAATTTAAGCTATCTTTGTCGAAAATTTGAAAAATCATTACTTCACGTTACTTCATGAGCATCTCATTAAAAATCAAAAAAGGGCTCGACCTCAACATCGAGGGGGAAATTGAAGACAAACACATAGGCGATGAAATCATTCCCGACATCGTAGCGGTTTGTCCCGATGATTTTCCGGGCATCATACCTAAACCCGAGGTAAAAGAAGGCGACCGTGTGCTTGCCGGGCAAGCGCTTCTTCATGACAAACGACACGAAACGGTCAAGATCACATCACCTGCCGCAGGCACAGTCAAGGCAATCGTGCGAGGCGAACGCCGAAAGATCATGCGCATTGAAATCGAAGTCGACAAAACCGGACACACAGACAGCGTAGTGCTGAAATCAGGAAGCCCTGACGAACTGATCCAGAGGTCGGGTCTCTGGGCTATGATGCGCCAACGGCCATACGGCACGGTTCCGGCCCCGGGAATATCGCCACGCGATATTTTCATCACGCTGTTTGACTCGGCACCTCTCGCACCCGATAACGACATCTCTTTGTCTGGCAAAGAGCGTGAACTCGCTGCCGGAGTCGAGATGCTCCGACAGCTCACTCAGGGCAAAGTATATGCCGGACGTCGTGCAGGATCATCGGTCGCCGACATCAAGGGAGCCACAATGGTAGACATCGCCGGTCCTCATCCGGCAGGAAATGCCGGAACCATGATAGCCAACATCGCTCCGGTCAACAAAGGAGAGGTAGTCTGGACACTTGACGCGGACACCCTGTGGCGCATCGGCCACCTGTCGCTCACCGGCAATGTCGACTTCTCGACCCTTGTCGCCGTGACCGGAAGCGAGGTCATCAAGCCACATTATGCAAAGACTCTCACCGGAGCCCCCGTCAATGTGCTGCTCAAAGACAATGTGAAAGACGATAACCGCCACCACCGCATCATTTCAGGGAACGTTCTGACCGGGACGGCGGTGGGAGCCGACGGCTTCCTCCGGTTCCCTTATACACAGGTCACTGTCATTCCCGAAGGCGACGATGTTGACGAATTTATGGGCTGGGCGTCGCTTTCACCCTCAAAAATGAGCGTCGGACGCTCTTTCCCCGGCCATTTCCTGAAGAAAAAATTCAATCCCGACGCACGCCTTCAAGGAGGGCGTCGAGCCATGATCATGTCTGGAGAATATGATGAACTCATTCCGATGGACATCATGGCCGAGTATCTCATCAAAGCCATATTGTCGAAAGACATCGACCGCATGGAAGCTCTCGGCATTTATGAGGTTGTGCCTGAAGATTTCGCGTTGGCCGAATATGCCGACACCTCAAAACTCGAACTTCAGAAAATTGTCGCCGAAGGCCTCGAGTACCTTCGTAAGGAGACCGAATAACCGTTGAACAGCCAAAACCCAAAACAGTGAAATCACTAAAGAACTTTTTAGACAAAATAAAGCCCAATTTCGAACCGGAAGGCAAACTTCATGCCTTCAGATCGGTTTTCGACGGGTTTGAGACTTTTCTGTTCACGCCCAACGAAACATCAAAGTCGGGCGTACACATTCACGACAGCCGCGACTCCAAACGCACAATGATCATTGTCGTTCTCGCACTGATGCCCTGCCTGCTGTTCGGCATGTATAATGCCGGATACCAGCACTTTCTGGCATCAGGAGCCGGAGAGATGCCCTTCTGGAGCCTTTTCGGCTACGGATTCTTCTCCATTCTTCCCGCGATAGCCGTCACTTACATCGTCGGTCTCGGCATCGAGTTCATCGTCGCCCAATGGCGTGGCGAGGAGATTCAGGAAGGTTTTCTTGTCACAGGCATACTCATTCCGATGGTATGCCCGATCGAGACACCGCTGTGGATGATTGCCGTAGCGACAGCTTTTTCTGTCATCTTCGCAAAAGAGGTCTTCGGAGGCACAGGTTTCAACATTGTCAATATCGCCTTGATCACCCGCGCCGTTCTATTTTTCGGCTATCCGGCGAGCATGAGCGGAGACAAAGTGTTTATCGGCACAAGATCGGTTCTCGGCATAGGCACCGACCTTCCCGACACCTTCACCGGGGCGACGCCTCTGGGGCAAATCGCGACAGCGACCGGCCAGACCTGCATAACAGACATCAATGGAGACCCCGTCAGTCTGTGGAACATGTTTTTAGGTCTGATTCCCGGATCATTTGGTGAGACATCGACACTCTGCATCTTGATCGGCGCAGTGATATTGCTTGCCGCAGGCATCGCCAACTGGCGCATCATAGTTTCTGTTTTTGCCGGAGGAGCAGTCATGTCACTTATCGCCCACGCCTCCGCCACTTCCACCTATCCCGCCTCTTTTCTGCACGTTGACGAGCAACTGTGTCTCGGCGGCTTCGCTTTCGCGGCAGTCTTCATGGCCACAGACCCGGTGACAGCCGCCCGCACCACAGTCGGCAAATATATCTACGGATTTCTGATCGGTGTGATCGCCATTATCATCAGAACCTACAACAACGGCTATCCCGAAGGCGCGATGCTTGCAGTGCTGCTCATGAATGTGCTCGCACCGCTAATCGACTACTGTGTCGTCCAGGTCAACATCAACCGCCGTCTAAAACGCATAAAAGCATGAGAAGATGAATAAGCAAAGTAATATCTATACCATAATATATATAGTCGTTCTCGTGGTTGTCGTCGGAGCCGCGCTCGCATTCACCGCACTCTCGCTCAAAGAGAAACAACAGGCAAACGCCGACAACGACAAACGCCGCCAGATTCTTTCGTCAATCAATGTGACGGCAAGCGATGCAGCCGATATATCATCGCTGTTTGAGAGCCACGTGACAAGCCAGGTCGTCATCAACTCAGAAGGAGATTCAATCGGTCGTGACGCATTCTCGATCAATATCGCATCTGAGATCAAGAAACCGGGCGATGAGCGTCAACTTCCGCTCTACATCTGCAATGTCGACGGAAACACAAAATACGTCATTCCGCTCTACGGTGCCGGTCTATGGGGACCGATCTGGGGATACATCTCGCTTAATGATGACGCCTCGACGGTCTACGGTGCATTTTTCGACCACCAGGGCGAAACTCCCGGCCTCGGGGCGGAGATCACCAAACCGGCCTTCAGCGACCAGTTCACGGGAAAACAACTGTTCAAAGGACTTGAATTTCTGCCGATCGCAGTCGTCAAGACCGGACAGGCACCTGCCGGCAACGAAGATTATGTCAACGGCATCTCGGGCGGCACAATCACCAGCAAGGGTGTGGGAAGCATGCTCGATTCATGTCTGAAGCCTTATAGAACCTACCTTCAAAAAATCAGAATAAGTCATGGCAGATAAAGAAAACAGCCGCAGCGTGTTTTTCAACCCGCTGTCAAAAAACAATCCGGTCGTGGTTCAGATTCTCGGCATCTGCTCGGTACTTGCCGTCACAGCCAAACTTGAACCCGCCATCGTGATGGGCTTGTCGGTCATCGCGGTACTCGCTTTCTCAAATGTGATCATCTCGTTGATCCGCAACACAATTCCGACCAACATCAGAATCATCGTACAGCTTGTGGTCGTGGCCGGACTTGTGGTCATTGTCAACCAATTGCTGCTGGCATATGCCTACGATGTGTCAAAACAACTTTCGGTGTTTATCGGTCTGATCATCACCAATTGCATTCTGATGGGACGTCTCGAAGCTTTTGCCATGGCAAACCGTCCGTGGCTCTCCTTTCTCGACGGAATCGGAAACGGAATAGGTTACGCCCTGATACTCATGATCGTAGGTTTCTTCCGCGAATTGCTTGGCAGCGGAACCCTCCTTGGATTCCAGATCGTGCCGCAATGGTGCTACGACCACGGATATGTCAACAACGGCCTAATGATTCTGCCTCCCATGGCACTGATTGTCGTCGCCTGCATCATCTGGGTACACCGCTCACTGAACAAAGACCTTCAGGAACCCTAACCCATAGAAAGTAAAACGATATGGAAAACTTGAATCTTTTCATCAGGTCGATTTTTGTCGACAATATGATCTTCGCCTACTTCCTGGGCATGTGTTCATTCCTGGCCGTCTCAAAAAACGTGAAGACAGCATTCGGACTCGGCATCGCCGTCACTTTCATGCTGGTAATCACCCTGCCGGTCAATTACCTTCTCGAGACCTACGTTCTGAGAGCGGGAGCCTTGTCATGGCTCGGGCCCGAGTATGCCGACGTTGATCTGAGCTTTCTGTCTCTGATCATGTTCATCGCAGTCATTGCCTCGATGACCCAATTGGTCGAGATGACCGTCGAGAAATATTCACCGTCGCTCTATGCCTCACTCGGCATTTTTCTGCCGCTGATCGCTGTCAACTGCGCTATTCTCGGTGGATCGCTGTTCATGCAACAGCGCGATTTCGGCAGTGTGTGGACAGCAACCTGTGCCGGAGCGGGCTGGGGTCTCGGCTGGCTGCTGGCCATTACGGCCATAGCGGCTATCCGCGAACGTGTCGAAAGCTATTCCAATGTCCCCGGACCATTGCGTGGCATCGGCATCACGTTTATAATCACAGCTCTGATGGGCATCGCCTTCATGAGTTTCCTGGGAATCAAAATCTAAGCGACCACAACTATGATATATAATGCAATATTGAACACCGTCTCATCATCGACACTGACAATGGTGTCGGGTGTCGGAATCTTTCTGATAATCACCCTGATTCTGGTGGCGGTTCTGCTGACAGCAAAACACTATCTCGTCAAATCGGGCGAGGTCGACATAAATCTCAACGGAAAGACCGACGTGACAGCCCGTGCCGGCAAATCGCTACTGTCGACAATGGCCGATGCAAACATTTTCCTTCCTTCAGCCTGTGGCGGCAAGGGCAGCTGCGGACAATGCAGAGTTCAGGTCTTTGAGGGCGGCGGTGAGATTCTCCCCACTGAAAAGGTCCATTTCACACGCAAGGAAGTCAAGGAAGACTGGCGTCTGGCTTGTCAGGTCAAAGTAAAAGACAACATGAAAATAGGTGTTTCCGAGTCGGTTCTCGACATCAAGGAGTGGGAATGCGAGGTAATCTCAAACCGCAACGTCGCCACCTTCATCAAAGAGTTCATCGTCGCTCTGCCCCCGGGTGAACATATGAATTTCCTGCCCGGATCATACGCCCAGATCAAGATTCCGCCATATGAGATGAGCTACGACCGTGACATTGACAAAAGCCTCATCGGCGACGAATATCTTCCGGCATGGGAAAAATTCGGACTTTTCTCACTCGTCTGCCGCAACACCGAGACAACAGTCAGAGCCTACTCCATGGCCAACTACCCTGCCGAAGGTGACCGCATCATGCTGACCGTGCGCATCGCGACACCTCCGTTCAAGCCTAAACCCGAGGTAGGCTTCCAAGATGTAATGCCGGGAATCGCATCGAGCTATATCTTCACTCTCAAACCCGGCGACAAAGTTATCATGAGCGGCCCATACGGCGATTTCCACCCGATTTTCGACTCTAAGGCCGAAATGATGTGGATCGGCGGCGGTGCCGGAATGGCTCCGCTTCGTGCCCAGATAATGCACATGACGAAGACACTCAAGACAACCGACCGAATCATGAACTATTTCTATGGTGCGAGGGCACTCAACGAGGTGTTCTATCTCGATGATTTCCTGAAGCTTGAAAAAGAGTTTCCCAACTTCCACTTCCACCTCGCACTTGACCGCCCAGATCCGGCAGCAGATGCAGCCGGAGTCAAATACACCCCAGGCTTTGTTCATCAGGTGATCTATGACACATATCTCAAGAATCATGAGAATCCCGAAGACATCGAGTACTACATGTGTGGACCCGGCCCGATGAGCTCGGCCGTGAACAACATGCTGTATTCACTCGGTGTCGAGCCAGAGAGCATTCATTACGACAATTTCGGAGGATAAACAAATGAACCGTCTGACAACTATTATTACTGCAATCATGCTTGCAGCTCCGGCAACGTTCGCTTCCGACAATGATCTGTCGGCCTATCTCATGGTGTATCACAAAGACCAGGATCATGGCCTGCATTTCGCCGTCAGCGAAGACGGCTACACCTGGACCGCTCTCAACGGTGACCGCCAGATTATCGCGGCCGACACCATAGCAGAGCAAAAAGGAATCCGCGACCCTCATATTTTCCGCGGACCAGACGGAGCATACTACATAGCCATGACCGACCTTCACGTGTTCGGTCAACGCGACGGCATCCGCGACACCCAATGGGAACGCGACGGAGCGAAATATGGCTGGGGAAACAACCGCGGACTTGTGTTTATGAAATCAACCGATCTCATAAACTGGACCCACACCGGCATAGATTTTTCAAAACTTCCGCCTCAAGAGGGCATGGACTGGTCTGAAGTGGGCTGCGTATGGGCTCCTGAGACAGTCTATGACGAAGAAGAGGGTAAGCTGATGGTTCATTTCACGACCCGACAGGGCAAAGATAAGAACATCATCTATTATGTCTATGTCAACGACGATTTCAATGCAATTGAAGGTAAACCCCAACTTCTTGTCGAAGCACCCGGACGCGCGTTCAACATAATTGATTCAAACATCACCAAAGTAGGCGACACCTATCATCTCTTCTATTGCAGTCATGAACACGGCGCCACTCCGAAACATGCAGCTGCATCGTCACTCAAGGGACCCTACAAATTTGACGATTACTATGTCGACAACGAGAAACAGGGGCATGAGGCACCCAGTTGCTGGCGTCGTCTCGGCACCGACACATGGGTGGTTATGTTTGACAATTTCCGCCGCAAGCCGATGAATTTCGGATTTGTCGAAACCAAAGACTTCTTCACCTACCACCCGATCGGATATTTTGACGACCCCGGCAGCAAAATGAAACGCACCAACTTTGAGGAGCAGAAACATGGCTCTGTGACTTATATCACGAAAAAAGAGCTGAATCGTCTCCTTAAAAAATGGGGAACGGAATAAAAACCGAAAAGTTTTTCTATCTTTGTGCATCAAACAACCATCGAAAACGCAATGAAACGAACAACCCTACTTGCCTTAATGGCCTTGCTGACAATGTCTCTGTTCTCAATTTCCGCACAAAACAAGAAATTTGCAGTCAGGGGCATCGGCTTCTATAACCTTGAGAATCTTTTTGACACGATCAATAACAACGGTAAGTATGACCTTGAGTTCTCTCCTCAAGGCGCACGTCAGTGGAACGGACAGAAATACCGCTCTAAAATCTCCAATCTCGCACGCTGCATAACCGCCATGACCACCAAGTTCACTCCCAACGGGCCTGCCGCTCTCGGAGTGTCGGAGATAGAGAACAAGTCGGTTCTTGACGATCTCGTCGCTGAAGTAGACCGGCAGTTGGTCGAATCGGGCCGCAAGCCGTGGAATCTTCAGGTCGTACACCACGACTCGCCCGACCGCCGCGGAGTAGATGTCGGGCTGCTCTACAATCCACGTCAGTTCAAAGTCATAGATGTGATCAACTCGCGTCTTGACATCGGCTACCCGACACGCGACCAGATGTGTGTGACCGGACTTCTGGCAGATGACACCGTCAGCATAATTGTCAATCACTGGCCCTCACGTCTGGGCGGTCAGGAACAATCGTCTCCAAGTCGCGAGGCAGCCGCAGCACTCTGTCTCGAGACCGCCAGAAACATCTGGAAAAACCGTCCGGGACAACCGGTCATCATCATGGGCGACCTGAACGATGACCCGCAGGACAAATCTTGCGCAGTCGTTCTCGGCGCATCTAAAGAGATGAAGGGAGTCGGTCCCGAGCAATTCTACAATCCATGGTGGAAAGTACTCGACAAAGGCATCGGAACTCTTGCATACAAAAGCGAGTGGAATTTGTTTGACCAGATTATCATTTCGGGAGCACTGCTTCCTGAAAATGCAAGGAAAGGGCATCTTGAATACTGGAAATGCACGGTCAACAACTTCGACTTTCTGAGAGACACGGAAGGAACACGTCAGAATTATCCGCGACGCACCTATTCGGGCGGAGTATTCCTCAATGGCTACTCAGACCACTACCCGACCGAAATTTTCCTTCGCAAGGAAATGAAATGACAATCTTCTTGACAAGCGGCCTTCTGCGGTGAACTTTCGCAGAAGGCCGCTTGTTATATCTGCACTTAATAGAACTAAATAGTTTATAATTATGTCAACTAAATCATCAACCAAAAAAAGTATAAAGGGCACACAGACCGAAAAACGCCTTGTGCTTGCCTATGTCAGCGAATCGGGAGCCTACACCCGCTACACCTACTACAGCCAGCAGGCTACAAAAGAAGGATATTTCCCGATTGCCCGCATTTTTGACGAGACTGCAGAAAACGAACTGCGTCACAGCAAGATTTTCTTCAAATATCTTGAAGGTGGAGAAGTCGAGATTCCGGTTGAAGTAACGGCTGGTGTGATCGGTGACACGGCCACCAACCTCGCTCTTGCAGCTGAAGGTGAGCAGCGCGAGGGAGTGGACGAATATACCGAATCGGCAAAAATTGCAGAAGAGGAAGGTTTCACCGAAATTGCAGAACATTTCCGCAAAATCGGCGAAATCGAACGTCACCATGAAGCCCGCTTCAAACTCTATCTCAAAGAAGTGAAAGACGGAACAGTCTGGAAACGCGACCATGAGATCACCTGGCGTTGTCTTGTGTGTGGATTTGAATATAAAGGTACCGAGCCGCCAAAAGTTTGTCCGGCCTGCGACCACCCATATCAGCACTACATGTCGACCGAACCCGACCACATGTAAACTATTGACAGAACAAAACGGCAGAGGCCTCTTCTTCAGAGGCCTCTGCCGTTTTTTAATGCCATCGGTCTCAAACCTTATAATTATGGGCCATTTCGTTAATATGCTCGAATATACGCTCGTCTGCAGCCGTCAGTTCACACCCGCGCCTCGCCATGACTCTGCGGGCTATGTCGAAAAACTTCGAGAGCGGCACATCGGTGAAACCCGCACGGGAGCCTTCGGAAAACGATGCGAGGAAATTACGTTGGAATCCTGACCCATAGACATTTACGCCCACGCCCAGAACTGTCGCCGTGTTGAACATTGTGTTAATGCCTGCTTTTGAGTGGTCTCCCATCATCAGACCGCAGAACTGCAGACCTGTTTTGGTGAAACGGTGGGCGGCATAGTTCCACAGTTTGATCTCCGTGTAGTCATTTTTCAAGTTTGATGCCACACACCCCGCTCCGAGATTGCACCATTCGCCGATGACTGCATTCCCCAGAAAACCGTCGTGTGCCTTATTGCTGTAGCCGATCATGACAACATTGTTCAGCTCACCGCCAACCTTGCACCACGGGCCGATTGTCGTGGCTCCATAAATTTTCGTGCCCATGTTGACCACCGAGTGACGGCACACCGCTACTGGCCCGCGCAGACAACTTCCTTCCATTACCTCAGCCTCTTCATCGATAAAAACAGGACCTTTAGTCGTGTTGAGCATCGCCCCCTGGACCGTTGCCGAAGGAGCGATGAAAATCATTGACGGGTCTCCGATGACGGTGTTCGACTGATCGACCGGCGCAGAGACTTTGCCGGAAGTCAGACGTTTGAAATCGTCTCTGACGGCGTTATCATTCAACAGAAAGATGTCATAAAGGAATTTCACTTCAGCAACCTTGCCGGCATAAGTCTGAGCAGACACTCCGTTTTTAAACTGCTCGACCGTGCCTCTGAGGGCGATAAGACCGTTCTCGCCTGAAAGTGCCTCACCGGCACGAAGCTCATCGACAGCTTTCACAAGATCACTGTCGGGCAAGACATTTCCGGCTATGAACAGATTGTCGCCGGTCAGTTCTGCCTTGAATTTCTCTGACAGATAGTCATCAGTCAATACCGAATATACACCCGGAAGCAAAGCCTCCCATTTTTCCCGAATCGTTGTTATGCCTACACGCAGATCACACAAAGGACGGGTATAAGACAACGGCAACAAATTGATTTTGGTCGTCGGTGAATCAAAGAGCACTATATTTTTCATGCATGAATTGTTTTAGATGCGCAAAATTATTAAATTTGTCAGAAATAAGCAACTCTATGACCTACGAACAACTATCGATTGAAGGTGTCTGGCTGCTCACTCCCAGGGTGTTCGGCGACGAACGAGGCTATTTTATGGAAACATTCAAAGCCGATGAATTCTGCCGTAACATCGGTGACGTGACGTTCATTCAAGACAATGAATCGCAGTCGAGCCACGGTGTCGTGCGCGGCCTCCACTATCAGGCAGGTGACCGGGCTCAGGCTAAATTGGTCAGAGTCACCGAAGGGCGGATTCTTGATGTCATTGTCGATCTGAGAAAAAAGTCGCCGACATTCGGACAACATCTTGCAATCGAGCTCAGTGACGTCAATAAACATCAGATGTTCATTCCACGCGGGTTTGCCCACGGATTTGCCGTTTTGAGCGATACGGCCCGTTTTCAATATAAGGTAGACAATGTCTATGATCCGTCGGCCGAACGCACCCTTCTCTTCAACGATGCGGATCTCGGCATCGTTTGGCCTGTCGATAACCGTCTGATGACTGTCAGTCAGAAAGACCTCAACGGAGTCAGATTCAATGATCTGGCCGACCTTTTCTAATCAACATTTTAAACCATGAAAATCCTGCTCCCTCCCGATCTTGACGGTCAACGTCAGCTGATTGAATCACACTCCCGCCAATTGCTCATTGTCGGAGCAAACGGTTCAGGCAAAACACGTTTCACCGACTATCTGATCAATGATCTCGGCGAGAAGGCGTATTGCCTCTCCGGCCTCGACGCCCTCTATGGCTCACGCAACCCGAAAGATGTGCACCGTGGCTCGATCGACAGTCTGTTTGCCGCGATGACCGACAGTTCGCCTATGTTCAATTCCGAAACCCGGCTGCCACTCGACAAATTGATCGCGCTTCTTCTGAACGATGAGATTCTCAATCTCATAAAATATAAAGTCGAGTTGGCGACCGACGGCAAGGCACGTCTGAAATCAACCCGACTTGACCGTGTGATAAGAGCATGGCAATCGATATTTCCGTCAAACCGCATTCTTGTCGAGAGCGGACGCCTGCTGTTCCAACGCAATGACAACATGGCTGCCTACTCCTCGATGCGACTCAGCGACGGGGAGCGAGCCGCACTCTATTATCTCGGTGCTGTTCTCTACGCGCCGGAGAATGCGATTGTCTTCATCGATAACCCGGCCACGTTCCTCCACCCGACAGTCAGCAATCTGATCTGGGACAAAGTCGAGCAGCTGCGACCCGACTGCTCGTTTATCTACACCACCCACGATCTTGAATTTGCATCGACCCGAACCGGCAGCACGGTGGTGTGGGTGCAGGACTTTGACCCAAAAAAACTGAGGTGGAGTTATTCAAGACTGTCTGACCATGGTGACATTCCGGAAGATGTCTATCTTTCGATTATCGGCGCGCGCAAACCGGTGCTTTTTATCGAAGGCGTCGCCGAACGCTCGATCGACTACAAACTCTACACGCTCATTTTTCCTGAATTCACGGTCAAGTCTCTCGGCAGTTGCAATAAGGTCATAGAGTCGGTCAGGTCATTCAACGATCTGAATGCGTTCCACCACCTCGACAGCTACGGAATAGTAGACCGCGACCGTCGCGACCGTCGCGAAGTCGAATATCTGCGAAACAAAAAGATACTTGTTCCCGAAGTGGCTGAAGTCGAAAATCTGCTGATGCTTGAAAATGTCATACGTGCGGTTGCCCGCTACCGCCACCGCGACGAAAACAGAGTCTTCACCAAAGTCAAGACGTCGCTGTTCAAGATGTTCAGATCTGAAATGGCGGCCCAAGCTCTCGAACATACCCGTCACAGGGTCAAACGCACCGTTGAATTCAGAATAGACGGACGGTTTGGAAACATATCGCAGCTCGAGTCTCACATAGCCGATCTTGTCAAAGAAATCAATCCCCGCGGAATATACAAGGCAATATTCAATGATTTCAATAAGATTCTGTCTGAAAACGATTACAACGGTCTTCTCAGGGTGTTCAACGACAAGACCATGATCAACAACAGCAATGTCGCCGGATTGTGCGGTCTGAAGAACAAGGAGCAATATCTGTCGACGATTCTCAACATTTTAAAAAGCAATTCTCCGGAAGCCGGAGTCATCAGATCGACTATCGCCGGAACATTCGGACTCTGACAATAAAAGAATTGCCCGCGTGGAAGCATGTCTGTGATGTTTCCACGTGGGCAATTCTTTTTTTATCTGTCATCATCTCGGACGATGTCCGCGCGGACCGGGGCCTCCGGGACCTCCGAAACGTCGGCCATTGCCACGCCCGGCCGGCTCATTTCCTTTGCCAAATGTGTTGAACCGATAGGTGAAGGTGAACATGAAGTAGCGTGTCAAAGTGTTATACTCGATGTCGTCGGTATAGTTTGCCGTGATCGAACGGCTGATGCTTGATTTCTGTTGAAGCAGGTCATAGGCTTTGACAGCCACAGTAGCCTGGTTTTTCAAGAACTGATATGCGATCTGTGCGTTCCACATCCAGGTTTTGGTATCGTAACCGGCCGAATAACCACTTGTGGCCGTGTAGTTCAGGTCGGTCGACAGAACGATGCCGATCGGTGTGTAATATGTTCCGTTAAACGTTCCGCCATAGTTGTGTACCGTAGAGTTTTTGGTGTTCTGCAATGAGTTTGTCTGAAGTTGAAGACGGTAGTTCGGGCGAAGTTCAAGTTCAAGATTGTCGGGACGGAACGCGATGCCCAATGACTCGGCCCACATCAGCGAACGCGAGGTGTTGCGCAATGCGTTGTTGAAACCGACTCTCTGATTGAAATTGAAGAACATCATGTTGTGAAATGTCCATGTCTTGCGACGGAACGGGAATGAAATCATGTTCATCAATCGTCCGCTCCAGACACCGTTGACATTTTCATAAGTTGTGGTCTGACCGGCCGTTCCGGTGTTGTAGGTCGTTTTTGAGACAATGCTGTTCTGCGCCACCTGGAAATCTCCCATCACCATGATTGAACGTTGGGCGTCCATATTGAAGTCATTGAATGACAACCGGATGTAATGGGTGAACGTTGGGTCAAGGCCCGGATTACCGACAACTACTTTCAACGGGTCGGTGTAGTCGGCCACCGGCTGCAATTGAGACATGGATGGTTGTGACGACATTCCCCTGTAATTGAAATTAAACGAGCGCGTCTTGTTTATGCGGTAACGCATTCTGACAAACGGCGCATAGTTCCAGACCCAACGTGTCGGAATCGAGCGTTTGTCATTGATCAGATCTTTGCTCTTTGACATTGTCGGCACGAGCGACAGACCGCCCTCGAAGTTCATCGCTTTTGTAACTTTCTTATATCCGACGCGTATATCCTGACTGAAGTAATCGTTGCGGAACTGGTTGCTCAATGTGTCGTTGAACATAAGCTGATCCATGTCAATGACCGGATTTGACGGATCGGTCATGTCAACAGGATGGTCAAAGACATTCTTGTCGGCATTGTTCCAGCGATACTGCAGACGGTATGCAAACGTGAGGAAGTTTCCGTTGGCTACATTACCCAACGGTTCTGTCCATGTCAGTCTGGTTCCGACCGTATTGTTCCAGGTGTGGTTATCGAGATACTGATCATAGACATCGAGCGAGTCAAGCAGGTAGAACTTGTTCCATGAGTAGGAATTCTCATGTTCGCGCACATTGCTCATCGAGTAACGCATCTGAACCGAGAACGAACGGCCGCGACGGCGTTTGAAGTTATGGTTATATACCAGTTCGCCACCGAATTCAAACGATTTTCCGTGTGAATCGCCGAGATTTACCGAGCGGGTCACCGAGTCACGTGCGACATTGCCGGCACGGTTAAGCGAACGCGAGTCACTCTCGGAATCGTTCACATTGTATGACACACGGGGACGGAAATCGAAAGTGTTGAATGAGTCAGGCCGCCACTCAACCCTGAAATCGGCCCTGACGTTGTGTCCGCGGTCAATCGCCTGGCTCGTTGACGACTGGGTCGGGAAGGAGTCGGTGAAGTTATACTCACGCTCCTGACGGCGGCGGTTATCACGTTTTGAGTGGGAATACATCACGTCACCGCCGACTCTTAAAATTTCTTTGTTGCCGATATTGAAGTTGACACCGAACGACTGGGAGTTGTTGATGCCGTTATCGCCACCGAAACGGCGGAAACGGTTGCCGTTGCCGTCGGTGAAACCGAGGTCATTGGTGTTATTGGCGCTACCGATGAAAGTCAACTGATTGTCATTCCAGAAACGGTTCACATTGAATGTCTCCTGATAGCGGCTGTCAGTGCCATATCCGGCTTCTACGGTACCGAACCAACCGTTTTTCATGCCTTTTTTGACTGTCAGGTTTATCACAGTCTCCTCCTCTCCGTCATCGACTCCGGTCAGACGTGCAAGATCGCTCTTGCGGTCTACCACCTGAAGTTTGTCGACCATGTTCACAGGCAGATTCTTAGACGCAACTTTCGGATCATCACTGAAAAATTCCTTGCCGTCGACAAGAATCTTGGTGACCGATTTTCCGTTGGCCGTGATTTTGCCGTCGGAATCTACCTCAACGCCGGGCAGACGTTTGAGCAGGTCTTCTACAACGGCATTGGGTTGGGTTTTATAGGAATCAGCATTGAATTCGATTGTGTCTTCCATAACCTTGATCGGCGTCTTCACTGCAGTGACTGTCGCCTCCTTCAACATGAATGATGTCTCCTGAAGGGTGATCTTACCTGCGTCAAATGTCGTTTTTTTGATTTCGATGTCAACAAACGACGGCTTGTAGCCCATGTAGTTGCACTCGAGTATATATTTTCCTGATTTCACCCCCGACAGATTGAACTTACCATCAACATCGGCGGCTCCTCCTTTCACATAAGAGCTGTCACGCGAAGAAAGAAGCCTGACCGTGGCATCGGGAAGAGCCTCCCCGTTTGTGTCAATTACTGTTCCTGTGATGTTGTAAGCCGCTGAAATCAAGGCGGCAAAGAGAATCATAACGGCTGTGAGCCAATGACGGCGTTGCATAGATAAATAGATGAATGTTTTGATCTTATTGTTTTCTAACGGAACTAAGACCTCTGAAAAATGAAAAAGTTTATTTAACCCTGTGCTTTTTCCAACAAGTGGTTGAGCATGTTGACAAACTGATAGTTTTTCAATCCCCACCTCGGTGCAATCAGCAGACCGTCGGGAGACTGTGACGTGAATCGTTCTATCGCAATGTCGTGGCGCAGGCGTCTGACGATCTCACAACAGAGCGCGGCGTAGTCTTCGACCGAAAATAGCCTCACGTCGGCTTGGCCTTCACGATAGAGGTGTGCCAACGGTGTATGCTCAACAATCTGCAACTGGTGGAACTTCACCGTGTCAACAGGCAATGACGACACCTTGTCGACTGTCTCCAGCATCATCTCGCGGCTTTCACCCGGCAAACCGAGAATCAGATGGAGGCCTACGTCTATGCCGGCTTCATGGGTGCGGGTAACCGCATCGACCGTATCGCCCCATGTGTGACACCGGTTGACCCGTGACAGAGTAATGTCGTGGGAACTCTCCGCACCATATTCCACCATCACTCTCTTGCCCGTCTTGTTCAGCATAGACAGCTTCGACAGCAGCCCGTCGGGCATACAGTCAGGACGAGTACCTATAATTATACCCTCGACCCGTTCGACTGACAACGCTTCTTCATAAAGACTGATGAGGTCGGCAAGATCGCGTCCATGGGTATTGGTGTATGACTGAAAATAGGCCAGAAAGTGCATGTCGGGATACTTGCGGGCGAAAAAACGCTTACCGTTTTCAAGTTGCGAGGCTATAGTTTCGGTCTTTTCAGATATGGCCGGACTGAAAGTCGCGTTGTTACAATAGATGCATCCTCCCCAGCCCTTTGTACCGTCGCGGTTCGGGCATGTGAAACCGGCATCTACGGTCAGTTTCTGCATTTTCCACTGAAACCGTTCTGCCAGATAATCAGCATAGTCGCGATAGAATTTCGGCATATCACATTCTGACTGTCTTGTTCAACAACCACGCATCGAGAATGACTGCCGCCGCCATTGCCTCGACAACAGGCACAGCTCTCGGAACCACACATGGGTCATGTCGTCCGCGGGCATGCAGTGTCGCCGGCTCACCTCTGTCGTTAACAGTCTCGACATCGCGCAAAAGAGTGGCAACAGGTTTGAACGCGACCCTGAACACGATGTCGGCTCCGTTTGAGATACCTCCCTGAATGCCGCCCGAATTGTTTGTATCCACCTTTATGCCGCCATCTGCGGTCGCTACAAAATTATCAATCATCTCGCTGCCACGACGGCTTGCCCCCTCAAATCCCATACCATATTCAAAACCTTTGGCAGCATTGATGCTCATCATGGCTGATGCCAACCGTGCATGAAGTTTATCGAAGGCGGGGTCACCCAGTCCGGCAGGACAACCTCTGACAACACATGTCACTACCCCACCGACCGTGTCGCCCTCGCCCTTGACCTGCATGATCAGCTCTCTCATCTCAGCCGCGGCCACACTGTCAGGACATCTCACGTCATTTGTGTCTATGAGTGAAAGGTCAATATCTGAAATATCACGGCCGAGCACAATCTGACCCACCTGAGACGTGAAAGCGGCCACAGTGATGCCGACTTGCTCGAGAGCCTGTCTGGCGAAAGCACCTGCCACTACACGTGAGACAGTCTCGCGGGCCGACGAACGTCCGCCACCACGGTGGTCACGAAGACCATATTTCATCGAGTAGGTGTAATCGGCATGTGAGGGCCGATAGACATGGCGCATATTGTCATAGTCAGTCGAATGATGGTCCTGATTCCTGACGATGAATCCGATAGGCTGACCGGTAGTGAGGCCCTCAAAAACACCTGACAGAATCTCGACTCTGTCTTTCTCGTCGCGTTGGGTCACTATCGCTGACTGTCCGGGGCGACGGCGATCGAGCTCATGCTGCACCCGGTCGAGATTGATCTCGATGCCGGCAGGCATACCGTCAATGACTCCGCCGACGGCCGGGCCGTGTGACTCGCCGAAAGTCGTGACCGAAAAAATCTCCCCAAACCTATTCTTCATCATCAGCTTCCCCCTTTATCAGATCGGCAACAATGCCGCGTGTATATTTTATCAGATCGTCAGGTGAGACGCAAAACTGCAGTCCCCGCTGTCCGGCACTCACATATATTTTTTGAAAGTCAACAACCGTCTGATGATAGAATGTCGGAAACGACTTCTTCATTCCGATTGGTGAACAGCCGCCGCGTATGTAACCCGTCAGCGGCAACAGATCTTTCATCGCGATAAGATCGACCTTTTTGTCGCCCGCCACTTTGGCCGCCTTCTTCAGATCGACCTCGGCATCACCAGGAATGACAACCACAAAATGGCCACACCGGTCGCCATGGAGCACAAGAGTCTTGAAAACACACTTTATATCTTCACCGAGTTGCTCAGCCACATGGGTTGCCGCGAGATTGTTCTCATCGACTTCATATGGCACAAGACTGTAGGCTATCTTTGCGCGGTCAAGGAGTCTCGCTGCATTAGTCTTTATAGTTCCTGACATATTTTTCTGATTCTTTGACAGCAAAGTTACGCACAATCGGTCTATTTTTTCCGACAATCGCCGGTAAATCGATAATATAAACACTATGTTTAACATTGTTAATAATCAGGTCACAAATTTTAACAAAATCTACTATCCTGATTTTCAATAATATATCATTTCAAATCGTGAATTCTCCATTTTATTTCAATTTCGACATAAACTTTTACTCATTCTGAGGGTTCTAATGATAAAGAGCATAACTGTAAGAAATGTGATAATGATTGGTTTATTATAAAAAATGAAAAGGCTACCGTGAGGCAGCCTTTTCGTTTTTTTGAAATCTTAGCAATAAGTTCATTCGTTTTTTCACAAAAAAGCGGCCAAGTGCAATCAACACATGGTCGCCCGAAAAATGTCGTATCAATGCAAATCAGAGTTCCACCGCCACCATGACCGGATAGTGGTCAGAAGGGGTGCGGAGCGTGTAGTCGACAACCTCGAAGTCATAGCCTTCGCCTTTGTCATGAGTCTGAGGTTTATCGGTAGAGAAATAGTGGTCAGTAAAAATGGCATATTTTTTCACCTCGATGCCGTCGGTCACGAAAATGTGGTCGATGCGGCTTCGTGTGAATCCGTTTGGCTTCCAGTCGTTCCACGTGCCGTTGGGTTCATGGACATAGCCGGCGATCGAGTGGGAATCGCGAAAGACTCCCGCATCGACAATCGACCTGTAGCACTCGTTGTTTTGATCTACATTGAAATCACCCGACAGAAATGTTGGCAAATCGCTTCCAAACTCCTTGATCTTGCGTTGAATCAGCTTGCCGCTCTCAATGCGTGCCGTCTTGCCGACATGGTCCATGTGAAGATTGAAATAGAGGAACTCGCGTCCCGACTGACGGTGACGGAAACGCCCCCAGGTGCAAATGCGGTAACATGCGGCGTCCCACCCCAGACCGGGTTTGTCGGGTGTTTCCGACAGCCAGAAATCACCGTGGTCAACGACGTCAAACTGCGTCGTGTCGTAGTATATCGCCGAGTGTTCTCCGGCCGACTTGCCGTCGGTGCGCCCGACTCCGATATAGTCATAACCGGGCAACTCAGCCTTAAGTGTCTCAAGTTGATATTTCAATCCTTCCTGAGTCCCGAAAATGTCAAATTCGTGAAGACGGACCACCTTCGCGATCTCGGGACAGCGGCGGTGCCAGTTATTTCCGGCAAGCGAATCTGATTTGCTCAGAAACCTGATGTTGTAAGTCGCGAGATTGAACCTTGATTTCCCGGTTTCTTTTGCCGACATCGCCGTGACCGAAACGGCCACGGCGATGATTATTGTCATGAGTAGTCTGATCATAAACCGACTCCTTTAAGGAACCATTCACGGGCCGAGTCGCTCATCGGCTGCTCTTTGGCGATCTCGGGCAAACGGTTGAAACGTTCACGGAACTGGCCGACGAGTTCGTCGGTCTTCTCAGGATAGTATCCGACTGCCTCATAGATGACGCTGAGCGGGCCGAAATCTTCGGTGACCTCAAGCTTGGCATAGCGGTTTTTCAAATCACCGAATGTCTTGACAAAACGGTGCATGTTACCGATCGTTCCGTCGGCTATAGTGGCGTCAGACGGGAATGACATCTCAACAACCCGTTTTGCCGAAGCGGCCTTCGAAGGCAATGTCACGATCGCAGCCAATTGAGTCGGATCATATTCAAACGAGGCGTCAGTTCCGTCGACCTTGACCGATGTCGGGCGTTTGGTGGCCAACACCTTGACCTTCATCTCACGGCTGTCGGGCATCTCCTTGTAGCTACCCTGACGCGGATCGACAGTGACGGTCAGTTTGTCGCCGACGCGACGCGAGGTGACCTTTGTCGTAGCATATTCCTTGTCGTAGTTTGAATCGTCGCCAAAATCTTCATAAACCGTGAACTCGCCGTCTCCGCCGGGGAAGACAGTCAAAGCCCAGGGTGCATCGTTGCGGCGCAGTTTGGTCTCGCGGCCTGCATGGAACGGAAGAACCGAACCTGCTTTTACATAGACCGGAACCTCATCGAGAGCAAAACGGCGTTTATAGACCTTGCCGCCCTCGAGCATCGTGCCGGTGGCGTTCTCATACCATTGACCGTCGGGCAACCAAACCTCGACAGTGGCATATCCGTCGACCGAAGGAGTCACTACCGGAGAGACAAGCATGTTGTCGCCATACATGTATTGAGTGTCATATTTATAGGCCTCCTCAAGAGAGGGATAATCATAGTACATCGGACGGCATATTGAGACACCGGTGTCGTAGGCATTGCGGGCCATGGTGTAGATGTATGGAGCCATTTCATAACGGCGTGTGACAGCCTGACGTATTCCCTCGAGAGTCTTGCGGTCAAAAGTCCACGGTTCTTTCTGTGCCTTGGCGTTTTTGGTCGAATGGGTTCTCATCATCGGGCTGTGGGCCGCGAGCTGGAACGATCTGACATAGAGTTCGGTATCAAAGACAGAGTCACCGGGAGCCACATAAAAGCCGCCGATGTCATGACACCAGTATCCATAGCCAACATTGGCTGCCGTGGCCGTGAAATAGGGCATAAACTTCAAAGTCTTCCAGGTCGCGTAGCTGTCGCCTGAGAAACCGATAGGATAGCGGTGGTTGCCGAGTCCGCCCCAACGGTGGAAGACCATGGGTCGCGCGTCGTAGGTATTCTTCATGTGGTTATAGAACGTGTGGTTCAACCACCATGTGTTGCTGAGGTTCTCAAACTTTGAGTCGTTGAGCTGTTGCTGCCAGTCGAGCCACCAGAAATTGATACCCTCGGCCGACATCGGGTCGAGAATGTGCTTGAACATGCTCTTGATGAACCGCTTGTCTGACGACACCCAGGGTATGTCGGCCTCGGTAGCCGGGTCAATGCCGTTCTCGCGTGCGATCTCAGGATATGATTCCTCAAACTTCTTGACTCCCGACGCAGGGTGGAGATTTAGGGTGATTTTCATGTTGCGGTCGCGCAGATAGTTCAGGAAGCCTTTCGGATCGGGGAACAGACGGCGGTTCCAGGTCCAGCCGGTCCAACCGCCGTGTGCCTCGTCGGTATAGTGCCAGTCCATGTCTACGACAAGTACCTCAAGCGGAATTCCATAGCTTTCGAAGTTATCGACAAGCTCACGCAGCTCATGGTCGGAATAGGCCCACCAGCGTGACCACCAGTAACCGAACGCATAGCGCGGCGGCATAGGAATCTTACCCGACAGGGTCGTGAAGTCTTTCAACGCACCCTTGTAGTCGTCGCCATAAACCATGAGATACCAGTCCTGGGCACCTTTATTCTTTTTATTGCGCTCTGCTACCCACGGCAACTCAGCATCGTTGTCGACCAGATAGCTTTTTGAGTCGTCAATGAAAGTCCAACCGTCGCGTGCCAGCAATCCGGTCTCGAGATCTTTGTGGGTGCGTGTCCAATTGTCATCGACTTTTTTCAGATATTCCTGACCGTCCCAGCGATCGAGGGTTCGGGTCGTGCCCCACAGGTTTTCCTTCTGCTCCATTCCCGGAGTCCACTCAATGGGTTTGGAGGTGTCTTTAGACACCACTTTCAGGTTTTCAGCAGTCAACGGACCCTTGCCTTTCTTGTATGTCAGAGTGAGCTTCGGCGTCTCGATCACGACATTCTTGCCGTCGTCGGTCACTTTGGCATTGTTTTCAGGGTACGAACGATTGTAGGCTATGAACGAGCGGTCGTCTGTGAAACGGCCCTTGGGAGAATACTCCATTCTGACGAGGCCGTCTGTGACAACAGTGAAACGCACGTTCTTGTCGCTGTAGACCACACCGTCGGTATCGGCCGATGCGGTGACCGACGCAAAGAAGGCCATGGCGGTCAACAGCATTTGTTTTTTAATCAGTTTCATTTTGATTGGCTTAATGTGGGTAGAGGTTAGAAATCTGTGCAAAAATACGACATTTTTCTAATAATTCAAGCCCGAGCCACTTTATTTTTAATAATGGCCTTTATCGGCCATGAAACACAGTGACCATCTGTAATCTGTCGCAGGCACAATGGTTTATGTTAACTTCACAATCGCACTCTATTATTTTGTTTGAAATTTTATTACCCTTTTTATTGCATAGATTTGATAATTTGCATACTTTTGCCCCGATTCTACAACTGATCCATCACTTCATTTGCTTGAACATTTCCTTAATTAATTACCATAAAACTAATTTCAGATGAAAAAAGGTGTACTACCCTTTATTCTTGCGGGAGCCGGGCTGTTAATGTCGTTAAGTGCCGGAGCCAAAGATGTCTATGTCTACTCAACCTCAGGCGATGCGCTCGGTCAACTGGCGAAAGTCAAACGAATCGAGCTCAATAACGACAAACTGACCCTTGTTCCAACAAAAGGCGACAATGTGAATGTTGACATGGACAAATTCGGTTTCCTGACATTCAGATCACTTGATCCCGGTGCTGTCTCGACTGTCGGCACAGACAACCTGAAAGTAAAAATCGAAGGTGACGTTCTGTTTATCGAGAGTCCGTCAGAGATCACTTCAGTCAGCGTCTACAACACCCTCGGCGAACTGAAAGGTCACGCCGTGCCCAATGCCACGACCGCCTCTATGACCATTGCAAGCAACGGTCTGAACATCATCGTCGTTGAAGCCGGCGGTATTAAATCAACATATAAAATTGCCCGTTAAACCATGAAAGTTTTAAGAACCATATCATTGTCGGCTGCCGTCATCGCTATCGGTGCAGCCTCTCTTTCAATGTCAGCCGAAGACTATCTCTACTTCCATTCCAAAGGTGAAATGATCCATAAGATGCCTGCCGCCGACGTTGACCGCATTATCAAAACCGGCGTAAAGTCACTGCAGGTCGTCGATGCTGACAAAAACGAGCTCTTTAGCGCGGCCGACATCGACTCTGTGACATTTCTCGCCCCGATGCCTCAGGCCGATCTCTTCAATGTCGTTTTCCATGAAGACGGAACGGCTGAAGATGTCTCGCCGATGAAATTTGATGTCGAGGCCGGTGGCGGTCCGAAAACCGAGTGGAGCGACGAATTCAACCGCTATGTAGCCAAGATTTCAGGTAATGACTGGGGTAACAGCAATGTGACCAAGATGTTCTACCGCTTTGACTACACCAACAACACGAAATTCAAAAATGCCATTGCCGACGGACACACACTCGAGGTGTTGTTCAAGCCAGATTACTCCGGCACCCTTCTTAACCGCGAGGCAAAGATTTTCGCAAGCCACGAACAGGGTGGTACAGGAATCATGGTCAAACGAACTGAAAATGGTCCGAACAATAAAAACACCCTCACGTTCCTTCCCAACGTCTCGAAAACCACAACGAGCACCTGGCGTTGGTGTGCGAGCGAAGTTATTCCCGTGCCGGATGAGTATTACCACATTGTCGGTGTCTGGAACAAAGATGAGAAAAAAGCATACATCTACGTCAATGGCGAGCTTCAAAACGAGCTCACCCTCGACGGCAGCAACTACAAGGCCGCTATTGCCGGTGCCACCTCTTTCTGCATCGGTGGTGACGCGACAAAAGTGTCGTCGACCAAAACGACAGGTGTGCAGAACGGAATCAACGGAACGATCGTTCTGGCCAGAATCTATGATGATCCTCTTGACGCCGAGCAGGCCACACGTCTATATCAAGATGTCGAAAACGGCATTCTCTCGACCAAACCGATCGTAGAGAAAACCACACTTCTCGAAAACGTGATGGTCAAGGCAGGTGCGAATTATCCTGTGTTTGGCGAAGGTTTCGAGAACGGAGATGTCATCACCCTGACCAATGGATCATACAGCAAGGATCTGCCGGCGACCCTCAAGGGTGACGAAGGTGTGACCCTAACCCTTCCGGCCGATATCACAACAGGAGAATACACCGTAACTCTGAACCGCGGTGAGCGCACCCAGAAACTCGGCAACGTTAATTTCACTCTTTCTGATAAATTTGACGTGAACACAGAAGTTGTCGCCCACCGTGGCTATTGGGCCACTGAAGGAGCTGCCCAGAATTCACGTGCCGCCTTGCAGAACGCTATCGACCTCAAATGTTACGGCGCGGAGACCGATGTATGGCTCACAACCGACAACCGCCTCGTGGTCAATCACGATTCTTCGATCGGAGGTGTGAAAATCCAAGACTCAACCTATGACGCTGTCAAAGACAAAACGCTTTCCAACGGGGAGACAGTGCCTACACTCGAAGATCTGCTCGAGATCTTGAAAGGCAGCGACCGTTGCAAACTGATCATCGAGATCAAGACACACTCTCAGGCCGGACGCACAATCGAGGCTGCCATGGCTGCCGTCGAAGCTGTCAAGACCGCCGGTCTCGAAGATATGGTTGAATATATAGCTTTTGACTACGCAACTTGTGAAGCTCTCGCAAAACTGTCGCCCAAAGTGACAGTGCAGTATCTCTGTGACTCAGCCTCAAAAGTAAAGACTCCGCAACAGCTGAAAGATGCCGGTGACATCAACGTCGACTACAAATACACAATCTACAACAGTAATCCCTCTTTCGTAGCCGATGCAAAGAATCTCGGTTTGACAGTAAATGTGTGGACAGTCACAACAAGTGCGATGATAGGTGAATGGATCATCAACGGTGCAGATTTCATCACAGGCGACGCACCCGACATCACCACCCGCTACCTCAACTACTATAAGGAAAACAAATAATTTGACATAACATGGAAAACGCCGGTCAGCACTCAGCAGACCGGCGTTTTTTACATATTCAATAATTGCTGTTTACTTCTTGATATAAGAAAGAGCTTCCTGACATTTTGCGGTTACGTAGGCCCAGTCTTGAGCGGCAACCTTGTCTTTCGGGAACAGCTTCGAACCCATGCCGACTGCGAATACACCGGCCGAGAACCATGAGTTGAGATTCTCCTCAGTAGGTTCCACTCCTCCGGTCACCATCAGTTTTGACCAAGGCAGAGGAGCGAGAAGTCCTTTGACCAATTTCGGTCCGAGCACGTCGCCGGGGAAAATTTTGCATACATCGCAACCGGCCTCCTGTGCGAAACCTACCTCGCTTACACTGCCACAACCGGGAATGTAGGGTAGCGAACGGCGGTTGCAAACCTTGGCAACCTCGGGGTTGAACAACGGGCCGACAACGAAGCATGCACCGAGCTGCATGTAGAGAGCCGCAGTCGGAGCATCGATCACCGAACCGACACCAAGTGCCATTTCGGGGCACTCCTTGGCAACAAATTTAGAAACTTCGGCAAACACTTCATGCGCAAAGTCACCACGGTTGGTGAACTCAAACAGACGCACTCCACCTTCGTAGCATGCCTTCACGACTGCCTTGGCAACCTCGGCGTCTTTATGATAGAATACAGGCACCATCGGAGCGGACGCCAGTTTGTTCAGAACAGAAATTTTATCAAATTTAGCCATCTTGATTTAGTATTTAGCGTTGAACACGACCGTTTGCGTTTCCTCCGGCAAG
Organism: uncultured Muribaculaceae bacterium; assembly: GCA_910588035.1. GTDB lineage: Bacteria > Bacteroidota > Bacteroidia > Bacteroidales > Muribaculaceae > CAJUPY01. The sequence continues at coordinate 5,712 of CAJUPY010000015.1, read as the reverse complement.
AGCCTTGACTTCTTCTACCGACACAAGATTGAAGTCACCGGGTATGGTGTGTTTCAGAGCTGATGCTGCCACGGCAAACTCAAGTGCCTCACCTTGGGTCGGCATTGTGAGAAGACCGTGGATAACACCTCCCGAGAATGAATCACCACCACCGACACGGTCAATGATCGGATTGATGTCATAGCGTTTAGATTCATAGAACTCCTCGCCGTTGTAGATCATGGCTTTCCAGCCATTGTGGGTTGCAGAGAAGCTTTCACGAAGGGTCGAGATGACATACTTGAAATCAAACTCCTTGGCCATTGCCTTGAAGATGCCCTTGTAGCCTTCAGCGGCAGTCTCGCCACCTTCGACATCGGCATCGGGTTTGAAACCGAGACAAAGTTCAGCATCTTCCTCATTGCCGATGCAGACATCGACATACTGCATGAGCGGGCGCATGATTGACTGCGCTTTCTCCTTCGTCCACAGTTTTTTGCGGAAGTTAAGGTCAACGCTGACTGTCACTCCGTGGCGTTTGGCAGCCTCGCAGGCGAGACGCGTGATCTCGGCGGCCTTGTCGCTGATAGCGGGTGTGATGCCGCTCCAATGGAACCAATCGGCACCTTCCATGATAGCATCGAAATCGAAATCGGCAGCATCTGCCTCGGCGATAGAAGAACCGGCACGGTCATAGATCACCTTTGAAGGGCGCATCGAAGCTCCGGTCTCGCAATAATAGATGCCTACGCGGTTTCCTCCACGAGCCACAAAATCGGTCTTAACTCCATAGCGGCGAAGTGCGTTGACAGCAGCCTGTCCGATCTCATGGGTCGGAAGTTTGCTGACGAAATAGGCATCGTGGCCATAGTTCGCACAGCTGACTGCCACGTTGGCTTCTCCACCACCCCAGATCACATCAAAAGAATCGACCTGGACAAAACGATGACACCCGGCGGGTGACAGACGGAGCATGATTTCTCCTAAAGTTACAATCTTACTCATTGCTACTTGTGATTTTATGTTAGGTTATAAGTTATTTTATTATCTGTTATTTAACCAGTGTCTTGATTTCTTCAGGCGAATAATCGAGACCCAGACTGCGGCCGGCGAAATTCATCTTGAATTCCACTCCTGCGTTGCATTCAAGCAGCAAATCGGTCAGTCGAGAGATCTCTGAATTATTTGCTCCCGATCCGAGGTTGCCTTGAAGAAGGGCGTCAACATTCGGTTTGATAAGTTCGAGAAACTGGTCGTCGGTCATCTGTGATCCGAGATCAATGCCGGGAAAATTGAAATAGTAGATCATGTTTCCGTTCTCATATGTAACGCTGTCGCAGACACAACCTGCACTGACAACTTTTCCACCTATCTCGGAATTTGTTTGCCCGATAACCTCTTTCAATTGTTCTTCAGGCGATTTGCCGCAAGATGTAACTGCCATTGAAATCGCCACGAACAAAAAAGCAATAAGTTTTAAAGCCGTTTTTCTCATATTCAGTATGTTGGTTTAAAGTTAATCATTTAAATTTCAGTCCTCAGTCTCAATCTTAGTCACCTTTATCAGTTCGAGACGTGTGGCAGTTCGTTTGACCACGTCAAACTGCAGACTGCCGAGTGTCAGCGGCTCGCCCTGCTTAGGTATTGTTCCGAGCGTGTGAAGCAGATATCCGGCCAATGTCTGATAGTCATCGCTCTCAGGAATGTCAAGATGATATGTGTCGTTGACAAATTCAATCTCGATGCGTCCCGAGAACTCAAACTGATTGTCGGAGATGCGGCGATGCTCGATGCGGGTGTGGTCGTGCTCATCTTGAATATCACCGAAAATTTCCTCGACGAGATCTTCGAGAGTCACCATGCCGGCGGTTCCGCCAAACTCGTCGACTATAACGGCAATAGACCGCTTTTCGGCAAGCAGACGACGCATCATTTTATTGGCCATCAACGTTTCAGGCGCGAAAATGACCGGTTTTATGTTTTCTTTCCATTCACGGTCGGAATGGAACAGCTCAGAAACATGTATATAGCCGAGAATATCGTCGATATCCTCGCGATATACCAATATCTTGGACCGGCCTGACTTTGTGAAGAGGTCACTCAGCTCGGCAGTAGTGGTAGTGTCGACATTGACAGCGAAAATCTCATTGCGCGGTATCATGCAATCGCGAAGATGAATCGTTGAGAAATCGAGCGCGTTGTGGAAAATCTTGACTTCGTTCTCAATATTTTCGGGTGTCGCCGTATTCTGGTCAATCGACCTTTCGAGAAAATCGTTGAGATCGCCCACCGACAGGTAGCCGAGCGAGGTATCGGAGTCTTTGACTCCTGCCAGTTTCATCAACATTTTCGAAATCCATGTCGTGAACAGTGAAATCGGATACAGAGCCAGATAGATCAAGTAGATCGGCAGAGCGAAAAACTTGAACGAACTGTTTGGATTAATTCTGAAAACTGTCTTAGGCACAAATTCACCGGTTATGAGAATCACTCCGGTCGTGATCAACGTTGATAGTATCAGAATCAACACCTCGTTGCTGACATAGTTTCTCAGCCACGGTTCGAGCAACGCGGCCGCACCCATACCATAGATGACCAGAGCGATGTTGTTACCGACAAGAATGGTCGATATGAAAAAAGCCGAATTGTTGTAAAACCGTGTCAATATCGACGCTATCGCGCCTCCACGTTTTATGTCGAGTTCAAGACGGACGCGGTCGCTTGTGACAAACGCGATCTCCATTCCCGAGAACAATCCCGAAAACAGCAACGTGATTATTATGACAATTATCCAAGGACTCATTATTGTGATTTTTATTCTGTTTCGACCGCTTCCACAGCCTCGGTAACATCTGTTTGAATCTTGTCGGGTGCCGATTGCCGTCCGGTCGTCTGCGTGACAGCAGAATTGACTTCACCGTTGTCCCGAAGCGAATCTTTTCGTTCCGGAACAGGGAATATTCCCGAGGGTTTGTTGACCCGATATGAGGTCATCTGTTCGTTTGATTGGAAACCATATCCCTCGATGATGCGGTTGGAGCGTTCGATGTGTATGAACGAGTCTGAATAGACCTGATGTTTCTGCTGATCCCAGAACAGTTGCTGGGTCAGGAAACGGTCTCCGGCCGTATTTCTCATTCTGACATTGCCATCAAGCTGCCAGATGCGACGCTGGCTGAGGTATATCGCCGAATCACATCTGATTGTGGCATCGGTTCTCATGTCGTTGTCATATTTCTCCAGAAACAACCCGTCGGGAAATTTCCAGTATGGCTCCTGAAGATTCTCATACATCAGCCACAGGGGCGAGGTGATATGATAGCGCGTATATCCCGAATCGGAAATCAACGTCGACACGTCGGTGGTCATCATCGTCGGAGTTGCGTCGGGATCGGCATTTGACGTCTCAGACAGTTTCTCTTTTTCGTGACACGAAGAGAGGCTGACAGCGGCAACCAACGCGACTGCGGCCAATGCCACAGCCGGTAATGCCGACATTCCGCCGTCCGATATTTTTTTTCGCGTCAACATCGGCCCGGTCGCGGTTACTGAAGTTTATTTCTGAAGAACCAGACTTCGTTGAAGTTTATGCCGAGAGTGATGAACAGATAGTCTTCCTTGACGAGTTTGGCAGGAGAAGCCGAACGTCTCGAATATTCGAGTCCGAGATTGATGACTGTTTTCGAACGCGGTGCCGGAAGTCCGAATCCAAGTGTAAGACCCTGACGCTTGATGTGATTGTCGCCGACCATGATGTAATCACGGTCATGGAAAGCTCCGATGCGGTAATTCACTCTCTGAAGCCAGTTGCCGCGCGGATTTGGGGTATACTGTATTCCGGCAGCCACCTTCCATCTGTTGTCGAAGCGTGTACCTTCATATCCCTCGAGAGCTGTATATTTGGCGTTTTTCCAAGGCTGATAGGTGTAGTCAACCTCAACCATGAGTTTGTTCTTGAACGTGTAATTCAATCCCACCCCCCAGGTTTCAGGCATGCTGTAATTGCCTTTGAGCTGCATGGTCTGGGTGGTGTCGGGTGTCGCGGTGTTGTTGTCGATGTCAGACACGTCATATTTGATGCCGTAGGTCTTGCCCCTGAGGTCTTTGCCCGGTGAATAGGTCACACCGGCCACCAATTTGTTGTCTGCGCCGATGTTCACGCCATATTGGAGACCGAACTGCAGATGATAGTCCCTGACTTCCATCACGCGCTCAAACAGTGATGTCGCACCGCCGGAAGTGAAAACATAGTTGTCGTTACGTATTGTTCCGAAAAGATAAGAGATGTTAGCTCCGACCGAAAGTCCGGGAATATATGGTCTGATAGCCACACCTGCATACATCTGGTTCAGACCGCCGGCACCCTGAAACGAATTGGCTCCGTTTTCAATGGCGTCACCAAACGAGTATCCGGTCGAGCTGTAGGGCAGAAGGCCGAACGAGGCTCCCATGATTTTTCCTATTGGAAACTGAAGGGTGATGTAATCGAGTCCACCTCCGAATTTCTTATCTTTTGCATCGCCATCCTGCGCCCATTGGTGAGTCATGTTGATGCCCATGTCAAAAAGAAATGTCATGGAATCGATCGAGGCATATGCCGCAGGGTTCATTACGTTGATCTGTCGTCCGCTCTGCATCGCGTAACCGACTCCACCCATGGCACGCTGGGCCGAAGTCGAGTTGTCGCGCAAATTACCGTAGCCATAGCGTGAATAGGGCGACAGCGCGTCCTGGGCATTGACCGAGGCTATTGACGCAAGCAGAACGAGAAGGGTGATGATTAGTCTATTTTGTTTCATTATATGTTAGTATGCTGTTTAGTCCGATTGACACTAAACAAGGTTTTACGGTTGCCTTGACCGGAAGCATCTCTGCCATATCCGATCCCCAGCCACCGGTCAAAATCAATTTTGCACCCGGTTGCAGCCGGGAGTGATAGAAAAGAATCTCGGCGATCACTCCGTTGACTGCTCCCGACCGGAGCGCGGTCTCGGTGGTGACTCCGAAAGCAGGCGTCTCGCCTTTGCTCTCGACGAGCGGAAGACGGGCCGTGAACTGATGCAGGGCCTTCAGCCTCATGCCCACACCCGGCGCGATATTTCCACCGACGAAGTGGCCGTCGGCCGTGACAACGTCATAGGTCACCGCCGTGCCGACATCGACAATCAGCATGTCGTGTCCATGATGCAACGTCCAACCGCCGACTGCGGCCGCTATGCGGTCGGAACCGAGCGTCGCCGGCGTCTGATAGTCAACGGCAATCGGAAGGGGCGTTTCCGAAGTGAGCAGACCGACCCGCGTACCGGCGAATACATCTGAAAGCATCGCCATCACCTCTTCATCGTCTCCGGCAACTGAACACAGCATCACATTGCCCGGCATATAGCGGTCACGCAGAGACGACGCCTCGACACACGAAAAGCGGGGATACGTGTTTCGGTATATGGCACGTCTCCCTTCCCACACGACTACTTTTGTGGCGGTGTTGCCTCGGTCTATGGTCAGATTCTTCTGCATTTCGGCGACAAATTTAGTAAATCATATTCAATTTACCGTTAATGACAGTCGCTAATTTCAGTCATTGAGAAAATTTAACTAAAGAGAAAGACATAAAAAAAAGAATGTGTAAAAGAAAACGACCTGAGTCATTTGGGCTTTTACACATTCTCCTCTCTCCTGCGGTGCGTACGGGACTCGAACCCGTGACCTCCTGCGTGACAGGCAGGCATTCTA
>CAJUPY010000014.1 GCA_910588035.1 uncultured Muribaculaceae bacterium | reverse complement strand
TGTCTTGGATGATGATGATGCCCCATTGGAAATAATGCTGAATAGTGATGATTCGCTAATTTTGGGTGAATTAGCAGCAGTTTCTGTTGGTGCCATTTCCGCTTACTATGACCGTGATAATATGCTTGATTTATATATCGTTGATGAAAATAAAAAGCCATTGCCTTATGACTCTGTAACGATAGAACGGGTATATTTCGATGAAGATGGTGATGAGGATTCTGACTTTCTTGAACCGGTATGGATTGCGGAAAAGGGTGTATTCCGTTTTTATTGGAATGAGGATTCTGATTTTCAAGATGACGATGGCAAGCCTCTGAAAGAAGCCATATTGCGTATAGCGGTTGACGGTTACGATAAACCTCAAACAATAAAAGTCAAATATCCCAAACGCAACACAAAGAAAACCGTCAGGTTCAAACACGAAAAGAAAAAATAGCATGATCGCGCCGATATACAAGCTGGATATTGTCGTTGATAAGAATGTTCATGAGATTATGGATTTCATGAATAAGGCTACCTTTCGCCCGTCATCGGCAGTGATAACACGGCACAGTTTTGTAAAGGGATTTGAGTTTAGAGGGTCGGTTTGGTCTAATGGTTTTTGTGTCATCCGCAATTCGGACTTACAATCATCTCTTGCACCTATGGCAAAAGCCTCAATATATCCTATAAATGAAAGTAGTTGCGAGGTACATCTTGGAATTGGCCCAAACATCCTCACAGTCATCTTTATGGGCCTGTTTGCAATAGGAATATTAGCGATTGGAGCCTCTGCCATTTACCAGATTTTAGCACACGGCATCGTTGGAGACTCTGTGCTGATTATGACCGTTTTTATTCTGTTTGCAAGCGTGTTTTTCTTATTTATTCGTTTTGGCTTCTACACCAGATATAAGAAACTGAAAAACCGAATGGTCGAATTGTTATCTTAAATACCTCATGACAATGAAAACTGACGGATATATTTTCAAAGACAGTTGGCTGGAATATGTTTTATATGGCATATTACTGTGCCCATTTATATGTCTATGGGTCAGTCTTGACACATTTCCATTTGGAGACAAGGGAGCTATCGGATTGTTTATTTACATAATTGTTTTCATTATGATTTTGGCCTTTCCGATATGGGGCATTGTTAAACATCCGAATCGACTGATAATTGGCAACGATGGAATACATTATTATTGCCGTCGAGTTACATTGTCAAACAATTCATCACTTTGGATTGATAATTATAAGTTTTATTCATGGGAGAAAATTCAAGGGTTCTATTTTGAATGGATGATGGCGCGTGGTGTTATGTCACATCGTTATCTTGTTCTTGAACATGAACATGATAAGGCAGCTTTTATACGATTAAACGACTTCACAGGAAAAAAGCAGGAGTATATAAGTGCTATTGAGGAATGTAGTGATGGAAGATGTTTGTTGAACCGGGCAAAATATGATGAGAACAGAAAGACACGAAATAGAATATTGTGGGAAAACAGTCTGATTCCGGCGTTGATAGGTGTAGCCCTTGCAGCTTTACTAATTAACCTTGGAGTCAGATAATGATACGTTGACGAATCGCTATAATGTGAAGCTGACGGTCAAAACATTTTACCCACACAAATTCAAGTTACAGTATATCTCACTTATATCTGTAGTATTGGATAAGACAGGGATAATAGAACTTGGCTTAATTTTGGGGTGCCTGTATTTGATAGCAGTTACTTGCGTTATTGGAACTGTGATATCGGATGGAAATGTTTTCAATGATTTTTGGTTTGACGTAAGTATTCTGCTTGTATTTATATTCTCTACCTGTGTTGTGAATTTTTCGCCAACAATGGCATTACCATTTTTTGGTTATCACATATTCCGTAAAACGTGAGCCAGGACGATTGTTTTTACCGGTTGAACTGTTTCGTTATTTTCTGAAATATGCTTACCTTTGCACCTGCATGGAGAAAGCATTTTCACATTTTAACCTTATAAATAACGGATCAAATAATGAAAACTAATTTTCTTAATCTTCTCATCTCTCTCTTATTGTGTTTGTCGGCAGGCTCACCGGCCTATGCCCAGTTCAATTTGAAAAAAGCTGTGAGCGGAGCGGCCAAAGCTGCCAAGGCAGCCACGTTGACTGACGAACAAATGGCAGAATATGTCAAAGAGTCGGTAGACTGGATGGACAAGAACAACCCCGTTCTTCCAGATGATGATCCCTACACCGTCAGACTGAAGAAATTGACCGACGGAATCACCGACGCCGACGGAATTCCCTTGAACTTCAAGGTTTACAACGTCATTGATGTAAACGCTTTCGCGTGTCCCGACGGCAGCGTCAGAGTGTTTTCGTCACTCATGGACATCATGTCAGACGACGAACTGCTCGGCATAATCGGACATGAAATCGGACATGTCATGAAACGCCACTCAAAGAATGCTTTCAGAACATCGCTAATGACTGACGCACTTAAAGATGCCGCAGCTTCGACAGGCGGAAAAGCAGCAGTCCTGGCCGATTCTCAACTGAGCAAACTCGGAGAATCGCTCATTAATGCCAAATATTCTCAAAAACAGGAAAACGAAGCAGACAACTGTGGATATGACTTCCTCGTTCAGCATGGAAAAAATCCGTGGGGCATGGTAATGGCATTTGAAAAATTCCAGAAAATGGAAGGCGACAGCAACGCAAAGTCAAGCTACATTAACAAAATGTTTTCTTCTCACCCGGAGACCGCCGCACGCATAAAGAACATGACAGAACGATGTGTCAAAGACGGATATGAGCGTCCCGCCGAAGTGAAAACAGAAAAATAATCAGACAATTGGCTCCAGATTATTTGGATATCAACGGAATTAGCAGTAACTTTGCACCGCTTTTTAGGCATCACGCCTCGTGTGATGGGAAATTAAGGAGCAATTTTCAAACTTAATTTTTAGTAACACAACTACTTAACAAAACAATGAAAACATTTAAATTAGAAGCACAGCCCCGTACCGACCTCGGTAAGAAAGCAGCTAAAGCACTCCGTAGCGAAGGTAAAATCCCCGTTGTTCTCAATGGTGGAGAAATTGTAGAACTTCCCTATAACGGAACTCTTGAAGCAGGCGAAAAACTCGTTGAGATCGGCAACAACAAAGGCATGATCACTACAGACCTTGTCGTAACCAACGATGCTGTGCGCAAATTGATCTATACACCCGACATCTTCGCTATCGAGCTTTGCTACAATGGCAAGACTAAAATGGCCGTTCTCAAAGACCTTCAGTTCGATCCGGTTAAAGACACCGTTCTCCATATCGATCTTCTCGAAGTGAACGACACCAAGCCGGTAATCATCGAAGTTCCCGTTCAGCTTGAAGGACATGCAGAAGGTGTCAAAGCCGGTGGTAAACTTTCACTCTCGATGAAGAAACTCAAAGTGAAAGCTGTCTACACTGCAATTCCCGAGCGTCTGGTCATCAATGTCGACCACCTCGGTCTCGGCAAAACCATGCAGATCGGAGACCTCCACTTCGAGGGACTTGAACTTGTCAACGCCAAGAACGCCGTTGTCTGCGCCGTTCAGTTGACTCGCGCAGCCCGTGGTGCAGCTGCAACCGCAGGCAAGTAAATAACAGATACATATCCTGAAACCCGACTATGAAATATCTCATCGTAGGGCTCGGCAACATCGGAGCTGAATATAGCTCGACACGCCACAACATAGGATTTAAAGTATTGGATGCCTTCGCTGAGGCATCCAATACTGCTTTTTCGACCGAACGATATGGAGACATAGCACGCATGAGGTTGAAAAACAGACAACTGATTCTATTAAAGCCCTCCACTTACATGAACCTGAGCGGTAACGCAGTCAGGTATTGGAAAGAAAAAGAATCAATAGAACTTGAGAACATTCTCGTCATCGTCGATGACCTCGCATTGCCGTTCGGGGCAATCAGAATCAAGCCCCGTGGAAGCGACGCCGGTCACAACGGGCTTAAAAACATAGCCCAGATGCTTGGAACCGACTGCTATCCCCGACTACGTTTCGGCATAGGCAACGATTTCGCGCGTGGACAACAGATCGAATATGTGCTCGGATCATTCACCCTTGACCAACGCCAGCAGTTACCTGTCAGAATCGATGTGGCGATTGAAGCGATCAAGACATTCTGCCTTGCAGGAATACAAACGGCAATGTGTGATTACAACAACAAGTGACCATGGCAAAAGAAGAGATCAGAATAGACAAATGGCTGTGGGCAGTCAGAATTTTCAAAACACGGACGATCGCGACCGAGGCCTGCAAGAAAGGACGTGTCACAATCGGCGACGGCCAGACTGTTGCCAAACCGTCGCGCATGATCAAAGTCGGTGAGACTGTCAATGTCAGGAAATCTCCGGTAACATATACGTTCAGAGTGCTCGCATTGACAGAAAACAGATTAGGTGCGAAACTGGTTCCGGACTACATGGAGAACATCACGCCGAAGTCACAGCTCGATTTGCTCGAGATTGTCAAGATCAGCGGATTCATTGACCGTCGCAAAGGTCTCGGCCGTCCGACCAAACGCGAGGGTCGCGACCTGGCCAGATTTACAGAAGAAGCTTTTGACAGCGGTTGGGATCTTGATTTCGACGACATTGATGAAGAAGATTGACTTTTTTTCAATTTCTTTGAACCTTTTCCAAACCCCATTCGTTATCAATATGAATTCCATTGCAAAAAGAATGTGATAATGATTGGTTTATTAATGAATTTGAGCTGTCGCGATGACAGCTCTTTTTTTTTCACGATAATTTGCTTAACTTTGTTGTCAATCATTCTAACCCAAACTATCAATGAAAAAAACATTTCTATTCTTTATCACATCAATCGCAGCTATCAGTGCCTTTGCCATAAATCCGAAGCGGGAGTTCAGAGGTGCGTGGCTACACACTGTTCACCAAAGCCAATATGCGCGAAACAATACAGAACAGAACAAACAGTATCTTATTTCTCAACTCGACAGCCTTAAGAGTGCAGGAATCAATGCAATAATTTTTCAGGTAAGACCGTCAGCCGACGCTTTCTATAAATCAAACCATGAACCATGGAGCCGCTTTCTTTCTGGAAAAGCAGGTGTCGAACCAACAGTCAAATGGGATCCGCTTCAATTCATGATTGATGAATGTCACAGCAGAGGCATGGAGCTACATGCCTGGCTCAACCCCTATCGTGTCACTACTTCGGTGAATGAGAAACTGCCTGCCAACCACATATATCACAAACACCCCGAGCGTTTTGTCACGTATGACAAAAAATTATATTTCGATCCCGGACTGCCTGAAAACCGGAAATTCATCGAAGATGTCGTGTCTGATATAATCACACGCTATGATGTTGACGGAATACACATGGACGACTACTTCTATCCCTATCCGGTTGCCAAAGTAAACTTTCCCGATGACAAATCGTATAAAAAATATGGCAACGGCATGTCTCGCGGAGACTGGCGCCGACACAATGTCGATATGCTGATCGAAGAGATTCACGATCTGATAGCAGCAAAGAAACCTTGGGTCAGATTTGGTGTGAGCCCGTTCGGAATCTGGAGAAACAAAGCATCTGATCCGCGTGGAAGCGAAACCAATGGGCTCCAGAACTATGACGATCTCTATGCCGACGTGCTGCTATGGAGCAAAAACGGCTGGGTTGACTATATGTTACCACAGCTTTACTGGGAGCTTGAGCATAACCGGGCTTCGTCACTGACACTTGTCGACTGGTGGAATAAAAATGCCAACGGCCGTCACATGTATATCGGCCAGGACGTGAATAAGACAATGTCAAAACCCGATATCGCGCCGTCAACCGACAAAAACCAGCTCAAACACAAGATCGACCTTTCGCGCGATCTTGACAACATTCAAGGCAATTGCTGGTGGCCCGGATATTCAATAACTAAAAACTTCATGGGTGTTCACGATGAGCTTGCCGGCAATTACCAATCGACAGTAGCACTTCCACCGACATATCCGTGGATTAAGTCAGAACCGATCAGCCAACCCAAAGGTGTGAAAATCAAAAACGGTGTACTGAGTTGGAAAAAAGACAACTCGAAGGGCAAAACTTCCGATGTTGTCAGATATGTTGTCTATAAATCTCAAGACGGCAAAGATTCAGACATCATGAATGCCGAAAACATTCTTGCGGTCACACCCGGCAATACCTTCGCTGTCCCCTCAGATCTCGCCAAAGGCTCTTATCTGATTGTTACTGCTCTCGACAGGGTCAACAACGAGTCAGCGGCATCAATGCCGGTAAGAATCAAATAACGGTCTCAATGGTCTCCGTAATAGTTCCCGTCTACAATACACAGTCGTTTGTTTCTGAATGCATCTCAAGCATTCAGAAACAAACGTTCAGTGATCTGGAGATCATTCTCATCGATGACGGTTCGACCGATCTCAGCGGCCGGATCTGTGACGAGGCCGCACAAAAAGATTCCAGAATAAGGGTTGTGCACAAAGAAAACGGAGGCATTTCCTCCACCCGCAACATCGGCATCGAATGCGCCCGTGGTGAATGGCTCACATTTGTCGATTCTGACGACACACTGACTGAAGATGCCGTTGAACTGTTAATCAAATCAGCCACAACCACCCGTTGTGACATTGCGATCGGGAAAATAAGCAAAAAAATGGTGCTTGAAACCACCAATGGTCGAAGAGATCAGACAATCTCGATTGTGACACCGGAAGAAGCAATCGAAAATGTCTTATATCAAAGAGGATTTGACAGCTGTTCGGTCGCCAAGCTATTCAAAAAATCACTCTTCGAGTCTCTGCGATTTCCAAAAGGGAAAAAATTTGAAGACCTGTTGCTACTTCCACAAATCTATGCCAAAGCTGAAAGAATCGCTGTCATCGGCCGTGAGATATATTTTTACCGGCAACATCGTGACAGCTTCATGTCTCATTACTCACCGGCAAGGCTTGACATTCTCGAGATAACCGATTGGCTCGAGACCTGGATCTCCGCCGAACATCCGACCTTGTCAAAGGCAGCTTCCGACAGAAAATTCAGTGCATGTTTCGGTGTGCTGAATCTCTTGTATCATGAACGCATAGACCTTCCTGAGGTTGAGCGTCAGTGTTGGGATGTAATAACCACACGACGCTTCAGCGAACTTTCAGATGTCAAAGTCAGGCTGAAAAATAAAATCGGAGCTTTAGTCTCATTCGGAGGCAAACAATTGATAGAACTGTTCTCGCTATGAGAGTCATCACGTTAAACAACGAGTCGCTCGACAACAAGATCAAGGAACTTGCAGACATGATCGCATCTGATTTCAACCCCGATTTGGTAATAGCAATTGCCAACGGCGGTTGCCGAATTGGAGCGACCCTCTCACAACGTTTCGGCTGTCAGTGTCTCAACGTTAAGCTGCAACGCCCTACTACCCGTTTCAAAAGCCGCATAATCCCGGCGATACTGCCTAAACTGCCTCTGTTTTTAAAAAACTTTCTCAGAATGGCGGAATCGGTTGTTCTGGCACACCGTCATGTAGACCATGATTGCGTCAGTAAGATTTCGTTTGACACGCGATTTGCCATTCAGACCGGATTGTGTGTGAACAATATCCTCGTCGTTGATGACGCAGTCGATTCAGGACACACATTGAGATGCATAACCGATGCTGTCTGCTCGGAATACCCACAGGCAATCGTCAAAAGCGCAGTGCTGACCGTGACCACCAAGTCACCGGTGATTTCGCCGGACTATTACCTATTCAACAACCGAACTCTGATCAGGTTTCCCTGGTCGTCTGACGCATGAAGAAACTTACAGTCATAGACCTCGACGGAACGCTTTATGATGGAAGCACACTGAAACAGCTTTATCGATTCGCCATGGTCAAGTCATTTAAAAGAATTGATGTTGTCACCATCATGCAGCTGTTATGGCAGAACTTGTTGTCTCTAATCGGAATTAAAACACACCGTGAGGCTAAACATGCTCTTATGTTACGGTTGGAGATGGTTTTTGACGAGAAAGATTTCGAGAACTTTGCAATGAGCCTGACCGACAAACTCAACAATCAGGTTTTGAGCATCATGAAAAAAAAACGTGAAGAAAATCACTTTATAGTTCTTTCCACCGCCTCACCAGAAGCATATTGCATGCCGTTGGCCGCAATGCTATCTTTTGACGCATGTCATGCCACACCCACGACACTGCGGCTTGATGACTATGTGGAGAACCGTTCGCGTAACAAAACAACACGTTTGAAACAATTGATTGACACAAAACACCTCACTATTGACACTGTTCTTACCGACCACCACGATGACTTACCGTTGATCGAAATGAATCGTGAGGGTCTTAACATTATTGTCAACCCGTCGAAAGAGACGGAAGGAATTCTGAAACTGAGTGATCTCAATTTCAGAATCATCACTTCATCGAAATAAATTCTCCTTTGGCATTTAGAAAATAATCGCTATTTTTGCATTTATAAATCTGCAGAAATAAAATGACACTCGAAGAAGATATAAAAGCAGCCGTAGAAGTTCTGAAAAAAGGTGGAGTGATACTATACCCGACAGACACCGTGTGGGGCCTCGGTTGTGATGCGACCCGCAGCGATGCAGTCAAACGGGTTTTCACGATAAAACAGCGCGACGATTCAAAAGCATTGATAATTCTCACAGATTCGGCCGACAAGATTGACCGATATGTCGATGAAGTGCCCGATATTGCCTATGAACTTATAGACGTAGCCGTAAAACCACTGACAATAGTCTATGACAACGCGCGGAATCTCGCCCCCGAGACAGTCGCTTCCGACGGAAGTGTCGGCATAAGGGTTACAGAAGAGAAAGTGTCTAAAATGCTGTGCCGCGCTTTCAGAAAGCCTCTGGTATCCACCTCGGCAAACATCAGCGGACAACCGGCTCCGGATATCTTCTCACGTATCAGCCGCGAGATAGTCGAATCGGTAGACTATGTGATGTCATCGCGACGCGATGACACAAATGAATCCACTCCGTCGAGCGTGATAAAACTTGGCGTTGACGGATCGGTCAAGATACTCCGTAAATAACCGGAGGCTATGTTTTTAAGCAAAAAGCTTAAAGCAATCTATGTAGCCGGTGACTACGTGATGACAAACATCGCCTGGTTGCTGTTCAATGTCGTGAGACTGTCGTTGGACGACATCAACACGGGCAATGCCTCGCTATTTCAATTCTACCAGCTCAAATTTGTCTGGATAGGACAGATAGCGTTTCCGCTTCTGATGATGTTCCTATACTATGAATCGGGATATTACAGGACGATTCTGGGTAAATCGCGTGTGAACGAACTCTTCCAGACTCTGTTCACAACCCTTGTCGGCACGATAGTCATTTTTCTGATTGCATTGATCAACGATGTGACCCACCGAAGATCAATTGACTACGAAATGATCGGTGCACTGTGGATTCTGATGTTCGGCTGCGTTTACTTGTTCAGACTTTGCGTCACCACGATCACTGCCGGCAACATTCACAAACGGAAATGGGGGTTTGACACACTTATTGTAGGCACACCTGAATCAGCGTCAAAGTTGAAAGATAAACTTGACTCGATGACCCGTTCAATGGGATTCAGAATTGTCGGGTTCGTCAATCCATGTGATGACATGAAAGCCGCAGAATCAACGCTGCCCGTCTACCAGTTAGATCAAATTGAAAATATTGTGAAGCAGCACGACATATCACGTCTGATCGTCATTCCCCATCGCAGCGGTCAACAATCGACAATAGATTTGTTGAACGCGTTGATCACCCTTGGATTGCCAATATATGTCACCCCGTTGATGCAACACCTGATCACTTCGAGGCCAAGGTTTTTCAATGTCGCGGGAGAACCGCTGATAAACATTACCGAGACATCGGCGTCAGACAGCACACTGAGCATCAAACGTACCCTCGACATAATCGTGTCGGTTCTCGCAATCGTGGTCTGCATTCCATTGTTTATTGTCATAGCAATTGCAATAAAATGCGATTCAAAGGGGCCGGTCCTGTATTTTCAGGAACGCATAGGATATCTGAAGAAGCCTTTCAAAATCATAAAATTCAGAACAATGACTGTCAATGCCGAGGCCCACGGTCCCACCCTTTCAAGCCAGGGTGACAACCGCATAACAAAAGTCGGCCACTTCTTGCGTAAGTACAGGCTCGATGAACTGCCACAGTTCTGGAACGTTTTGGTCGGAGAAATGTCGCTTGTCGGTCCGAGACCCGAGCGCGAATTCTATATCAAGCAGATTATCAAACAGGCACCCTATTACTCGCTCCTTCACCAGATACGTCCCGGCATAACATCATGGGGCATGGTAAAGTATGGTTATGCTACCGACGTAGAAGGTATGATCGAACGATTGAAATATGACATCATCTATATGGAAAACATATCTGTAATCGTCGATCTCAAGATTCTTATCTACACCGTAAACACTGTAATCACCGGTAAGGGTGTTTGAAAATCTCAAAGAAACAACATGAGTTCAAAAACTATAGACAATACTCAGGCTTCAGAACGTGTCTCCAAAATGTGGAGGCAGTTTCTATCGTGGAGAGAACGCAACATCAAAGAAAAATCTTTTGTGGTCATACTCGCGCTTATCGTCGGTGTTCTCGGTGGATTTGCCGCTCTGATACTTAAACTGCTGATCCATTCGATCTCAACGGCCTTGACCTCACATCTCGATCTCACAGCCGGAAACTATATATTTTTGATATATCCGGCAATCGGCATCTTGCTCGCGGTCGTTTACGTCAAATTTTTTGTCAAAGACAATATTTCACACGGTGTCACCCGCGTTCTTTATGCAATTTCACAAAACAAGAGCCGGCTTAAAGGCCACAACACCTACTCGTCGATAATCGCCAGTTCAATCACAATCGGATTTGGCGGATCGGTCGGAGCCGAGGGTCCGATAGTGGCTACGGGGGCGGCCATAGGCTCCAACCTCGGACAAGCATTCAAGATGTCACCACGCATTCTTATGATTCTCGTCGGCTGTGGAGCCGCGGCTGGAATTGCCGGAATTTTCAAAGCACCCATTGCCGGAATGCTTTTCACCCTTGAGGTTCTGATGCTTGATCTCACAACAGTCTCGGTCATGCCGTTGCTGATATCATCTATAACAGCAGCCACGATAGCTTACATATTCACCGGTTATGACGTGGAATTTTTCTTTGTGCAAAGCGAATCGTTTGTCACCCAACGAATTCCGTTTGTCATCTTTCTCGGATTATTCTGCGGTCTCGTATCACTCTACTTCACCAGGGTGATGATCATGATGGAGAATTTTTTCAGAAAACGTCTTGTCTCCCAATGGAAAAAAACAATAGCAGGCAGTCTTCTTCTTTCCGGCCTCATTTTCTTGTTTCCACCTCTCTATGGCGAAGGCTACACTTCGATCAACGGGCTTCTCGGAGCAGATCCGTCATCGATTGTCAACAGCAGTATTTTCTATGGCGACGGTGGTGAGAAATGGTTCATTCTTGTGTTCATCGGCTGCATAATTCTATTGAAAGGTTTTGCGACTTCTGCCACAACCGGGGCCGGCGGCATAGGCGGAACATTCGCACCGTCGCTTTATGTCGGTTGCATGACCGGATTCTTTTTTGCCTTTCTGCTCAATTATTTCTGGGTCGACCTTGATCTGTCGATGAAAAATTTCGCGCTGATGGGTATGGCCGGTGTAATGGCCGGTGTAATGCACGCGCCTCTCATGGCAATATTCCTTACCGCCGAGATGACAGGCGGATATGATCTATTCCTGCCGTTGCTAATTGTTTCAGCCATATCTTACGGTACTATCAAGATATTTGAACCGTACAGCATCTATACGATGCGTCTTGCCCAACGAGGCGAGCTACTCACACATCATAAGGACAAGGCGGTCTTGACACTGCTCAAAATGGATAGCGTCATCGAGCGCGATTTCATGGAGGTGAGACCCGAAATGAATCTGAAAGAGATGGTCGATGTCATTTCACGCAGCAACCGCAATCTCTTTCCGGTTATCGACAACGACAAAAAACTTATCGGTATCGTTCTTCTCGATGAAATCAGGAACATCATGTTCAGACCCGATCTTTACAAACGCATGTATGTGGAAAAATTCATGAGTTCGCCACCGGCCATGATCGAGGTCGGCGAATCGATGGACAAGGTAATGAAGACATTCGATGACACCGGCGCGTGGAATCTTCCGGTAGTGGAACAAGGACGCTATGTCGGTTTCGTTTCCAAGTCAAAGATTTTCAACTCTTACCGCAGAGTGTTGCGCCATTATTCAGAAGACTGATGTATTCAAGAGAAAACAGCGATTCAACAAAACCAGACGGAACAAAAATAGACATGCTCAATGGCGGTCTGTTCCGCAAACTCATTGTCTTTGCAATTCCTTTGATTGCGAGCGGAATGCTTCAACAATCATTCAACTCGGTCGATGTAGCTGTTGTGGGACGTTGGTCAACAAGTCAGGCATTGGCCGCGGTTGGCAGCAATGGCATGGTCATCAGTCTGATTGTCAACCTTTTTCTCGGCATTTCGGTGGGTGCGAATGTCGTGATTGCCCACTACATAGGTCGCAAAGATGAACAAGGAGTGCGCAATGCAGTCAACACTGTCACTGTGCTTGCCATAGCTTCGGGTCTTATTCTTGCCGTGCTCGGTTTTTCAATCTCGCGTCCGATACTTGAAGCAATGTCTACCCCCGATGATGTCATCGATCTTGCCACAACCTATCTTCAGATCTACTTTATCGGAATGCCGTTTCTGATGATCTACAACTTCTCTTCAGCGGTTCTGCGAAGCGTAGGCGACACTAAAAGACCTTTTTATTGTCTGATTGCCGGTGGCATTGTCAACGTTGTACTCAACCTTATTCTTGTCATTGTCTTTGACATGAGCGTAGCCGGAGTGGCCATTGCCACCGTTATTTCCAATGTTGTGAGTTCTGCCTTAATGGTGCGCATATTGATGCGTGAAACCGGTCCGATAAAGCTTAATGTAAGTCACATGAAGCTTTCAACGGTCGAAACGATGAAGATGCTTAAAATCGGTATGCCTGCCGGATTGCAAGGCATGGTATTTTCATTCTCAAATGTCTTTGTCATGTCGGCGATCAACAGTTTCGGCTGGGCCGCATCAGCCGGATCTGCAGCTGCAATCAACTTTGAGTACTACTGCTATTTTGTAGTCAACTCATTTGCGATGGCCTCTGTCGCATTTACCAGCCAGAACTACGGAGCCGGGAAAACCGAGCGATGCAACAAAATTTTCCGGCAATGTCTTGCTTGTTCGGTCGTGGGCTGCGCGTTTTTAAATCTGACGATAGCTTCATTCAAACCCTTTTTCATTTCATGGTTCACGGCAGACCCTGCCGTTTATGAATATGCCGCGCTCCGCATCGACCATGCCCTCGCGTTCCAGTTCATAGCAAGCACCTATGAGATAGCCGGTGCGACGATGAGAGGTCTCGGCTATTCGATGACCCCGACCTTGCTCACAATTCTCGGCACGTGCGTTCTCCGCCTCGGGTGGATATACATCTTCCTACACTATTCTATCGGCGGTTTCGGAACCCTGCTCAATATCTATCCTTTCACCTGGATTGTAACCGGAGCTCTTGTAATGACCGCCTATTTTATTGTCAGAAAGAAAGCCTACGGCAAGTATCTGATACAATAATTATATCGTTTACATCAAAAAAAATGCCGTTAGCTATGTGATGTCACCAACTTTTCTTCAAAGTAATGACCTGAGTCTCGATTTTTTTTGCCACATTTGCATTTTTAAATCAACTGCAAAAAATGACCAAAGCAGACGTGTAACGACGCAATAAGTAAGATTTCATAACTCAGGTAATGCCTAATAGGTTTTGGTCAACCTTGCAGTGGCATCGTCTGAGCTGTTTAATATAGAATATGGCATCAGGAGCAATAAATATCCCTCCATTACAACATGATTTAGAGAGCGTGGCTTCACTTCCTCTCTATGAGGCCATTTCTCAATTTGGAAATACTATTTTAGAGAGGTGGCACTCGGCAGTATATGAAACGCCTTTCCATTTGGAAAATCGTCGATATATTGGGTGCAAAGCAAAGTTGGTTGATTGGATTTTCAATATTATTGCCACAGAAACCGAAAATGTTCATTCTTTTTGTGACCTATTTGCTGGAACCGGTGCTGTCGCTAACCGCGCTTTTACTCTTTATGACCGTGTCGTAGTAAATGATTTCCTACATTCCAATAATATTATTTACAAGGCTTTCTTTCAAGATTCTACGTGGAGCAAGTCTAAGGTTCTGGAATTACTGGATCGCTATAACTCCATTGACCCTAACACACTAAGCGACAACTATTTCTCGTTAAATTATGGCGACAAGTTTTTTGACATGAAAACTTCTCGCTTAATCGGTTATATCCGCGAAGACCTTGCTTCAAGACGGCTATATCTTACTGAAAAAGAATATGCCGTTGTACTCGCTTCCCTTATTTACAGCATTGACCGTCTGGCTAATACATTGGGACATTATGAAGCGTATATTAAAAAGGCCATTGCTCCTCGTAAGTTAATTATTCGGATGATTGATGTCAATAATTTCAAAGGTGCGGAAATTTATCAAGAAGATGCTAATAATTTAGCACGCAGAGTGCAGGCAGATGTGGTTTATATCGATCCTCCTTATAACTCGCGTCAATACAGCCGTTTCTATCATCTTTTGGAAACCTTGGTCCAATGGACCAAGCCTGAATTGTTCGGCTCTGCAATGAAGCCCAAAGAGGAAAACATGAGCAACTATTGTCGACGTTCGGCTTTCGCTGCTTTTCAAGATTTGATTGCTCATATTGATGCCCGCTACCTTGTTGTGTCTTATAATAACACATACAAGTCCAAGAGTTCTTCTTCTGAGAATAAAATTAAATTAGAGCAGATAGAGGAAGCCCTTAATAATTGTGGGGAAACCCACATATTCGAACATGCCCACTCTCCTTTTAATTCAGGTAAAACTGAATTTAAAGACCATAAGGAATATCTCTTTGTCACTCACGTCAACAATGAAAGACGAAATCGTGCGTTCTCCACTCTTTTACGTGGGCGATAAATATAAGCTGATGAGAGAAATCCGCTCTCATTTTCCCCGACAAATTGGCCGATTGATTGAGCCATTTGTCGGGGGCGGTTCAGTATTTATGAACACTGATGCACCGATTTGTCTCGCCAACGATATTGACCAATATGTTATCCGGCTTCATAATTGGCTATGTGGTTTCCGTAACAACGCTGAAGGACTGTTGGCAGAGTTGACTGAAATGATAAATCACTATGCACTTTCATTTTCTCTTGTACGTGATGATGTGCCTGAAGATTTACGCAAAACATACCCTAAAACGTATTTTGCAAAATTTAACAAAACAGCTTACGCTGCGATGAGGCAAGATTTCAACGATACCGGGAAAACAGACCTGTGTAAATTATATCTTCTGCTTATTTATGGATTTAATCGTATGCTTCGATTCAATAGCAAAGGTAATTTTAATTTACCGGTCGGTAATGTAGATTTTAATCAAAATACTAAAGATGCAATAATAGCCTATCTTGACGTTGTCAGCCAACGACAAGTTACATTTACGTCTTTAGACTTTTCTGTGTTTTTGCGAGGTTTAGATTATCGGCAAGACGACTTAATCTATCTGGATCCCCCCTATCTCATTACGTTCAGCGAGTACAATAAACTTTGGAATGATGAGACCGAAATGACATTGCTTGCTCTGCTTGACGAATTAAATGGTAATGGCGTTCATTTTGCAATCTCTAACGTAACCCACTACAAAGGTCGTATCAACAGTATTTTTTCAGAGTGGATGAGACAGTATAACGTCTATCCCATAAAGAGTAATTACATCAGTTTCAACGACAATACGATTAAGAAATTTAGCGAGGTACTGGTTACCAACTATTAATATGGCAAAACCGATTTATAAACCACTGTTGTTCACAACGACGATGCGCAATCCACAACGGATCAAGGCTATGTTATGGGTGCTGAAAAAGTTTGATGGGCAAATCCTGGACGATGCACTCGCTACCAAAATTGTTGGCGAAACGATTCAATACGGCTTATACCGTCCTATGAAAAAATCTGATTCCATCAAGGCAAAGTGGTTAAACGCTCCTATGGGCGAGTTTGGTAACGAGCTACTTACAGATTCCGAGGTTGATTATATGATAGTCAACAATCCGCAAGAACATAAAGAGGCTGGCTTTGAAAGGGGCTATCCCTCTCGCTTCGCTACAATTTTCGATTTCGCCAAAGAATTAGGATTTGTTTACTTTACGCCAGGTGAACCTATTCATTTTTCCTCAACAGGCGATAAATTGGCATCAGTGTATGACGTCAATATAACCGATGACAACACTATTTCAGTTGAAGAGGTGCACCCGGAGTATGAACAACAAGCTTTTCTTCACGCAATGTGCAAGTCTCAAAGGGCGAACCCATTTGTCAAAGTCTTAAATGATAATGTTCCTTTGATACTTCTTCTTCAAGTCTTGAAGAAAATTAATGCAGACCCTCGTTGGAATGGAAAAGGTGTTACACGAAAAGAGTTGCCATTGTTTATTTTTTGGAAAAGCAATGACGCTGAAGCCCTTTATCAACGCATCTGCAAACTCCGGGAGGAATATCGCTACAACCCGAGCGATGAAGTTATCATTGACATTTGCAGAAACGAAATAATGGAAGGGCAAATGAAGAAATTTGACCCGGCATCTGTCATAACTGAATACCCCGATGAGTATATACGCAAAATGCGTATTACAGGGCTTATCTCACTTCGAGGTGCCGGTCGGTTCATAGACCTTAACCACAACGAAGATGAGCGCATCGACTATGTGCTGAAACATTATTCCACTTACCCTCGCTTTGATTCAGAAAGAGATTATTTCAACTATATGGCAGAACCTGATGAGAATCTATTCGCCATTGAAGCAATCCATGTTTCTACATCACAAAGTGAAGACTATTTGAAAAAATGGGTAAAGGAGATAAATTGGTCAACAATTAAAAAGGAGCTTCAGGTTCTCGCTAAACGCAGTCGAACAAGCGACCACCAAATACTTAAATTTATTCCTGCTCCGGTGCGTTTGGAGTTTCTTTCGGCACTTGCCATAAAATCCAGACTTCCGGAAGTCCGTGTCATTCCAAACTATGCTTGTGATGATACCGGCCTCCCCACATCTACCGCAGGTGGTGGTATCGGCGATATCGAATGTTTTGAGAATGCCAACGGAATTCTTGTAGAAGTGACAATGGCAGAAGGTCGTCAGCAGACCGTCATGGAGATTTGGCCTATTTCCCGACATCTAAACGAGTTCAAGGAAAAATATACGCCCAATTCGCAGTGTGTATTTATTGCTCCCTCCATATTCAGCGACTCTCAGGATCAGATTTCCTTTGTAAAGGAAAAGAAGGAGCAAACAATTAGACCTTATCCTATTACAGACTTCATTGAGTATCTTGAAACTACCGCAACATTGTACTCTGCTTGAAACCTTCCAAACTTCAAATGAAGACTCCTTATTTCTTCAAAAGCGCATGCTTCATTTTAAAATTATCACAAAAGTATTGATTATTTCAAAATAATTATACTAAATTTGCGGAATCAAAAAGAAAATTGTTACAAACCCTATTGATATGGCAAAATTAAACTTTGGCGGAGTTGAAGAAACCGTCATCACACGTGAAGAGTTTCCAATTGAAAAAGCACGCGAAATTTTAAAAAACGAGACGATCGCAGTTATCGGATATGGTGTTCAGGGTCCCGGACAAAGCCTGAACCTCAGAGACAACGGCTTCAACGTCATTGTCGGGCAACGAGAAGGCAAGACTTATGACAAAGCTGTTGCCGACGGCTGGATTCCCGGGGAGACATTGTTCAGTATTGAAGAAGCATGTCGACGCGGCACTATAATTCTCTGTCTGCTTTCCGATGCAGCTGTGATCAGCGTCTGGCCGACGATCAAGCCTGCTCTGACTGAAGGCAAGGCACTTTATTTCTCACATGGTTTCGCAATCACATGGAGCGATCGAACCGGCGTGATTCCTCCGAAAGACATTGATGTCATAATGGTAGCGCCGAAAGGTTCAGGAGCGACAGTGCGCTCGCTGTTTCTGGAAGGACGCGGCATCAATTCATCATTTGCCATATATCAGAATTTTACCGGCCACGCACTTGAACGCACACTTGCCCTTGGCATCGGCATCGGCTCCGGCTATCTGTTTGAAACCACATTTCAACGTGAGGCCGTAAGCGATCTCACAGGAGAACGCGGTTCACTCATGGGGGCTATTCAGGGATTGCTGCTTGCCCAGTATGAAGTGCTGCGTGCCAACGGTCACACTCCCTCTGAAGCATTTAATGAGACTGTCGAGGAACTGACCCAATCTCTGATGCCATTGTTTGCCGCCAAAGGAATGGATTGGATGTATGCCAACTGCTCGACGACCGCACAACGTGGCGCGTTAGATTGGATGGGGCCGTTCCACGATGCGGTGAAACCGGTCATGGAAAAACTTTATGCCAGCGTCAAATCGGGAGCCGAGGCCCAACGGTCGATCGACTCCAACTCGCAGCCCGACTACCGTGACAAACTCAACGAAGAGCTTCGACAGATGCGTGAAAGCGAAATGTGGCAGACCGGTATGACCGTCAGAAAACTTCGTCCCGAAAACAATTGAAATCAATCTGTAAGCCAATAACCTGAAAGCGCGGTTCTTGCCGCGCTTTTTCTAACAAATCGAAATGATGAAAAAATTTGAATTACTTACGCTTGCTCTTGCTGTATTCACTCTCACCGCCAATGCTCAAAAAAATGATGATTTTGTAGACCTCGGTCTTCCATCGGGCACACTGTGGTCTTCTGCAAATGTCGGTGCGGCAAGTGAAGAAGATCCAGGTCTTTATCTCTCATGGGGCGAGACCGAACCCAAAGATGAATATTCATGGGCAACTTATAAATGGTGTAACGGAACGCAATCGTTCATGACAAAATATTGTTTTGACGAAAACTATGGCCAATATGACAACATCATTATCCTTGACAATGAAGATGATGCCGCATACGGTGATGACGGCTCATGTAGTCCGACAGCGGAATAGCTTGCCGAACTGATTGACAAAAACAACACTACAATCACTCTCGAGACTATCAACGGCCGCAAGGGCGCACGCATAACAGGCAATAACGGAGCCTCGATTTTCGTTCCGGCAGGAGGTTTCAAGACCGCTGCCCGCTTGTCGAGCGACAATGTAGCGGCTTGTCTGTGGTCCAATGGTCTGACGACAAGTGCGGCCCGATACATCTACAATGCCAATGTGATTCGCATAGGTATCACCCGCACCGGAATCAGCATCGACGCACGTGATCATAATGGAGCGGGATTTGTTCCGAGAAACTACGGCTACAATATCCGTGCAGTCAAACTCAAATCAGACGCCGGTGTAGACGACTCTCTGATCGACACTGATGCGGTGCCGGTAAAATATTACAATGCATCGGGCATTGTAATTTCAAAACCGGCCCAAGGATTGAATATCGTGGTTTACTCTGACGGCACATGTAAGAAAACTATTGTAAGACATTGAAAATATTCTGAGGCAGCAGCCGATTGGAAAGAGCGTTCGTCGGGACGCTCTTTTTCGTATGCAAGTCCACCCTTTTCCACCTGTAATGCAGTGAAATCTAAAATAAGATTTCCGAAATAGAGCTTACATACCGCAGAATTACGAGATTGCGCTGATAATCAAGCAGAATTTCAGCGAATGGACGCTTAAAAGAGATTTAAAAATTTTTCAACACTTTTGTGAATTGTTTGTTATATTAATAAACAACATCAAAACTCAAGTTTAACTAACAAACAATTTATTATGAAAGCCTTGAAAATCAATTATTGGGGACAATCAAAATATTGGTGGATTGTACTCGTTATCGGAATTTTACTTGTGATCGGCGGATTTGCATATTGGTTCTGGCCGGCAGCAGGCTATGCTGTCGCTTCCCAGATTTTCGGTTGGTTACTCATTCTTGCCGGAATCGTCCAATTGTGTGTTTCTGCCGGTGAACACAGACCACGCGGCTGGGGCTGGTGGCTTGCCGGAGGAGTCATCGACATGTTCGTCGGATTTCTATTGGTCAGAAGTGTGATTTTGTCAGAAATCGTCTTCCCCTATTTCCTCGCCGTAGTATTCATTTTCTGGGGTATCTCCGCAGTTATCGGTTCTGTCGGATCACGTCAGGGAAAATATTGGTGGCTCTATCTTGTCAACGGTGTGCTGTTGATGCTCATCGGTTTCTTCTTCCTTGAAGCCGGATATCTCCAGGACATGATGATGGTAAGTTTCCTCAGCGCACTTGCATTCATCTATTGGGGATTCACCATCGCAATGACCGCATATGACATGAAACCGCTCCCCGGCCGGGAATGATCTGAAGAACACGATTCTCAGAAATGAATCTTGCCACGCCTATGATATAGCATCACTGACAAGCCGACATCGCCCCCGGGCCATTGTCGGCTTGTTGACGTCATAGTTGGTAAAAACAGACAAAAAGAGTCGGCAATCTTTGAGATTATGAATATCTTTTGTATATTTGCATTAATTGATTAGACGGCGCACCACGGCTTTTAAACCTTTAGCCGCAACAATTGTCTAAACTATAATAAAACAAATTGTTAACTATTAGCCTTTGACTCTTATGATAAAGAAATTCAAATCTCTTCTGACCCTGGCTATCATTGCAGGAGTCAGCACGACGGCGTCGGCACAGAGTTACTATGACGACGATATCTACTATGACGCCGAAAAAGCACGGAAAGAAAGGGCTGAGAAAAAGTTGAATCAGGCAAAGCAGAAAGAAAATAACCGCAACCATTCACTTTATGGCTCACCGCTTCCAGGCTCAGACTCATATCATGTTTATACCGACAACAATCGTGATGTAGACGAATATAACCGCCGCAATCAGTCGCACTCGCACATAGATTCGTCGGCCGTTGACGGTCAAACGGGCGATTTCGCCTATACACGTCGCATCGAACGATTCTACAATCCCGACGTGGTCGCAGGTAGCAACGACAATGATCTCAAGGAATATTACTATGAATCGCAGGTTGAAAATCCTTCAACCACAATAAATCTGATTGTTCAGCCTGATTATGGCTGGTACTCCCCCTACTATTACACTTCATGGCGCAACCCCTGGTACACTCCTGCATGGGGTTGGTATGATCCTTGGTACAGTCCTGCATGGGGACCGTCGTTCTCCTTCTCATGGGGTTGGGGACCGGCTTGGTCATGGGGTCCGTCGTGGGCCTGGGGACCATCATGGGGTTGGGGACCGTCGTGGGGTTGGGCTCCACCCCACCATCACTACCGTCCCGCCACAGGTGGCATGGTCACCAACCGCCCGGGTTATGCCGGTTCAAACCGCCGCTACATTTCCGGAAACCGTCGCGTGAACAATTCAGGCAACCGAACACCTTCCTATAACGGACGTCGTCCTTCAGGAGTAAACAACAATTCCTACAACGGCAACTTCGGCGGCAACCGTCGAGGCGCTGCCACAAACCGTAATAGCGGAAACAACCGTCCACGTCAATACGACAACAGCAACCACAACAACAATTCGTCGTGGGGTACGTCAGGTAATAACCGTGGCTCTTCGTTCGGTTCCGGCGGAAGCTTCGGAGGTGGCGGACGTGGTTCTGCCGGCCGTGGAGGCGGTGGCAACAGACGCCGTTGATCAAATACAGTAAAATCTCGAAAAGCATATAATCATCATGAAAAAAGCTATCGTTTCAACACTATTCACAGCTGCTGCGGTGACGGCATCAGCCCAAAGTGCAGTCGATGCATATCAACTTTCACAAGGCGATCTGCGCGGAACAGCACGCTTCATGTCAATGGGTGGTGCTTTCACTGCATTGGGTGGCGATCTGTCGACCCTGAACCAGAACCCTGCAGGTATCGGCATCTACCGTAAAAGCGATGTCGGAGTTACCGTCGATTTCAACATGGCCAACTCTAAGGTAAACACCCCTGCCGGAAGTTTCACACAAGACAAGACCCACGTCTATTGCAACAACTTCGGATATATAGGCACCGTCAATCTCGACAGCGATGTCATGTATACATTCAACTGGGGTGCGAGCTATTCGCGTGTCGCCTCTTTCGACCGCACATATCGTGCGGGTAGCGGCAATAACCCTATTCAGATCGGGACATCTCTGTCTAACTACATAGCCTATGTGTCTGACGGCATCCCGACAGACCAGCTTGCCGGTGCCGGCAATGTCAACCCCTATGACACAGGCGCACCATGGCTGTCGGTGCTCGGATACAACAGTGCCCTTATAAGCCCGGGGAGCGGTGTCAATACCTATGACGGAATGTGGAAAAATGGCACGAGCGGAGATATGCTCATGAGTGTTCGCGAACGTGGCTACGTTGATGAATATGCTATCGACTTCGGTGGAAACATCATGGACATGGTCTACTGGGGGGTCGGATTCGGAATCACCGATCTCAAATTCACTCAGGAGACACTCTATGACGAACAGGTTTATGACGCCAACATTCCCGACGCGACTGGTACAACGACTGTCAACGGTGACGGTGGCTACGCTCTGTCGAACTACCGCCACATAACCGGAACCGGATTCAATTTCAAAGTCGGCGTGATTGTCAAGCCGATCAACGAACTGAGATTTGGTTTCGCTGTACACACCCCGACCTACTACTCTCTCGACCAAGACCATTATGGAAGCGTTGATTTTGAGTATTCATCGGGTTACGGAACCCTTGCAGGACAATATCCCTACGCTGACACCGATGCTGATCTCGGCTACTTCCAGTGGAAGTTGAAATCGCCTTGGCGAATGATGTTCGGTATAGCCGGTGTCATCGGAGGTCGCGGAGTGCTGAGTCTCGATTATGAGCGTGCATCTTTCGGCGACATGAAGATATCTGACCGCGGATATGCATTCAACTACGATCTCGAAAACGGTGACATCAAGAACTATTTCCAGGCACAGAACACGATTCGTGTCGGAGGTGAGCTCAGGGTCACTCCACAGTTCAGCATCAGGGCAGGCTATGCCTACTCTACAACAAACGTGAAGTCTGAGGCTGAAGACAACCGTATTGAAATCTATACGTCAGGAACAAACCCGGCCTATACGTTCAACAAATCGACACAATATGTCACACTTGGTCTCGGTTACCGCTATCAAGCATTCTACGTTGATGCCGCATATGTCTACAAAAACCGCAAATCGACCTATCACGCGTTTACTGATTATGCCAACGTCAGAGCTCCTCAGTTTGATTTCTCTGACACAAACAACAACATCGTCGTCTCGTTAGGATTCAAGTTCTGACGACAACCATTTGATGAGATATTAGCTCCGGAGATTGTTTTTCCGGAGCTTTTTTTGTAATTTTGTCAATTAGATGGCAGAGAACAAAGATAATATTGATCTTGACAACAGAGAGTTCCAACAGGTGCTCCAACTGATCAACTACACCCGTCAGAGCATTTTCATGACGGGTAAAGCTGGCGCAGGAAAGTCGACATTTCTCCGTTATATAACACAGAACACGCGTAAGAAACACATCGTTCTCGCTCCTACCGGCATAGCTGCGGTCAATGCCGGAGGCGTGACTCTCCATTCTTTTTTCAGAATACCGCTGAAACCGCTTCTGCCCGACGATCCTGATTTCCAGATCAGACGCATCAGGGAACGGATGAAATATCCGGCCTCGCTGATCAAGCTTATAAAACAGCTTGAACTGATAATAATCGATGAGATTTCAATGGTCAGAGCAGATATCATTGATTTCATAGACAAGATTCTCAGAATATACTCATCAAATATGCGTGAGCCTTTCGGAGGCAAGCAACTGCTTCTGGTCGGTGACCTCTACCAGCTTGAACCAGTCGTGACTTCAGAGGCCAGGAATCTGCTGCGTCAGCACTACCCCAACCTCTTCTTTTTCTCGGCCAAGGTTTTCGAACGTTTCGGCATCGTTCCAATCGAACTAAGAAAAGTCTACCGTCAGACAGACTCCATGTTCATCGAAATGCTTGACCGTATCAGATGTGGAAAACCGCATCAGGGTGATCTGACAGTCCTGAACTCACAGGTCACAGTGAACGAACCCACTGACGCCGATGATTTTGTGATGACCTTGGCGACTCAACGAGATCTTGTCGATTCAATAAACGACAGTCATCTATCACGCATAGCCTCTCCCGAGATTACGTACCACGGAATCATAGAAGGCGAATTTCCATCGTCATCCATGCCGACTCAGCTCGATCTGACAGTCAAAGCCGGAGCTCAGGTGGTTTTCATCAGAAACGACAGAGAAAAACGTTGGGTCAACGGAACTATCGGAAAGGTGATGACGGCCTTGCCCGAGATGCTTGAGATAGAACTTGAAAACGGTGAGAACCATGTAGTCGAACCGGAGCGTTGGAGCAACATCAAATATGTGTACAACGAAGAGACCCACCGTATTGATGAAATAGAACTCGGAGCGTTCACCCAATTCCCGATAAAGCTCGCATGGGCACTTACCGTACACAAAAGCCAGGGATTGACATTCAACAAGGTCATTGTAGACATGGGGCGCGGAGCATTCTCGAGCGGGCAGACATATGTCGCACTCAGCCGGTGTCGGTCGCTTGAAGGCCTGACTTTGAAGACTCCTATCAGAACACAGGACATTTTTGTCAATCAGGCGATTTTAAAATTCAGCCAAAATTTCAACGCGCAGAGTCTGCTTGACAACGCGCTTGAATCGGCAAAAGCCGACGACAACTACAACAAGGCTGCAAAAGCGTGGGACAAAGGCGAGATCACGATGGCGGTAGACCACTTCGCCACAGCCGTCAGTTGCCGTAATGAGCTTAATGACAAGGCAGTCATCAGACTGATCAAATCAAAACTATCGTTGGTAGACCGCCTTAAAGAAGAAATTGAAGAGTTGAAAAATCAGGTCGGCATTTACCGTGATCAGCTTTCAAGCCTCGCCGATGAATATGTCATTATGGGTACAGAATGTCTTGGAAATCAAGAAGACCTGCAACCTGCCCTGTCAAATTTTGACAAAGCTTTGAGACTCGATAAAGATTCTGTTCCCGCGCTGCGCGGCAGAGCTGAGACACTGATGAGAATGGGAGAAACCGATCTTGCAATCGATTCTTTCAGACGTCTGAAAGAACTCGCGCCACAAGACGCGACTTCTGTTTTCTCTCTCGGCGAACTCTTTTTCTCGTCAGGAGAACTTCACGAAGCATTGAACTGCTATCTGTCAGCATTTCAAACCGAACCCAAAAATGAGAGATTCGCCCGACGGATCGGGGACCTTCATGAACACACCGGCGATTATGAAGAAGCTGCCCGTTGGCATGCATTGGCTGCCAAACTCAGCAGAAAGAGAAAAAAATA
This sequence comes from uncultured Muribaculaceae bacterium, assembly GCA_910588035.1. Classification (GTDB taxonomy): domain Bacteria; phylum Bacteroidota; class Bacteroidia; order Bacteroidales; family Muribaculaceae; genus CAJUPY01. Next base: position 41,053 of record CAJUPY010000014.1, on the reverse strand, counting down.
GGCTCCGGATCGATTCTCCGGAGCCCGTTTGTTTCGAGAGTCTCAATTAAAGCACGTTGACTTTCAATTTTTCATACGCTCTATCGGCTTTTGCCCTTGCCTCCTCAACGCTATCGGCTTTTGCAAGGATAACCCCCATGCGACGGTGACCCTTGATTTCAGGTTTACCAAATATTCTGATCTGAACACCCGGTTCCTCAAGCACCTTTTCGAGGTTGTCCATCTCAATGCAGGTTGTGTCACCTTCAACGACAATCGCACGCGAAGCCGAAGGTCCATAGAATTCGATTGACGGAACCGGCAATCCGAGCAGCGCACGGGCGTGGAGAGCGAACTCGCTCAGATCTTGCGAAATCATTGTAACCATGCCTGTGTCGTGTGGACGCGGCGAAACTTCGCTGAAGATGACTTCATCGCCTTTGATAAACAGCTCGACTCCAAAAATGCCATAGCCGCCAAGAGCATCAGTCACACGACGTGCGATGTCACGGGCACTTTCGATCGCAGCCTCAGACATCGGCTGAGGTTGCCATGAGTAGCGATAATCACCATTGACCTGAATGTGTCCGACCGGTTCGCAGAAACAAGTTCCCAACACATTTCTGACCGTCAGAAGAGTGATCTCATAATCAAAATCGACAAATCCTTCGACAATGACGCGTCCGGCTCCGGCACGTCCTCCTTCCTGCGCCTCTTTCCAGGCGTCATCAACCTGATCGGCTGACTTGACGGTACTTTGTCCATGTCCCGACGAACTCATGACAGGTTTTACCACACATGGAATCCCTATCTCTTCAATCGCCTTGTCAAACTCCTCACGGGTTGATGCAAAACGATAGGGTGAAGTTTTGATTCCGAGTTCTTCAGCGGCCAGACGTCTGATTCCTTCCCTGTTCATTGTCAGCCATGCGGCACGCGCCGTAGGCGTGACATGCCATCCCTCTTTCTCCAGTTCGACCAATGTGGGGGTTGCGATAGCCTCGATTTCCGGAATAATGTGATCGGGGCGTTCCTTCTCCACGACCTGACGCAATGTCTCGCCGTCAAGCATATTAAATACATAAGCGCGATGAGCGACCTGCATTGCCGGGGCGTTAGCATATTTGTCACATGCGATGACTTCAACGCCGTAACGTTGCAACTCGATCGCCACTTCTTTTCCGAGTTCGCCGCTACCGAGCAAGAGAGCCTTACGTCCGGCAGGGGTCATAACAGAACCTATTTTTGCCATAGAATAATTGATTGGATTTGTTTTGCAAATGTAGGAAAATTTTCACCACGGTGAAAATTATTCAAACTCAAATAATTCTCTTATATAAATCGGCCAGCGCGTCATAGACTATATCTTGATCGAAACGCGACATAATCATCTCGCGTGCCGTCTGTTCCATTTTATTTCTGATTGTGTCATCGTCAAGAAGCGTTTCCATTGCTTTTTGCAACGAGACGGCGTCTCGTGGCGGAACGATCAATCCGTTAACACGATCAATGATGATCTCATTGCTTCCGTTGATATCTGTGACAATTGACGGAAGTCCCATTGCCCCGGCCTCTATGACGGAGTTTGGGAAACCTTCGCGGTAGCTTGGCAGGACTAAACATTGAGAAGCAGCCAACCATGGTCTCACGTCAGAAACCTCACCCACCTCAATTATCTGACAGTTGTCGCGAATCAGCGATGAGGTGGCGGCAGGCAACGGATCGAGCTCTTCCTCACGGCGACCTACAAGCCAGAGTCTGGTTCCGGGTCTTACAGCCGAAATCTCGCTGAATGCCTCAACAAGCTCCCTTATTCCCTTATCATTCACTATACGGCCTATGAATATGAAATTGAACGTACCCTGCTCAAAACCGTCGGGTGTGTCAAATTGCAGATCAGGGTCATAATAGTCACAGTCGATGCCTCTGATATTTCCGTAGCCGAGCACAGTCATCGGCTTGGATGTGATTCTCATGCGCGACAAATCGTTCAACACGCCTTTACCTTCAGGAATCACTTCAGTGGCACAAGCACACAGCAGCCTGTCCATTGCGATGAGCAGATGTCTTTTAAGTCCGCGAGATGTCGGCCACACCAACCCTGTGAAAGTGTGTATTCTGACCGGGACACCGGCCAATCTGGCCGCAAGCATCGAAATCAGACCTGCCTTGGGTGTGATGCTGTGAACCGCATCGGGACGCAATCTGACCATTAGCCGCCACATTTTCCACAGCGAGACAATGTCACTCAAAGGCGATATGTTACGTTTCATCTCCACGGCTTCAACCTTGATGCCGTCACTTTCCAACAGCCGGAGTTCATCTCCCGGCGAAGAGACCGCCGTGAGGTCATATGATAGAGACAGGAGTTTCAACTGCCGGCGGCAAAAGACAGCCAGACTTGAGGGTATGGTCGAGACGCGGAGCAGTTTTTTCACCTTTCGTCAAATTGTTTCTGATGAAAGACAAATCCGCGTCCGAGATATTTCTCGCGCACTATAGGGTTGTTGGCAAGTTCACGCGATGTTCCCTGAAACAATATCTTTCCCTCGAAAAGCAGGTAAGCACGGTCGGTGATGCTCAGAGTCTCAGGTGCATTGTGGTCCGTGATCAGAATTCCGATATTCTTTTCCTTAAGTTTATATACGATATATTGAATATCTTCGACAGCAATCGGGTCAACGCCAGCAAAGGGTTCGTCAAGCATTATGAACTTGGGGTTAATGGCAAGACACCGGGCTATCTCAGTTCGACGCCGTTCGCCTCCAGAGAGTTGGTCTCCAAGATTCTTGCGCACTTTCTCCAGACGGAATTCGCTTATCAGATCTTCCAGTTTCTGTTTTTGTTCCTCTTTAGTCGTCGGCGTCATTTCAAGAACAGCCCTGATGTTATCTTCGACGCTGAGTTTGCGGAAGACGGAAGGTTCCTGAGCGAGATATCCGATGCCATGTTTGGCACGCTGATATACCGGATATTTCGTAATGTTCATGTCTCCGAGAAATATCTCACCTTCGTTGGGAGTGATCAAACCTACAGTCATGTAGAATGTCGTGGTCTTTCCGGCTCCATTCGGACCGAGAAGACCGACAATCTCTCCTTGTTTCACATTTATAGAGACGTGGTTTGCGACAGTGCGTTTACCGTATTTTTTAACCAGATTTGAAGTTCTCAACACGAGTTTTTCATCGGTTGAACCATTGTCATCGGCTATTGCAACTGTTTCAGAACCACCGTCCGTTTCGGTGAACTCAGGCATCGGAATATCTTTCCCGGTGTTTTCTCTGTTGTCTGATTTTGAAAATATTCCCATGAGATCACTTATCTGATGAACGTTTGAGTCGTCCGTCAATGTAATCGGTCAGAAGACCGATTGCGACGGTGTTGGTCCCCCCCTGGGGTATTATCAGGTCGGCAAACCGTTTCGACGGTTCTATATATTGCATGTGCATCGGCTTGAGGACATCCTGATAACGGTTAATCACCATCATAGGGGTTCTCCCTCTCTCGACACAGTCACGCGCTATCACCCTAATCAGACGGTCGTCGGCATCGGCATCAACGAAACATTTCACATCCATCATCTGTCGCAACACCGGATCGGTCAGAACAAGTATACCCTCGACAATCACCACATCACAAGGTTTGACCGGGACTGTCTCAGCCTGTCGCGTGCATGTCAGATAGGAATAAGTCGGCATCTGCACGGTCTTACCTTCGCGAAGCTGGCGCAGGTGCTCGACCAAAAGAGGCCATTCTATGGCCGCCGGCTCGTCGAAATTGATTTTCTGCCGTTCCTCGGGCGGGATGTGGCTTGAATCCTTATAATATGAGTCTTGTGGAATAACGGCAACTTCTCCGGCGGGAAAGCTGTCGATAATCTTGTTGACCACAGTGGTCTTTCCTGAACCGGTTCCACCGGCGATACCTATGATGAGCATTTTTTATCTGATTAGCTGAATCGTATTTTAATTGCAGCCACGAAATTACTAAATTTTGTTCAAAAACAGCGTTAAACGTTTGCGAAATGTGCCCTAATGTTGGCGATTTTGTAAAAGATGCATCGAAAGCGAACTTTCAATGGCAAAAATGCATTAACTTTGTATGCTATAAACTACGTGAAACCTATTTTATTTATGTTATTCGCATCATCGTTAGCCTCCTTCGGACGCTATTGCATATTCATCTCAAAAGTCTTCACGGTTCCTGAACGTTGGAAAGTCTCGTTCAAACGAACCGTTTCAGAAGTGTCGAAACTTGGCATAGACTCCATTCCTCTTGTCATCATCATATCACTGTTCATCGGTGCCGTAATCGCAATTCAGATGCAGTTGAACACGACCTCGCCTCTGATTCCGTCTTATTCTGTCGGACTCGCGACCCGCGACATTGTGTTGTTGGAATTCTCCAACTCCATCTTATGTCTGATTCTGGCGGGCAAGGTCGGTTCAAACATAGCCTCGGAGATCGGCACGATGAGAGTGACGGAGCAGATCGACGCGCTCGAGATCATGGGTGTCAATTCGTGCAACTATCTTGTACTGCCCAAAGTGATCGCATTTTTGTTTTTCATGCCGATACTGGTAGTGTTCTGCATGACGACATCACTGTTCGGCGGACTGACCGTCGCGATGGTCACCGATCTGATCAGTGTCAGCCGCTTCACATATGGTCTGCAGGCATTTTTCAATGAATGGTATGTCTGGTATGGCATCATCAAATCATTTTTCTTCGCCTTCATCATCGCGACCGTCTCATCCTATTTCGGATATTATGTCAAGGGTGGTGCGCTTGAGGTCGGCAAAGCGAGTACGAATGCCGTCGTGACCAGCTCAATCATCATACTTTTATTTGATGTCATATTAACAAAACTGCTTTTGCAATGATCGAAGTCCGCAATATAACAAAGTCATTTGACGGGAAAACGATTTTACACGATGTCAGTGCTAAATTCTACACTGGAAAGACTAATCTCATCATAGGCCAGAGCGGATCGGGCAAGACCGTTCTGATGAAGTCAATCGTAGGTCTTGTCAGGCCTGAGACAGGACAGATTCTGTATGACGGCCGCGATTACATGCAGATGACCGCCGAGCAGGTAAAAGATATCAGGAAAGAGATCGGCATGCTGTTTCAGGGATCGGCCCTGTTTGACTCGGAGACAGTTTTAGGTAATGTCATGTTTCCGTTGATAATGTTCTCCGACATGACCCATAGCGAGATGCTTGACCGTGCCCGTTTCTGTCTCGAGCGCGTGAACCTGAAAGGCGCGGAATCGAAATATCCGAGTGAGATTTCGGGAGGCATGCAGAAGCGTGTGGCCATCGCACGTGCGATAGCCCTGAATCCGAAATATCTTTTCTGCGACGAACCAAACTCGGGTCTCGACCCAAAAACCTCGATTCTGATTGATGAACTGCTCAGTGACATCACACATGAGTACAACATCACCACAATCATCAACACCCACGACATGAACTCGGTGCTTGGCATCGGTGAAAACATTGTGTTCATCAACAAGGGACATCGCGAATGGGTCGGAGACAAAGAGAAAATCTTCGTAACCACCAACGAAGCGTTGAACGAATTTGTATTTGCCACACGTCTTTTCCAGGAAGTGAAAGACTACATCATCACGCACGGAACGACCGTTCCGCCGACCGATGAAAAATGACCCTAACAGTCAATGAATCTTAATGCAATGACCATGCAGCGATTATTGTACCTGATAATATTCATATCTTTCTATGGAACGGTTGCGGCTCAAGATTCGCTCCAGGTGTCACAGACTGATTCAATTGTAAAGAAAAAGGGTATAATTAAAAGCATAATCAGCTATTTTGAGGAATCAAACAAGCAGAAGCTGAACAAGAAATTTGACTTCAGTATCATCGGAGGACCGCATTATTCGTCAGACACAAAAGTCGGACTCGGCCTGGTCGCAGCCGGATTATACCGCACGAATCTCGCCGACACAATCACCCCGCCGAGCAATGTGTCGCTCTATGGCGATCTCTCTTCAGTCGGATTTTATCTGATCGGCATCAGAGGCTATCACATTTTCCCTGAAGACAGATACAGACTCAACTATAAACTCTATTTCTATTCCTTCTCAAGCAAATTCTGGGGAATCGGCTATGACAATGCGATAAAAGAATCAAACGAGACCAAGTACAAGAGACTCCAGGCCAAAGTGGAGGCATCGTTCATGTTTCGTCTCACAGACAATCTGTTTGCCGGTCCTTCGGGTCAGTTCAGCTTCATAAACGGAAAAAATGTCACGGATCTGAGTCTGTGGGACGGCCAGTCGATGAGAACCAAAAACTATGGAGTCGGAGCAACTGTCTACTATGACTCACGAGACAACATCAACAACGCTTTCAAAGGCTATTTTTTCAGTCTTGAACAAAAATTTTACCCGCGTTTTCTGTGGAATCACTATGCATTCTCAAGCACCGAACTGACTGCGAGCGGCTATCACCGCGTTTGGAAAGGCGGTGTCATAGCCACGCAGATACATGGCATGCTCACCTATGGCAACACTCCCTGGGGAATGCTCGCCACTCTCGGAGGCAGTAACACGATGAGAGGCTACTATGACGGACAATACCGCGACAAATGTGAGATTGACGCCACAGTCGAGCTTCGTCAGCATGTATATCACAGAAACGGCATTGTAGTCTGGGCGGGAGCCGGAACCATTTTTCCAAAATTCTCGGCAGTCAGATGGCGTGAGATTCTTCCGAACTTCGGAATCGGCTACCGCTGGGAATTCAAAAACAGAATAAACGTGCGTCTCGACTATGGCTTCGGACGCCATACGTCAGGTTTCGTATTCAATATCAATGAAGCATTTTAAATTAAACGACATCAGCAACTGCGAATGGCTCGCAATCGTATTGCCAATTCTGCTGATCGCACCAAACATAGGCCTTGACATAACCGAACAGATGTCTGCGGCAGGGAAAATTGTAAATCTGATTCTTCCGCTTTCATTCTATGCATTTCTAATGTCATCGTGGCGCAGGTGTCCTATCACCGCGTTGTTGTGTGTTCCGTTCATGATTCTGGCCGGTTTTCAGATCGTCCTGCTCTATCTTTACGGAGGTGCGATCATTGGTGTAGACATGTTTCTGAACGTTGTCACCACAAGCGTCGAAGAGGTGAACGAACTTCTTGGAAACCTGATGATCGCGATCGGAGTCGTCGTCATTCTTTACGTGCCGGCAATAGTCTACTCTATAGCCGCCACAATCAGAAAACGGGAGATGAGCCAGAGTTTCAAGAAATGTTACTTCAAGATTTCATCTATTTCTCTCGCTATTTCAACCTCTTTGATGATCTTGACCGCGGTCTTTGACCGCAGCTACTCTGTGTCGGCCGATCTTTTTCCGGCAAATGTGATTGAAAACCTCTACCGCGCTTTTGAACGCTATGGCGAGGTCGAGAACTATCACGAGACGTCAGCACGGTTCGCCTATAACGCTGATTCGGAAAGAGACAGAGACTTGCGCGAGATCTACGTCGCGGTGATCGGCGAGACGTCAAGGGCAGAGAACTGGCAACTGTGTGGCTACAGCCGCGAGACAAATCCGAAACTATCACAAATCGAACGTCTGACAACATTTGACCGTGCGCTGTCACAGAGCAACACCACCCACAAAAGCGTGCCGCTGATGATGACGCCTCTCACAGCTGAAAACTTCGACTCGATCAACAATATTAAAAGTATCATAACGGCATTTAACGAGGCCGGATTCCACACCTCTTTCTTCTCAAGCCAGAGACGCAACAGAAGCTACACCGAATTTTTCAGCAACGAAGCCGATACGACAGTTTATCTGCCCGATGATCCAGACTCTGACATGAGCGACCGACGCCTTATGGAACTGCTCGGAGCTGCTCTCGCCGACACCATACACAAGAAGCAGTTCATTGTCCTGCACACCTACGGATCACACTTCAATTACCGTGACCGCTATCCGGCCGAATTCAGCTACTTCAAACCCGACAGTTTCACCGATGCCAATCCGGGCAACCGCGACAAACTCATCAATGCGTTCGACAACACAATAAGGTATATCGATTCATATCTTTCAGAAGCGATTGCCATGCTCGACTCGGCCGATTGTGTATCTGCACTGTTTTATGCCCCCGACCATGGCGAGGACATCTATGATGATGACAGAAACCGGTTTCTCCACGCCTCTCCCACTCCGACCTATCACCAGCTGTACGTTCCGATGATCGTATGGATATCGAAAGAACTCGACAGACAAGAACCGCAGATATCAGATGCAATCAACAGCAACCGCCACAAGTTCATGTCACCGTCGGTGTCTCTGTTCCACACCATTCTTGACGTGTCGGGAATCATCACACCGATGTATAACGACAGCCTGTCGACCGCTTCACCAAACTTCAGATCGCCAGAGGCTTTGTATCTGACTGACAGAAACCAATCTGTTGATCTATTGTCTTCAGGATTAAAAAAACAGGATATCGATCTTTTCAATAAAAAATCATTTTTGAAAACAAATCAATAATACTATTTAGACACAATTCCAATAAATACACAATATATTATTGATTTAAAGTAATTTATATGAAGAAGTGAATCAGCATGCTTTCTAAAGTAGAAAATATGCTGATTTTTTTATCCTATTTTTTTTTGCACACCACAATTAATATAGCTTACTTTGCATCAGTAAAAACATCGACCAATTTTAACTATCCAATTCACCCATCATGATACAGACAGTAGTAAAACGAGATGGCCGCATTGTCGGTTACAACGAAGAAAAAATCAAGGCCGCCATCAGAAAAGCGATGCTTCAGACCCCAATGGGTGAAGACGAGTCATTGATCGGCCGCATCGCCGACCGCATCGGCATGACCGGCAATGAACAAATGACAGTCGAGGAAATTCAAGACAGAGTCGAGTTTGAATTGATGAAGAGTCCGCGCAAGGAGGTTGCGAAACGCTATATCTCCTATCGTGACAAACGCAGCATTGCCCGCCGCGCGAAAACCCGCGACATGTTTCTTGAGATCATTGAAGCCAAAAACAATGACATAACGCGTGAGAATGCAAATATGAACACCGATTCTCCGGCAGGCATGATGATGAAATTTGCCAGCGAGACGACAAAACCGTTCGTAGACGACTATCTGATTTCAGAAGAATCGCGCGACGCAGTCAAAGCCGGATACATTCACATTCACGACAAAGACTACTACCCGACCAAAAGCCTGACGTGTGTCCAGCACCCGCTCGACCGCATTCTCGAGGGAGGATTTATTGCCGGTCACGGAGAGTCGCGGCCCGCCAAAAGGATAGAGACCGCCAGTATAATCGGTTGCATATCGCTCGAGACAGCCCAGAACGAAATGCACGGAGGTCAGGCAATTCCGGCCTTTGACTTCTATCTCGCCCCATACGTACGCTCATCTTTTATCGAAGAGGTCAAGAATATCGAGGAGATGACGGGTGAAGATCTGTCATCATGTTATGAAACCGAAATTGACGACTACCTCAGAAAGCCGCTTGAAGGCCTCGAAGGAAAGGAACGTGCCATTCAACATGCAGTCAACCGCACTGTAGCGCGAGTTCATCAAGCCATGGAAGCTTTTGTACACAACATGAATTCGATACACTCCCGCGGAGGAAACCAGGTTGTCTTCAGTTCGATCAACTATGGCACCGACACTTCGGCCGAAGGGCGATGCATAATCAGAGAGTTGCTTCAAACGACTTATGAAGGAGTCGGTAACGGAGCTACAGCAATATTCCCCATTCAGATATGGAAAGTCAAGGACGGTGTCAACCACCTTCCGGAAGACCGCAACTATGACCTTTATATGGAAGCCTGCAAGGTTACGGCACGCCGCTTCTTCCCCAACTTCGTCAATCTCGACGCTACGTTCAACCGCCATGAGAAATGGAATGCCGAAGATCCGAAACGATACCGATATGAAGTGGCTACCATGGGTTGCCGCACACGTGTGTTCGAGAACCGCTATGGCGAGAAGACCTCTATAGGCCGTGGCAATCTCAGCTTCACAACGATCAACATCGTCAGAATAGCGATCGAGTGCATGGCCTATGTCAACAAAGAGGAACGGATAGAGCACTTTTTCAAGAAACTCGATGACGTGCTCGAGATAACAGCCCGTCAGCTGTGTGACCGCTACGACTTCCAGAAGACGGCACTCGCAAAACAATTTCCGCTATTGATGTCACGACTGTGGAACGGAGGCGATCAACTGTCGGCCAACGGCACCATCGAGCCGGTGATCAATCAGGGCACACTCGGCATCGGATTCATCGGACTTGCAGAATGTCTTGTCGCCCTTGTCGGCAAACACCACGGAGAAGATGCCATGGCACAGGAACTCGGGTTGAAAATCGTCGGCCATATGAGAGACCGCGCCATTGAGTTTTCAGACCGATACAACCACAATTTCTCGATACTTGCCACTCCCGCCGAAGGCCTGTCAGGCAAGTTCACGGTCAAAGACCGTGCTGCATTCGGCATTCTCCCGGGCATAACCGACAAGATCTATTACACCAACTCAAACCATGTTCCCGTCTACTACCACTGCTCTCCACGCCATAAAGCTATGGTCGAGGCTCCATATCACGACCTGACACGCGGCGGACACATTTTCTATGTCGAGATCGACGGTGACGCCACACACAATCCCAAGGCCATAAGTGACATAGTAGAGCTCATGCACCGCCACAACATCGGCTATTGCTCGGTAAACCACAACCGCAACCGATGCATGGACTGCGGATATGAAGACGCACAAAGCGAACTCGAAGTTTGTCCGAAATGCGGAAGCCGCAACATTGACAAACTGCAGCGCATCACCGGATATCTTGTAGGAACCACCGACCGCTGGAACAAGGCCAAACTTGCCGAACTCCACGACCGCGTAGTCCACGAATGATTCCCTGACGATGAGAGTTATCGACATCTATGACGGAACCTGTGTTGACGGTCCCGGCTTAAGAACAACTGTCTATTTCGCCGGATGCACACATCAATGCCACGACTGTCATAACAAGCAGTCGTGGCCGGCCGACAGCGGCACAGAGATTTCACGCGATGAAATCATGGGACATGTGATCGAGAACGACTTTGATGTCACATTTTCGGGAGGCGATCCGCTGTTTCAGATTGAAGAACTTGTAAAACTCGCACAACAGATCAAGAGCATCGGGAAAAATATCTGGTGCTACACGGGCTACACATATGAACAGGTCCTCGAGAGCGACCGTCTGAGACCGATTCTCGGTCACATAGACGTTCTTGTCGACGGACGCTTCCGGTCAGAGCTGAAAGATCTGACTCTACGGTTCAGGGGCTCGTCTAACCAACGTCTGATTGATGTCGTTGAGTCGATGAGAAAAGGTTCAGTCGTGATGTTTGAGGAATAACCGGCTCAATATTGTAGATAGATGAACGGCACCAGATCGCTCTGACGCACCTGGATGATGAACAGAATGACAAGCGCAAGAACGACAGCCTGGGCAACTCCGCCGAGAGCAGTGAAGCGATCCTGTACTTTCAATGTCATGGAGCGGGGCGTGAAATGGAGAACAAAGCCTATTACTATAGTCACCACTATCATGAAATAACCGTCGACAAACTGACGCCACACGTCGATGTGGAAGTTGGTGAAAATCTGAGTGATCATGTCGCCTACCTTCTCCATTGATTCAGACCTGAAGAACATGAATCCGAAAGCCATCAGATTGAAGGTGACGAGGATATTGAAAAAACGTCTGACAGCTCCGGGTCTGTCGTCTTTACCTATGCCAAACAGTCTTTTGTAGATTTTGTGGAGAACGAGCAGCACACCGTTCCATGCCCCCCAGATCACATACATCCACGATGCACCGTGCCAAAGACCACCCAACACCATTGTCGTCACAAGGTTGCGATGGCTTTTCAGTTTCGACGTGCGGCTTCCGCCCATCGGTATATAAAGGTAATCTCTAAGCCACGATGAGAGCGATATGTGCCAACGACGCCAGAACTCGGTCGGGCTCTGCGACTTATAGGGACTGTCGAAGTTGTCTTTGAATCTGAACCCGAGAAGCAACGCGATGCCAATCGCCATGTCGGAATAACCCGAGAAATCGCAGTAGAGCTGAAGAGCGAAGCCATATACGCCCATGAGATTCTCGAAACCGGTGTATAGGGCCGGATTATCAAAAATGCGGTCTACAAAATTGCCGCTTATGTAATCGGCAATGACAACTTTCTTGACCAGTCCGGTGATTATCAGAAAAAAACCGGCTCCGGTCATGAAGCGGTCAGCACCTTTATTATCTTTTATCTGCGGAAGCATATCTTTTGCCCTGACTACCGGACCGGCGAGCAACGGCGGGAAGAAAGTCAGGAAAAAGGTGTAGTGCAGGAAATTAGTGCAAGGTTTTATGTCACCGCGATATATGTCGACAATGTAGCTGATCGAGCGGAATGTGAAAAATGAGATTCCGGCGGGCAATATGATGTCAAACGGGTCAAATCTGACCGAAGCGATGTCAGCGAAAGTCCGGATCAGCAGATTGAAGTATTTGAAATAGACCAGCATTCCGACATTAACCACTACATTGACCGCCACCATTGTCTTTCTGAGCGTGTCGTTGCGGGCCGCTCCGAGCAGGTTGCCGAGCACGAAGTCGAAGACACAGACGCCGAGCAGAACGAAACAGTATCCGGCACTTGATTTATAGTAGAAATAAAGCGAGAACAAGATAACAAATATCATCTTCACCGACTGCCACCGGCTTAGAAGCTTATATATGCCGAGAAAGCACAGAAACAGCAGCAAGAACAATCCGGTGTTGAAAAGCAGCGGATTAGCTGCGTCAAACAGAAGTATATCGTGTAGTGCGTTTTTAAATTCACTCATTCTATGAAATTTTTATTGCTTAAAAGTCAAGGCATGGATCAAGGCGTCATGGAGCAGGTCGCCTGCCACTTCATAGCCGGAAAAAGTGCAATGTATGCGGTCTTTGCTCAGAAGTCCGGCTTCAAGCCATCTGGCAGACGATCCGTCGCCTCCCGCTACGCCGTACCAGTCGTATGTGGCAACTCCGTTTTCACGTCCATAGCGCAAAATGACATCTCTCATCACCTTCACGCGATCGTTGACTGTATAATTTCGTGACGACGAGTAGACACGCCGTCGCGACCGGGAACGCGAGCGTCTGACCACGCGTGTTCCTTTCTGGCATTCCATTGGCGTTGTGAGAAGAATCTTAGCTGCCGGATTATGCCGGCGTATGTCATTGACAAGATAGTCGATCTCGGCATACATGGCATCATCAGTCAACTTGCTGAAAGCTTCATTTGTGCCCAGACTGATTATGACCAGATCGGGGTCGAGCATTGTTACATCGCCCCCCATCGAACCAAGCCGGTTGTAGCTCTGGAACGTAGCACCATTGTTTCCGATCGCGTGATATACCACTCCGGGCATGAGCGAGCTGAGGGACGCTCCATAGATCGTGACCGGTTCAAAACTGTGGATATTCAGCACGACGGTGGTCTGGTCATCGTGCAGATATATGTCGGTGTAGTCATCATTGCGTGTAACCTCAAAACCGACCTTGTCTCCGTTACCGTCGGTCACTCCGTCGACAAACAGTTTGCCGTTCGCGATCAATCTGACAGATCTGAACTGATGACCTTCCGGACGCCGGGTCACTTCGGTCGAAAGTTTCAGATTATATTTCAATGATCTCGGCGTGAATGCCGTTCCGGTAAATCCCATGTCGGTCAGCCATGGCATCTTGAGCAGTTTGGCTGATGTCACCGGCGCATTGGTGGTGAAACTGTAGTTATAGGGCTCGTTTGTTCCGCATATCTTCAAGGGTGTGATCAGACCTCGTCCCGCGTCACCGAATCGTTTCTGGAGCAGATCGCGTGTACGTGACGACGAGACATCAGCCTGAATGTGGCTGTCACCGATCTGCAATATCGAGAATACCGCGCTGTCGGTGCGTGCGAAGTCGCGTTGAATACGACTCCAGTCATCGCCGTTGAGACTGATGTAGTTTAGCGCGGGTCTGAGAAAAGTGTAATCGCGAATCGACGAACCGGAATCGTCGCCCGAAATCACGACTTCATTTTCCCTCAGGTCAGCCTGTGTGTCATCGGGTTCATAGGCCCGCACCGGCAAAGAGCAGAACAGGCAGATCAAAAGGCCGGAAAGAAATGTCGGGAGCCTATTCATTAATCTTTGTCTTTAGTGCGTTGGTAAACAGTTCGGCAAGTCTCGCGCCACCTTTGTGGGAAAGATGTATGTAGTCTTTATTGACGTCGCGTGTGGAAGCCCACGAGACCACCGCATCGGCACCCCCCATAGCCGCACGTGTGTCCCAAAAGAGCAAACCGAGTCTCCGTGCCATGTCGCGTTGAGCAGCGATCATGGGTTCGACAGCCGACATCGAGTGTACTTCAGTTCCAACTTTCTCACCGCGGTCGCCAATGCCCATTATCATGATGTCGGCCAACGGGTAGCATTTCTTGATCTGACCGACGGCTTTCTCCATGGCCTTTATGTAGGCATTGTAATTTGTATGACCCGACGACATCGCATTGATTCCATATTCAATGATGATCAGATCGTAATCAACATGACGGCGCATCTGTTCAGCAAGACTCTCAGAGATGATGTTGTGTCTGATTCCGGCGTAGCCTCTTATCGACATGTTGTCGAGAGCTATGCCACTGTTTCCGTCAAGATAGAGACCGAGGGCGATCAGGTCGGGAGTGTCAGACGACAGTGATATCTTCTCAGCCGGGGCGTCGATGACAATCGCCTGAACCTGATCGGAAGGCTCAACCTGCCGGTTCTCAGGTTCATTACCGTCGACCTGCACTGTCACCGTAGCACCCGACGGCGCCACGAACATGAATGTCGACCGTTCCCACGACTTGGCATGAGCCATTTTCTTCGAGCCTTTTATCTCGACGCGTCCCTTTGTGTCGGGAGTGTAATAGAAGCCTTGAAGCGAGGCGTATTTTTTATTTGACTTTCTGAAGTCATGCTCTTTCCACCCCGAGCATGCCTGTCTCACCGACTGTCGGAAACCGGCCTGATTAGTTGAAACAGGTACATAACCGGCTCCAGAACCGCCATAGGCCTCCTGCAACAGTTCACGCACATCTTGCGAGAATATGTCGCCCTCGATGTAGGAATCGCCAAGAATGGCGATTCGCGCATTACGGCCGGCCGACAATGACTCTTTCAGTCGCGAAAGTCCGTTTTGCGACGGAGTGAAATCTTCAATCAATCCGTCGGGTGACGGCTCATAGGAACTGACGGGCGAAGATTCCACATCGGGTTCCGTAGCGTTTTTATCAGCGACAGCGATGTCACCGACAGGCACATCGTCAGACTGTGTCGATGCGGCATCTTTTCCGTCACTGACCACCGCCGGTTCGTTTTCCTGTTCCTGAAGAGCCAACAGATCGGGGTCAATGTATGTGTCGGCGTTAGTAACCTCCACAACATTGTCCGAGGGAAACAGATCACCGAACAAATTGAAATCTTTCATCGCTCCACCCGACAATTTGTTGAACGGAATGAATGATGCCACAATCAACACCGAAACGGCGATCAGCAATATTTCAAAAGGTCTGCCTTGTTCTTTCATAGTTTATTTCAATGCTTCTTTGAGATTGCGGCACAGAATCTCGGTCTTGTTCTCAGTCTCGTTCCACTCGGCTCCCGGGTTTGATGCAGCCGTTATTCCGCCTCCGGCATATATGCACCACGACCTTTCATCGAAATTGACGTTTCTCAGGTTCACATAAGCCAGGAACTTGCCGGGTATCTTGAGTCCGACATATCCACCGTAGCAACGCCGCGGATGAGTTTCAAGCTCAGAGATATCGTTCAAGGCATCGTCGAGCGGATAGCCACCCAGAGCCGGTGTCGGATTGAGGCTGTCGAGTAAGTCCGGATAGCCTGAGACGGCCATTCGACCTGAAAAAATGTCGCAGATGTGACACACGGGTTCAAAGACTACATCGCAACAACGGTTAAGTTTGAATTCAATCGACCTGTCACGCAGAATCTTCGAGATATAGTCGGCCACCAGACCCTGTTCGGCAATATTCTTATTGTCCCACGGAGCTGCATCAGCGACCAACCGAGTGCCGGCAAGCGACATGATTTGAAAGTCTCCTTCAGGCAAAGATAGATCGAGAAATATCTCGGGACTGGTACCAAGCCATGCTCCGGTCTCGGGTGTGAAGTAGAGATAACGGAATGTCATCGGGAAAGAAGCGAACTGCTTCTCTACAAAAAGCCGAATGTCGAAACGGTCGGAATGTCCGCAGATCACACGTGAGAAGACGGTTTTTCCACCTCTGAGTTTCAAACGGTCAATTAGCTTCGACAGCCTCCTTATGTAGTCGGTCTGCAAAGTAGGGTCCTGCCATGGTCTGACTTCATCTGAAAGCGTTTGCGGAGACAGATCGGCCGACAGAAGCTGAACGGCCGACATCTCGTCAGCGATCTGAAATCTCCGGGCATAGCGTCCGAGCCATGGAACGATCATGAATGACCTGTCGCTTTCTGTCTCCACCACGCCGCGGGAGGGATTGGCGAAGAAACAGGTCTCCTCTTCCCCGGGCAATGAATAAAGGACAAAAGAGATTTTCAGATCGAGGCACCTGAGTGCCGCTTCCATATTTTCAGAATTGATCATTGTCAGTCAACAATTTCTGCAATAAGTTCAAACGGCAATGCTTCGGTTATTCTGACATCGTAGAACCCACCGATTTTCAACACCGACTGTTTTTTCACCAAAACCTCAGGATCAACCTCGGGAGAGTCCCATTGCGTTCGACCTACGTAGTAATCGTCATCTTCGCGGTCGATTACAATCTTTAATATCTTTCCGACTTTCTGCTGCTGGATCTCGAGCGAGATTTCTTCCTGCACGGCCATTAGCCGGTCGAGCCTCCGCTGCTTTACCTGGTCGGGTATGCTATCGGTGAAATTACGGGCTGCGAACGTGTCTTCCTCCTCGCAGTAGGCAAACGCACCCATACGTTCAAACCTGACCTCTTTGACAAAATCAAGCAATTGCTCAAACTCACGCTCACCCTCTCCGGGAAATCCCACCATTAGTGTAGTGCGAAGATGTATGTCGGGAACCGCCGCGCGTATTTCCGCGATCAGTTTCCGTGTCTCATCTCCGGTTATGTGGCGTCTCATGTTAGCGAGCACATTGTCGCTGATGTGCTGCAAGGCTATGTCGAGATAGTGGCACACATTTTTGTGACTGTTCATCGACTGAAGAATATCGTAGGGGAAATCAGAGGGGTAGGCATAGTGAAGCCTTATCCACTTGACACCCGGAATAACGGCGATACAGTCGATCAACCTCGCGAGGCTCTTCTCACCATAGATATCGGTTCCGTAGCTTGAGAGATCCTGGGCTATCACATTGAACTCGCTCACACCTCTCGACACCAGCATTCTGACTTCATCGGCTATCTCGTCGATCGGACGCGACTTATAGCGTCCGGTAATCAGCGGAATGGCACAGAATGCGCAAAACCGGTTACACCCTTCGGCAATCTTGAGATAGGCGTGGTGAGGTCCGGTTGTCAGAACACGATCGTAGGTGGCTGTCTGATGTCTCTCCTTTGCAAGATCGGCGACCAGCTCTTTCCAGTCAAACTTACCATACCAACGGTCTACCTCGGGAATCTCCTTTATCAGATCGTCGCGGTAACGTTCAGAAAGACATCCCATCACGATCACGCGGCCGACTATGCCGTCGTTCTTTGCCTGAACGGCCTCGAGAATAGTCTCGACCGACTCTTCTTTAGCGTCGCCGATAAATCCACATGTGTTGATGACGACAATGTCACCGCTGAAGCTACCGGCGTCGTGTGTCACCTCGAAACCGGCATCGCTCAGCATTTTCATGACCCTCTCTGAGTCAACGAGATTTTTCGAGCATCCTAAAGTAACTACGTCAATGGTTTTTGCAGACATGTGGAAATATTATTTGTTTCCAAACAATGATTCGACAAATTCTTTTTTATGGAACACCTGCAGGTCGGCTATGCCTTCTCCCAAGCCGATATATTTGACAGGAATCTTGAACTGGTCGCTGATGCCGATGACGACACCGCCCTTTGCCGTTCCGTCGAGTTTTGTGACAGCAAGCTCGTTCACTTTAGTCGCTGCGACAAACTGGCGTGCCTGCTCAAAGGCATTCTGTCCGGTCGAACCGTCGAGCACGAGAAGCACCTCATGGGGGGCGTCGGGCACAACCTTCTGCATTACGTTTCTGATTTTTGTAAGCTCGTCCATCAGACCTTTCTTGTTGTGCAGACGTCCGGCCGTGTCGATTATCACTACATCGACGTCGTTTGCTTTTGCCGACGACAAAGTGTCGAAAGCCACAGCCGCCGGGTCGGCTCCGAGTTTCTGTTTCACCACAGGCACTCCGGCTCTCTCGCCCCAGACGTCGAGCTGCTCGACCGCTGCAGCCCTGAACGTATCGGCCGCCCCGAGCATCACTTTGTTACCGGCTGCCTTGAACTGGTAGGCCAGTTTGCCGATAGTCGTTGTCTTGCCGACACCATTGACTCCGACCACCATGATGACATGAGGTTTATGAGCTGCAGGCACGGTGAAATCCTCACCCGACGACTCGTTGTCGTTTTCGGCAAGCATCTCGGTGATTTCCTCACAAAGCATGTTGTTGAGTTCTGAGGTGCCGACATATTTGTCGCGTTTGACTCGCTCCTGAATGCGGTCGAGAATCTTGAGGGTGGTCTCCACACCTACATCAGAGGTCAGAAACACTTCCTCAAGTTCGTCAAGGACATCATCGTCAATTTCAGACTTACCGGCAATCACTCTGGCAATTTTGCTGAAAATGCCTTGTTTGGAGCGTTCAAGACCCTTGTCGAGCGTCTCTTTCTTTTTCTCTTTTGAAAAGAAATCAAAAAATCCCATATATCAATCTATTTTTTTAATTATCAGGTTTATTTCTCAAACAAACGGGCCATTGCGCGTTTATCCTCACGCTCTTTTATTGATTGTCGTTTGTCGTATTCTTTTTTTCCACGTCCGATTCCGATAACGAGTTTGGCAAGACCGCGATCATTTATAAACAATCTGAGCGGAATAATTGAGAACCCCGCTTCCTTGCCGTTCTTTTCAAGTTTTGCAATCTCTTTCTTGTTCAAGAGGAGTTTGCGGTCACGTCGCTCGGCATGATTGTTATATGTGCCGTAGAAATATTCAGCGATATACATGTTCTTTATCCATACCTCGCCATTGTCGACATAGCAGAACGTGTCGACCAGACTCGCCTTGCCGAGTCTGATTGATTTTATCTCAGTACCGGTCAGAACTATTCCGGCCGTGAAGGTCTCACCTATGGCATAGTCAAAGGTGGCTCTTTTATTTTTTATATTTATATCTTTCTGAGTCATTTTCATTTATCCGATCATGAGTTTAAACAGATATTGGAGAAGATAGGTCGGCGTCAGAATCGAGAAGACCGACAGAAACATGAAATGCCCGATTTTTTTCTCAGGTATGCCGAGATAGGCGTCACCTTTCCACATCACGAAGACAATGCAGAAAGGTAAAATCTGAAGCAATGCAAGTTCAAAGGGCAAAAGATTCTGAATCAGCGTGATAACCGACAACACGGCAAGATTATAGATTATGAACGTGGAATATAGCCGCTCGTCTGGCACTCTGACACTCCGGCTCTCGCTGTCGCCGGCGACACCGGCCTGCATTACCTTTCCGATGAATGTCGAAAACAGCATGTTGGCGACGAAATAAGTTGCGAAAAAGCTGATGAAAGTAATCACGGCAGACTGGATCGCTGTCACAAGCGACATCTCGCTATCATAAGCAAGTGACATGAATGACGTCAAAGCTGTTATCCCGAACAACGGATACAATCCGTCGGAAAGCAATTCTTTTGCCGGAAGATTGGCTTTTGCAATGTCAGACCACCCGTTTGAAGGCAGAATGACGAGTTGAATCATATATTTCAGAAATCTGAGCATATCAATCTATACTGGAATGACTAACAAAGATACAACATTTCTGCGGCAGGTGCAAACTAAATTCAACAAGCAGATAAAATTTTGGCACATTAACGTTCAGAAGAGCGTGAATGTGCCAAAAAACAGTTTGGAATCAGGTCTCAGTCACTTCTCTGACTGCTTGTCGAGCTTGAAGCCGACCGTCAGACCGTCGTAGCTTTTAAGTAATGTTGAGGTTGCCTTTAGAGTCGAGTTGCCCGAGATAGCCGAAACTTTATCTACGAGAGTGATCAGCTTCGAGGCGTCGAAAGTCAACGAGACGGTGTTTCGGTCGTGGCGTGTGACATATGCATTCATGCGGCCGAGGCTGACTTTCTTGAATGCATTGAAAACAAAAACGAACTGGCCGTCGGTATCGGTCTCGACACGACCGGTCATTTTAATGCTCTTCACTTTCATCACGAAAGTCGAGTCCTCGCTGAATGCAAAAGTCATGTTGTTAAAACCCGCCTTCTGATAATAAGGCTCTATTTTCTGCTCGATCTGGCTTGCCGCCGCCATTCCGCCGGCGTTTTTCAGAAGGTTGTCAGACTTGAACGAGACAGCCGGAGCGGCATACTTCCATTCACCGACAAGGTCATCGATGTCCAACTTGTCATTTCCGGTCACTCGGTTGATTGCTCCGATCACGTCGGAGACCTTGCTGTTACCCGAAGAATCGCCTTTGGCAATGGTGCCGAGTATGTCTCGGATATCACGTCCTGAGGCCGATGAAATGCCGGCAGTTCCTGTCAACAGAATCAATAAGATCAGTAATTGTTTTCTCATAGGTTTGTATATCGTATTGTTCAATTATTCAAATCGGTCTGTCTGTCGGAGACTGACATCTCTTTCAGAACAGAATCTTTGTCATCATGTTCTCTCATAAACCGGTCAATTTCGGCCCATTTTGAATTTTTAGAGACGAATTCCGGCACCATTCTTTTCATTTCAGCAACCACAGCAAAACTGTTGTTGTCGTCAACAAACGTTCTTAGCGCGTTCATGTGTGCCATGACCTCGCCGAAGCCATAGGTCACCACCTTTGCTATCATTATTTTCGAATGGCTTGTAGGCATCGTTTTCTCCCTGTCGCTCAGCAGTTCTTCGTAGAGTTTCTCTCCCGGACGCAAACCGGTCTCAACGATCTTTATGTCAACTCCGGGACGATATCCGGCAAGAGTGATCATGCGGCATGCGAGATCATAGATCTACACAGCCTTGCCCATGTCAAAGATGTAGATCTCGCCTCCATTGCTGCGTGCGGCAGCCTCAAGCACCAGAGAGCAGGCCTCGGGAATCGTCATGAAATATCTTATGATGTTGCGGTCGGTGACCGTGACCGGACCTCCGTTCTCAATCTGACGGGTGAAGATCGGGATAACCGACCCGTTTGACCCGAGCACGTTTCCAAACCGTGTCGTGACGAAGCGCGTCCGGCTCCGGCCCTTTGCTCCACTCTCGTTGTTGAGTGACTGAACATAGATCTCGGCAATACGCTTTGTGGCACCCATTATGTTTGACGGGTTGACCGCCTTGTCGGTCGAGATCATAACAAATTTGTCGACATTGTATCTGACCGAGAGATCGGCTATTATTTTCGTGCCGAAGACATTGTTTTTCACAGCTGTGACAGGATTGTTCTCCATCATCGGCACATGTTTGTAGGCCGCCGCATGGAAAACAAACTGCGGATTTGAGTCTTTAAAGATCTGATCCATGCGTTTCCGGTCAGTGACATCGGCGACATAGTAGTCACACCTGACGGCGGGGAAAGATGCAGCAATCTCGAGGCTAAGGTCGTGCATCGGCGTCTCGGCCTGGTCGACCAACACGATTCCGGCCGCCCCGAACTGCGCCGTCTGCCTGACAATCTCGCTTCCGATCGAACCTGCTGCACCGGTTATCATCACGACCTTGCCACGTATCATCGACCTTGAATAGGATTTTTCCTGGTCGATAGGAAGACGCGCGAGCAGATCTTCAATCTTGATGTGTCTCACACCCTGCGACAGCGGACGCGGTCCGTCCGCCTCCGACATATATTCCTGAGCACGGTTTATCACCAGCAGCTTTATGTTGTTGTCAAGAAGCGTCTCAGCCACCGCGCCCCTGATGTCGGGCAGTTGTGATGACATGAGAAGCAACGTATCGCACTTCAGCCTCTTGAACGACTCTGAGATTGTGCCGGCATCAAAACTGATCACCGAAAGCCCGTTGATCGCCTTGTCGCCCTCGACCTTGCCGACAGCCAGCAGACCGACCGGATAGTAGCGGCAGTCTGACTCGCCTTTCAGAGCGTTAGCCAAGGTGACCGAATTGAAATCATAGCCATAGATCACCACCGGCCGACACTTGGATATGTCGTCAAGAAACATGCGGTAAAGCGACTTCACCGACATTCTGACTATCATCATGAATGTGAAGGTAATGACTCCCACAAGATATATGTCCCAGACCCTCACAGGCAGATAGCCCGACGAGAATCTGAAAACCGTGGCTATGGCCATTGTCAGCAACGAGCTTAAGACAACGACGACGGCTATGCGCTGTATGTCTTCCATGATCGAGAGTCTGACGATAAACCTGTAGCTGCCGGTCAGCAGACTGAAAATCAGATATGGTATGAAGCAGAACAGCCCCATTTGCGTAACATAGACAGGAATGTCGACCACGTCGGCATGGGAGGAGACATTGAAGCCGCACACCATCAGAATGGCGATGACGCATGAGACCATGTCGGTCAGCAGCACCGCCCACTGTGGGGCAGCCGATGACTTAAACAATTTCACAAACAAGAATCGCGCGAATGTCCTGAGCATTGAATAACGTTGTTAGTGGTAGGTGTTAGTGTAGTAAGAGCATAAAGTCTGACAAAGATAGCAATTGTTTTTAAATAATCAAAATTTGCCGTTATCGTGATAGGAATAATATTCTCCCGTTCCAATTATCAGATGATCAAGCACCAAAATGTCAAACAGTTTCGCTGCGTTTCTGATCTTTTCGGTGAGTGTGTCATCGGCTGCACTCGGCTTCATGTTGCCCGAGGGATGGTTATGGACAAGTATGATCGACGAGGCAAGCCGCTCAAGCGCGTGTTTCATCACCACTTTCACATCGACAAGCGTGCTTGACACCCCACCCTTGCTGACACATTCCCTCGACATAACTCTGTTGGCTCTGTTGAGAAACAATACCCAGAACTCTTCGGTCTGGTTCATTTCGAGCGCGTGTCTCATTATCTTGAAGACAGTCTCGCTTCCATTTATGACCGGATTCATGTCGTTACGCGATTCAAACGCACGCTGGCAACGGCGGCCGAGCTCTATTGCAGCCACCAGCGAGATCGCTTTCGCAGGACCTATCCCGTTGTATTTGGCCACAAGCTCATGGGGGCCCATCACCGCAAGGTTGTCGAGTCTGAAATCAATGTCAGACAGAATCTCCCGGCTCAGTTCGACTACCGATTTTCCTTTCAGGCCGCTTCCGAAGACAATGGCAAGCAATTCGACGGGACTTAACGACTCTATGCCTGACGACAATGCTTTCTCACGAGGCTTCTCATCAGGTGACATGTCGCGTATCAGCGAGCCTGCTGCTTTTTTATCATTTTCAGAATGAATCATTTTCCTTTTCTGAGTTGAACCTCTTCTTCAACGTCGCGACCACGTCGTAAAAGAATCTTTGAGACATATGCCTTGATGAATCCGCATCCATATCCGCCAAGCTGGATCACCGTTGCCGGTAAAGCTTTCAGTGAGATGACCGATGAGCGTGTGACAGCCAGTGCGATGATCACGACCGCAGCGAGATAGACCGCCAACGGAAGCAGACACCACGGGCTGACGAAAATTCCGAGCAGAATCATCGCGACGGTACCGATGACAAACGCGGCAGGCAGAAGATGAACGGGTTTAAGAGAGTCTGGATAGAGCAGCTTCAGGGTCACCCGCGACATTCCGAAAACATAGACCTGTCTGAAAAACTTCTTGAAATCGACACGCCGCTTGTGATATACCGGCAGATCAGGGTAAAGACCGATAGTGAATCCGGCGTGACGTATGCGTGTGCTCATGTCGATATCTTCAGAAAACATTTCCCTGAATCCACCGACTTTGTTGTAGACTTCACGCGAGAATCCCATGTTGAATGTACGTGGCACAAATTTCTCCATTCTGATCTTGCCGCCCCTGATTCCACCCGTGGTCAGGAATGAGGTCATCGTGTAGTTTATCGCCTTCTGCGTTGTCGAGAACGACTCATGGGCCGCGTCAGGGCCGCCGAAACAATCAAGTGGCTCCGACTCAAGAAAGCGGGCCAGATGTTCAAAATATCTGTGTGGAACCACGCAGTCTGAATCGAAAAAGATGAAATAGTCGCCCGTGGCACGTTCCATTCCGTAGTTACGGGCAATCGACCGGCCTTCATTGCTCTTGAAGAAGTACTTCACCTCTACCCTGCCGGCATATTGATTCACAACCTGTTCACACGGTTCTGTCGATCCGTCTTCAACGATTATCACCTCAAAATTGTTGCTCGTCTGACACACCAGGCTCTCAAGAAGATCGCTGACCTCATCAATTCGGTTATAAACCGGCACGATCAAAGAAAAACGGATCATGGTCTCAACTCATTCGTGATTTATAATCATCATATGTGAAGTGGCGAAGCACCCGGGCATTTCCGTCGGCCTCGACAAGCACGATGTCAGGATGAGAGATGCCGTTGAACATGGTTGTCTTGACCGTGGTGTAGTGGTTCATGTCTTCAAATGTGAGCCTGTCACCGATCTGAAGCTCGCGGTCAAAAGTCCATTCGCCCTTGAAATCACCGCTAAGGCATGAGTTGCCGCCCATGCGGTATGTTGGCTTCCCACTATCGTGATCGACACTCTCTGTGATCGCCGGCATGTAGGGCATCTCGAGCGTATCGGGCATATGGCAGGCGAAAGAGGCATCGATGATAGCGGTCTTTACGCCCTGATTCTCAACCACGTCGACCACACTCACCACCAGATCTCCGGTTCGCCACATGAACGCGCTGCCCGGTTCGAGAATAACCTCAAGCCATGGGTATCTCTGCTTGAACGACTTCAGAAGTCTGATCAGATGATCGACATCGTATCCTTCACGTGTCATCAGATGACCGCCTCCCATATTGACCCATTTCACTTGCTTCAGATATTTTCCGAACTGATCTTCAAAGGCGGAAAGAACGTTTTCAAGATCGTAGCTCGACGATTCACACAGCTGGTGAAAGTGAAGCCCTTCAATACCCTCCGGAAGAGAATCTCCTATGACATCGGCCGTCACACCGAAGCGTGAACCGGGCAAAGCCGGATTGTAGATGTCGGTCTCGATCACCGAACACTGCGGATTGACCCTGAGACCTGGGGAGACATGTCTGTTTCCGGGCGTCGAGTTCCACTTTTCCACCACATCTCTGAAACGGAGCCATTGCGAGATCGAGTTGAACGTCAGGTGGCTGCTACCCTCGAGAAAGCTCATGATCGTCTCCGGGGTGTATGCCGGGCAATAGGTGTGTACGTCGCCACCCAGAAACTCACGGCCGAGCATCATCTCGTTGAGCGAACTGGCAGTCGAATCGCGGCAATATTCCCTGACAATCGGGAATGTTTTCCACAGGGCATTGGCCTTGAATGCCATGATGATATTTACACCGGCCTCACGTTTGACGCGGTCGATCAGAGCGAGGTTTCTTCTGATGCGGTCTTCATGCACCACATAAAACGGTGTTGACAATTCACTCACTTTCATTGACTTATAATTTTAAAACGTGCATATTTCAAAAGCAGTGTGCGTTCACTGTCTTCAAATCTGACAACAATGCGGTGATCGACCGACCCGCAGTCGACCGACAGAATCACACCACAGCCGAACTTGGAGTGCTCGATTGTCATGCCCTCGCCAAGATGATCGCTTGAGTGCAACCCGTAGTCTGACTCACCCGTGTTCCGGAATTTCACTCTCGGGGGCACAGCCTCGCTCAACGACGGACGGTCGAAGTTTGTTCGCCACGAAGGGATCTGATTCTGCGGCTTTTTAGCCGGTGAATGGTACGACTGCCGATAATTTTCAATCGGATCTATCGAAGATCTGCCAGAAGAAGGCAATTCCGTCCCCGACATGAACCTCAGATATTTTCTGTCTATGTCACTGAGAAATGGAGATGGTTTTGTCGGCACGGTTGCACCGTTTCTAAACCGGGATCTGGAGTAGCTCAGCATGCAGAAATTACGTGCACGGGTAATGGCGACATAGAGCAGCCGGCGTTCCTCCTCGATCTGGCTCAGCGAGTCTTTTGACATGGCCGACGGAAAGAGGTCGTCTTCGACTCCGACAACAAAAATGTTGTTGAATTCGAGACCCTTCGATGCATGTACGGTCATCAGTGTCACGGCATCGCCGTCGGTCTCATCGGTGCGGTCTTGATCGGTTGCCAGCGATACACCCTGAAGGAAGGCTGTCAGCGAGAGATCAGGGTCAATATCTTCCTGTTGATGCGACTCGACAAACTCTTTCGCGCCGTTTACAAGCTCAGCAAGGTTCTCACGACGGGTGATATTTTCCGGTGTGGAGTCTCCGTCGAGCATCGACATCAAGCCCGTTTGTTTCACAATCTCCGAGGCCATTTCGTATGCATCGCGTCCTTTCTGCTCCATTTCCATGAGCGACGAAATCAATCTTGAAAAGTCGTCAAGTTTGCGCCATGTTGCCGAGTTCAGGTTTACGATGTCGCGCCGGTCGGTGTTGATCACGTCCCAGATGCTCTGGTTGTTATCTATTGCCGCACGCTGGAGTTTGCCGACGGTCGTATCACCGATGCCTCGTGTCGGATAATTGATGATTCTTTTCAGTGCCTCATCGTCGTTGGGGTTGACCACGACCCTGAAATAGGCGATAGCGTCTCTGATCTCCTTGCGTTGGTAGAATGAGAGACCACCGTAGATGCGGTAGTTTATATTCGATTTTCTGAGCTGTTCCTCGAGGGTTCGCGACTGGGCGTTGGTTCGATAGAGAATGGCGAAGTCGGCGAGCGAATCGCCTGTCTGACGTTTGCGCTCGCGCAATCGGTTCACAACGACAAACGCCTCCTCGAGGTCGCTGTAACACTTTGTCACTTCTATGCCGCTGCCGATGTCGTTTTTCGAGAATATCTTTTTCTTGATCTGCTCTGTGTTGCTGCTTATCAGCGAGTTTGCGGCATTCACAATCGACTGTGTCGACCGGTAGTTCTGTTCGAGTTTGAACAGTTTCAATTCGGGATATGATTTTCTGAGATTCAGAATGTTCCTGATATTCGCGCCACGAAACGAATAAATGCTCTGGGCATCGTCGCCTACGGCACAGATGCGGTGATATCGCTCCGACAGCCGCGAGATTATCAGATGTTGCGCGAAGTTGGTGTCTTGATACTCGTCGACGAGAATGAAGCGGAAGAACTCCTGATAGTGGCTCAACAGATCGGGATTGTCGCGGAACAAGACATTAGTGAAGTAGAGCAAGTCGTCAAAATCCATTGCTCCGGCAACGAAACAGCGGTTCTGATAGATTTTGTATATCTCGGCTGTTCTCGGTCGCTTCGCGCGTCTGTCAGCCTCCATGAGGTCGCTGTCCATGGCATAGCCGTCGGGCGAGATCAGCGCGTTTTTGGCTGTCGAGATAGCGTTATGGACCGTCGAGGGTTTGTAGACCTTGTCATCGAGCCCCATATCTTTGATAATTGACTTCAGCAGCGATTTGCTGTCGGAGTCGTCATAGATAGTGAAATTGCTGTTGAAGCCGAGACGGTCGGCGTGAATGTGCAGAATCCGGGAGAAGATCGAGTGAAATGTTCCCATCCAGAGTTTCGACGCGATTTTTTCACCCACCAGTTTCTCTATACGCTCTCTCATCTCCTTGGCTGCCTTGTTGGTGAAAGTCAGGGCGAGAATGCGATATGGCTCATAGCCGAGAGCGAGCAGGTGGACTATCTTGTAGGTCAGCACACGTGTCTTTCCCGACCCGGCTCCGGCGATCACAAGCGAGGGGCCACCGTCATATTCAACAGCGGCCCGTTGTGGCTCGTTGAGCTCGTCAAGATAATTACGCGTTGTCTCCATTACCGGAACTGATTGATGTCGGCGTTATAGATCATGCCTGCTTTCAGCAGCTTTTTCTCAAGTTCATCACGATCGAGCTGCATGTCGTCACACAACTGCTCCAGCGACTTGTAGCGGTCGCGCAGCAGCGTGTTCACATAGCTGAAAAGCATTATGGGGTCTTGGGGAAGATGTTCCATTGTTCCTTGTGTTAATTTACACAAAGGTACAACCATTGGGGCGAATTTCAAAATGAACACGCCTGTTTTCACAAAATCACAACATCGAGCGCACTTCCATTAACGCGAAACCGAGAAGATTCATTCCCCGCCATTTGTCAGGACACTTGGCCTCGGGGGCGAATTCGTCAAACCCTATGCCCCAGATCGTGTCTTTAGGGCTGGCTTCGACCAGAATTCTGTCTCCTGTTGAAAGCAGATAGTCACGCAATGACGGATTTTGTGAAAATTTCGCCAGGTTACCTTCAACCGAAACCGCCTGGCGAATACGGCTCCAAACCCCGTCGTCGTAGTTGCCGACCTGCCGTCCGAGCTTCTTGATTGTCATCTGACTGTACTCGTCCATGATCTTACGCTCAATCTCACCGTCGCCGAACGTCCGGGCTTTCTCTGCCATTAAATATTGCTCCATACAATGGTAATACACTCCGTCGACTATCATCGGAGCCTGATACCATTGGCTCAGACAATTCTTGCCGACACTGCCACCTGTCTTACGGTCGGTGTGCCCCCAGAAGAATACAAAATCCTCGTTCTTCCAACGACGGCCACTGATGTCATTTACGGTCATCATAGTCTGAAAGAGTCAGTTCGTCGGCAAATTTGACAATGAGATCATGCAATTGGAGCGAACCGGTAAACTCCTCGCCAATAGCTTCAGACCCGAGTATCGCACCGATGATGTTTCCGGCCACCGCACCGGTTGAATCACTGTCGCCGCCGTGGTTCACCGAACAGATCATGCACCGTTTGAAATCGTCTATGTGGCGGAGAACGCTGAACAGGGCGATAGCCAATGTTTCCTCTGCAACCCAACCGCCCCCGAGTCGTTTCTCGATAATCTCCCAATCGGGCAAAGGACTGTCTTCGAGAGAAACCGCAAGAGTGACAAGATGCTTGAATTTGTCAACCACAGAACCGTAGCCGCCATACATCTGCGAGAGCCGCCCGAGAGTGTCATCGATGATCGCCTTTAACCGCGACGAATCGACAACGTGGTCTGATAACAGACACTGCTGAACGATCATCGCCAGAGCCGACGACGACAGTGTGCTCATCGGGTGAAGATGTGTGATCATAGCCGCTTGGCCGGCTACTAATCCGGTTGTTTCAGTACTCCAACCGTGGGCCGCACCAAATATCCCGACAGGAGCTACACGCATGACACCTCCGCATCCCTTGCTGTCATTGTGGGGTTCCCGTCCGTCGGCAATGTCGCCGAGAGCCGTCAGACAAGTGATGCCGGGGGCGCGTTGTTGGTTCAATTCCACGATACCGGCCAATTCAGAGCGGTATGCGGTTTTTACCTTACGCCCCGTTTGTCCGCCAAACCATGCGAGATACGCATCGCTTATCAGTGGCAACACTTCGGTGCCCGACCTATAGGCCTCGATCAACGCTTCGGCCGTATAGAGCGTCATCTGGGTGTCATCTGAGAACAAAGCCTCACCGCAGCTGTGAGACTCACCGACAAAATGATAATTTTTGTCATATCGGGCAATGCCCTCCCCGCCATAGCGTGTTCTGATCTTCTCAAACGAACTGATGAACTCGACCGGATATCCAAGTGCATCGCCGACGGCTCCGCCCACGAGCGAACCGCGGCTCTTGTTCATAATGTTTTCTTTCAGTTTCATTGTGTCGCTCCATTTTTTTTCCAAAGTTACATAATTCAGCCGATAATCGGTCTGTTTGCGAAAAAAAACCGACGTCTGATGCTTCATCACCCGTTACTCATGTTACCATGTTATCCACGGAGGGGGCGTCTCCCGGAAACACGGTAACGGGTAACACGGTAACATGCAACTGTCAGACTATATTTCTGACGTAGTGCAATCAACTGACTGTCAAGACAAAAATATCGGAAAACACCTGTTTTTATCGTTTGGCGAGACTGAACTTCGCCATAACTTTCCGCCGCATCGGGTTGTGGCGGCTGTAACTTTGTGGTGTAACTTTTAAATACATAATTATTATCTGGAAACCACAACAACTACCCCACTTGAGATCATAGACCATTGTGTGAGACTCTCTGACATGTTTGTCAGCCGTGAAGCCAACGAATGGATAGCCGAGGAGATCTCGCTGCGTCAGCCGGTGCTCTATTTCGACTTCGAGATGAGCGACAAGCAGTTCCAGCTGAGGTATACCGATCCCGACACGGGCTATGTCCACAACTTCAGCAAGAACTTCATCAGAGTGGAGTTCGCACGCGACAAGAGACTGACGGGCTACATCACCGAGATCGTCTCGGCCATTGGTGAGATAGCCCGAGAGCGCGACGCCAAGGTGGTCATCATCGACAATCTCACCTTGATATGCAATCAGTCGGAGAACGGCGACGAGGCGGGCATGCTGATCCAGGAGCTCGTCGAGCTGAAGAAGAAGAGAGGAATGTCGGTGCTTGTGCTGGCCCACACGCCAAAGCGCAATATCTCTTCTCCGCTGAACCAGAACTCGCTGGCGGGATCGAAGAAACTCGCCAACTTCTTCGACTCGATCTTCGCTATCGGAGTCTCGAAAGTAGACAAGGCGACGAAACGCTACGTCAAGCAGATCAAGGTCAGAAACGGAGCGGTGACCTGTGGCGAGGAGAACGTGATGACCGCCACGATAGGCCGTGACCGCTCTTTCTTGTGTTTCAACCACGACGGATACTCAGCCGAACGGCTGCTGCTCGACTCTCCCTATGAAGACGACATCGACTATGACAAGGATCAACGCATCGCACGCCGCAACATGACCTATCGCGAGATTGCGCGGCGCCTGCAAGAGAAATGTGCCTACCGTGATATCGCCACCGAACTCCATGTCAGCAATCGGACGATCATTGAGACCAAACGGTTAATGGAATCAACGCCAACGATGTTTGACCCCGACAATGGCGAGTAGTGTTGCCGTGTTACCCGTTACCACGTTATCAAGAGGCACCCCCCTATGGATAACGTGGTAACGGGTAACGCTGGTAACGCCAATCGGGAAAGATCGGCCCGGCAGTTTCGTCAAGACATGACAATCCCCGGAAAATCATGAAGAAATCCGGGGACTGCGCTATGTTTTATTATTTCTTTGAGTCGAGGTCTTTCAGCAGTGTCTCGACGGCAGCCTTCAGCTGAACGTCTTCACCCTTTATGACCTGCTCGGGGTTGGCGACAACCTTGACATCAGGTTCGAGCTGAGTGTTCTCGAGATAATTGCCCTTTGCTGTACGATATCCGACAACAGGAATTCCGAACACCATTGAGGGATCTTGCATCGTCACCCAATTGACCGATGTCATGGTTCCGGGCACGGGCATTCCGACCACCTTGCCCAGACCCATTGTCTGATATACCCAGGGGGTTCCGTGGGCGTTGCTGTAGCAAGCCTGGCAAACAAGCATCACGCTCGGCTTGTTCCACCGGCGCGACGGCATGTCGCATGTCTCCTGGCCTCTCACAACCTGTGTCAGATATTTCTTGCCGCTGAACATCACCTCGATATCCTCATGCATTCGTCCGCCACCATTGTGACGGATATCGATCACGATGCCCTCGCGGTCGTTGTATTTTCCGAGTACATCGGCATAGACCGGACGGAACGAAGCGTCGTTCATCGACGAGATGTGGACATAGCCGAGACGTCCGTTGCTCCAGCGGTCGACATCGGCAGCACGCTGTTTGATCCAACGGTCGTAGAGCAGCGAGTTGACGGCAGCCGTCGACAGCGGCTTAACCACCTCTTCCCAGCGTTTTCCGTCTGCGGGATTGTAGATTCCGATCAGCGTTTTCTTTCCGGCTATGTTATTGAAGAGTTTGGCTTCGTCGGTGGCGGCATCGAGTTTCTGCCCGTTGACGCTCTCGACGATGCAACCGGCGACGAGTTTCGACGATGCTTTGTCAAACGGCCCGCCTGCAATAATCTCATCTACTTTCAGTCCGTTGCCGGCATAAGACATGTCGTAAAGCAGTCCGAGCGACGATGTGCGGTCGGCATTGGCCGATGCAGCCCGTGAAAAACGGCCTCCGGTGTGTGAGACATTGAGCTCACCGAGCAACTCGCTCAGCATTTCGGCAAAGTCATAGTTGTTGTTGATGTGCGGAAGGAACTTGCGGTAGTCCTCCGTCATCTTCTCCCAGTCGATGCCGTGCATGTCGGGAGTATAGAACCGTTCGCGCTCCTGAACCTTTACATAGTCAAACATGTAGCGTCGCTCTGCATCGCGGTCAATGCGCTGGGTTCCGCTGACTGTGATCGGGGTGATCTTGTCGCTCTTCGGGTCTATGCGTTTAGACTGACGGCCCAACACATAGATGCGTCCGTCTTTGTCGGTTTCCATTCCGAAACCGCCGATATTCTTCGAGACCATTTTCGGCTCTTTCTTTCTGAGATCAATCTTCCAAAGATCGGCCTTTCCGTCAAAAGACGATGATGTGGAGATGAAATAAAGGTGTGAACCATCTTTTGTCACGACATAGTCTGACAGCATCGATGAGAATGGAGTAAGACGCACGGTGCGGCGGTCTATGCCGTCAAACTCGACAACGATGTCTTTCTTCTCGTCGGTTTTGGCCGCAGTGTCTTTCTTTCCTTTGGCGTCATCGGTTTTGGTTTCTTTCTCTTTCTTCTCGCCCGATTTTTTCTCGGCGTCTTTCAACAACGCGTAGTCTTCTTCGTTGAGATTGAAGCGGTCGAATGCCTCGCGGTTGAGGAAAATGATCATCACGTCGTTTTGCGAACCCCACGAGGCATGGGCACGGAGACCATACCGTTCGGTGGCAAAGACAATCGCATTTCCGTCAAATGCCCAACGTGGACTCTCGTCTGAATATCCGGTCTGGGTCAGATTGTGCATCGTGCCGTCGGCGACATTGATTATCGCGATGTCGCTGTAAGGGTCATGCTTGCGGTCAACAACCTCGGTCAGAATCCATTTGCTGTCGGGCGACCATGAGAAAGGAATACCTCCGGTGCGGCGCGTCACTGTCGAACCGTCAGTAACCTGTCTGACTTT
The DNA here is from genome assembly GCA_910588035.1 of uncultured Muribaculaceae bacterium. GTDB lineage: Bacteria > Bacteroidota > Bacteroidia > Bacteroidales > Muribaculaceae > CAJUPY01. Next base: position 7,639 of record CAJUPY010000014.1, on the reverse strand, counting down.
ACCCGACTTGAGGTCCATGACCATCAACTTGGTGCGGTCCTGAATGAAAGCTATGCTCTTGCCGTCGGGCGAGAATGCCGGATAGGTGCGCTCCTTGCTGTCTTTGAAAAGAGGTTTCTCTTCAATGGTAGTGGCGTTTGAGAAATTAGGTTCGTCTTCGCGCGCGACAGTCGCCGTATAGAGATTCCAATGGCCGTCACGCTCCGATGTGTAGACCAGCGTCTTGCCGTCGGGCGACCACTCGACCTGACTTTCACCTTCGGGAGTGTCGGTTATCTGTTTGAGCGACGAATAGTCGGTTGCGGCCACAAATACATCGCCTCGTGAGGTGAATGCTATCTGTTTGCCGTCGGGCGAAATAGCGACCGATCCCGACGGGGTCACCGCAATGCGTTCAATCTGCGGTTCCTCGTCAATCACTACATCGATCTTGACTTTGGCCGGAGCAGTTCCGTCGGTCATGGTATATATCTCGCCGTCGTAGGTGAATGCCATTGTGCCGTCGGAAGCCCTCGAAAGAAATCTGACCGGATGGGTCTTGAACGATGTCATGGCCTTGGCGGCAGACATGTCTGCTACTGAACCTTTGTAGACGTTCATTGTCTTTCCGTCACGCTCGCTCAGGAAGTAGACTGTCGAATTGTCGGCCGCTACAACCGGATTGCGGTCTTCGCCCGGGCGGTCGGTCAGGTTGGTATATTTTCCGGTCTTGTTGTCATAACGCCATATGTCGCGCGAGACTGACGAAGTGTGGTGTTTGCGCCACTCGTCTTCCATGCCGGCATATTCCTCATAGAGAATGAACGAACCGTCGGGGCTGAGATTTGAGTTTTTCATCGTAGCCGCATTCATCAGCGTCGACTTGCCCCCCTTGACCGGAACGGTGTAGAGTTCGGTCAGACGTGCAGTCGGAAACTGTACAGACGATGTCGGGTCCTGTATGTGGGCGTCGAAAACAACATTTTTACCGTCGGCCGAGAACATCTGTGGAATCTCGTTGGCCGAAGCTGTTGTAAGACGCGTGGCAGTGCCCCCCGACGAAGATACGACAAAAACGTCAAAATTACCGTTGCGGTCGCTGGCGAAAGCGATCAATGACCCGTCCGGCGACCAAACCGGATTTGATTCATAGGAATCACGGGTTGTCAGCCGCGTGGCCGATCCGCCTTTTGTAGGAACGGTGTAAATGTCACCTTTGTAGGTGAATGCGATCTTCGATCCGTCAGGCGAGATTCTGACATCGCGAAGCCACATCGGTGTCGTGGCCGTCGAAGCCAGACACGTTGCTGTCAGAAGACAGCCGGCAAGCAGTTTTTTCATGCACTTATGGTGATTTAATTGATTTTTATCTTTTCAATCCCCAAAGTTAACATTTTTTCTAAAATCTGCCAACTGCTTTTATTAATGTGACATTATTTTTGACTTGACGGCTGTGCCGGCAATGCGGTGTTCAATGCTCTTCCTCGGGCGTGGCAAGAAGTTTCAGCAGCTCGCTACGCGATTTCACCGAAATTTCATTCTGGGTGAAGTCAATCAGGTCTTTATCTTTAAGCGACTGCAATGCCGCCACCAATGATGACCGCTGAACCCCGAACAGCGAATAGAGGTCGCGCTGACGGCAACTCATGACTATCTCTTTTCCGTCGCGTTGAGTCAACGACACGATCCAATATGCTATACGCTCCTCCAGATTGCCGTCGGTCAGAGCGAGAATGCCCTCCACCGACCGCTGCGCGCTTGACGACAGCATGTTAAGGAAATTGAACATGAAGACGCGATCTCCGGTCAACATGGCGAGATAATCGTTTTTCGCTATCTGCATGATGCCGGTCGAACCGATTGAAGTCACCGTCGCCGGATAAAACGGCGATTTCCCAAACAGAAATTCAGGGGCGATCACCGACGGTGCCACCAACGTCTGTGCCACTTTGAAACGCTGGTCGTTTCGTGAAACCGAAGACCTGACCGCTCCCGACAAGATGAATTTTATGTGAGTGCACGGGTCACCTGCATTGATGATCTTCTCACCGTCGAGATATTTCAGGAAATGGAATTTTGTTTTTCCGACGATTTCCAGAATGCGGGTGCGGCTGACACCGTTCAGAAGAGGAAGACTCATCAGAATCTCATACATGCTGTCCATTGATATTATTTTTTAAAAACAGTTCAGATTTGTTTGGCACCGCAGTATTCCTGCAGTATCACAATTGTTCAATTATAACGCTGACGGCCGCCGCGTTGTTCTCGTTTCTCCTTGATATATAGCTGCGACGAATTGATGATATTCTGCCATGCCACATATGCAGCCGGACCAATTGACGTAACCGGATGAAAAAATGTCAATGCCATCCATATCGCAAGCACCGTGTTTTTCTGACCCAACCCCTGTGCTCCGGCTATTTTGTCGCCACACCGGGCTCCGATCTTGCGACCGGCAATGAACTGAGCCACACAAACGACAAGAGAGACCAACGCTATCTCGATCATAAGTGCCACATTCTCATGATGCCTGACCACATAGCTGACCGCATTTCCAACAACAATAAACAGCGAGACTGCCCAGATGTAGAACGACAGACCCTGACGGCCCGCTATCGCCGAATGTACCCGAGGTACGGTGCGCAACAGCAGCAGCGCGACCAACAACGGCGAGATTATCAACGGAACAACCTTGACCGAGATACGCATCGTGGTGTCGACGAAATCAAAATCGGCATGGCTGCCCAGTAACGAAAACAGAACCGGGGCAAGAACCGCCACTGTCATATTGCTGATGATCGAATATGTGGCCAGCCTCGGCACACTGCCCCCGAGCATTCCGGTGATGACCGGTGCGGCCGTTGCTGTCGGGCAAAACACACAGATGAAAGCGGCTGTGGCCACATCGCGGTCAAATGGCATCAAGACGAGATAAACGGCAAGCGAACCTGCAACCTGCAACGAAAGCAGGCTCCACGACAACGAGGTGACCTTGAATTCCGACGGACGTATCTTGCAGAAAGTGATCAACAGCATGATGAATATCAGATAGGGTGCCAGTGGCTGAAGATATGCCATGTAATCGTGAAAAACCACTCCTCCGAGCATCGCGAGCGGCAATATCCACAACTTGAGTTTCTGTCTCAGAGCTGATAGTCTCATTATTCCTTATTAGTAAACTCTTAATTTAACTTAAACAGACTGCAAAGTTATCTCATTATCACGCATATCGGTTCCACAACAATTGATTATTTATTTTTTTTAACGGTTTCAGGTCAACAATAACCGACCGGTCAATGTTCTAAGAACAACGCTTATCTATAAATTCTGATAATATGAAATTTAAATTCCTGATCGGTTTGCTGGCCATTTTCGGCCTTGTGTCTGTTCAAGCATGCAGTGACGATGATGACGACCGCCTTGACGATGTATCTCAGGTCTTTGTTGACGCCCTGAAAAAATTATACCCGACCGCCACTGATGTCAAATGGGAGAATAAAGCCCCCTATCGGGTCGCCGAGTTCAATAAAAACAACGGCCAGATAGGCACGGAGGTGTGGTTCGACATCAATGCCAACTGGAAGATGACCGAACTCGACTATGGAAAAAATCTGTTCATGTTGCCCACGGTGATCAACGACGCATTCACCCAAACCGAATATTGCCGCGCTCCATGGAATGTAGATGACATAGAAGAATACAAACGTCCGACCGACAATTTTTTCATCATTGAGGTCGAAAGCCCACAACAAGGCGAAGTGTCGTTGTTGTTCAGCGATGACGGAACTCTCCTGAAAACCGTGAACGGAGATCTTGATAACATTACCCCCGACTATCAGCTATAACCTGAAAAACACACATAACTGCAAAAAATCTCCCTATGCCGCTCGGCATAGGGAGATTTTTTTATAAACCCGCCTTTACCAATGTTTTAATTTGATTATTTTTCAAATACTATGCTACGATCCCATTAAAATATATTATATTTGTTTTATCATTCTAATTCAAAGGCCAACCAACAATATGTACAACCGAAGCTATTCCCCTGAAAACGTCAGTAATCTTAAAAACAATGAAATCTTTGTTTTTGGGACTACGCCCAATGGTTACCACAAATCGAAAGCCGCACTATATGCCGTAGAATATTTTGGAGCTGAAATGGGAAGAGGAGAAGGATTCTCCGGACAATCCTACGCAATACCAGTTCACAAACACCACCGGTCGAAAATGGAGTACGCAGTCAAACAGTTCATTGACTATGCTAAAAATAGACCCAATCGTCAATTTCTTGTTGCCGCAATTGGGTGTGGTAGTGCTGGTATGGATCCGGCACTTGTCGCCCTAATGTTCAGCGATGCAATTAGGATAGAAAACATATTACTACCGAAGTTGTTTGTTGACGAACTTAGAAAATATTACAGAGTAGGGGTCAGTAGCTTACAACGCATATTGTCCAAAACAAGATCATACAAGAACAGAGCCATAGGAGCAATAGCCATAGCCCGTAATTTTGGCATAGTCTTAAATGACGATAATCAATTGACTCTGATCGGACACAATGAATCGTTCAGACAGTTGCCCTCACCTGAACGATTCATAAAAATCGCGGCGGCGTTTTGCGGATATATGGCCTTGACCGAACATGGTAGAATCGTGACTTGTGGCAAAGCTGATGAATTTGATAGATCTTGGGAAATCGAACAATTACGCAATGTAATAGACATAGCTGCATGCGAGGGGCATGTTGTTGCATTGTTTGAAAACGGCGATGTCGTCAGCATTGATGAACCAGGTGGCTGGGAAGGCATTCCTAAGCACAACAACGTCGTCAAAAATTGGCATAACATCAAACAGATTGCTGTTGGTTTTTCCAATATAATGGGACTGACCCACGATGGAAAAGTTTTATATCATAGTGTTGACGGATATACCGACCCCCATTTCTATGACAAATGCTCAAATGTGACACAGGTTGACTGCTATAGTCATTACTACGGCTCTGATTCCTCTGCCGTATTGCTTTCTGACGGTACAGTAGTTTCAGATACTTTTATTGGAGTGGACAAATGGACCGATATCGTCAATATTTCAGTTGGGGCCAATAACATTGTTGGACTTAAAAGAAACGGCACTATTGAAGTCGTTGGTCTAAATAAAACACAGAATATTATAAAAGATTGGAAAGATATCGCATGTATTGAATGTAAGTTCTTTGGAATCATAGCAATAACAAATCGTGGCGAAATTCTCTTTTGTTTTGACCATTGATCCACCACTATTCCTTATTTCTATTATTATCTCAGATCTTTTCCTTATTCTGGATCGCTTATCGGATCGTGTGTTTTCAGAAACTCTTTATAGAATTGTAATTTGTCCCAACAGGTGATTCAGTTTGCCGATTTCCAGGCAGACTACGTTTAACTCAATTTTTTAAAACAATAATTTCCATGTGTTAATTTCATCAACGCCTCCATACGATTCACTTATTTAGTCTTAAATCTGCAACACCTTGATCGGCAATGAGAAATTTTATCTCTATTTTTGTGCAACCAACCATTCCGGCAATTCATCATGAACAACCTGCGGCTCATATTGGCGATCACAATCATGTCCTTCGTAACATTGATTGCCGACGGACAGATACGTCAGCTCACGGTGGCCGATTCGCTGACCCGCACCCCGTTGTCTAATGCCTCAGTATTCAACAACAAAGGCATTTTCATAGGCACAAGCCGTAAAAACGGAAAAATCACGTGTGCCACGTTCTCCGATTTCCCTATTACGGTCAGATACATGGGCTATCACGAGCGGACAATAGCACACTATAGTCCCGACTCGATCCTTCTTGTGGAAACTATGACCGAGCTACCCGAGATTGTGGTTGACGCACGTCAGAAAAAGATGCTTCACATTTTAGCTTATGTCCGTGAATACTCCTCCCTGTCGAGCTACACCGACACAATCACTATGTTTCGTGAGAAGATGGTCGACTTCATGTTGCCGACCGAAAAAAAGACACGGTTCAAAGGCTGGAGATATCCCAGAACCCTCAACTCACGTTCATACTACCGTTTTACCAATGTCAGCGGTCTCGACAGTGTCAGCGACCGATGCAACCACCATTTCACATGGTCTGATTGGATCGGAATGATACCACCGGCACACATTCCCGATAATATTCTCAAGACCGGAATTAACGTCGACACCACATACGGAAAATACAGTCCGGCTGAAATATGGACAAGAACGGGCGACCGTCTGTCGATCGACATCGATGTCTTAGCCGACACGGCAAACAGAAAATGGGTTCCCAACATTTCATATTTCTTCCGAAAAGAAGACACCGATTTCGAACGGTTCGGCTTGAAACTCAACTATGAATATTTCTCAGACAATGAGATCAATCCACTCGGATTGACCGGATATTCATTCACCATCGAGTCAAGAGGGCGCGGCCGGGGAATGTTTCTTTTCAATCGCCATGACCAACCGTTCTTCGTCACCACCTATGCCGAAGTTTACATTCTCGACAAAGAATTCATACCGGTCAAAGAAGCCAGGGAATGGGACGACTTCAAGTTTTACAATAACGCGGTTGATATACTCGAACCGCAGGAAGCCCCCGAATTAAGCCTCTCGACATTGACTCTGATTGACCGTGTCAATAACATCGACGCCGACCGCGTGCGTCTGACAATCAAACCCGACGAACGATTGGTCGGACGCAATGTCTCGAAACAAAACTTCAGCATCGGACACCGCGCGCTCGGACTGCTCAAACAACTCACCGGAATCACCTTCTACAAGTCACACAAAAATGTGAACGACAGCTGGAACGAATTCCGTGACAAACAAAAGAAACAAAACCTGAAACGCAGATCAGAATGACAAACCGCATGATGACAGACACAGTCATCTATCCATGAAACTGGTGAATGAATCACGTTCCTGCACAGGGAAACCCTCCGCCTCTTTCTGCGCCTTGAAAGCCTTTATCATAAAAGCCATGTTACGGGCAAGATTGCGCATCGTCTGTAAACCTTCGAGGTCTTTCTCTACATCTTCAGCAACAAATCCGTGCACTTCGTTCCAATACGTGCTTGACACAATGGGCATGGAGCTGATAGTGAAATATTTGTTGATTTCATCAAAGGCCGAAGTAGACCCGCCTCGTCGCGATGACACCACCGCCGCACCGATTTTCATAGTCTTGTCGACAGTCTTGGCCGTGCTGTAGAACAAACGGTCAAGGAAAGACAACACCTGTCCGTTGCTTCCTGCGTAATATGTCGGAGTGCCGACCACTATACCGTCAGCCGCTGCAAATTCAGGAGCGGTCTCATTCACAAGATCGTCGAACACACATCTGCCATGTTCCCGACAGAAGTTACAGGCAATACAGCCCCTGATGTCCTTATTGCCGACATTGACGCGCTCGAATTCTATACCACACCCTGCAAGGGTCTTTTCAAACTCCCGCAAAGCCCTGTCCGTACACCCGTGAAGATGAGGACTTCCATTGACAGTCAATACTTTCATAATTGTTTTTAGTTTTGGGCGCAAATTTGGGTGTAGATACAACAAAAGCCTGAAAATCAGGCTTTATTGCGGAGAGGACGACTCAATGACTTATATTTAAGACTATTGCCAACTATACGCA
>CAJUPY010000013.1 GCA_910588035.1 uncultured Muribaculaceae bacterium | reverse complement strand
ACGCCGATGGTACTGCGAAAGTGGGAGAGTAGGTAACCGCCCCTTCTAAGACGCCTGACTGATCATTCAGCCGGGCGTCTTTTTTTTGTATTCATACTTGGCAGATATTAAAATTTTATTGTATATTTGCGCTATGGAAATAATATCATTTTAATATCATTGATTATGGAGAGAAAAGATTTTAATTACAATGGTTTTGTGGCCGGTGGCTTTGCCATGTTGTTATTTCAGTTTGTCGGTGTTCCGTCAGTAATGGCATTGGTCAGTCTCTTTCCTGGACTTCCGCTGTGGCTGCGTAATGTCTTGCTGATGCTCTTGGGGTTTGTCTGGTTGCTGGTTTGGTTCGGTTTTTTCACACAACAGCCAAATCAGTCGCGTGTAATGGTCTTCTTCGGAGAGTATCGCGGAACATTCAAGGGTGTGGGGTTCTATTGGATCAATCCGTTTATTGTACGGAAGAAAATGTCGTTGCGCATTAGAAATATGGATATCGAGCCGATCAAGGTTAATGATAAGATCGGAAATCCGGTGTTGATCGGCATGGTTCTTGTCTGGAAGGTCAATGATACTTTCAGGGCTGTGTTTGATGTCGATGCACCAGAACAGATGATGGGAGCGGTTCAATTCAACGGTGTTTCCTTCGGAGATAAGCGCGACGAGGCGTTGAGCGATTTCGTCAGAATTCAGAGCGATGCCGCGCTTCGCGAGGTTACCGGACGTTTCGCCTATGACAACACTGAGTCAGTCTCTGACGAGGTTACGTTGCGCGGCGGTGGTGAAGAAATAAATGAACTTCTCGAACATAAGATCAACGAGCGTCTCTCGATGGCCGGAATCGAGGTCGTTGAGGCGAGACTGAATTATCTTGCATACGCTCCGGAGATCGCGGCGGTCATGTTGCGTCGTCAGCAAGCGTCTGCAATCATTTCTGCGAGAGAGAAAATTGTCGAGGGCGCGGTCTCCATGGTGAAAATGGCTCTCGAACAGTTGTCGGCTGAAAACGTGGTTGAACTTGATGAGGAGAGGAAAGCTGCAATGGTCAGCAATCTGCTTGTTGTTCTTTGTGGAGATGAGCCGGCGCAGCCTGTGGTAAATGCAGGAACACTCTATCAGTGATAATGGAGAAGAAAAGTGCTGCAAAGGGCTTTTTGCTGCGTCTCGATCCGGAGACCATGAAGTTGGTCGAGGAGTGGGCAGCCCAGGAGTTCAGGTCGGTTAACGGTCAGCTGCAATGGATTGTCAATGACGCTCTGTTGCGTTACAAGCGTAAGAAGCAATCTCCGGAATAAATGATCATTGAGGCATCCACCCGGGTGCCTCTTTTAAATTATATTCATTTCAAAGTTTTCTCCCATTTTTCGATAAAACGACGGGCAACGATGCGGGAGTCGTTTTCGCGCTCGACAATAAACCGTCCCTGAGCCGACATTTTTTCCATCAGGTTTCTGTCAAGCAGATAGCGGCGAAGTGTTTCTTTAATGTCCGGGTCAAGGGGAGAGAGTGGAATTATTGGCCGTCGGTCAGGCTCGTTGATATAAGAGTAGTATTCCGGTTCTCCTCCAGATGCGGCAATGCGTCCGAGAGCCATTGTCTGGAGCGCGTTTGTCGCAGGCGAATAGGCATAGAGCTGGTCAATGACTACGTGGCTGTGTCTGATTTTATCGAGATAGTCGTTGAGCGACAGTCCGCCGACAGCCTCGACCGAAATTTTGTCGGGCATTTCTGATTCGAGGCGTTTGCAAATCTCCAGTAACCGTCCGGTTCCTTTCTTGATTTTGTATTCAGGTCTTATCGCTACAATCACTTTGATTCTGCCCTTTATTTCAAATGGTGTGAAGGGAAGATTGCTGAGATCGACGGGAATGTTTGTGAATGTCACCTTGTCGCCGAGAACAGGAGCGGCAGCAATATCATATTCGGGAAGCACAGACATCGCGCCGTCGATGCGGTCATAGAAGTACTCGGTGTATTTCCTGACCTGGTCTGACAGCCATTCCGGTTCATGTGCCATGCCCAGATGGGAAAATTCGGTCGGTTTATCGCCGGTTCTGAATTCCGAGAAACGGAATAAAGTTCCATCGGTGCAGGCTTTCACGAAATAGTAGTCGTTGCCACACAATGTAAGAAAAGCCGATCTGTTTTCGTGGCGTAACCAATCAAAAGCCAACCGGTTTTTGTCGGGTCTCAGATTCAGTGAAATCGGATTTATGAACTGGACAACATCAAAATCTTTTAGTTTTGGCAGCAGTTTAACAGTGTCAAACAGATATTTAAGCGAACCGCCCAGACCCTTTCGCCGTTTCAAAGAGAAGTCGGCGTCGGTCTGCATGTACCCTCCCCGGTCTGATACAACACATGCCTCATGTCCGAGATCTCTGAGCGATTTGGCCAGACAGGCATGAAGGTTTGAGTAATCGCCAAAAAACAGTATTCTCATGATCAGAAAGTTATATGTACGGCAATGCGCAGACCGCTTTTGTCGATGTCGGGTTGATTGAGATATGAGAGACGCCACACGTAGTCAACTCTCAAAATTTTGAAAATATTTTCTATGCCGGCCGAGACCTCCATGTATGGCCGCCAATTCATGTCGGTCGTCCGTCCTTCGATCGGGAATCGGTAAAGCTCATCGTTCAACAGCGGATTGTTTCTGTCGCTGAGTTTGCCGGCAACACCCCTGAAGCAGAACACCTCGCGCAGTTTAAGCCGTTTGAGTAAGGGAACGTAGTTGAAGATCGCTCCGTTTGCCCAGTAGGTCAGATCCCACGATACGTAGCTGTCGTTAATGAACTCCATCGGATTTAGAAGAGCGAAACTTTCAGGCTGGATCGTGTACGACAGGTTGGCGTTCGGAATCAGCAGCTCCGGGAACGGGGCACTTTCCCATACGTGTCCACCTTTGAGTATGATGTCACTATAGCCGAAAGCCGAGAACCAGAAACGTTTCTGAACACTGAGTTCGGTTTTGTTAATGGCAAACGTATTGCCGAGGAATTTCTTTGGACCGTAGGTGTGGGTCAGCTGAAAAACGGGAGCGTCAAGATTGATCGGGATCCTTTCGCTTTTTGTCTGATAGAACTTCTCGCCTGGGGCGTATCGAAGCGTGACTGACGCGGTTGTTTCCTGATAGTGTCCGGCTTCTTTGCCAAATCCGTTTATAAACGGCACATTGACAGTCGATTCCTGTCGTTCGTTGGCGATTGTCGCCAACACAGAGAAATTGTTTCTCAACTCGAGCCGGTACTCCAGTTTGTTAACCCTGTGATAGGTCATCAGCATGTCTTTCATCCGCTTCAGCGAGAGGAACATGTTGTCTTTGTTAGTGAACAGATAGTGCTGACCGATCTGGTCTACGTCATAGAGGGAGGTGAATCTGAGCGAGTGGACCGGAAATTCGCGCGAGTGATATTTCTTGTCGTGAAAAGAATATTCGATCTCGCCACTATATTTCCACCTGTGATCTTTGAACCCATAGGCTCCGAACACACGTGAAAACCAACGTTTCGACAGATTGGCCGTTGTCATGCCGCCGAGTCTGACGCGTGTTCCCTCGACATCATTGCCGCTGACAAGTGTGTTCAGGGGGCCGATGTCAAATTTACTGCGCGAGATCTCGCGGTTTGTCGGCAGATAGCCCGACACGAAAACCTTCAGTACTTTCTCGCTCCAATAATAGAGTGGCACCGAACGCATACGGCTCACGAGTGTCGAGATGCGCCGTTCGTTTTTTGTAGCAGGGGCGAATGCAGCGGTGTCATAAAAAGACTCATCGCGTGTCATTGCATTGTCGGCTACTATCTCGCGTTCAGAGCGGGCAAAGACCTCGGGATGTGCCGACACGTCGAAATTGTGTCCGTCATAGCGTGTGTTGCGTCTGACATACAGCCCCTGAAGCCCGGGAACAACAGAGAGTTCGACTGTCATGTCATCGCGTGTTTTCAAACGAGATCCGTCGGGTGCGCGTTCATAGTCCTGACGCAGATATAGCCTGTCGATGAAATTCAGATTGATGCCCGGCGGCAGATGCATGTCGACTCTCTTCACAAACATCGTCGAGTCACCTTGAGGTACATAGAGGTGGCCCGTGAATCCGAAAACGGCGGTGTTATGGGGTGTGAATGAGAGTTCGACGCACTTTTCTCCTTCGATGTCAACGGTGTCGGTGAGAAAAAATTTGTAGAAATCGGGCGCGATCTTCGACAGCGGACTGACAAACCTGTTCTGCAACAGGTTTATGTCGTTTTGATAAAGATCAACTTCCCGGAGAATGTCCTCGAGGAAAACCTGGACACTTTCCTGGTTGGTTATGTCATCAAGACCGATGCGTTTGATTGCGGTGACGAGCTCTTTCTCAGCTTTCGGTTGTCTGCGGAAACTTATCTCAGAAGCTTTTTCCTTTACGGAGAGAATCAAGACCGGCAGTCCGGAAATCTCGCTTGTGTCGACATGTTCTTTCAGAAATGTGAACTTGTTTGCGAAAAGCCCCTTGTTGTAGTCGTCGATATTGAATTTATTCAGGCCGAGAGTTATGCGCTCATAGCGGTTGTAGTTGTAATTTTCGTTTTTGACACGTGGGTCGGTCATGTCAGAGCTGTTTCTGATGTGATTTGCGAAATCGAGAGCCGGATTGTTCTTCTTGGAATACTTATTACGTTTTTTTCTGACCGTCACCTCCTTAAGTTGAACTCCGACGGGAGAGATTTTGACTTTGAGCCGGTCGGCGGCTTTGTGTACGGTGACAGTTTTCTTTTCATAGCCCATTGCCGAGAATCTCAACGTCAGAGAGTCTCCGGGAACTGTCACATATAGATCGGCCCGGCCGTTCTCGTCGGTCAGCATGCCGCGTCCGGTACCTTCGACAAAGATTGCGACATAGGGCACTCTTTTCCCTGTAATCGAATCGAACAGCTCTATGCGGCTTCTGGCGACCATGGAGACGACTGCCAAAAGTATCATTATGAGTGATAAGATAAGCTTTCTCAATGTGAAATCAGTTGGTTTAGATACATTATATTAAAACGTAACCTTATATAAATTTATTATCTGTATCTTTGCATGAAACTACGACTTTAATTATTTTTATGGGAAAGGAAATCGAACGTAAATTTTTGGTCAGAGATGAATCTTACCGTCAAATGGCATCGGATGTTGTTGAAATCAAGCAAGGTTATATTTCGATGCGTCCGGCCGGAACAGTCAGAGTTAGATTGAAAGGGAACGACGCATATCTGACAGTGAAGGGACTTAATGACGGAGCCGTCAGAGACGAATGGGAATATCGGATCTCAGTTGAAGATGCCCGTCAGATGCTTGAACGCGTCACCGAGGGAACAGTCATTTCAAAAAAACGCTACATGGTCAATTATGAAGGCCACACGTGGGAAGTCGACGAGTTTGCCGGCGATTTAGCCGGATTGGTGGTAGCGGAGGTAGAACTCAAGTCAATTGATGAACCTGTTTCCATGCCTGATTTTATTGGAGAGGAAGTTACAGGAGATTCAAGATATTATAATTCAACCCTTGCAGCAATATCATGACATATGGAACAGACGATGAAACGACACGCGCGTGTGGATGTGGCCGACGTGCTCCGCGGATTTGCGGTATTGGCCATTATTTTGCTACATTCGATCGAGCATTTCAATTTCTATTCATTTCCCGACACGACGGGTCAGTCTGAATGGCTGAATTTTACCGACAAGTCTATCTGGAACGGTTTGTTTTTCATGTTTGGTGGAAAGGCATACGCCATTTTTGCTCTGCTGTTCGGCTTCAGTTTTTTCATTCAACATGACAACCGGCGCATGCAAGGCTATGATTTCAGAGCCCGTTTCTGTTGGCGGTTGCTGATTTTGTTTTTGATCGGCAATATCAACGCATGCATTTTCACGGGTGAGATTCTGGTAATGTATTCTCTTGTCGGATTTGTTCTTGTCGCCACGTGTCGCTTACCGTCGCGTGCGCTTGTCGTGCTTGCCGCGGTTTGTGTGGTGCAGCCTGTGTGTCTCTATCAGATCGTCAGGGCAATCTGTTCGCCTGATTACATGGCTGGAGTAATAGACTCGTCATCGTTTTGGCGGGCTACATTTGACGTTCAGAGCAACGGCGATTTTCTGTCGACGGTCAAGGTCAATCTTTGGGAAGGACAGTTGGCGTCATTGGCGTGGGCATGGGAGCACGGACGCATTTTCCAGACGGCAGGACTGTTCATAGCCGGAATGTTGATCGGACGACATGGTTGGTTCAAACGCGACATGCTCGGTCGTTGGGGCTACGTTCTGGCAGTGGCTCTGATCTGTTTTTTCCCTCTTAAAGGAGTCGAACCGATGCTTGGCAATTACATCGGTAATCAAAACATATTGAAGCCGCTCAAGATTGTGGTGTCGTCGCTGGCCAATCTCAGTTTCGCGACCGCACTTGTGAGTGGAATCTTGTTTGCCTACTACAAGACCACATGTCTGAGCAAACTCCTGTCGCGGCTGATTCCCTATGGCAAAATGAGCATGACCAACTATGTCACCCAGGGCATGGTCGGTTCATTTCTCTTTTACCATTGGGGAATGCATCTGCAACTCGGCATTACTGCCAGCGTCTTTGTCGGTGTGGCAGTTTTTGTAGTGCAGTATGCTTTTTGCCTTTTCTGGACAGGACATCACGGTCACGGACCGCTCGAATGGGTGTGGAAACGGCTTACCTGGCTTTGAGCAATACGACATTTTCGACATGGTGGGTGTGTGGGAACATGTCGACAGGCTGCACTTTCTCCACACGATATTCGGCATCGAGCAACGCGAGATCGCGTGCCTGTGTCGCCGGATTACAGCTGACGTAGACTATTCGCCCGGGGCGTGCGTTGAGAATCACCTTGACCACGTCTCCGTGCATGCCGGCGCGAGGCGGATCGACTATCATCACGTCGGGGCGTCCGTGGGTCTCGATGAAACTGTCGGTCAGTACATCTTTCATGTCTCCGGCAAAAAATTCGGTGTTGGAAATGTTGTTTATCGCCGAGTTGACGCGTGCGTCGGCAATTGCGTCCTCGACATATTCGATTCCGATCACCTTGCGGGCGTTTCTGGCGACAAAGTTTGCTATTGTGCCGGTGCCGGTATAAAGGTCATAGACCAGTTCGTCACCTTTCAGATCGGCGAAATCACGGGCTACACGATAGAGTGTGAGAGCTTGCAGCGAGTTGGTCTGATAGAAAGACTTCGGTCCCACGCGGAATTTCAAGCCTTCCATTTCCTCGACAATGTGGTCGCGACCTGAATGTACGAGTATCTGCTGGTCGGCGATCGTGTCGTTCATTTTTGTGTTGATGACATAAAGCAGCGAGGTGATCTCCGGAAACTGTTCTTTGACAGCGTCAAGCAGAGCAGTGATTTTTTCCTTGTCATCACGGCCGAACACCATCACAGCCATAATCTCGCCTGTTGAAGCTATTCTGATCATCAGTGTTCTCAGCAGGCCTTCCTGGGCACGCAGGTCATAGAATGAGTAACCGTGGTCTTTGCCGAATTGTTTTATGAACAGTCTGAGCCTGTTTCCGAAATCGTCCTGGAGGTGGCATTTCTTGATGTCGAGCACCTTGTCGAAAGCACCCGGAATGTGGAATCCGGCCGCATCGCGATCGGGAAAGTCCACACCGCTGCGCAATTGTTCAAATGTCAGCCAGCAACGGTTGGAGAATGTGTACTCCATCTTGTTGCGGTACTCACGTGTTTTTTCAGAACCGAGAATAGGAGAAATCTCGGGTATCTCGATTTTTGCTATCCGTTCAAGAGCGTCCTTGACTTGTTTTTGCTTGCATTCGATCTGGAAAGAGTAGGGCAGATGTTGCCAGCGGCATCCTCCGCAAACACCGAAATGCTCACACATAGGTTCGACTCTCATGGGCGACGGAGTGACCATTTTATCTATGTGGCCTTCGGCATAGGAGTGTTTCTTACGGTCAATTTTAATGTCGGCGATGTCGCCGGGTGCGCCAAAAGGAATGAACACGACCATGTCGTTTACACGCGCGATTGCGTTTCCTTCGGCTGCCACGTCGGTAATTCCGACGTTTTCAAAAAGCGGTAGTTCTTTCTTTTTACGTGCCATTATCGGGGACAATTATCTTCGTCGGCTCTGTTTTGCATTCGTCTGATGCGTTCGTCAAGATCGGGGTGAGACGAGAAAAGTTGGTTTATTTTACTTGATTTAGGGGCGGAGTCACCACCTTGCAGTTCTTTCAGTTTAACGAATGATTTGGCCATGGCTCTCGGATTTTTACCATGATCTTTTAAAAAGTCATATCCGTAGTCATCGGCGGCTTTCTCTTGTTTCTGCGAGAACCGGGCTGTCATCAGAGACTCACCCAGGGCCGAGAGTTGAGAATCGGTCAGTGCGCTCATACGACTTCCGGTCGAGGCTAACCCATCTTTAATCGCCGCTGTTGTCAGCGACCGTTTGAAGGCATTTTTTGAATCGCGGTGTGCGATGTGCCCTATTTCATGACCGATCACACCAAGCAACTCATCGTCGTCCATGACTTTCATCAGCCCTGCGTAGACTCTGACGCTGCCGTCGGGACATGCGAACGCGTTTACATCGGTGACGTCGTAGACTTTGAAGTTCAATGCAATTCCGTCAACTTCAGTTAATCCGGAGGTCAATTTATTGAGTCGCAGAGACAACGGGTCTTTAGCAGGAAGCACATTGTTGACAGAGTCGCTTTGAGAGATATATTCGCTGACATATTGCGCCATCTGAGCGTCAGAAAGAGTCGCAGCCTGAACCAGTTTGCCGACACCCGACAGTAACCGTAGTTTGTTTAGCTGGGCATCGGCTGCCGTTGGCAGCATGATGGCGATCAATAGTAAGGAGAAGATAGTCTTGAGCTTCATTTTGTCTGACGTGTTGTTTGCTTCTGCAAAGATAATGATTTTGGAGGATATGGCAAGACAAGATGTACCGGGAAAAAACCGGTGCATCTTGTCTTGTGTCAGTAGGTATGTTTCCTGTCAACTTTTCTTGCGCGGATGCCAGAAAGAGTGATCGACGGTAGTCTTTTTGTCCATTTGGTAAAGCGGGAGCAGGAATAACCAGGTTGTTACGCAGAACGGTCCGGTCAGAGTCGGCAAGCCAAACGGCATCATCATGGCGTCCATGCCGGCTTGAATGAAAACAGTCGCGACGATTGCCGCCAAAGCCCAGCATGCCGATCTGATGTCGACGGTGTAGAATGTGCAACCGATCGCGATACCGGTCAGAACCGGAGAGAAACCGAACAGACCGGCAGAGATGTCGCTTGCAGGAGCTTCAAACACAATTGCGATTGCCAGAGAGAGGGCCGATCCGACGGCTGCCCACAATGCAGCCCAGCGGCTGCACACGGCGAGTCCGATCAGGAAAAGCAGACCGGTGACCCATGAATTGATCAGAAAGACCTGAGACAAGCCTTTGAGCCAATATGTCACCAATGAATGGAACGATGTGTCGAGTGTCCCTGTGAATGTCTCTGTCAGCTCAGGAGTGGACAATGAGACGGGAGCCATTGCAGGCATCATTCGTGCCGCGAACAGAAATATCCATGTCAGGAATACAAACGGGAAAGTCAGCGAGTTGATTTTCCACGGCGCCATGACGTTGTTGAAGCCGTGGCGCACCCATGTTGTCATCGCCGAGCAGAATATCAGAGCTATCCACATCTGCCATGTGTTTTCGAGGAATGTCGGAAATGCGCAACCGACAAGAATGCCGTTGAATCCCCAGAGACCTTCATCGGCGTCATTCACATTTCCGTGGAGCGGATATCCTGCAATGCTTGAGGCGAGAAGCCCGACTGCGGCACCCCATGCGACCTGAGGCATATGGCTTTGATAAGCTCCCCAGAAAATGCCGGCAAGAAAAAACATCCCGGTCAGAGCGTTACATTGAAACATAACCTGTCCGGCACCCCTGAAATAGTTTTTGAATGCTTTCACGACAAAATTGCTGTCGGTCGAAGCTGTTGCTTGATTTGCCATAGTTGTTTGCTTGATTATCGTTTATCTCCTATCTCCACGGAAACTCGGGTGGCAGAGGATGTCCCTTGACAGCGAGTCTGACACTCGAACAGAATTTTCTGACCTGGGCTTTGACCGGTCCGGTCTCCATTCCGAGCACTTTGTATAGCAGTCCGGCTCCATTTGGAAGGTGGGTTATGCCGGCTGCGATTTTGTTCTTGCGGTCGATGAAAGCTTCGGTGGCATTATAGATTTCATCGGCTTTGTCGGGTGGAGTCATCACAAGCACGTTGGCGAAGATGTCAAAATTACCCATTGTTCCGATGTCTCTCAACGGCGACCTGTCGGGGCAGATGACAAATTTCTCGCGGAACAGTTGCTCACCGTCCGGACGCTCGCCGTGGGTACACACCGACAGAATGTCAAACTGAAACAGTTCGTTGTTGTGATATTTTCTTCCGGCGGTGTAAATCTCAGAGTAAAACACAGTTGCGGTCTGATCTACGGTCATGCGGGTGTCGCAGATGAAGCGGGTGTGCTGACACGGAATGACAGGTTCCGGCAGATATTCGAGATAGGCTCCCGGCTCGAGGGTGATGTTCTGAATCATTCCGGAGTAGTTATATTGCATTTTTGCCAGTTTGGTAGCCGCACCCGTCGAGACAAATGCCATAGCGTCGCGTCCGACCTTGATGTTTTGCTGATAACGGTCACCGTCGACGTTAGGTCCGCCCGATGAGAGAATGTACACACAAGGCATCAAAGGCAGTTCTTCGTCGAAATACAGTTCTTGCTGGACAATCAGTGGAGCCCGTCGGTCGAGTTCCCTCAAAATGGATTTTCCGTCACGGTCGAGTTCGAATCCGAGATTGAGATAGCCATGTTTACCCGGCGCTCCGACATACATGGCGCGGGGTTCCTCAAGATAGGGCTTCATCTCCCTGCAACGCGTGAAATCAACAGGGGGAGAGTCTACATATTCTCTTTTCGTCATAGTCGGATTCATTGTCGTGGATTTTGTTATTTTACTTTGTCGAACAATGCCATTTTGAAGATGAGGTCAATGAGCTCTTCAATTCCCTCACCGGTCATGGAGTTTGTGAACACGAACGGTTTTCCGGGACGCATGAGTTCACTGTCGTGTCTCATCACTTCAAGCGAAGCACCGACATAGGGAGCGAGGTCTGTCTTGTTGATGACAAGAATGTCGCTCTGGGAGATTCCCGGGCCGTCTTTACGCGGAATCTTATCGCCGGCTGCCACATCGATGACATAGATGAAGAAGTCGACGAGTGCCGGACTGAATGTCAGGGTGAGGTTGTCGCCTCCGCTTTCGACCAGAACTACGTCCGCGTCGGGAAATTTTGCTTCCATTTCCTCGACGGCGGCGATGTTCATTGAGGGATCCTCGCGCACAGCGGTGTGGGGACACGCTCCTGTCTCGACACCGATGATGCGGTCTTCCATAAGAATGCCTTTCAGTGTCTTTCGCACATGTTTGGCATCTTCAGTTGTGACGATGTCGTTGGTGATGATCAGCACGCTCATGCCGCGTTCCATCAGACGCGGGGTTATAGCTTCGATAAGTGATGTTTTGCCGGAGCCGACGGGGCCTCCGATTCCTATTCTGCAAGTAGACATTATTTCTTAAGTTAAGGGGTTTGAGGTTTTCGGGTTGGTGGAATTTGGTCAGTTCATGAACATTCTCATGTTGCCTTTCTCATGGAGCGACGCCATGATGTCGAGCATCGGAACGAAGCTGTTCATGTCTTCAAAGGTCATTTCACTGACTTCGGGAAACAGAGAGTTGGCTTCGTCGGTCAGTTTGAAAAGAATCTTCTGGGTGTCGTAGTGGGAAACGCGCACACAGCGCAGCGCGGCACTCAGAACCATGTTTATCACGCCATATTGGTGGGAGCAGTACAGCTCTTCTTCAGTCATGCCGGCGGCAGCGAAAATCACTCCCTGGGCAACGGGATAAGATCCGGGAGTCACACCGGCTGTTATGTCTTCAAGAAACCTGGAGCACAACCGGTTGCCGGGGTATAGTTTAACAGACAGTTCTGCCAGCTTCTTGCCCATGCGTGTCAACATCAGGCGTGCCTCGTCGTTCATCTTGAACAACATCAGTTGACGGTCAATGGTGACAGCGCGGTCATAGTCATTGTCGTAGCATGCCCTTAGAGCGGTCAAAGCGGCGACGCCATCGCTGAAGGCCGCCTGAAGTGATGCCGAGCGGGTGAACTGCTCGAGAGAATCGGCATCGGTCACCACTTTTTCAAACGAGGCAGTCTCCAGTCCGTTGGAAAAGGAGAACGTTCCGACTGGAAAAGTTGAGTCGGTGAACTGAATCAGTTTCATCAGGTTTGGCAATCGGTTGTCCATGGCGTGAAATATCAGATGAGCGGATGGTGGTGATGGTGGTGTTCGAGATCGGTGTTTTCGTGTCCGGCACCTCCGAACAGACGTCTCATGTCGGCCGGGGTGATATAGGGAATGACTTCGATTCCGGGTTCAAACTTATAGGTTATGCCTGCGATGTTGTGTGTCTCAAGCACGCTGAGCATTACTTTCTCGTCGACGGTAAGGGGCACATAGACCTTTGTTCCTTTGATGACAGCCGGCCAGTGCTGGTTGCCGATGGCGTGGCCGAGTTCGACGGCGGTTCTGATGATCGTGTCGGGGTCTTCGCCGGCTATACCGCCCATGTCAATGACCAGAACGGGGCTCAGTTTCAGCCGCAGCACGACCGCATGTCTTTTGTCAGGATCAAACGCGACGATGTCTCCGTCGGTCACCTGTGAATGGCGTTTCAGAGCGACAGGATATTCTTTGCCGAGATCGCTTTTGGCGAGAAAACGGCTTTTCTGGGCTGTCCATTGGTCGAGATAAACTGACTCGATTTCCATGTCTTTGAGCCGGTCGGCCCATTCGGGTGAGTGGATATTGCCTAATATTTCAGTGAATACTTCCATAAATATAATTTGAAACGTAGATTATAGGGAGAAATTATACCGGCGGCACACAATTTCCGATGTGCCGCCGGAGATGTCGTCACTTGATCAACTGAACCAGTAGAGCTGGGCCAGCGGGAGTTCTTTGGCCGGATTAACCGTGGCGAGAACACCGTCGACATAGACATTGAATGTCTCCGGATCGACTTCGATCTGAGGCATGGCGGAGTTTCTTACCATGTCATATTTGCTGATCTGACGTGTTTTGTTGACACCGTAGACCTGACGTTTAAGACCGAGACGCTCCTTGATGCCGCTTTCGGCAGCTGCGGTTGAGACGAAAGAAACTGAAGTTTCGGGCAACTCGAGGCCGAATGCTCCGAACATCGGACGCATCTTGCAGGGCTGAGGTGTCGGCAGTGAGGCATTTGGGTCACCCATGTTGGCCCAGTTGATAAGACCGCCTTTGATGACGAGTTTCGGTTTTGTGCCGAAGAATGCAGGTTCCCAAAGCACGAGGTCGGCCATTTTGCCTTCTTCGACAGATCCGAGAATATCGCTGACGCCATAGGTGATCGCCGGGTTTATCGTGATCTGTGCGAGATAACGCAGCACGCGGAAGTTATCGTTGCCGTCGGCGTCTTCCTTGAGCTTGCCACGTGCGTCTTTCATGTATGATGCCATCTGGAACGTTCTCATGAACGATTCGCCTACGCGGCCCATTGCCTGTGAGTCAGACGAAACCATCGAGATCACACCGAGGTCATGAAGAATGTTTTCGGCGGCCTGGGTTTCGGGGCGGACACGGCTTTCTGCGAAGGCCACATCTGACGGAATTGTCGGATTAAGATTATGACAGACCATGATCATGTCAAACAGTTCGGCCTGTGAGTTGATTCCGAACGGCAGGGTCGGGTTTGTCGATGACGGCAACACATTGGCCATTGAGGCAACCTTGAGAAGGTCGGGAGCGTGGCCACCGCCGGCACCTTCGGTGTGGTAGGTGTGGATTGTCCGTCCGTCGATCGCGGCGAGAGTGTCTTCCACATATCCGCCTTCGTTGAGGGTGTCGGTGTGTATTGCAACCTGAACGTCGTAGCGGTTTGCCGAGGCCATGCATGCTCTGATCGCTGCCGGAGTCGAACCCCAGTCTTCGTGAATCTTGAATCCGCAGGCACCGGCTTCTATCTGCTCGTCGAGAGTCTGTGCGACCGATGAGTTGCCTTTTGCGAGAAAACCGACGTTGATCGGTAGTCCCTCAGCCGATTTGAGCATAGCTTCGATGTTCCACCGACCTGAGGTTATTGTCGTTCCGTTAGAACCGTCGGTAGGCCCGATTCCGCCGCCGACCAGAGTGGTGATGCCGTTTGAAAGGCAGTCATAGGCCTGCTGGGGCGATATGAAGTGAACGTGTCCGTCGATGCCTGCGGCTGTCAGAATCAGATGCTCGCCTGAGATCGCGTCGGTCGACGGGCCGGTGATTAGGTTAGGGCTTACGCCATCCATGATGTTCGGGTTTCCGGCTTTACCGATACCGGCGATTTTACCGTCTTTGACACCGACGTCGGCTTTCACGACACCGAGTTTCGGGTCGAGAATGGTCACATTGGTTATAACCAGATCGAGAGAACCTCCGTCGCGGGTGGTTTCGTTGGCAGTACCCATGCCGTCACGAATGGTTTTTCCACCACCATAGACGACCTCGTCGCCATAGACCCTGAGGTCTTTCTCGATCTCGACATAAAGGTTTGTATTGCCGAGTCTGATCTTGTCACCCACGGTAGGGCCGAACAGATTGTTGTATTCTTGTCTTGAAATTGTTGCCATAGCTGTTATTTTTTAGTGTTGGCCGGTGTGGTGAACTCGGCTTCGGCTTCTTCTTCGCTGATATTTTTGAATCCATATTCCACCATTTGACGAAGGGCATGGATCTTGACAGGATAGTAGGTCGGTGTGTCTTCAAAGCCGGTGTATCCGTTGACGAGGTCGTTGAATCCGATCACACGGCGTTTTCCTCCGTAGTTCACAAGTTCGACTTCCTTCTCCTCTCCGGGTTCAAAACGAATTGCGGTCGTGGCTGGAATGTTCAGGTGTTTTCCAAACGCGGCCTGACGGTCAAACTCCATGTAGCGGTTGACTTCAAAGAAGTGGAAGTGAGAACCGATCTGAATCGGTCGGTCACCGGTGTTGCGGACCTTCAGCGTGACGGTGCGGCGGGTTGTGTTATAGTCGATGTCTCCGTCAGCGAGAATCACACCGCCGACCGGAACATAGTCTTTTGGAGTGAATCCGGGTGTATCGGGATAGGCGATGTCGGGTTGCCCTTGAAAAACGCCTTGAGGAGTCGAATAGGTGTTGTTTTCCATTTTGTCAGAATTTTGTCATTAAACAAGATTTTACCATAATCTCCTCGTTTTACTTGACGGGGTGATGGATGCTTACAAGCCGTGAACCGTCGGTGAAGACAGCCTCGACTTGCAAAAGAGTGATCATATCGGCGACACCGTCCATGACCTGATCTTTTGTCAGGAGTGTGGTGGCATCGTGCATGACTTCTTCAACAGTTTTTCCTTCACGTGCTCCTTCAAGGGCACATGATGTGATATAGGCCACCGATTCAGGATAGTTGAGTTTCAGTCCCTTTTTCAGACGTCTCTCGGCGATCATGCCTAAAGTAAGCAACTGGAGTTTGTCAAGCTCTTTGGGTGTCAGATGCATATGAAATTATTTATGGGGTTAAAAATTTTGGTGTTATATTGAAAGCAACGCCTCTGAAAGAGAAAAAGTTTAGATAAATTTCGTAAATTTGTCGAAAGATGGGTTAAGGGTGTAACTATTTATGGTTGTCATCCGTCTAACTGATGAAATACCTTTGATAAAAACCAATCAAAAAAACAGATAATGAAAAAATTATTCATCACAACGGCGATGTTCGTCGCCATGGCGTCTGCCACAGCATCGGCTCCGCTGTGGTTGCGTAACACGGCAATCTCGCCCGACGGTGAGACTATAGCCTTCACCTACAAAGGTCACATCTACACTGTTCCGGCCGCTGGCGGCGAGGCACGCCAGATTACCTCAGGCAGCAGCTACAACACGACTCCGATGTGGAGCCCCGACGGCTCCAAGATCGCATTTGGAAGCAACCGTGAAGGTTCGATTGACATTTTCATCGTCGCACGCAACGGTGGCCGTCCGACCCGTCTTACAACACATTCGGGCAATGAGACTCTGCTTGGCTTCAAAGACAATGATCATCTGATTTTCTCGTCGGGCGTAAGCTCTGACCGCAATCTCGCCTCCGGTGCCTTCTTCCCACAGACATATACGGTCGATCTGAACGGGAGCCGACCCGAGCTGTTCCATGCAATTCCGATGAGAGCTGTCTCGGCCGACAGCAATGGTCGTGTGCTCTATCAAGACCGCAAAGGATATGAAAATGAATACCGAAAGCATGAAAATTCATCGTCGACGGCCGATATATGGCTGATTGACAACGGTGTGTTCACCAAACTGACCGATTTCACGGGCAATGACCGTAATCCGGTGTGGGGTGAGGGAGACACATTTTATTACACCAATGAGGAGGACGGAACTCTCAACGTCTACAGCCGCAAGACCGACGGATCGGCAAAGCGTCAGTTGACGAAGTTCAAGAATCACCCCGTTCGTTCGCTGTCGGCCTCTGACAATGGTAAGCTCGCTTTCAGCTGGAACGGCGAGATCTACACGATGACCCCCGGAACTGAGCCTGCCAAAGTTGAAGTCAGCATCGTGACCGACGACTACCGTCGTGCCCCGATCAACGACACCCGTGCCGGAGGCGCGCGCAATTTCGCTGTTTCGCCCGACGGTGAGACTATCGCCTTCATTCTCGAGGGTGACGTTTATCTGACATCTGTCGAGTATAACACCACGCGCCGTGTCACCTCGACACCCGAGCAGGAACGATGTGTCGACTTCGCTCCCGACGGACGTTCGATTGTCTATGACAGCGAGCGCGACGGTCTGTGGCAACTTTTCACTGCTGAAATCAAAGATCCCGATGAGAAATCGATGCTCTATGCCACCGAATTGGTCGAGAAACCGCTCTATAAGAGCGATAAGCCGGCTTTCCAGCCCGACTACAGTCCCGACGGCAAGAAGGTGGCGTTTCTTGAAGACCGCACGATTCTTCAGGTTCTCGACCTCGCCACAAAGAAAGTTACGACCGCGCTCGACGGCAAATACAATTACTCTTACAGCGACGGTGACGTCAGTTTTGAGTGGAGTCCCGACAGCCGCTGGCTTCTTGCCGACTATATCGGCATCGGTGGTTGGAACAACAGTGACATCGCTCTTGTAAAGGCCGACGGAACTGAAGTGGTCGACCTGACAGAGAGCGGATATAGCGACGCGGCTGCACAATGGGCGGTAGACGGAAAAGCCGTAACCTGGGCCACTGGTAAATTCGGATACCGCAGCCACGGAAGCTGGGGCAACGAAAATGACGTGATGATCATGTTTCTTGACGGCGATGCCTACGACCGCTTCAACATGACCGAAGAGGAGGTAAAACTTGCCGAGAAAGCCGACAAAGAGAAGAAAGAGGCAGCCGACAAGAAGAAAGATGACAAGAAAGATAAGAAGAAAGGTAAAAAATCAGAGAAAGCCGACAGCTCCGATGTCAAGCCTCTGTCGTTTGATCTCGACAACCGACGTTACCGCCGTGCGCGTCTGACTGCGTCGTCATCGAATCTCGGATCGTATTTCCTCTCGCCTAAAGGTGACAAACTCTATTACATCGCCTCAAGCCCCGAAGACCGTTCGCTCTATGAAAGAGATCTTAAGAAGGGCGACACCAAGACTCTGGTCAAAGGAATCAACGCCTGGGGCATGACCCCTGACAAAAAGGGGGAGAACGTCTTTGTATCGACCTCGTCGGGAATAAAGAAAGTCAATCTCTCGAGTGGAAAACAGACTCCGGTCACATTCAGCGCAGACATCACCGACAATGATGCCGCACGCCGCAAATATATCTATGACCACATGTGGCGTCAGGTGCGCGACAAATTCTATGACGAGAATCTCCATGGTGTCGATTGGGAATTGTATCGCGACGCATATGCCCGTTTCCTTCCCTACATCGACAACAACTATGACTTCGAGATTCTCCTGAGCGAGATACTCGGAGAGCTGAATGCCTCACACACCGGCGGACGCTACTATGGCAACGGCGGCTTCCGTCGCCTGTCAACGGCCACGCTCGGCGCATTCTATGATCCGGCCTACAATGGCGACGGTCTGGCTGTTGCCGAAGTGATCAAGCGCGGTCCGCTCGACACACGTATGGCCGGAGTTGAAGCCGGTGACATAATCATGGCTGTCAATGACTCGGTCATCAAGGCAGGTCAGGACTATTTTCCGCTTCTCGACGGTAAATCGGGCAAGAAGGTCAAACTCAATGTGAAAAAGAAATCAGGAGAAATGGCCACAATCTATGTCAAGCCTGTTTCTCTCGGAACACTCAACAGCCTGCTATATGACCGTTGGGTCGAGCGTAACGAGGCTGTCGTCGACAGTGTCTCAGGCGGCAGGGTAGGATATATCCACATAGAGGGCATGGACAGCCCGAGCTTCCGAAACGCCTACGACCGTCTGCTCGGAAAATATCGCAACTGCGAGGCTGTCGTTGTCGACACACGCCACAACGGCGGAGGCTGGCTCCACAACGATGTTGCCCTGTTGCTGAGCGGAAAGGAATATGTGCGCTATGCTCCCCGCGGACGCTATATCGGCAGTGACCCGTTCTCTCAGTGGACCAAGCCGTCGGTCATGCTCATCGACGAGAGCAACTACAGCGACGCTCACGGAACGCCCTACACCTATAAAACACTTGGAATAGGTGACCTTGTCGGTGCTCCCGTGCCTGGAACGATGACAGCCGTGTGGTGGGAGACTCAGATTGACCCGACGATCATCTTCGGCATTCCGCAGGTCACTTCGCTCGACCGCAACGGCAAGCCGCTCGAGAACAAGCAGCTCAACCCCGATGTTACTATTTACAATGATCCGGCCCAGCTCATCAATGGTGTAGACCAGCAGTTGATCGGAGCGACACGCCATGTGATGTCCAAACTGAATTCTAAAAAATAATCAGCTATGAAAAAATGCCCATATTGTAAAGAAGAGATTCAAGACGATGCCATAAAGTGTCGTTACTGCGGAAGCATGCTCCCTACAACACCGCCTCCCTACACCCAGCCCGGATATCCGGGCAGCAAAGATCCGTATGTCAATTTCCAGACACGTCAGGGTGACAATGCCTTTGATGAGGGTCCCGAAGGAAAGAGCAGGGGTGTAGCCGCTTTGCTGGCGATCTTTCTCGGTGGATTCGGTGTGCAGTATTTCTATCTCGGCAAGATGACAGCCGGAATCATCTCGATCATTCTGTCATTGGTCTCATGCGGAATCTGGCAGGTTGTGACACTGATTCAGGGAATTCTGATGTTGTGCATGAGCAATGAGTCTTTCCGTCAGAAATATGTTCTGAACAACGCGACAATGCCGGTGTTCTGATCAAAATATAAATTGCACCAAGTCAGGGCGGCCCGTTGAGAGCCGCCCTGACTTTTTGATCACCGTTTCTTAGGCTTCTTGTTGAATTTCCATTGAACGTGAAACAGGACGTAGCTCGGCAGCACATTGGTGTAGGTCTCGGTGCGTGCCTGGGCATTGACGTTGTAGAAAACGTTGCTCAGATTGTGGAGAATATCAAATCCGTCGGCCATGAGCGCAAGCTGGCCCTTCATCAGTTCATAACTTATGCGCCCGTTCCATACAAAGTTGGTTTTGTTGAGCGAGGGGTCGGAGTAGCCGCGGCGAATATAGACAGTGAAATCGGTCATCACTCTCAGACGGTCGGTCAGAGACAGCAGACCTGTCACACCACAGGTGTAGTCTCTGGCTGTGAACGCGTCGACATTTGATTCTTTCGGATCGAAGCGGTTCCATTTGCCCGATGCCGACAGTCTGAACTTGTTTTTGCCGGTCACAAAACTGAGATCAAGAGATTCACGCAGCGAACAGGCGTCGACACGGTTTGGTCTCGGTTCCGTGCCGTTTTCGCTGAGAAGGTCTTTGCTGCGGGCATAGTTGAGGTCTATGTAATTGCCGAGGCTGAATTGCCTCGACGCACCGAAATCGAAGTCGGTCGACTGTGAGACGCCGATGTCGTAGTTGCCGTTCACATTATACATCCGTCCGGTTTTCACTCCGGTCGAGAGGTCATAGCTGTATCCATAGGCCAGAGCGTTTCTGAGCATGTTGCCATAAAATCGTTCGGAGTGTTGCAGACGGCTGTCGCTGTCAGTGCGATAGCTAAGTATTAACGAATGTCTCTCGGAGTCTTTCAGCGAAGAGTTTCCAAGTTTCACTTTCAACGGATCGAGAGCATCGCGGAAATCCACCATGTCGACCAGATCGGGTGAGCTGATTCTGCGTTCGTAATTGAAATACAATCTCGAGTTTTTTAAATTGAGATACATGTTTAAGGTCGCGTCGCCGATCAGAAATTTGTCGCGGTTGATTGAGGCGTTGACATCTCCGCGGCGGTAGTCAAGGTGCTGGTGTCGGTAAATCAGCGGCAATTGTGCCAGAATTGTCAGGTTGACCGAGGGAATTCGCCAGTTAAGCGAGAAGTTCACCGAATGGTTTCCGGTCGTCTTGCGGCTGTCGAAACTGTTTGTCATGTCCAACGACAGGTCGCGTTCGGTCACTGACGGCAGACTGGCACCGGCGTCTCCGCCGTTGCGGTCAAGCCGGTAGAGATCTGAGACCTCACGTGAGTCGGTGCGGTCATACTGATACCACGAGTCGAGAAACATGCCCGGCTTGATCGCGCGGATATATCCGAACGCACCTTTGGCCGTCCATGAATAGTCGGGTGTGTTGTCAAAATGGCGGATTGACGACTCGGCGACCGATGCGTCAGAACCTATGTTCAGAAGATAGTTCTGGGAGCGGTTGAAGTGGCGGCGGTTGTAATTACCCGAGATGAGCCATGTCATCGCGTCGGTCTTGTTTGTCATTTTGACCTTTCCGTTGGAAAAGAGGCTTGCGTTCATGGTGTGACCGACATTGCTGCAGTCATCAAGGTTTCGGTTCAGAATAGAGGCGAGTGCCGGAGCCGATGCGCCGTTAAACAGATTGTCGATAAATTCTTTTCCGATTTCGGGCATCTCTTTTGAGAACACAGCCGACGACAGTGACGACATTTCGTCGTTGCCGGTATATCTGAACCGCGGATTGATTTTCATGTTGAAATCTTTTTTCTGCACTTCGAGACTATGTGAAGTCGAGATGTCAAACGACCGTTTGTCGCGGTTTGTGAAGTCATAGGCGAATGTCTCTCCGTCGGGCATGAAGTTGGTGGTGTATGTCGACCGGTCAACCTCTTCTACCGCACGTGAGGCCATGACGTTTCCGCTGAACGAGACCCCTGAATAGGGAATTTTCGCCCAATAGTCAATGCCGCCTTGATATTGCTTCACCTCGCCGGTTCCAAGATCAAAAGGTGAGAATCCGTTTTCTTGTCCCGGTTTGTTCCAGTCGTTGAGGTTGTTTACGTTTCCAAAGACCGTGACACGGGCGTTGTTGGCATACCACATCGCGAACAGACGTCCGAGAAAGCGGTCGTTCGTGCCATATCCACCCTCCACGTTGCCGGCAAAGCCCTGGGCATAGTCTTTCTTCAATCTTACGTCCATTGTCAGCTCTTTTTTGCCATAGTCTTCGCCCATGATCGCGTCCATGTCGTTTTGTTTCTCATAGACATTGACGGTCTTGACCATGTATGCCCCGAGATTGTCGAGCATCAGTTTGTTGTCGCCTTTGAAAAATTCCTTGCCGTCGAGAAGCAGATTCTCGACAAATCGCCCGTTTACGGTGATCTGTCCGTTGCTGTCGAGTCTGACACCGGGAAGTTGGCTTATCAGGGCGTCGAGCATCGATCCGTCGGTCAACAGAAACGCGTCGGCATTGTAGACGATGGTGTCTCCGTTGTTGTAGAATTTCACTTTTGAGGTCTTGACCACCACCTCGTCGAGAGTCTTGCTCTTGCGGGTCATGTAGAGAACGCCGAGATCCATTTCCAGAAGTCTTGAAGAGAGAGTTGACGGATCGATTGACATCGTGAAATTCTCATAGCCCTCACGTGACATTTCAAGAACATATTTCTTGCTACGGTCGATTTTTGAGAGAAAGAACGCAGGCCTGACGACGATATTCATGTCATTGGTGTAATATTCGGCATGCGCCACCGTCTCAGAACATTTGGAACTGTCGGTCGCATTGAGCAATCTTACGGTCACATCGGGCAGATCGGTGTCTGACCATTTGTCTTTCACATATCCCTTGAGATTGAAAATGTCGGCTGCAAACGATATCATTGAGGTCGTGACAAGCAGCATTGACATGATTAGCGGTTTCATCGGCGATGGTATTATGATTGGTCTAACTGGTTATTATTTGCAAAGATAATACAAAAAGTCTAATTAAATACCCCCCCCGATTTTTACATAATTTAACAATATGAATACAATTCGCCTTGCAACATCAAATTGCAAGGCGAATTGTATTGTGTCAGTTGATTTTTTCCAACTTGAATTCACAGGCCGAGAACCACGTTCCGTTCCAATATCCGGTCGGGCTATCGTTGGTGACACCGTAGGTTATCAAGCTGTCGGGGCCGACAGTGATGCTTTCGACAGTCATCTTGTTCCAGCCATATCCGCGACCGTTGTTGACGCGAAGCCTGCGGTTACGTCTGATATTTTGTCGTTCCCGGACGGTGAGACTGTCATTGACCGACTTGTCATGGATCTCTTGCCACACGTTTCCGCCACGGTTTCCGTCGGCTGGAATAGCGGTCGCATATCTTCCTTTACCGGTCGATGCGAACACTTCTGCACCTTGGCCGTTGGAGCGGGCGAAGGCGGTCAGTTTATAGGTACCCGGAACGACTTTCTCCTCTTTTACAGCTTCATATTTCATTTTCCCGCTTGAATTGTAAGCATCAAGATAGCTCACAGCCCTGCTTCCCGAATAGTGTTCGCCGCGTTTGACGAGGTGGTCTGACCCCTCGTTCTTCTTCATGATCCAACCACGGTTTTTAAGGAATTCAGTCTCATTGAAACGTGACTGGTTTCTGAATTGCTCAGATCTGATTTCGTTGAGACGTCTGCTTTCTGTCGCACACTCATAAAGCATTCGTGTTCCGGCCGACAGGGTCACGACAACAGCAATGAACCAGGCGATCACGCAGGTGATCTTCGCTGACATCGACAATGGCCTGACTTTCCCCATTACTTTCAAAATGAGATGCACGATCATGAATATCGTAAGCGACAATGCGGTTACTGCTCCTACGAATGTCATGACAACCACAATCGGGGTACATGAGCTGACAACCATGCATAAGTTGGTCACTCCGTTATTTCCCCATTCAAATGTGTCAATGCCGGTTGGAGACAGCAGGTAAATCAAGCCTGCCGCCAATGTTGTCATCAACATAACCGTACACCACAGAATGAAAGCACCGGCACAGACAAGAAGTCCGAATTTGAAGATGAGACACAAGAAGTTGAGAACCGAGTTGATGCCGATTCCACTGTGCGCGCGCTCTCTCGACTCACCGTCTTTCATGATCTGCTCTGTGAGATTCTCGACATTGACCGATTCGCCTTTCATCTGAAGACGGTCGGCCGGAGTCACCGCCGCAGGGATACTCAGCCATGCCACAACATACAGCACCGTGACAACTCCAAACGAACCGAAAGCCAATAAAATGGCGAGAATTCTGAACCACAAGGGGTTGACGTTCCAGTAGCAGCCGAGTCCGGCAAACACTCCTCCGAGCATCTTGTGGTCAATGTCACGGAACAATTTCTTCTCTACGGGCTGCTGATGTCCGCATATCTGAATGTCAGGGTCTCCGGCGGTGTCGTCGTTGTCGGCAAAATCTTCAGGGCGGCCGATGCGTGAGATGATTTCCCTGACATTATCGATTGTGATCGATTGCACGCCGTTTGCCCGATACTCTTCCATAAGTTCTGCGATGCGGCACTCGATGTCATCGGCAATCTCGCCACACCCGCTGCGTCCGGCAAAGTAAGTTCTCATTTCACCGAGGTAGCGGCTCAGCAGTTCATAGGCGTCGGCATCGACTGTGTAAAGGATGCCAAACATATTGATTGTCTTGGTCTCTTTCATTGTATAGGCTTCTTTTTCAGGATTTTAAAAAATTGACAGTGTTGACAAGCTCGTTCCAGACAGTGTCGAGCTTGGCGAGCGATTGCTCGCCTAAGGGTGTGAGAACATAATATTTACGTGGCGGCCCCTGGGTTGATTCCCGCCATTCATAACTTAGAAGTCCGTCATTCTTGAGTCGGGATAACAGCGGATAGATTGTTCCCTCGACCACAATCAGATCAGCTTCTTTCAAACGGTTGATGATGTCGGAAGCGTAACACTCCTCGCGGTGGAGCAGAAGCATCACGCAGTATTCCAACATGCCTTTGCGCATCTGTGATCTTGCTTTTTCCTCGTTCATTTCTGTAAAACTATTGTTTGGTGGTGCAAAGATATGTAATGTTATTGTACCTTGCAATACATAATACTAAAAATTTCATAGAAGTTGGCATAAAAAAATCGCAGCCGATAAAAATGGCTGCGATCAGAATGGTTATTGCAGGGCAGATCAGAGGTTTTCTTCTCCGGGTAATTTTTTAAGGTTGGGAAGGAAAACCGCCACGAGTCCGAGCAGCGGCATGAATGCACACCAGTTGTAGACTTCCTTAATGCCATAAAGGTCGGCGAAATCACCGAGCACGGCAGATGCGATACCGGCAATGCCGAATGCGAATCCGAAGAAAAGTCCTGAGACGAGTCCGAGCTTGTTTGGCAGCAGTTCCTGAGAATAGAGCAGAATTGCCGGGAATGCCGACGAGAGCATGAATCCGACGCAGAAAATGAGAATTACAGTTGCGGCGAGTCCGACATGTGGCATCAGCAACGTGAAAGGGGCGGCACCGAGAATTGAAGCCCAGATGACAGGTTTACGGCCATAACGGTCGCCGACAGGTCCGCCGACGAGAGTTCCGGCAGCTGTCGCAAACAAGAAGACGAACAAGAAAATCTGAGACATCTTGATTGTAACGCCGAACTGTTCTATCAGATAAAATGTATAGTAGCTTGTCAGGCTGGCCATGTAGACATATTTCGAGAAGATGAGAATCATCAAGACCGAAACTACCCAGATCGTGCGGCGGGTGGACAACGGACGTTTCCTGAGTTTGCCGTCTGCACCTCTGACAGAACCGTGGTGGTCGAGATAGCCCCTGTACCACCGGCATATCGGCCGCATGGCCGCGAACGCACAGGCTGAGATGATCAGGAAGAGAAGAATGTAGCGGCGTCCGTAGGGGGCGACAAACATTGCCACCAGCAGTGGTCCGACCGAGCTGCCGAAGTTTCCTCCGACCTGAAAAATCGATTGGGCGAGACCTCGGCGTCCGTGACTTGCGAGTGAGGTGATGCGTGATGCTTCGGGGTGGAGGGTAGAGGAGCCTATGCCGACAAGAAACACCGAGATCAACACGGCAGTCAGCGAAGACGAGAATGCAAACAGAATTATTCCAAGTGTTGTCGAGATCATGCCCATGGGCAGACT
This sequence comes from uncultured Muribaculaceae bacterium, assembly GCA_910588035.1. GTDB lineage: Bacteria > Bacteroidota > Bacteroidia > Bacteroidales > Muribaculaceae > CAJUPY01. The sequence goes on along the minus strand of CAJUPY010000013.1, from coordinate 43,651 downwards.
TGCCACCATCGGACGGCGGTCAAATGCCAGCCCGACAACGGGCTGGAAAACTGATGCGGCGATCTGATAGACGAGGGTTATCAGTCCGATTTGGGCGAAACTCAGGTTGAGGTCATCTTTAAGCATCGGATAAACGGCCGTGATGACAGCCTGAAGAATGTCGTTGAAACAGTGAACACAGCTGAGTGCCACCAGCACCGGAAAAGTCGATTGGGCGGCTATTGAGCGTAGCCTGGCAGAAAGTGGTTGCATGATTGTTGTTCGTTGTGGAGAAACAGCACTGCACGCCGTCCATAGTTCACATGGTCGGCGTGCAGCGTTAGTTATTTGGTGATCGGCTCCGCAGCGGGAGCTGTTGTCTTGTTCAGATGTTTATTTCAATGCGTCTTTGACTGCATCGTTGGGAACCATTTCTTCTTTGAAGATATAAGCACCGGTTTTAGGCGATTTCACCATTTTGATGATTTTGCTATATGTGCGGCCTTCACCTTTCTGAAGAGATGCGACGGTTTTCTTTGCCATATCTTGGAGTTGTTATTATTTAATTTCTTTGTGAACGGTTACTCTCTTGAGAATCGGGTTGTATTTCTTCAACTCCAGACGCTCTGTAGTGTTTTTGCGGTTTTTGGTAGTGATATAACGCGAAGTACCGGGCATGCCGCTTGCCTTATGTTCGGTGCACTCGAGGATAACCTGCACACGATTGCCTTTTGCTTTCTTTGCCATCTTCGATTAGAATTCTAAGTATTTGATTTCTGTTAAATAACCCTTGTCAGCAGCAAGTTTGATAGCTGCATCCAGACCCATCTTGTTGATGGTGCGGAGTCCTGCGGCTGAAATCGTGAGAGTGATCCAAGCGTCCTGTTCTACCCAATAGAACTTTTTGTTAAAGAGGTTTACGTTGAAACGACGTTTGGTGCGACGCTTCGAGTGCGACACGTTGTTACCTGTGATCGCTTTTTTGCCTGTAATTTGACAAATCTTTGACATGGCTCTGGTTTATAATTGTTTCGTTTTAATTAACTTCAATTGTTTCACGAGCGCCATCGCTGTCCTCATATCGCCTACTAACTGCATCATTTTTAGTAGCTTTACAGTATGGGTCATAAAACAGAGTGCAAAGTAACGAATTTTTTTCTTACTGACCAAATATTTTTAGTCAGAATCTGATTTTTTTTATAACTTCGCATTCAAAATACAGAATATATCATGTTCAAGAATTTTTTCCGTGTCGCGTCGGCTTCACCGCGCGTAAAGTTGGCCAATGTTGATGCTAACGTAGAGACAATCGCCTCGATGATCGGCGTTTTCGCCGGCAATGATGTCGATCTGGCAGTATTTCCTGAATTGTGTCTGACCGGATACACTTGCGGAGATCTGTATCATGACCGCACTCTTCTTGATGCTGTTGTCAGAGGCTTGGCGAGACTCGCAGAGGAGACCAGCTCGGTTGCGACAGCTGTGATTGTCGGTGCTCCGGTCATATATAATAATGTGTTGTTCAACTGCGGCATCGTGATTCATGGCGGTCGGGTCAGAATGATCGTGCCGAAGACATACATACCCAACTACGGCGAATTTTATGAAAAACGCTGGTGGCAGCCGGCCGACGATGTGTGGGACGGAAGGGTCACGCTTCTGCCAGGGGTGATCGACGATGTTCCTTTCGGGGCCAAGCAGCTTTATGAAATCGGCGGGGTTCGCATCGGCATCGAGATCTGCGAGGATCTGTGGACTCCGATACCACCTTCGTCGCGAATGGCGATGGCCGGTGCGCAGATAATCGCAAACCTGTCGGCTTCAGATGCGGTTGTCGGAAAATATGATTATCTGTGCAACCTGATTGCCCAGCAGTCGGCGCGTACGATCACCGGCTATGTCTATGCCTCGGCCGGATTCGGTGAGTCGACCACAGACCTGGTGTTCGACGGAAAGACAATAATAGCGGAAAACGGTTGGATTGCCCGTCGCAATTCGCGTTGGCAGACAGGCGATCAGTCGGTCATCGCCGACATCGACATCGAGGCGATCGATCATGACCGCCTGTATAAGAGCTCGTTTGCAGATTGCGCCATGCGTGAGCTTGCTTTCGGCTTCACAAGGGTTGTGAGCGATGTGACGATGAGAGAGGCAACGCCGGCCGCCCTTATGCGTCCTGTCGATCCGACACCGTTTGTTCCGTCAGACGATGAGACCATGAACGGACGTTGCTCAGAGGTGATCAACATTCAGGTGGCCGCACTTGCCCAGAGACTTTCCGCGACAAATACGCGGAGCCTTGTGATCGGCATCTCCGGCGGTCTCGACTCTACTCTCGCGCTCCTCGTCGCGGTGAAGACTTTTGACCGTCTCGGTTATGACCGCAAAGGCATAACCGGAGTGACAATGCCCGGATTCGGCACTTCGGGCCGCACACACACAAACGCCGTAACACTGATGGAAGCTCTCGGCATTTCGACGCGCGAGATTTCGATTGCCGAGGCTGTCACGCTCCATTTCAAGGAAATCGGCCATGATCCGTCGGTGCGTGACGTCACCTATGAGAATGCGCAGGCCCGTCAGAGAACCTATCTGCTGATGGATATCGCCAATCAGACCGGAGGCATGGTGCTCGGAACCGGAGACCTCAGCGAGCTCGCACTCGGTTGGGCGACCTATAATGGTGACCACATGTCGATGTATGGCGTAAATGCCGGTGTTCCGAAAACCCTTGTCAGACATCTTGTCAGGTGGTTGGCCGAAAAAGCCGGTTCTGAGGTTGTCAGAAAAGCGTTGATTGACGTAGCCGACACGCCGATCAGTCCGGAGTTGATTCCTGTCGACGAGTCGGGTAACATCTCGCAGAAGACAGAAGACCTGGTCGGACCATATGAACTCCATGACTTCTTCCTGTTTCATTTCATCAGGTTCGGACGTTCTCCACGCAAAATATTTTTCCTCGCACAGATCGCTTTCAAAGGACTGTTTGACGACAAGACCATACTTCATTGGCTTCGTCATTTCTGCCGCAGGTTCTTTAACCAGCAGTTCAAGCGTTCATGCATGCCCGACGGCCCGAAAGTCGGCAGCGTGAGCCTTTCACCGCGCGGAGACTGGCGGATGCCCTCTGATGCGCAATCGGCCATCTGGTTGCGCGAGGTTGATCAATTGCAAGATGAAATCAAGTGACTGAACGGAGTTTAGAAAATAAAGTGGTATATTTGCAAATTAATTGACTCTCACTCACATGAACAGAATACTCTCAGTTGCCCTTCTCATACTGTCATTTGCCATTGGCTCGTTTGTGGCTCCGGCTCTCGATCTGCCGGTGAAGCATATCAATGGTAAGGCATACTATTACTACACAGTGACCAAGAAAGACCGCTTTTATGATCTTGCTCAGAAATTAGGCATCAGACGGTCTGACATAACCAGATACAATCCGCAGACGGCCGACGGGCTTCAACCGGGTCAGGTATTGACCTTTCCGGTAGAACTCGATGCGACGGTAGTCAACGGCTACTACACGACAATCTACCGTCCGTCGGGTGGCGAGAGCATCTATGGTGTCGCAAAGAGGTTCGATATTCCGGTTGACAAAATAATCGAGTTCAATCCGAGGGCAAACGAGGGTGTGAAGAATCTCGTGCTTACAATTCCGCTGATAAAGGTTCCGCAGACAATTCCGGTACAGACAACGGTCAGCGCGGCCGATCTCAACAACTATACCATCCATGAGATCGCGCGAGGTGAGACACTGTCGCGAATAGCACGTGACCACGGGGTGACCGTTGATGATATTCTGGCGGCCAATCCTGGTCTCGACAAGAACCGCTATGCGGCAGGAACGACAATCAAGATTCCCCGGGATTTGTCGTTGGACAGATCAGAACGTGAAATCGGTCATGCTGTCAAAGAGAAACCGGCAGATGATGCAGGTAAAAGCATTGCCGCCCAACCGGTAGTGGCAGAGAGCAAGCCTGTGGCTGTAGAGGTCTGTGAACCTGAGCCGGCAGAGACTGCTCTGATTCCCGAGCCGGTGTCTGATCCTGTCGAAGCGGTTGTCGGAGAAGAACCCTCAGCTCCGGTGCCGGCTATCGCGATAGTTCTGCCTTTCATGCTCGACCAAAAAGAGCAGTCTAAGACAACACAACTCTACACTGAATTTTACCGTGGATTTCTGTTGGCCACCGAGACCTTGAGCCATGAAGGTTCGCCGATTGAGATAAGGGTCATTGATTCAGCCGCTTCGACCGACACCGTGCGCTCGATTCTCGGAAACGGTTCAATGGACGGGGTCGCTGTCGCCATAGGACCTGACAATGAAGAGCAGTTGGCCCTGATGGCACAATCGGCTGCTGACAGACAATCATGGCTGTTAAACATCTTTGCTGTCAAAGATGAGTCGTATAAAACCGACAAGGCAGTCATTCAGGCAAATATACCACATGAGAGAATGTATGACAAAGCTATCGACGGCTTCATGAAAAAGTTTGAGCGATTCACTCCTGTCTTTCTGTCGAGAGTCGATGGCAGCGCAGACAAGATCGAGTTCACGACATTGCTCCGCAAAAGGCTTGATGAAAAAGGTGTGGCATATAAGGAAATCACATTCCAGAATTTTCTCGGACGTGACAATCTTGAAGATCTCGACATGGTTGACTCGGCCTACGTGTTCGTGCCCGTCTCGGCTTCTCGCGGCGAGTTCAACAAAATCGCTCCCGCACTCAAGAATTTCAAGGAATCGGTGACCGACCGTGATAATGTGGCATTATTCGGATATCCCGAGTGGATCACATTCCGCAATGACCAGCTCGACCATCTCCACTCTTTGGACGCTGTCATATACAGCCGCTATTTCGGCTTGAGTGAATCGCCGTTGGCAAAATCTATCGAGGCCGACTATCGCAAGGCTTACGGACTCGACATGCTTGAGGCTGTTCCGAGCCAGGGTATGCTCGGATATGACACAGCAGTCTTCCTGATAAAATCGCTGAGAAACAATGACGGCGATTTTGCCGACAGCTCGATGGATTATGACGGTGTTCAAAGCGGATTCTCATTGGTCAAAGCCGGCGAAAATTCAGGGCTTGTCAACGACAATCTCTATTTCATCAGTTTCTCATCCGACGGTCTTACAACGAAAACACAGCTTTGAGACTGATGAAAAAAACGCTGTTCTTCATTCTGATGATATTGGTGACGGTGCAGTTAGCCGTCGCGCAGACCCACTATGAGTCGCATGTCCATGTAGGTTTTCACGCCGGACGCTCAATGTCGCAGATCTCTTTCACTCCGTCGGTGAAACAGAAAATGTATCAGGGCATCACGATGGGTGTTTCCGCGCGTTATGCCGAGGAACGCCATGTCGGATTGCTCGGCGAGTTGAACATAACGACACGCGGCTGGCAGGAGAAGTTTGAGGAATCGCCCCTTGAGTACTCCCGCAAACTGACCTACATTGAACTGCCTGTCATGACCCACATCTTTTTTGGCGGACGCAATTTCAAAGGCTTTGTCAATCTCGGTCCGCAGATTTGCTACATGATCGGCAACTCGATCAGCAGCAACTTCGACTATATGAATCCACACGAAGTACCCGATTTTCCGACAGAGAACCGAATGACAGAACAATTGTCAATGGAAATTAAAAACAAGTTTGACTACGGAATCTGTGCCGGACTCGGTGTGGAGGGCATCATTCGCCGGCGTCACTGTCTGAAACTCGAGGGCCGACTGTATTATGGTCTTGGCAATATATTTTCAGCAAAGAAAAAAGATGTGTTCAGCGCGTCGCGCGGAATGTGCATCACAATCACTCTGGGCTACATGTTCAGACTGAAGTAAAAACCGATAATACTCCGTTTTCATGTCAACCCCGTTGTTTTCCATAATCACAGTCACCTATAATGCCGAGGCCACGATAGGTCCGACTCTGCGAAGTGTCAGAGAGCAGACATTCACCGATTTCGAATATCTTCTCATCGACGGCTCATCGACAGATGACACGGTCGCCATTGTCAATGAGGCCGCGATCGGCAACGCCAGGGTTTTGAGCGAGCCCGACAACGGACTGTATGATGCGATGAACAAGGGCCTTGATCTCGCCACAGGCCGGTATGTCATCTTCCTGAATGCCGGAGATTCGTTTCATTCTCCCGACACCCTGATGCACATAGCGAGGGCGATAGAGGAGAACAATGAGCCTGGAATCGTTTACGGGCAGACCGACATTGTCGATTCGACACGCCGCAAGATCGCCGACCGTCATCTGAAGGCACCCGACAAACTGACGTTGTCGAGTTTCGCCGACGGAATGGTCGTGTGTCATCAGGCTTTTGTCGCAAAACGCGAGCTGGCACCGTTGTTCAATACGGAATATCGCTTTTCGGCCGACTATGAATGGTGCATAATCTGTCTGCAACACTCCGGCTGCAACGTCTATGTCGATGAAACACTTATAGATTATCTTAGCGAGGGTGTCACTACCGCCAACAGACGCAAGTCGCTGTTGGAGAGATTCCGCATAATGTGCTATTACTATGGTACATTACCGACCATATTCAGACATCTGAAATTTATGGCGAGGTTTGTCAGGTATCGCAATAAAACAAAAAACGCACTATGAAATACTATGTAGCACGCAATGATCAACCTGCCGGTCCCTTTGAAATCTGGGAGCTGAAAGCCAACGGGGTGACCGCTGACACGCTGGTGTGGCATGCCGGTCTGCCGCAATGGGTAAAGGCGTCAGAGATTCCCGAAGTGACTGAGGAACTGTCGAGAATCGCTCTTCCACCCACGTTTGACCATGACGAATATTGTTCACGCATGCTGAAACGTGCGGCTGAACGAATCAGGGCGTCCCGTCAAGACGATTTTCGTAGGCAAGTGATGTATCCTCGGCCAAACAACTATCTTGCCGAGGCAATTGTCGTCACAGTTGTCTTTTGCAGTCTGATCACCGGAATCATCGCTATCGTGAAGGCACTGAATGTCAACAAACTCTATGACCGCGGACTTTATGAGCAGGCCGAGCGTGAATCGCTCTCGGCACGCAATTGGGTCATAGCCTCGGTCGTCATCGGCATTTTCAGTCTGGCCTATATGTTTTTTTGAAATTTCATTAGAGAGATTATGCCTGCATATATACTCAACACCTCGTTTCACATGGATGAAACGATCAAGAATGATTTTATTGCCTGGATCAAGGAAACCTACATTCCGTCAGCACTTCAGTCCGGAGTGTTCGGTCGGCCGTTGCTGACTAAAATAATGACAGTTGTCGAGCCCGGCACAGTGAGTTTCGCTCTGCATCTTGTCTGCGGCGATCTCGACAAGGCCAACAACTGGCACGACAACGAGGGTGCGCGGATGAGAGAGATGCTGAGCCGGCGATTCGGTCAACGCGTCGTGTTTTTCTCAACTTATATGGAGGAGATCGAGTGAGCGGACAACTTAAGGAGTGGGACCGCATCATCATAGGCATCGACCCGGGAACGAATGTGATGGGCTATGGCATTCTCGGCGTCAAAGGCAAACGTCCGTCAATGATTGCCATGGGGGTGATACAGCTTTCCAAGATCGGTGACCATTACATGAGGCTCCGTCGCATCTATGAACGGGTTCAGGGGCTCGTAGAGCAATATTTGCCTGATGAAATGGCGATCGAGGCACCCTTTTTCGGAAAAAACGTGCAGTCGATGCTAAAACTCGGACGTGCCCAGGGTGTTGCTATGGCCGCCGCTCTGTCGCGTGATGTGCCGATAGTCGAATATGAGCCGAGAAAGATCAAAATGGCCATAACAGGCAATGGTGCCGCCTCTAAAGAGCAGGTGTGCGAAATGTTGAGACGAATTCTGACGATTCCGTCTGAATCGATTCTGCCACAGCTTGACGCCACCGACGCACTTGGTGCCGCCCTGTGTCACTTCTATGAATCCTCGCGCCCGCAGCCTTCGGGTTCGTCGGCCAAGTCATGGAAAGAGTTCATCGCACGAAATCCCGACAAAGTAAAATGATTATTCATGATTTTTCGTTACTTTTGTATTCGAAAAATTTTGGATATGCAAGCCGATAATACAACGATAAAAAACGCCGTGTTGAACCACGACCAATGGGACCGTGATCATCTGTGGCATCCCTATACATCTACCATTGACCCTTTGCCAACCTATAAAGTGGATCATGCCGAGGGTGTGAATCTCTATCTTGCCGACGGAACAAAACTGATTGACGGCATGTCGTCGTGGTGGGCTGTGATCCACGGCTACAACAACCGGCGCATCAACAAGGCGATTGAAAGTCAGCTCAAGAAAATGAGCCATGTGATGTTTGGCGGTCTGACCCATGAACCGGCCATAGAACTTGGCAAGAAACTGCTCTCGATAGCACCTCCGTCAATGAACAACATCTTCTATGCCGATTCAGGTTCGGTAGCCGTCGAGGTGGCGATGAAAATGGCTGTTCAGGCCGCGGTCTCCAGATCGGGGTCTCACGATAAGACCAACTTTGTCACGATTCGCTCGGGATATCACGGCGACACCTGGAATGCGATGAGTGTCTGCGATCCGGTAACGGGAATGCACGGGGCATTCGGATCGGCTCTTCCGGTGAGATATTTCGTACCCCAGCCTTCGGTTCCGTTCGGCGGAGAGTGGAGCGACAGTGAGATGAAGCCCCTTGAGGATTGTCTCAGGGAAAATGCATCGCAAATCGCCGCCATGATTCTTGAACCGGTCGTTCAGGGTGCGGGCGGCATGTGGTTCTATCACCCTGAGTATCTCAGACAGGCGCGTCGTTTGTGTGACAAATATGGCATATATCTGATTTTTGATGAGATTGCTACCGGATTCTGGCGCACAGGCAAGCGGTTCGCATGGGAACACGCCGGAGTGGAACCCGACATCATGTGTATCGGTAAAGGTCTGACAGCCGGATACATGACAAGCAGTGCCGTTCTGACGACCAAAGATGTCGCCGACACGATTTCCCGAGGTGAGGCCGGAGTGATGATGCATGGGCCTACGTTCATGGGTAATCCGCTCGCTTGTGCTGTCGCTGTCGAGTCGATAAAGATTCTGGAAGAGGAGGACATGGAAAGCAAGATCGCGCATATTTCGGCAATAATGACCGAAGAACTCGCCGCGGCACGCGGTCTCGACAGTGTGGCCGACGTCAGGATTCTCGGTTCGATAGGTGTTGTCGAGATGAAAGAGAATGTCAATGTCGCGACATTCCAGGTCGAGTGTGTCAAACGGGGCGTCTGGATCAGGCCGTTCGGACGCAATGTCTACATCATGCCGCCCTATGTGATCGACGACGAAGATCTGCGCACTCTGTGCCGGCAGATGATTTCGATAATCAAAGAAACGCTATGAACTTCAATGAAGTCTTGCTGCGTCTGGCTTCAGAAGGTAATCTGAGAGCCATTCCCTCAGATCGTTGCGATTCGCATCTGCTCGATTTCTCGACCAACGACTATCTCGGCTTCGGTAGCCGCAGGCTCAGGCAATATCTGACGGCCGACCCCGGTCTGCTCGACCTGCCGATGACATCGTCGGCCTCACGGCTGTTGGCTGCGACACAGACCGAATATGGCGAACTTGAAGAGATGCTCTCCTCGCTTTATGGCGAAGGGCGGTCGTGTCTGCTGTTCAACAGCGGTTACCATGCCAACACCGGAATCGTGTCTGCTATCGCCGACCGCTCAACTCTGATAATCGCCGATAAGCTTGTCCATGCCAGCATCATTGACGGCATGATTTTGTCGCGTGCCCGGTTCCAGCGGTTCCGGCACAATGATTTCGATGAGCTTGAGCGAATGATCGAGGGTGCCCCATGTAGCGTAAACCGCATTCTGGTAATTGTCGAGAGTGTCTACAGTATGGACGGTGACAGGGCTGATCTTGAAAGGTTGATTGCATTGAAACGAAAGAACAGCCGTGTCATGCTTTATGTCGATGAGGCTCACGCGTTCGGTGTGCTCGGTCCGAAAGGTCTCGGTCTGACAATGGCGACATCTGATCCGGGTGCGTTTGACGTCGTAGTCGGAACGTTTGGCAAGGCACTCGCCTCTTACGGCGCGTTTGCAGTGACTTCAGCCACTATCAGACAATGGCTCATCAACAGTTCGCGGTCACTGATCTTCTCCACTTCGATCTCCCCGTTGCAGTGTCGGTGGACACGGCTCATGGTTGAAGAGATGCTTAAGGCCGATGCCGAGCGAGAGAGGCTCCACGTTATGTCAAAAAAACTTTACCGTATTTTAACCGCTACACGACAGGCACCCACCGCAGAGAGCCACATTCAGGGATTGATCACGGGCGATGCGGTGAAAGCGGTCGAAATGTCGGGAAAGCTCAGAGATGAAGGTTTTGTAGTCTTGCCGATCAGAACTCCTACCGTTCCGGCGGGAACTGAACGGTTGCGGTTCAGCCTCAGCGCGTCTATGACCGATGAAGATCTCGACAAGCTGTCGATGGCATTAAAAAAAGTTTCGCAATGAGATATTCGTTCATCACATGCGATCACGCGAACCGGCGTCTGATTGCTCTCTTTCTTGGCTGGGCTATGGATGAGAAGCCCTTTGTGAATCTCAGACGCGACGGGTTTGATATAGTCGTGTTCTACGGCTACGGTGACATTGACGACGATTCAGAAACATACAGGAATGTCATCAGCCCCTATGACGAGGTTTCGGTCATAGCGTGGTCGTTTGGTGTCTCGGTGGCAAACCGTTTGCTGACATCGGCAGAAGAACAGTGTATCGCCGTGAACGGCACGGTTAATCCGGTCGATAACAAGAGGGGGATACCTAAGATTGCCTATGGTATGACACTCAGATGTCTTGACAGGTCGAATCTCGGGAAATTCTACGCCCGCACCGGTTTTACTCCTGACCGGGCTATGCCATGCCGTGATCTTGGAGACCTTCAGGCTGAGCTTGAGAAATTTGGCTCGGTGCCGGAACAGGAGGTGTCTCCACGTTGGCAGACGGCCCACATCGCTACCGACGATAAGATCATACCGTCGGTAAATCAAGAGGCTTGTTGGCGCGGCAGATGTCGGATTGTCAAAGATCAGAAAGATCATTTACCCGATTTTCAGTCGATCATAGACAATGACATTGTAGATAAACGGCTCATAGCACGCCGTTTTTCAGATAATGCCGACTCATATGAGGCAAACGCACTGGTGCAGCGCGATATTGCGGGACGGCTGTATGAAATGGTCAGACATCATTTCGATTTCTCAGGCAGGCGCATCGTTGAGGTCGGGTCGGGCACAGGCTTCCTCACACGGCTCTATGCGTCGGAAAATCCGGCTGCCGGATCAATTGCCATTGACCTTGCCGACAGTGTGACACTTTCTGAAGTTTTCCGGAAGAAGGGTATTGCTTACCCGGGAACAATCGTTTGCGGCGACGCCGAGCAGGTGATTGACCGGCTGAGCTCTGAGTCGTTTGACGCTGTCGTTTCATCATCGACAATTCAATGGTTCAGTGATTTGAAGCGTTTTTTCAACAATGTGGCCAAAGTACTCGTTTCTGACGGTATCGCGGCATTCTCGACATTCTTGCCCGGCACTTTTGCAGAGTTGCAAAGTGTCTCGGGACGCTCCCTGCTGTTTCCGTCTGTCGAAGAGATCTTGGGGCTTCTTCCACAGGGTCTTGAAGTGGTTGATTGTCATACCGGAAGCGAGACCATCGGGTTCAGGAATGGACGCGAGGTCTTCAGACACATCAAGCAGACCGGGGTAAATGCTGTCGGACCCGCCAAAGGTTATGCTGACACCCGCCGGATGTTGGAGACGCTTGACAGAAATCCACGATTGACCTACAACATATTTTATATTGTATTAAGAAAAAAACGATGAACAAGATTTTTGTAACCGGAATCGATACCGACGCGGGCAAGACCTATGCGACGGCATGGCTCGCAAAACAATTGATGAACGAGGGAAAGACGGTTATAACGCAGAAATTCATTCAAACCGGCAACACCGGTTATTCTGAAGACATTGTCAAACACCGTCAGCTCACGGGGGTCGGCCTGCTTGATGTGGACAGAGATTTCACGACTGCTCCGATAATATTCAGTTATCCGGCGTCGGCTCAGCTGGCTGCCCGTATTGACAACCGCGATATCGATCTGTCGCTTGTCGACCGCTCGTCTGAAATTCTTGCGTCACGTTTTGATGTGGTTCTGATCGAAGGAGCCGGCGGATTGATGGTTCCGGTGACCGACGACATATTCACCATAGACTATATCGCGACACGTAAATTGCCGGTTGCCCTTGTGACAAATGGAAAACTCGGTTCGATCAACCACACGGTTCTTTCGCTTGAGGCTCTTGCCGCACGTGACATAGAGGTGCCATACCTGCTTTACAGCGAGCATCTTGATTCCGATAAGACGATTGCCGATGACACCCGTGGCTTTGTCAAGAGATATCTCGACCGTCATTTCCCTTCAGCAAAAATGCTGTTTGTGCCTTGTCTTGAAGACTGAAAACTCGGAAAAAAACATTAACTTTGCACCCAAAATTTTGGAATTATGTTTGGCATCACAAAAGAACAACTGTCACAGCTGCCGACCGTGACTTTTTGCGGGAGGCCAATTATGATAAACACGATGGCCGATGCAAAGGCGGCAATCACCTATCTCAACAAGCAGTCGATTGTCGGCTTCGACACTGAGACACGCCCGTCGTTCAAAAAAGGACAACCCCACAAAGTGGCATTGTTGCAGTTGTCAACACCCGATGAATGCTTTCTGATCAGATTGAATCTGCTCGGCATGTTTGACTCGCTCAGACAATTTTTTGAAAATGACAATATCCTGAAAATAGGTCTGTCGGTCAAAGATGACTTCCATTCATTGGCAAGACTGGGTGACTTTAATCCGGCCGGGTTTATCGAACTGCAGACTTTCGTCAAGGATTTCGGCATCGCCGACAACAGTCTGCAAAAAATTTATGCTGTCATTTTTGGTGAACGAATTTCCAAAAGCCAGCGTTTAACAAACTGGGAGGCCGCAGAACTGACACCGGCCCAGCAAGCTTATGCCGCTCTTGATGCCTGGGCATGTCTTAAGATTTACAATCATCTGACAGCCGGACTTTTTGACGCACGCAAATGCCCGTTTGTGCTTCCCGAAGTTGAAACCTGATATTGAATCTTTGGAACAACACACGCTCAACTATGAAAAAATCAAACGTAATACCTGCTCTTCTCTTAATCTATCTTGCGGTCATGTCGGCAATCGGGTTTCCGAAATTGCTGTCAGGCGAATTCTCACCGCTGTTCTATTTCGGCATAATCGCCCTCACTCTCGGTGTGATATGGCTTTTGCGGCGTAATCTGCTGTCGCGCGAGCGCAAACACCGAAAGGCCGGTGATGCAGCCTGAAAACATACATAAGATCTTTCTGTAATATCAACTGAAAATATTATCTTTGCAAAAATAAGACCATGAAAAAGTGTGTGTCACACACCAAAATGACATAAAGATTATGCAAAGAAATTTTTTCAGTATTATCGGCATGGCACTGTTGGGTTTGTCAATGATGCCCGGTGAGGTGCGTGCTGCGGAAACGTCTGAATATACTCCGTCGGCCGAAGTCCGCAAATCTCAGGAAGACTTCAATTCCGATCGTTTCGGAATATTCATTCACTGGGGCATCTACAGCATGTTCGGGCAAGGTGAATGGTATCTCAACTACGGTCCGACAGCCTGTGAATACCGGAAAGCCGCCAAAGGCTTCTATCCGGCCGACTTTGATGCTGCCCAATGGGTTGGTGCGATCAAAGATGCGGGCGCTAAATACATCACTATCACCACCCGTCATCACGACGGCTTCTCAATGTTCGGTACAGCCGAAAATGACTATAACATCGTTGACGGAACCCCTTTCAAACGCGACATTTTGAAAGAGCTCGCCGATGAGTGCAACCGTCAGGGAATCGCGTTGCATCTCTACTATTCACATCTCGACTGGGTGCGCGAAGACTATCCACAGGGCCGCACCGGTCACGACACCGGACGTGACCCCGGGAAAGCTGACTGGAATTCCTACTACGGTTTCATGAACCGACAGCTTACCGAACTGCTCAGTAACTATGGCCCGATACGCGCAATTTGGTTCGACGGCTGGTGGGATCATGACGAGGACGCCGTTCCGTTCGACTGGCATCTGCCTGAACAGTACGCGCTGATTCATTCGCTGCAGCCATCGTGCATGGTGGCCAACAACCACCACCAGACACCCTTTGCCGGCGAAGATATCCAGATTTTCGAACGTGATCTGCCGGGTGAGAACACTGCCGGGCTTTCAGGTCAGTCGGTGAGCCGTCTGCCACTTGAGACATGCAACACGATGAACGGAATGTGGGGTTACAAGATAAAAGATCAGAACTACAAGAGCGCGACAACTCTGATACGTTACCTTGTAAAAGCTGCCGGCATGGGTGCCAATCTTCTGCTCAATGTCGGACCGCAGCCAAACGGCGAGTTGCCCGCGGCGGCTCTTGACCGCATGAAAGAGATCGGGCAGTGGCTCCGCGAAAACGGAGAGACAATCTACGGAACAGAAGCCGGTCCGTTTCCTGCTCAGAGCTGGGGAACCACGACTCGCAAGGGCAACCGGCTGTTTGTCCATGTCATGACACCGGAAACCAATGCCATTATCATGCCGGCCAATCTGAAAATAGAAAAAGCGGTGGAGTTCGCATCGAAAAAACCGGTGAGATTCACAAACACCCACGATCACGTCTTGCTGCATCTCGACAAGACACCTCAGGAAACAGATTACATAATCGAATGTGTTTTGAAACAATGAGAATCCTTGAAATCTGCTGCGGTGACATCGGGGCTGTCAAGGTCGCTGCCGGGTGCCGCGCACGGCGCATCGAGCTTTGTTCCGGATTGGCCGAGGGGGGCGTCACTCCGTCAATTGCCCTGATCAGTGAAGCAACTGCTTGTATTCCCGAAGTCAATGTGCTGATAAGACCGCGACCTGGTGATTTCCTATACTCGGAAATGGAGAAGAGAATCATGGAAAACGACATTCGTGCCGCTGTCGAAGCCGGTGCATCGGGCTTGGTCATCGGGGCATTGACATCTGACGGAGACATAGACACCGAAACATGCCGGAGGCTGATTGACACAGCCTGCGTCTCTGCCGGAAAGATCGGCCGGCAACGGCCGAATATCACATTCCACCGCGCGTTTGATGTTTGCCGTGATCCCGGAGAGGCTCTTGAGGCAGTGATCGCTCTCGGTTGTGACTGCCTGCTGACATCAGGATTGCAACCCGATGCCGAAACAGGAATTCCGATGTTGAAGACAATCGTAAACCGGGCCGCCGGAAGAATCGCGATAGTTGCCGGGTCAGGCGTTAACGTCGGTAACGCCGCGAGGATTATCAGGGAAACAGGGGTCGACGGAGTACATTCAACCGCGAGAAAGATGCTGACAAGCGCAATGAAATTCCGTAATGCCGCGATCGGATTTGCCGAAGACCGTCTCGTGACATCTCCAGACATCATACAATCGCTCTTGTCCCTGACAGAAAATATAGATTAGAGTCATATCTACAACATACCAAATCAATTATCTCATGAAACTGTTGTTATCTGCCATTTGTCTTGTCTTCACGCTGTCAGGCATGTCTGTAACCCGCGATGAAGCGTTGAAGTTTCTCTATTCCTCCATGCCGCTGCCCGACAAGGCCGACTACACTGAGAAATTTTATATTGACAATATCGAAGCTTCACTGCGTGCAAAAAACGAAATGCCCTGGGGCGACAGTGTGCCCGAGCGCGAATTCATGCATTTCGTGCTGCCGGTGAGAGTGAACAACGAAAATCTCGACAATTCGAGAATGGTGTTTTATGAGGAGCTTCGGCCGAGAGTGTGCGGTCTGTCGATGAAAGACGCTATTCTGGAGGTGAACCACTGGTGTCATGAGAAAGTGACATACAAACCTTCTGACGGACGCACTTCATCGCCACTGTCAAGTCTAAGCCAGGCAATCGGACGATGTGGAGAGGAGTCGACATTTCTGGTGGCGGCTTTGCGCTCGGTTGGCATTCCGGCACGCCAGATCTATACTCCCCGCTGGGCCCACACCGACGACAACCACGCATGGGTGGAAGCCTGGGCCGACGGTACATGGTATTTCCTCGGTGCATGCGAGCCGGAACCGGTGCTTGATCTCGCATGGTTCAACGAACCGGCCTCAAGAGGTATGTTGATGAATACGAACGTCGTCGGCAACTACACCGGTCCCGAAGAGATATTACTCAGACAACCGCTCTCGACCCGCATAAATGTGACTTCAAAATATGCTTCTGTGGCTACTTTGCCAGTTAGAGTACTTGATTCAAGCGGACGACCGGTGAAAGGGGCGAATGTCGATTTCTGCATCTACAATTATGCCGAATATTATCCGGCGGTGACTAAAAAAGCCGATGCTGACGGAATGGCCACTCTGACCTCCGGACTGGGTGATGTGCTTGTGTGGGCTTCAGATGGAAAGAATTTCGGTTTTGCGAAAGGTAATCCGGCCGATTATGCCCGGGGCGGTTTTCTTGATGTCGTTTTAGACAAGACGTCGTCATATTCGGGCAACGTTGATTTTGACATAATTCCACCGTCGTCCGACGGGAATCTGCCCGAGGTCTCGCAATCGCAGCGCATGATCAACGACATCAGGTTGCATCGCGAGGACTCGATACGCAGTGCCTACACCAACACTTTCGCCACAGCTGAGACCGCACGTCGCCAAGCGGCTCGTCTCGGACTTGGCTATGACGATCTGGCTACGATTTTGGTGGAGTCAAGAGGAAATCATAAGAACCTGATCGCTTGTCTTGAGCGGCTTAATGAGACTCAGCGCGACAAGGCGATGACGCTTCTGCTCAACGTCAGCGAGAAAGATCGTCGGGACATTCCGACTGAGGTTATCGTTGACCATGTCGGGAATTCAACGAAACCCGACGGAATGGATAGCGACGTTTACGGGAAATATGTCCTGAATCCTCGTGTCGAACTTGAGTTTCTGCGCCCGTGGCGCAAACTGCTCGGCGATCATTTCGCTTCTCAGGCCGATGAATTCAGACATAATCCTCAACGTCTTGCCGATTGGGTGTCGGCAAATATTTCTGACGCATCAAAGGAAAATCCATCTAACTTGCGCATGAGTCCGGCGGCAGTGTTGGCCGAAAGAAAAGCCGACCCGCTCTCACGCGACATATTTTTTGTGGCTGTGGCGAGGAGCATCGGCATTCCGGCACGTATCGACCCGGTCACCGGTGACACACAATTTATGTCGGGCGACGGAGTTTGGCACAATGCGCTGTTTGCCTCAGAAAGCTCTGCGGCTTCCAATAAACCTGAAAAGGGAAAACTGATGCTGCGGTTCACCCCGTCAGACAATATGTTCGATCCGAAATACTATTCGCAATTCTCCATTTCAAAAATTGACGGAGGCAGACCACGTCTTCTTGAGTTTGACGAGGGAAGCACCGTCTCCTCGATTTTCGAAAGCCCATATGAACTTGAGGCAGGTCAATATATTCTCACCACAGGACGACGTCTGGCAAATGGCGGTGTGCTTGCCCACAGTGAGATTTTCAGCATCAAACCGGGTGATACGACCGACCTGACGCTGAATATTCGCCATGACGACAGCAAACTGTCAGTGATAGGTAGCCTGAATGCCGAAAATCTCTATCATGATCTCTCGTCTGACAGCGACAAAAGCATCATTTCAACCACAGGTCGAGGCTATTATTATCTCGGACTGATTCAACCCAACCATGAACCCTCGGCACACGCGCTCAACGACATATCGGCCGTGGCCGGACAGTTGGAGGCGACTGGACGCAAGATCGTGCTGCTTTTCGAGAATGAATCAAAGGCCACGCGTTTCGACCGTGACATGTTCCCGGAACTTCCCTCAAATGTCGTGTTCGGAATCGACTCCGACGGTCTCTCGCGAAAGGAAATCATGGAGTCACTTCATCTTGAGAATCCGTCAGACCCCGTTTTCGTCGTCGCCGACACCTTCAACCGCATTGTCTGGGTCTCGACAGGCTACACGATCGGCCTCGGCGAGCAACTGGTCGGTCTCGACCTTTGACAATCGGCATCCGGCAGTCGCTTATATTTTGCTTTATAATTTTTAACTTCGCATTCGGGCCTGTTTTTATGCCATTGGCACTCCAATAATGGCTGTCCGCACTTGCCAACATATCAAAATCGGGTCGAGGCTTTTCCCTTGCAGAGGCTATCGAACACCATCGTGGCCAATATCGGATTTAATCACGCTGAAAAGTAGGCTAATACGCTGATATGTCCATTTTTTTGACGTATTTTTGCATTTGAAATCAAACGCTTATCTCCAAATGGCAAAAATCACAGTTCAGAATACGAATATAACCATCATCAATGTTGATGGTGAGGACTATGTATCTATAACCGATTTGGCTCGCCACAAGAGCGATGATCCAAACGCTGTTATCGGTAATTGGATGCGCAACCGTAATACGATTGAGTTTCTTGGCATTTGGGAGAGTCTATATAACCCCGATTTCAAACCCCTCGAATTCGAGGGGTTTAGAAAAGAAGCGGGCTTAAATGCTTTTACTCTATCTCCAAAGAAATGGATTGAAACAACCGATGCTATCGGTTTGATTTCCAAATCCGGACGCTATGGTGGCACTTATGCCCATAAGGATATTGCATTCAAATTCGCAAGTTGGATTTCGGTTGAGTTTGAATTATATATAGTCAAGGAGTTCCAACGCCTTAAAGCAGAGGAGCAAAAAGCATTGGGGTGGTCTGCAAAGCGTGAGTTGTCAAAGATCAATTACCGCATACACACCGATGCTATCAGGCAGAACCTAATTCCGTCAGAGGTCACAAAAGCGCAGGCGAGCATCATCTATGCCAATGAAGCAGATGTGTTGAACGTGGCTATGTTCGGCATGACAGCGAAACAGTGGCGTGAGGCTAACCCCGATTTGAAAGGTAATATCCGCGACTACGCTTCAGTCAACGAACTCATTTGCCTATCAAATATGGAAAGCCTCAATGCCGTATTCATAGAGCAAGGACTGCCTCAGTCAGAGAGACTTATCAAACTCAATCAAATAGCTATCCATCAGATGAGCGTGCTGGAGAGTGGTGATAACGACCGTAAATTATTGAAGTGATATGAATTCATTTCTAAAAATAAAGCATCCGATTATACATATTGGCATACTTGTGTTTATGGTTGTCCTGCAAGGATGCAGCCGTCCAAATAAAGAAACATCAACTCTAAATGGGAAAGAACAGAAATTATCACAGTCAGTAGATTCGGTTTATGCAGCTCCTGTTGGCATATTGGAGACTCCGTCATCTGAATCAGTAATATCAGAAGAAGATTGTGAATTGGGACCTCCAACCGAACAGGAGTTGTGTCGATTGAGTGATACAATCTCTAAAAATTTCGAGGCACTCAAAGCGGATAATCCACTGCGTCAAAATGTGTGGGGATGGGGAGTTGCACAAGATCATCTGGATATATACGTGCTTGTAAATACACCATATTGGCAAAAGAAATTCCGGAATGATGTCTGTGATTCCAGATATCTTCATTTTGATGGTCCGAAAGGGCCTGAAAAGATTAATATTGAGGCAAGAACCAATATTGAAGCTGACAGTATTTCGTTATCCCCTAATGCCAGTTCATTTCCTGCTGATTCTGAAAAAGTATCCTTTACATTAAAGAATGACAATTCAAGACTATTAGAATTCGGAGTTTCCTATATTGTTGCTTGTCGTGGAGAGGATGGTAATTGGTATGATATGCCAACCGAAGGGTTCTGGAATAGTATGGGTATTCTTTTATACAAAGGAGGCTCTCATAGTTTCGATGTAACGATGCGCTCTTTGCTTAACAATAACAAGCCCGGGACATATAGACTTTACAAAGAAGTCCGATTTGATGGTGATAAGGATTATTTTTGGATTATGTCTGAATTCCGATTAGAATAACTGCATAATAATATATCGTCTCATCCCTCTGTTTGGTGTCTGTTCAAGATCCTCCATGACGGCAGGGAAAGGAGACGTGGGTCGAGTTCCTTGCAGCCTTTGTCAAATTCCTTGTCGGTCAGAAACGGTCGGTCCGGGTTTCGGTCAGATCTTCCTCGGTCTTGTCCTATATGGTCTGACGCACCTGCCTCAGTTCCATCTCTCAATCTTGGTCTTTTCCTCCTTTGGCATAGTTGCAGAAATGCTTGAAAGCGTTCGCCCTATTACGGTAGTTGGTGCTCTCGTTCATCGCTGCGCGGAAGTATTCGATGTGTGGTCAATGAAGCCGCGTGACGATACAACACGAAAAGAGTTGCATCGTCACGCGGTAAAAAGTTGCTGACCGTGATCGAATCAGAAGTAGAAGTTCACCGATTTAGGGTAGAAAAGCATTCCGCTTCCGACCGACTGGGCGTTGTGTTCTCCCATTGAGGCGGCGACAATAGAGAGGGCGAATCTCAGAGCTGAGGCCGGGCCGTTGGCCGTGATCAGGTTTGGCAGGGCGACAACGGGAGCGTCTCTCATGACCGCTTTCACGCAGTCTTTTTCAAAACCGGGATAACAGGTCGCCTCTTTGCCGTCAAGAATTCCTAAAGGATAGAGCACGACTGCAGGTGCGGCACAGATAGCTGCAATGCCTCCACCTTTGGCGGCGTGTGCCTTGAGTGCATCGTTAAGTTTTTCACATTGGCTGAGGTTGGTTGAACCGGGCATTCCTCCCGGAACAATCAGCCATTCGGCTTCGTCAAACTCTGTTTCAGATAGGGTTAGGTCGGCCTTCACGGTTATTCCGTGGGCTCCCGTAACATTGACATCGTGGGTGACAGCCACCGATTTGATATCCATTCCGGCTCTACGCATCACATCAATTACGGTCAGAGCTTCAATTTCTTCAAATCCTTCGGCAAGGAAAATAAACGAACGGTTCATGATTGATAATGAAATTAAGAGTTAGACATATGCCTGAAAAGCAAAATAATAGTTTTCAACGCCTAAGTTATTAAAAAAGTTTGGAATAAAATGTGTAATTTTGAAAAATTATAAGACGATGTTTTTATGAGAAATATAAATAATTGTGTACCAATCGTTTGTGTGATTGCGGCAATTTTAATGCTTTCTTGTTCCTGCGGCCGCGGGAGGGTATGGGAGCAATCGGGCATGGTCTGGAATACGACCTACCATATAACCTGGACTTCTGCCAACGATTGTTCCGACTCGATCTTGCCGGTGATGAAGCAGGTTGAGATGTCATTGTCGCCGTTCAATGCGGGGTCGGTCATTTCGGCGATAAACCGGTCGGAATCGATGACTGTCGACCGACATATCATAAAGGTGTTTGAAAAGTCGCAGGAAATCAACAGAGCCAGCGGCGGCATGTTTGATCCGACAGTGGCACCGTTAGTCAACCTATGGGGGTTCGGCTATGGTGATAAAGAACCCGCCGTTCCGACCGACCTGTCGATCGATTCGGCACTCCGGTTGGTCGGCATCTCGCAGTGTCAGATCGCCGGGGGAGTGATGGAAAAGAAATCGCCTGGAACACAGTTTAATTTCAGTGCCATCACCAAAGGGCTCGGATGTGATGAAGTCGCCGCCATGCTCAGACGAAACGGAGCCACCGACTACATGGTGGAGATCGGCGGAGAACTTGCCCTCGGAGGTCTCAACAGGCGTGGTGAACCTTGGCGCATTCAAATCGATGCTCCGGTCAACAATGACTCGTCGGTCACACACCGTCGGCTCATGGTGATAAGTGTAACCGACTGTGGTGTGGCAACCTCGGGCAATTACCGCAATTTCAGACGTGACAGTGAGGGACGCCGGTTCGGACACACCATCTCTCCTGTGACCGGACGCTCGGTCGAGACTTCGACACTTTCGGCAACGGTGATTGCGCCGACATGTATGGAAGCCGATGCCCTGGCTACGGCTTGTATGGCTATGCCGGCAACCGATGCGCTGGCAATGATAGAGCGGTTTGAAGGAGCCGAATGTCTGTTGGTGACATCGGCCGATGACGGTTCATGGAGATTGCTGAGATCATCGGGTTTCCCCTCTGATCATGAAAACAGCTGACGGAAGGCCTCCTCGACTTTCGAGACCTCGATAATCTTGATCTTACGTTTTGATGTGTCGACTCCCTTGAGGTTGTTGCGTGGAATGATGATAGTTGACATTCCGAGTTTCTCTGCCTCAAGAATACGTTGCTCGACACGCGTGACAGGTCTGATCTCACCCGAGAGACCAATCTCGCCGCTCATGCAGATGTCGCGTGCAATGGCAATGTCGACGTTGGAAGACAGAATTGCGCATATGACAGGCAGGTCGAGTGCCGTGTCGTTTACTTTCAGACCGCCCGCGATGTTCAGGAAAACATCTTTCTGAATCAGTTTGAAGCCGACCCGTTTCTCGAGAACGGCGAGCAGCATGCTCATTCGTTTTGAATCGAAACCGTTGACCGAGCGTTGTGGTGTGCCGTATGCTGCCGTGCTCACAAGTGCCTGTGTCTCGATCAGAAACGGTCTTGCGCCTTCGAGAGTCACTCCGACAGCCACCCCCGACAATTCCTCGTCACTTTGGCTGAGAAGCATCTCCGACGGGTTGGTGACCTCCCGCAGCCCACGTTGACACATTTCGTAGATTCCGAGTTCCGATGTGCTGCCGAACCGGTTTTTGATCGATCGCAGAATGCGGTACATGTATTGGCTGTCACCCTCGAACTGAAGCACGGCGTCGACGATATGTTCGAGAACTTTCGGGCCGGCGAGACTGCCTTCTTTGGTGATATGGCCGATCAAGATCACGGGCACACCACTTTCTTTGGCATATTTCAGCAGTCTGACCGCACACTCCCTGACCTGGCTCACGCTGCCCGCTGCCGATTCAAGGGCGTCGGAAGCTATTGTCTGTATCGAATCGACAATGAGAAGTCCGGGGTTGACCGACTCTATGTGGTTCATGATGTTTTCAAGAGAGGTCTCGGTGACAATGAAACAATTGTCGCTGACGCGACCGAGACGGTCGGCACGGAGTTTCAGTTGCGTCGCGCTTTCTTCGCCCGAGACGTAGAGCACTGTGCGTGATCTGATCGAAAGTATGTTTTGCAACACCAATGTCGATTTCCCTATGCCCGGTTCTCCTCCGATCAAGACCAGGGAGCCGGCGACAAGCCCGCCGCCGAGAACCCGGTTCAGTTCGTCGCTGGGCAAAACAATGCGCGGTTCGTCGAGCGCGGTTATCTCAGAAACGCGCTGGGGCTTGCTTTTGACTCCGTGTGAGGTCTGGATAATGCCTTTGCTTTTTGCCGTAGCTTTCTCTTCGACCATAGTGTTCCACGCGCCGCAAGCCGGACAGCGGCCTTCCCATTTCGGAGAGTCTGCACCACACTCGGTGCAGAACCATATTGATTTAAGTTGCTTTGCCATGATTTATCTTGAATTTCTGCGACGGAATTCGGCCACGGTGATGGCTGTGGCCATGGAGACATTCAGCGACTCCACTGTCGACGCATCGGCAGGGTAGGGCGGAATGAACAGGCGGCGGTTGACCGACGATGAGACCTGATCGCTGATGCCGTTACCTTCATTTCCCATGACGATGATTCCGTTACCCGTCAGATCGGTGTGGTAAATATCGTCTCCGTCAAGAAAGGTTCCGTAGACGGGCATTGACTCTGACAGTTCTGCAAGTGTCGAACTGAGGTCGCAGTAGATTATGGAGACGCGGCCAATGGCTCCCATTGTCGCCTGGACGACTTTCGGATTAAACCGGTCGACCGTGTCTTCCGATGCAAGAATCGTTTTTATGCCGAACCAGTCGGCTATTCGTATAATGGTTCCGAGATTGCCCGGATCTTGTATTCTGTCAAGTGCCAGAACAAGCTGATTGTTTGACAACTCTGGCCGATTCGTTTCTTCGGGCATCTCATAAACGGCTATCACCGGCCGGGGTGCCTTCAGCTGAGACATCCGTGAGATGTCGTCTGATGTTGCCGCTACGGCTCCAAACCGCTTGGCGACACCTTGATTTTCCTCAATCCACCGTCGTGTGGCGAAAAGATACTTCAGTTTGAACGCCCCCAGCGTTTCTGTCACACATTTTTCTCCTTCGGCTACAAACAGCCGCTGTTCGTTGCGATGACGGCTGTCTCCGAGGCTTTTCACCAGTTTTCTGATCGAATTAGTTATTTCCATGTCGTGTAGGCGAATCTTGTAGCTACAAAAATAGTCAAAAACTTCGTCTTGCACAACAAAAACATGCCTACAGACGTTTTTTCAATAACAGCATTCATCATATCAACTATTTGTTTTGAGTAATAAGATTTGGCATAGGGTAGGAAAATGGTCAGCCCGCATTTTCGGTGGGTTGGCAATTCTTGTTGTTTTGACCGTGGTGGCCGTTTATGTGCCGTTCGTTCAAGATTTTGCAGTGTCCAAAGTGTTTGATTCGGTAAATTCATCAGGACCGATGAATCTGAGTGCCGATAAGGTCAGACTGAAGTTTCCGCTGAGACTTGAGGTCGACGGTTTTGTCATGACCCAGGAGGGCGACACGATGATAAATCTCGGTTCTCTCAGGGCGAAAGCCTCGGTAATGCCGCTTTTGCGTGGAAAAGTCGAGGTTATGAAACTCGATGCCTCAGATGCGGTCTACTCTATGGGCAATCCCGATTCGGCCATTCAGCTCAGAGCTGTAGTCAACCGGTTTGAGTTGTCAGAGGCGACTGTCGCACTGAAAAATATGGATATCGATCTCGATGACGCACGGTTGACAGGCGGACGTGTGTCAATGATAATACGACCCGACTCCACGGCTGTTGAAAAAACTGACACCGCCGCCGTAATGCCATTGACGGTGAAAGCCCGCCGGCTGTCGATCGACGACGTCGAATTCGGAATGAAACTTGTCGGGACAATCGACACTCTTGACGCCCGCATTAATTCCGCGAAACTCAACGACGGTCTGTTTGACATGCAGAAAGCCGAGATCACCGGCAAAAGCGTCATGCTCGATTCGGTATCGGCACGTTACATATATCCTCTTGTCGCTGAATTGTCGAAAGAACCGACCGACACCACAGCGTCGTCATCAGCTCCATGGACTGTCAACATAGGAAGCGTCATCTTGACAAGAGGTGATGCGCTTTATGCTGCTTCGGGTGCAACGCCGGCCGACGGACTTGATTTGAATTATATCGGTGTATCGGAAATTGAAATCGAGGTCGACTCGCTCTTCAACCGCGCCACTGAGATCAGGGTGCCTCTCAAGAAATTGCACGCACGTGAACGCAGTGGGATCCAACTCGATGCAACAGGAACATTTTCGATGGACTCGGTCGCGATGAACGCCCGCGATTTCGCCATCAACACACTCTATTCCTCGATTAATCTCGATGCGTCAATGGGTGTCGGTGATCTGACCTCTGATCCCGACCTGCCGTTGCGCCTGAAAGCATCGGCGAAAATATCTCCGGCCGATCTCGAGATGTTGTTCCCGACGATGTCGTCAATGTTATCGTCACTGCCCAAAGCGACCGATATCCAACTGATTGCCGATGCCGATGGAACTGTCTCAGATCTGGAGGTGACCCAACTGTCGGTCAACTTGCCGAAAGTAGCCGACCTGTCGGCATCTGGACGTGTTGAACAAGTCATGAATATCGACAAAATCTCAGGTAAACTCGATCTCAAGGGTAAAATAATAAACGGTCCGGTGATAAAATCATCGGTCCTCGACGCGAAACTGAAACGCATGATCGATATTCCGAGACTCAGACTCGATGGAAATGTGACAATGAATAAAGGTGTCATCGATGCCCGGTTGAAAGCATTCACCGATAGTGGCACTGTTGCCCTCGATGCATTTTGGAACAACCGTGCCGAAAACTACGACGCCTCGCTCAATGCAGTCAGATTCCCGCTTCAGAGCATTCTCCCGACAATGGGTATCGCCGACCTGACCATGTCGGCCGATGTCAAGGGACACGGCTATGACCCGTTCTCTGCAAAGACCGACATTGACGCCAGAATCGATGTCCGCTCGGTGACTTATAACCGTCTTCAATTGACCGATATCGCTCTCGACGGAAAACTCCACGGCGGCATAGCCGACCTGAAACTGACATCCGGCAATCCCAATGCGGCGATGACTGTAGCCTTGAATGGAAATATCTCTCCCTTGCCCTATGACTTGGCCCTGAATGCCGATGTCTCAAATCTCGATCTGTTCGCGCTCGGAATGACAGCCGACACCATGACGGTCGCGATGACCCTTGACGGCAATGCCGTGATCGATCCCGACAGCAGCATGATCTGCGCTGATCTTGATTTCAGAAAGTTGAGACTCGACATGAACGCTTCGCGACGCATTGCCACCGACAATTTGAAAATCAATTTCAATGCCACCGATTCGACAACTGCGGCCAAAGTCGACAATAAAGACATGACAATCAGATTCTCTTCGCCGACATCGCTCGACTCCCTGTCGGCGAGATTCACCGAGGTGATAGATTCGATGAACCTCTATGTGAGCCGTCAGAACGTAGACATCAGAACCATTCAGGAACTAATGCCGAAGTTCCATCTTGGAATCAAGGCCGGAAAAAACAACATCATCCACGATTTCGCGAAAACATCCGGCATTTCGTTTGATGAACTGAAAATGTCGGCCGATAATGATTCGGTAATGACGCTTGATTCGCGCATGCTTGATTTCGTGACCGGCTCGACCCACATCGACACACTGCGCCTGAAAGGGCGTCAGGTGATGCAATACTTCATGTTCCGGGCCAACATAGACAACGCGCCGGGCACGATGGACCAGTTTGCCCATGTCGAGGCCAATGGATACGCTGCCGGCTCAAAAGCCGGAATATTCATGAGACAAAGCAATCTGAAAGGCGACATAGGCTACAGACTCGGTCTTGTGGCTCAGATCGCCGATTCGGTAGTGACGGTCAATTTCGTTCCCTACAATCCCGTTATCGGCTACAAACCCTGGACGGTCAACGAAGATAACTTCATCGAGGTCAACCTCGCAAAAAAACATATTGATGCCAATCTGGCGATGAAGAGTGCCGAAAGCTCCGTGAGATTGTTCACACAGCACAACGACTCGATCGACCGCCAGGAAGACATAATTCTCCAGATCAAAGATGTGAAGATCGCCGACTGGATTGCATTGAATCCGTTCGCTCCCTCGATCAAAGGAGACCTGTCGGCCGACATGAAGATAAGACAAGATGAAGACAAGATGCTGAACGGCCTCGGAACCGTCTCGCTCGACAACTTCTATTATGGCCGTGAGAGAGTGGGCTCGTTTGACCTCGATGTCGATGTGACGACAAATGCACGGGGTTCATTGTCGGCCAATGTCGCTCTCTTGGTCGACAGCGTCAAGACCATCACAGCCTACGGACATCTCAATGACACAACGTCGGCCGAACCATTCCTGCTCGACTTCGAGATGATCAGGTTCCCGTTGAAAGTTGTCAATCCTTTCCTCCCTCCACGCACCGCGAAACTGACCGGCACTCTCAACGGTCAGATGGACATCACCGGCGACATGGCTTCCCCCGTGTTCAACGGATATCTCGATTTTGACTCAACCTCTCTGTTTGTGAACATGCTCGGAACGACGTTCAAGTTCTCTGAAAACAAGATTCCGGTCGATTCAAATGTGGTCACTTTCAACGATTTCGAAATCAAGGCGATAAACAAAAATCCGCTCAACATCAATGGTGTGGTCGACATGCGTCATCTCTTCGAACCTTTGATCGACCTCTCGTTGAATGCCTCAAACATGCAGATTGTCGGTTCAAACCGGGTTACAAAAGGTTCCGATGTCTATGGCAAGGCGTTTGTCGACATCGATGCAAAAGCCAAAGGGTCGCTGACGATGCTCGACATTGATGCGTCGCTGACTGTTCTCTCAGGCACAAATGTGACCTATGTGATGACCGATGCGCAGAACGCCATTCAGTCGAAAGCAAACAGCGACATGGTCAGATTCGTGAATTTTGCCGACACAGCGTCGCTGGTCGCAGCCGACTCGATAGCCACAAAATCGACGATGCTCAATCTTGATGCGATGCTCACTGTTCAGGAGGGTTCGACAATAAATGTCGATCTTTCGACCGACGGAAAAAACAAAGTGTCGATCCAGAGTAACGGAACGCTTGACTACACGATGAACATGATGAACGACAGCCGGTTGAACGGACGGTTGAACATAACCGGAGGTTTTGTCCGCTACACGCCTCCGTTCATGTCTGAGAAGTTGTTCAGGTTCAGCGAAAACAGCTATGTGGCGTTCAATGGCGATATGATGAACCCCATTCTCAACGTCCATGCTGTCGACAATCTGAAAGCGAATGTGACGCAGACCGGACAGAATTCGAGACTTATAACATTTGACATTCAGCTTAACGTGACCGGATCTCTCAACGAGATGAATGTCTCTTTCGATCTCTCGACAAACGACGACATTACGGTTCAGAATGAACTCCAGTCAATGAGTGCCGACCAGCGTGCTAACCAGGCCATGAACCTGTTGCTGTACAACGTTTACACCGGACCCGGAACACGCGGCGATTCTAACATCGGTGGAAATGCCCTCTATTCTTTCCTCGAGTCTCAGCTGAACTCATGGGCCGCTAACAACATCAAGGGTGTAGACCTCTCGTTCGGCATAAACCAGTATGACCAGACGACTAACGGGGCGACATCGACCACCACAAGCTACAGCTACAAGGTGTCGAAAACCCTGTTCAACGACCGTTTCAAGATTATTGTCGGCGGAAACTACACCAACGATCAAGATCCCGACCAGAACATTGCCGAAGATCTAATCAACGACATCTCGTTTGAATATCAGCTTAACAAGAGCGGAACTATGGTGATTAGAATATTCCGTCACACCGGTTTCGAGAGCATTCTCGAAGGCGAGATAACACAGACAGGTGTCGGATTTGTCTACAAACGGAAACTCCAGTCGCTCAGAGATCTGTTCAGACCATTCAGCCGTAACAGGCAGGAACTTCCACAGCAAGGTAATGTAATCAACCAGGAAACACCACTTAAACCCGAAGATGAAAAGAACTGATGACATATTGATCAGAACAGCAGCGGCAGCACTCATGATTCTCTCGCTGTTTTGCCAGAGCTGCTCGACTACGCGTCGTGTACCCGACGACGAAGTGCTATACACCGGTTTGAAAAAAGTAGAATATCTGCCTGCCGACTCAGGAAAGTTGATCCCCTCGTCAGTGAAATCGCAGATTCACGATGCCGTCAACGTAAAGGCCAACAAATACACCTTCACACCGTCGGTGAGAATACCCGTCGGACTGTGGGTATACAACAACTGGAATCCAGATTCGAAAGGTCTCAAGAAGTGGCTCTACAACAAGTTGGTCGAGGAGCCCGTGCTCGTATCCGACGTGCGCCCCGAGGTGAGAACAAAGATGATCGATGAGATTCTCGACAACAACGGCTATTTCAGAGGCACATCATCTTTTGAACTCAATCAGGGCAAAAACAAGAAAAAAGGTTCATTGACCTATAAGATCACAACCGGGCCGGTCTATGTCGTGGACACCGTTGAGGTGCTTCCCGACACATGCCACCTCTATCATCTGATCGATTCAGTGGCTCGCTTCGACAGCTATCTGAGCGCGAGGCAGCCAAGATACTGCACCGATTCGCTGTCAGTTGCAAGAACCCGTATAACCAATGTGGTGAGAAACCACGGTTATTATTATTTCCGTCCAGAGTATATCGAATATCTGGCCGATTCACTGATGACTCCCGAACACATCTCGATGAGAATGACAATAGCCTCCAACGCCCCGAAACTCGGTGTCACAAGGTTCAAGACCGGAGATGTCACTGTCTATGCTTTCCGCCACAACGGTGGGGGCACTCCCGACACGATCGAGACTCCGCGGGCGACACTGATACAGATGATGCCGTCGCGCTTGAGAACCAACCTCATTCCAGAGTGTGTAATGTTCAGGAAAGGACGCACATTCTCGGTCAGATCGATGAACGAGACTCAAAACAGATTGTCGCGTCTGGGAATATTCAAGGCTATCTCAATCGAGGTGGCACCCGACACAATGGCTGCCCAACCGACGTTGAATGCCGCGGTTTCATGCACCTTCGACACCCCGTTGGAAGCCAGCATCGAGGTCAATGCATCCTCTAAATCAAACAGCTACATCGGTCCGGGAATCACGGTCGGGGTCACCAACAAAAACATTTTCGGCGGTGGAGAGCAGTTCAGCGTTTCACTGACCGGAACATATGAATGGCAGACGGGAGGCAAGAACCGGAATCATTCATCGGTCTTCAACAGCTATGAGATCGGTCTGACTACATCGTTGGCATTCCCGCGATTGATCGCCCCGCGCTTCATTCCGCGTCGACACCGGCAGCTAAACTGGACCCGCATCACCCTCAACGCCGATCTTCTTAACCGTCCCCACTATTTCAAAATGGCCCAGTTCAACGCTTCGTTCAACTACGACTGGCAACCGTCGCGAAATTCAATGTCGACTCTGACTCTCTTCAAGATTTCCTACACAAACCTAATCCACACAACGGCCGTGTTTGACTCAATCACAAACGCCAATCCGGCTATCGCGCAGAGTTTCAAGAGTCAGTTCATCCCCCAGATGTCCTACACCTACAACTATAACCGGCAGTTTGACGCCGATAACACCTTGAACTGGACTTTCACCGTCCAGGAAGCGGGAAACATCTTCTGGGGCATCTATGAACTGTGTGGCAAGAAGAAAGACAAGACTTTGTTCGGCACTCCATTCTCCCAGTTTGTCAAGGGGCAGACCCAGATTGTCTACGGACGGCGGTTGGGCTCCGGCGACCACTGGCTCGTAAGCCGGGCTGCGGTCGGTGCGGCCCACGCCTATGGAAATTCAACCGAGGTACCCTATGCCGAGCAGTTCTATGTCGGTGGCGCAAATTCCGTCAGGGCGTTCACCGTGCGATCTCTCGGCCCGGGAAGCTACCGTCCCGACATGAACGCCATTGACGGTTATTTTGACCAGACTGGTACATTCAAATTTGAATTTAACGTCGAGTACCGTTTCCCGATCTTCGGCCCGCTCCATGGAGCGTTGTTTCTCGATTCAGGAAACATCTGGCTCCTGAAAGAAGATCCGATGCGTCCGGGTGGCAAACTCAAGGCATCGACATTCCTCAAAGATCTCGCAGTCGGAACCGGTGCCGGACTCAGATTTGACATCGGAATGCTTGTCGTCCGTGGTGACCTCGGAATAGGAATCCACGCTCCCTATGACACAGGCAAACGCGGTTACTACAACATGACCTCGTTCGGAAACTCGCTCGCTTTCCACCTCGCGATCGGCTATCCGTTCTGAAAGCTCTCAAATACATGAGGAAGCTTACCATACAGTATAGCTGCTAAATACAAAAGTAAAGATGATAGTGTAGATAATTGTAAAAACTATCCCGGTTCCCACGCTGATGAAAGTCCAGAGTTTGGCTTTCTTTGCGGCATCTATTGACTCCGCATGTCTGCCTGCATACCAATGCGAATCAACTTTAGCGGCATAAACAATGGCAACAATTCCGAAAATTGGGCTGCATAAGACTGTAGACAGAATGGACCAAACCAAGAAGTTGTCGGGCTTTACCATGTCATTTTCTTCCATGATTAACAAAAAAATGCCTCGGTTACCTCTCGTCGGCGGTTAGATTGGTTCATTAATGCGAAAGCGTGGGTAATGTTCACTGATTATCATCATCGGGGCATCGCCAAACGCCGCAGGTACAATAAACAGTCCACCCCACGCCATGCCGATATATAATCAGCCCCGCGCCGGGTGGGGTGGATATATAGCGCACGCATGGAGCGTTTCTGACTGCTCATCCTGTACCTTAAATTTGGCGATTTTCGATGATAGGAATAAGCAAAAACGCTCTCAAAATATGTCTTGATATCATAATTGTGAAACAAGCCACCTTCTGATATCAACTGCAAATTTAGCGTTTTTTGTCAAGTAAATGAGCCATTTGTCCGGAATTTTTTAGAAATAAAAAGAGGCTGCGCCTATTTTTGACACACCCTCTTTGGAAATAGCTTCTTGTATTTTAGCGGAACCGCTAAATCAGAGATTGTTTTTCTCGATGTCTTTGAAGTAACGGTAGGTCGAGACTTTCAGCTCCATGCAGGCATCTTCATCGGCGACGATGATCGCCTTCGGGTGCATCTGAAGAGCCGAGATGGTCCACATCTGTGAGATGCCGCCCTCGACACCATGCTTCAGAGCACGTGCCTTGTTGTAGCCGTTGACGATCAACATGACACTCTTGGCTGCCATGACGGTGCCTACACCGACGGTCAGTGCCGTCTTCGGAACGAGATTGAGGTCATTCTCAAAGAAACGTGAATTGGCGATGATCGTGTCCTGGGTCAAGGTCTTCATGCGGGTCTTTGATGTCAGTGACGATCCGGGCTCGTTGAACGCTATGTGACCGTCGGGACCAACACCCCCCATGAAAAGGTCGATGCCTCCATATGACGCTATTTTCTCCTCATAGCGGCGGCACTCCTCCTCCGGATCTGCGGCATTGCCGTTGAGAATATTCACGTTCTCCGGAAGAATGTCGATGTGGTTGAAAAAGTTTGTCCACATGAACGTATGGTAGCTCTGCTCATGGTCACGTGGAATGCCGCAATATTCGTCCATGTTGAAGGTCACGACATTGCGGAATGAAACTTTGCCCTCTTTGTTCAGACGGATGAGCTCACGATACATTCCTAACGGAGAACTTCCGGTCGGACAGCCGAGCACAAACGGTTTCTCGGGAGTTGGGTTAGCTTCATTGATTCTTGAGGCGACATAGTTCGCCGCCCAACGCGACACTTGCGCGTAATCCGGTTCGATAATCAATCGCATTGTTTTATATATGATTTAGTGAGTAATAATTAACTTTTGATTTTGGCTTGACAAAACTACAAAATTTTATTAAATAACAATCCAAACTTTAACATCTTTTTCAAATATTGTGCCAATCATTACTCCCTCGCCGTTGTTTATCTATCAGTATTGATTTTCATTCACAACCCAAAATTCAAATTCAATCATGGAAAATTATAGTCAGATTATTGAGTCTTCACCTGTCGTTCTCGTCGAATTTTTTGCCACATGGTGTCCCCATTGCCGGCGCATGATGCCGGTGGTAGACGATGTGAAGGCTCTCTTAGACGGAAAAGTTCCGGTCTATCAGCTCGATATCGACAGAAACGGACAGATTGCCGACGACCGGAAAGTCGAGACGGTGCCTACTTTCATAATCTATCGCGACGGTGTGGAACAGTGGCGATACAGTGGTGAGATTGACGGAGAGATGTTGTTAGGAAAGGTGAACGGTTTTTTAAAATGACACGATGAATGACCCGACGATTTTCACATTGTTGCTCGACCGCCTCGGTGTGCCACACACCGCGGAGTTCAGCGACATGCGCTACAAGACAATGTCTTTCAAGTCGCTGTTCGGGTTCTCACGCCTTCTTAAATCTTATGCAATAGACAGTGAAGGTCTGAAGTTCACTGACAAATCTATGATAACAGAGCTGTCGACGCCATTTATGGCACAGACTCTCTCCGATTTCGTGATTGTCAGAAACATCGCCGGCGGCAAAATCGAATATGAGACTGAAAACATCTCCGCATCTTTGCCTGTCGAAGATTTCATAAATGACTGGAGCGGTGTCGCCTTGGCCGTTTATCCCGACACCCGGAGTTGTGAACCCGATTACAGGCTTCACCGGCGCGACTCACTGATCGATCGAGGCAAAAAAGCGGTTCTCGCGCTCTCTGTCGCCGCGCTTGTCATTTATCTTGTCGTCACAAACAGAATTTACAGTTCGGCCGGCGCGATATCGGCCCTGGTGCTGAACGCGGCCGGGCTTTACGTCACATGGTTGCTCGTTCAGAAATCATTGAAAATCAAAAGTGCCGCGGCCGACGCCATGTGCGGCGTCATCGAGCGGCACGGCTGTGACCACGTGCTCCAGACCAAGGCGGCGAAGTTTTTCGGACTGTTCGGGTGGAGCGAGGTCGGATTCGCCTATTTCGGCATCAGTCTCGCGGCCATTCTGATATGGCCTTCATCGCTCCCGGTTCTCGCCCTCGCCAACGTCTGCTGCCTGCCGTTCTCCTTCTGGAGCGTCTGGTATCAGAAATTCCGCGCAAAGGCGTGGTGCACGCTCTGTCTGACAGTTCAGGCCCTGCTCTGGCTCATCTTCTTCAGCAATCTGATCTCAGGTCAGTTGGAAAAAGCATGGCCACCTGCAATGGTAGATTTCATCGTTTTGTTGACATGCTACCTGGCCGCGCTGCTCGCACTAAACCGTATAGTTCCTAAATTTGACAATTCAGAAAAATGATTAAGATCATCAAACGCAAAGTGATCGCCGGAACAACAGTCCTCACCCCGGCCGAAATGAACAGCCTCCACTTTCAAAGTGCACACTCCAAACTGCCGAAATCAACAAAAAAACCTCTACCGGCTGTGTAACCACCTCCCCGACACCACCATGATTCAACATGCTGCATCATGCTTCATATCGCTGCATTATGCACCGTTACGCCACCGGTTCTGTCCCGGTGAAATTTATGAAATGAATCGCTGCGCGGCACTGCGGTATAGCGGATGTGCGAAATAGATATTGCCGTTGCGGTTGTCAAAGCCCGGATAATTGTCAAGCAGGCGAATTTCTTCATCGATCATGTATTCGGTGATCTCCGTGCGCGATTTACCCTCGTTCTTGAAGACTTCCCTGAGCACTTCGCGGAAATCATCGCGATCGAATACCTTGGCGGCACTTTCCACCAGGTAATCGAAAAGCGCATCTTCATCGTTGTGTCCGGTCAGCGCGTCAATCTTCTCGTCAAGCAACTCATGGCGTCCGAAAACAATGAGCTCTCGTGCTATGGTCTTGAGAACGAAAGGAGTGCCGGCATAGGGCGTTGAGGCCACTCGGTCAAGTTGCGCCTGGCTCAGACGCTTTGCATACACAGCGAAGAATTGGCGCAGGAATTCCCTGCGAAAAGCGTCATCTGCCGGCGGAACTGTGTAGTGTGCGAGTCGCGCCTCACAGGCTTGGGCCGAGGTGTCACTGTCGACCGTGAAGATTATGCGGCAGCCGGGCGACAACTTTTCAAAAGTGTCAATAAGGCTTTGCAAATGTTTGACGCTGACATTGTTGAGATCCATCACGACAAGGTCGGCTCCGATATCACGCAATACCTCACATTTCACCTTTACTTCCTCGGTGGTGCAATCATGCATCTCATAAAAATAATATGGGCTGCCGATTTTACCCTCTCGGCGAAGTCGCTCGGCAAAGGCGGTGACCGCTGCTGTCTTGCCTGAGCCGATTTCTCCGTCGACAACGATCACCTTGTTGTCTCCGGCCATAAAAAGCTCCAAAGCTTGCTCGACATCGCGGCGCGGAACATAGAATTGCGTATGCCGGTAAGCGAAAACGTCCTGCATGTAGCTCATGCGGTCATGCATACTGAGCTGTGCCATAGGATAGTGACGGTCGAGAATTGCCCTCACATATTTCTCAACATGCGTTGCAAGGTCGTCGGCGATCATGAAGTATTTGTAGCGGAAATGTCCTGAGTCGATGACCCAACGCTTGAATTCTCCCGATTTACCCAATGCGAGTCCGGCAGTGAGACCGCCTTGTATCAGAATCAGCCCTTCGCTCATGGAACGGCCCTCGGAGATTCCATAGAGAAATTCGAGCTGAGTCATGCTCAGACCCTCCTGAATCTTCTCTCTAAGCCAAGGATGGCGTTCGACTACAGTCGGGTCTGACAAAAAATCTTCACGCGTCGGACGCCAGCCATAGCGGTCGCCTACGAGACCTATGAAAAAAGGCGACGAATCATGTATTCCGTCGAGACATTTGCCTATGACCTTGCCTGACTCGGCTTCCTGCTGTGTAATGCCCCAGCGGAGATCAATCGGTGTGAGACGCACGTTGCGGCGCAGTGCCTCCTGTTGTAGAAGGGGAAAGGTTTTGATGATGAGCATGTCACGTTCCTCCTGCATATCCTGGAACGTAGATGAGATAAATATCTTGATCTCGCGTTTCGTGGGATCGAATGTTGAGACCACACCGCCTTTTTCCGGACGTTTTTGCACCGAATAGCGGGCCAGCCAGAAAACAGTGTTTAAAAACGCCACTAAAAGACACCCGCCGTAAACGACGAATGCCGTAACCCGGAATAATACCTTGTATGCCGTGCCGGCACCATGGCTCACGATTTCAACGTCACGGCTGAAAACCGACATTATCAGATTGGCAGGCCACGCAATGCCGTCAGCAATGCCACACATGGCCGCAGCATCGTGATGCACCGGAAAAATCCACCTGACAATGAAAGCCGCCGGCAACATGATGAGCACATAAATAGCCGGAACCTTTACAAATTGGCCGAGCACCTTGAGCCACTGCTTTGCCGTGAGACTCCATGGCCTGATTCTTTTGAAGTCACCCCACACCGGGGCGAATAATCCATAACCGTTCTCTTCTTCAGACATTTTCTATTTGTGTTATTTGACAAATATAAGCATATTTTCTTGAAACACAATAGAAAAACATGATGGTGGCTCCGGTGTTGAGATTTTCATTATCTCACTGCTTTTTTGATTTGTTTTTGCTGCAGCTGTCTTTCAGCTCACAGCAGTCACACGACGATTTGCGTCCCCTGATCCACCCGAGAATATAAACAACGGCGAGGGCGACAAGAATTGCGACTCCGGCCCACTGGGCAATCTGATTCACTGTTTCTGACATGACAGCAACGGTTTGATGATCCTGAACTCATTCTCAAAATTGGGCGTCAGAATCCCATTTCCGGTAGCTTCTTCGATTTCAGCCTCTGTCCAGAAACGGGCCTCATCGATTTCAACCGGGTCAATCTCCGGAGAGAATGAACTCTGGTCGACCTCGATCATGAACGTGTTCACCAGCTCTCTTTCGCGGTCGCTCTGAAAGACATAAGACATCAATTTAACCGGATTGATATCTTCAAGTCCGAGTTCCTCGCGGGCCTCCCTCAACAAAGCTTCGGTCACACTCTCGCCAAAATCGACGTGACCGCCTACGGCCGTATCCCAGCGTCCGGGTTGAATATCTTTCGACAACGACCTTTTTTGCAGGTAAATCGACCGGTCGGCACCAACAACGTGGAGATGGACCACGGGGTGAAGGAGCATCGATCCGGAATGACACTCACGTCGTGTCGCACTGCCGGTCACACGGCCTTCTTCATCAACAAGCGGAAATAGTTCTTCAGTCATGATTTTTTCTTTTTGATCATTGATGCAAGTTTGTCGGGAGTCAGGTCGGCCGGATAATCTGAGAATGGAAACAGTGTGTGGCAGCCCGACGCATAGTTGCTGCACCCATACGCGCTCTTTCCTTTCATCAGATGTCCCTCTCCGCAGACCGGACATTTTATCTGCTCGACCGATGTCAGCGGTTCTTTCTTTTTACGGGGTTTCCGCGGTTTTGACTCAGTGGTTGATTTTACTGTTTTTTTATCAGATGTATCTTCGGCTACCTCGATGCGCTTTGATGAATTGTCGTTCAACACATTGAGCACGATTTCGTTGATCTGCCGCTTTAATTCGTCGATGAATTCGGCGGCTGAATATTCTCCGCGCTCGATCCGTCTGAGCTTGTTTTCCCAGATTCCCGTCAGTTTCGCGCTCTTCAGCAACTCCTGGTTGATTGTCGCGATCAGGTCTATGCCGGCCTGCGATGCCATTATGTTCTTGCGTTCACGATAGATGTAGCGTCGTTTGAACAAGGTCTCGATTATCGCTGCACGTGTTGACGGGCGTCCGATTCCGTTTTCTTTCATCGCTTCCCTGAGCGTTTCGTCGTCGACGGTTTTTCCGGCCGACTCCATGGCTCTCAACAATGTACCCTCGGTATAGTATTTCGGAGGTTGGGTTGTGCGTTTCAGAAGCGACGGTTCGTGTGGGCCGGATTCCCCTTCGGCAAATGCCGGAAGAATCTTGTCGTCATCGTCACCCTTTTCTTGTCCTGATTGTAAGATGACGCGCCATCCAGGGTCGGTTATGACTTTGCCGGAAGCCTTGAACTCACGCCCCCCTGTCTCACCGAGCACTGTCGTCGCCAGGAATGAGCAGTCGGGATAGAATGCCGCAATAAATCTGAGGGCTATCAGGTGGTAGAGTTTGCGTTCGTCGCCCACCAGGGCAGACGGGGCCTCGCCTGTAGGTATGATGGCATGGTGGTCGGTCACCTTTGAATTGTCAAAGACTTTTTTGCTTTTAGGCAACTTGGTGGCGAGCAGCGGGGAAGTCTGTGTGGCATATGGTGTCATTTTGCGCAAAATGTCGGGCACTTTGGCATAGATGTCGTCACTGAGATAGGTCGTGTCGACACGCGGATAGGTTGTTACCTTTTTCTCATAGAGCGACTGAATCAGTTTCAGCGTGTCATCGGCGGTCCAGCCCCACCGGCGGTTACATTCGACCTGCAGCGAGGTGAGGTCAAACAGCCTCGGAGGAGCTTCCTTACCTTTTTTCTCGGCGACAGATTTGATCACGAACGGTTGCCCTTTGATCTGCTGCAGTGCAGACTCGGCGTCTTCCATTGACATGAAACGTCCGGAAGTCGCATTGAAGACCGTAGAACGGTATTCGGTTTTCAACTCCCAGAAATCTTCGGGTTTGAAATTGACAATCTCATGATGACGTTGCACGATCAAGGCAAGTGTCGGAGTCTGGACACGGCCGATCGACAGGACGTTGCCACGCCCCGCTGAATATTTTATCGTGTACAGCCGGGTCGCATTCAGCCCCAGAAGCCAGTCGCCAATGGCACGCGACAGACCGGCATGATAAAGATTGTCAAAATCATGCTCCGGCTTGAGATCACTGAACCCTTTTCGAATGGATTCATCGGTCAGAGACGAGATCCAGAGGCGGCGCACCGGGCATTTGATTCCTGCTTTCTGCATCACCCAACGCTGAATCAGCTCACCCTCCTGACCGGCATCGCCACAGTTGATGACCTCGTCGGCTTGGGATATCAGCGATTCGATTACCTTGAACTGCTGCTCGATGCCACGGTCGGAGATCAATTTTATGCCGAATTTGGGTGGAATCATCGGCAGAGCCGCCAATGACCATCTCTGCCAGTTGGGTGTGTAGTCGGCCGGTTCTTTCAGCGTGCACAGATGGCCGAAAGTCCAGGTGATTCTATAATCACCCCCTTCATAGTAGCCGTCGCGACGCGTGTTGGCTCCCAGAATCGCTGCAATATCTTTTGCGACGCTCGGTTTCTCAGTTATGCAGACAATCATTTAGCTTTGGCGTCGTTTGACACTTGAGACATGTCG
This sequence comes from uncultured Muribaculaceae bacterium, assembly GCA_910588035.1. Lineage (GTDB taxonomy): Bacteria > Bacteroidota > Bacteroidia > Bacteroidales > Muribaculaceae > CAJUPY01. Next base: position 4,142 of record CAJUPY010000013.1, on the reverse strand, counting down.
ACAACGCAGTCGCCATGGACGGTGTGGAGCACGATGCGGGAGTTCCGCGGCAGTCTTTTCAAGCGGGGAAAGTCAATCTCAACCCTCACGACACCGTCTTCCTCCCATTGGAAATATCGTTGGAAATCGACGCCGTCGATGTCGTTTGCAAGACACCGCCTGCCGTCGGCGATCCAGGTTGCGGAATCGATTCTTGACGACGTGTTCGGCACACTGACGAGGTCAACTATAAAACGCGTCGCATTTTGATTGTTGGTGTTGTTTATCTCGCAAAGAACCGCTTTCATCGGGTTCTCTTTTTTGACATAGCGTGTGTCACAGATCTGTCTCTGTGCCAGAGCCGACAGAGCGGTCAATGCGAAGACAGCCATTATCACAAATTTTTTCATTGCTCAGATTTTTTTGCTTCGTTCCACAGACGGTCCATTTCTCCGAGAGACATATCGCTGAGACTGCGGCCCGATTGCGTCGCAGATCGCTCGATGTGGTTGAATCGGTTGATAAATTTGTTGTTGGTCAGATCGAGCGCGGTGTCGGGGTGAATGCCATAAAGACGACATACGTTTATCAACGCGAACAGAATGTCGCCCATCTCAGCCTCCATTTTGCTGTGGTCACCTTTTTCTGCCTCGGCTGCAAATTCGTCAAGTTCCTCTCTGACTTTCTGCCACACATCGCGGCGGTTTTCCCAATCAAAGCCGACGTTGGCCGCTTTTTCCTGTATGCGGTAGGCCTTTATCACAGACGGCAATGAGGCCGGAACGCCTCCGAGCACCGTCTTGTTGCCACCTTTTTCCTTCAGTTTGATCTGTTCCCAGTTCTGCTCGACATCGTGGGCATCGTTGACATTTACATCTCCGAAAATGTGAGGGTGACGGAAGATGAGCTTGTCATTAAGCGCATCGGCCACGTCACAGACATCAAACGCCTCTTTCTCCTCTCCGATTCTGGAGTAGAACAAAACGTGGAGCAAAACATCGCCGAGCTCTTTTTTGATGTTTACATCGTCGTTTCTGACGAGAGCGTCACTGAGTTCATAAACTTCCTCAATCGTGTTCGGGCGCAGACTGTCGTTGGTCTGCTTCCTGTCCCACGGACATTGAACCCTGAGAATGTCGAGCGTGTCGATCACACGCCCGAGAGCCTCTATTTTTTCTTGACGGGAATGTTTCATTGTTCTGAATATTTTTGGAGACCGCCGTCGAGCCATTGGACAAACTTGGTCAGGTTTTCATCGTAGTAGGCCGGATTGCTCAATGCCTGACCCTGGTTGTCAAGCATGATGTAGTAGGGCTGGCTGTTTGCTCTGAACTTTGAACGCTGGAGGTAGCTCCATTTCTCACCGACAGTCTCAAGAACTATTTTTTTACCGTTTTCTTCCACGGTCAGTTTGTTTTCGAGTTTTTTCTTGTCGTCGACCATCAGTTTGATCAAGACAAAGTTTTCTTTGACGCGTTTTTCAACAACGGGTGTGTCAAACACCGCGCCCTCCATTTTGCGGCAGTTCACGCAACCGTAGCCTGAGAAATCGATCAGCACCGGACGGTTTGTCTCGGCTGCGTAGGCCATGCCCTTGTCATAATCGTCAAACTCCTCGAAGACGCCACCGGTGTAGAGGCTGAAATCCTGGGTGTAGAGTGGCGGCACAAAGGCACTGACACCCTTCAGGGGTGCACCCCAAAGCCCCGGCACAAGATAGACCGAGAAAGAGAGGGAGATCAGGGCGAGGAAAAAGCGGAACACACCGACCGACTCCATAGGAGTGTCGTGGCTGAATCTGATTTTGCCAAGAAGGTAAAGACCCAGCAGGGCGAAAATCACGATCCATGCCGCAAGGAAAATCTCGCGGTCGAGCAATCCCCAGCCATAGGCCAGATCAGCTACCGACAGAAACTTGAGAGAGAGCGCGAGTTCGAGAAAACCGAGCACGACTTTGACAGAATTCAGCCAGCCACCCGAACGCGGCATTTCCTTGAGCCACGAAGGGAAAATAGCGAACAGGGTGAACGGCAGAGCAAGAGCCAGGGCAAACCCGCCCATGCCGATTGCCGGGCCGGTCATATCTCCGAGCGAGGCTGCCTCGACCAACAGAGTGCCGATGATCGGGCCGGTGCATGAAAAAGAGACCAACGCCAGAGTGAACGCCATGAAGAAAATGCTCAGTATGCCCGATGTAGCTTCTGCTTTGGAGTCAACTTTGTTGCTCCAGCTCGAAGGCAACGTGATGTCAAACGCGCCGAAGAATGAAATGGCGAAAACGACCAGCAAGATGAAGAACGCCATGTTGAAAACTGCGTTTGTCGACAGGTCATTCAACATTCCGGCCCCGAAAAATCCGGTTATCGCCAATCCGAGAATCAGGTATATCACCACAATAGATGCACCGTAGAGTGCGGCATCACGAACCGATTTAGATTTGCTGCCGTTTTTCTTTAAGAAAAAGCTTACGGTCATCGGAATCATAGGCCAGACACATGGTGTCAGCAAAGCGATCAATCCACCGCCAAATCCGACGATGAAGATATACCACCATGGCGATGCAGAGACCGGTACATTTGATGTCGAGTCGGGAAATGTCACCGGAGCCCAGAGATCGCTATCGGCCGCTGTGTCAGAATCACGTTGACCTACAGACGATGGAGATACAGTCTCGACCACCGTCTGAGCTTTCTCAGGACCGGTTCCAACCGTCAGATCAAACACCTCTTTCTGTGGAGGCGTGCAAGTCTTGTCGTTGCAGGCCTGATAAGACACCGTACATTTCAAGTCGTGGGATTTACCGTCGGTCACGGTCACCGGTATCGAGAACACGACATCGTCGTTCCACCACTGCAATTTGAGGTGGAAAATCATGTCGACTTTCTCAATCGGTTTTACCGACGGAGTCACATCGCCGATAACGACCCCTGCCTGAGGCTGGATTGTGACAGATGTCGCATGAGGGCCACCTTCGGGAATGTCAAGACCATAGAGATGCCACCCTTGTTCGACAGCAGCATTGACATTGACCACACCCGAGCTGTCGGAATCCATTTTGGCCGACACGCTCCATTTAACCGGTTCGTATATCTGCGCCTGCATGGCAAAAAAGGCCATGCAGAACAACATGACAAATAAAAGTTTTTTCATCATCATTAAATTTATATCTGCAAATTTAATGAATTTTTTTCAGAATGCAGTCAAAGATATTTATTAGAGATTACATTCAGGCGATCATCGGTGGCAATGAGCCATGGCGACCCTGTGGGAATCTCAAGATTGACAATGTCGTCGGGGGAAATGTGAAGCAGCATCATAGCCAAAGCCCTGAGACTGTTACCATGGGCGGCAATCAGCACCGTGTCACAGACGGCGAGCCTCGGAGCTATCACCTCTTCCCAGCAAGGCCTGACCCGGTCAACGGTCATTTTCAACGATTCGGCAAGCGGGAGTTCATTGTCGGATAGAGTAGAATAGCGTTCGTCATTACCGGGAAACCGCGCGTCGTCACGGGTCAAAGCCGGAGGTTCGACATCGTAGCTTCTGCGCCACAAATGGACCTGCGTTTCGCCATATTTTCCGGCCGTGTCGGCTTTGTCCAGTCCCTGTAGCGCTCCATAGTGTCGTTCGTTCAAGTGCCAGTCTTTGACAACCGGCACCCAGTCGCGGTTCATGGCCGCGGCGGCTATCTGGAGTGTGTGTATTGCCCGGCGCAGGTAGGAGGTGAAATAAAACTGAGGTTTCAGGGCGGCATCGGCAATTTTCAATCCGGCCAACCGGGCTTCTTCCCGGCCTTTGTCGGAGAGGTCTACGTCGGTCCAGCCGGTGAAACGGTTCTGAAGATTCCACTCGCTTTGTCCGTGGCGCAATAAAATTATGTGTTTCATGATGTTTTTTATTTCGTGATTCAGTAATAAAAACACTTTTGGCGCGGTAGGAGTTCTCAAGGGTTTCCATGGGATACTCCCGGCAAGGAATGGTGTGATCACCGGTCATATGGGCCGGTTTTGTATTCCGGTTGTGAAACGACCGGCTGTCTGCCGACGGATCAGGTGTGGACTCCGGTCTAATTCCGGTCTGAATTTTTTCCGGACAGTATGGCTCGCCACGCAGAATTGATTTCAGGGCGTCGGGGTTGAGCCGGTAGTGGTCTCTACGGTCGA
>CAJUPY010000012.1 GCA_910588035.1 uncultured Muribaculaceae bacterium | reverse complement strand
CGGTTATGGCTACGGTTACGGTTACGGCTATGACTACGGAGAGAAAAAATAAACAAACCGACCTTCCGTATCTATGAATAAACCGGACGGCGACAGACCTGACCAAATCCAGCTAAAGGAAAATCAACCATACCTGATGACAGCGGGTGGGGTGGATAACAAGACCGTTGATCAGAAATTTGATCAGAAGACTGGCCGACTTTGGAAAAACGAGCACAAAGACCGTCTGGTGTTCATAGCCGACATCATGGGCTTCAAGGAGCTTGTCAGAAACGACAGCAACGGCGAGCTTGCCGCCAAGTTGAGACAGTTCATGACTGATTTATATAAACGTCTCAGTCCGTTTAAAAGCGGGATGTCACACATAAGGGTGGCTGTTTTCTCTGACAGCATCGCGCTTGCTACCGATTCAACTTCAAAAGACAATTGGCGACGTATGGCGAGGGCAGTCACAATACTGATGCTGACAGCTAAATCGTTTGATATGCCGATGAAAGGCTGCATTTCCAAAGGAAGGTTCATTTTTGACCAGGACACTGACCGCCCGTTGTTTTTCGGACCGGCCGGAATAGATGCGCATCTGCAGCAGGAGGAGATGTTTTTCTTCGGAGTCTCGGTACACAAGTCGGCCGAGAATGACATTCCGACACTCAACGATGAAATAAAAAAGTTCTTCAGATTTGTCAAACTGCCGTTTAAAACCGGCCATAGCCGTCATTATGTATTTGACTGGCATCTTGTCAGGACTGAGCGCGATCCGCTTGGCGAAGATGAATACATCAAGTGGCTCGAACGATATGAAATGGACAACAATGCCCGTGTCAGGTCGTATGTTATCAATACGATCGAGGCAGTGAAAGATGTAATTTAGAAAGGTTTATCAGAAGGTATATTCATAGGCAATGGATTATTATCACATTAGAGTCGATTATCTCGACCGGGAGTTGAATGCCAATCAGACCAGGTTTGAATATGATTTCACAGACAGTGAAGTTGTGAAATCGAAATTTGTGATTCCTTTTCTTAACGAGACTTCGATGTTGGTCGGAGGAACGAAAATAGGGAAGGGTAGTGTAAGGCAGATACAAGTCTATAAGACACAATTGCCGATAGACCGGTTAACTGATGTCGCGAATTCACATGTATCACGAAATGTGATATTTGTCTATCACCGGGACGACGTGTTGAATGACAAAAAATATGCCACAGAAGTCACCCGTCAGTTTCTTGACGAATGTCATCAGTATCTTGCTGTTCAACCTGTTGTCGATGATCCTGTTGGAAAACAACCTAAAGTTTTTATAAGTCATTCGTCACAAGACAAGGATTTTGTCAACGCGCTGGTCTCGTTGCTTGAATTTCTCGGGCTCGATGAGAAGACCCTCTTCTGTTCGAGTGCCGATGGGTTGGGCATTCCTGTTGGGGAAGACATATTTGAATATTTGAAGAAGCAATATCACGAACATGACCTGTTTGTCATATTCATTCACTCAGAAAACTATTACCGCAGCGCGGTCTCGCTGAACGAAATGGGAGCTGCATGGGTGTTGAAATGTGGCCATTGCTCGCTGTTGGTCAAAGATTTTCCGATCGGAGCTATGGCCGGAGTTGTCAACGGCAAAGAGATAGCGATTAAAGTCGATGCCGGTGACGCGACAGCTAGACTTAATGAGCTGCGCGACCAGTTGACCGCCATGTTCAAATTGCCCGTCAGAACACAAAACAGTTGGGAGCGGCACCGCAATTCGTTTCTCGCTGAAGTAAACCGCTGAATGCTGTTTTTAAATGGAATCAAACAATAAACGAATAGCGAAGAACACTCTGTTTCTCTATTTCCGTATGCTGCTTGTAATGGGGGTTACCCTATACACAAGCCGCGTGGTATTGGAAGTGCTCGGAGTAGACGATTATGGGATATATAACATAGTAGGGGGAGTTGTAGTTTTATTTTCTTTCTTAAGGTCAACTATAGCAACTGCACTTCAGCGATATCTGAATAATGCACTTGGGCGAAATGACTTAGAGCGAGAAAAACAGATATTTTCTTCAAGTTTTGTAATTTTAGTAGCATTCTCGATAATACTAATTATCTTATTTGAAACGCTTGGTCTATGGTTGATCAATGAGAAACTAAATATTCCAGAAGATAAAATATGGGAGACTAATGTTGTATATCAAATATCTATAGTAACATTCATTCTCAACCTTGTAAGAGTTCCATATGATGCACTCATCATGGCACATGAGCGTATGTCGTTTTATGCTTGGGCAAGCATTATAGAAGTTGTATTAAAACTGTTGATTGTTTATATATTGAATGTGGTTGCATTTAATAAATTGGAATTGTATAGTGTGTTGATATTGTTTGTAACAGTGATTGTAAATATTATTTATATCATCTATTGTCGTATCAATTACGCATTGCCTATATTGGGTTACAGTAATCGAAGTATTATTAAGGAATTGAGTAATTTTTCAGGGTGGAATGTATTTGGCGGTGTCGCAGATATCGGTTACCAACAAGGTACAAATATCATATTGAATATATTCTACGGAGTTGCTTTCAATGCAACGATGGGTATTACTAATCAGGTCAAAAATGCAATCTATGGCTTTGTCAGAAATGTTCAAGTCGCTGTTAATCCGCAACTTTATCAAACATTTGCGGCTGGAGAATACGATCAATTTAGAAAATTGTTGGTGCAGTCATCTAAATTTATCTATTTCCTATATTTGGTGATAGCGGTTCCGCTATGTATGAACATAGAATTTATATTGAATCTATGGCTGAACGACATTCCACCTATGACCTCGACATTTTGCATTTTGATGATTCTATTCGGACTTGTTGACGCTTTTGTAGGCCCATTATGGACTGCTGCACAGGCTGAAGGAGATATTAAAAAATATCAGATTGTTACGAGTGGAATACTATTGATGAATTTACCTCTTACCTGTATAGCATTTAAAATGGGTTATCCACCATATTCGTTATTGTTGATTCAAATTGTTGTCTGTGCAATATCACTAATTTATAGGATTCTGTATTCCTGTCATAAGAATATGTTCGTCATAAGCTATTATCTTAACTCTGTCATTTTGCCAACTTCGGCAGTAACAATTATTGCTTTTGTGTCAGTCTTTGTTATCGATTACATGATACCGGTTTATGGTTGGAAGCGTATGTTCATAAATACGCCCATGATGCTTATACTGATGGTCAGTTCAATATGGGTGATAGGATTGAATAAATCTGAAAAAAAGGTTATACACAGTTTGATTACGAGAAAATTAATCGGAAATAAAAATTGAATTTGTTTGCTGCGGAAATTCAACTATTGGTATAAAATATGATTCCTAAAAAAATACACTATTGCTGGTTTGGACGAGGCGAAAAGCCGGCGCTTGCTAAAAAATGCATCGACTCCTGGAGAAAATATCATCCTGACTATGAGATAATTGAATGGAATGAAGATAACTTTGATGTCAATACAATCGCATACACAGCAGAAGCTTACGAAGCAAAAAAATATGCATTCGTAAGTGATTATGCTAGATTTAAGATACTGTATGAGCATGGTGGATTATATTTTGACACAGACGTTGAGATATTGCGACCGTTGGACGATATAATAGCTGCCGGACCGTTCATGGGTTGTCAAGGAAAATTTCGGTCTGGAGCTACGCCCAACGAGTTGGGCGTAGCTCCAGGCCTCGGCCTTGGGGTTAACCCAGGCCTCGGCCTTTACAAAGAGATACTTGATTATTATAAAGATCTACATTTTAAAAAAGAGGACGGAAGTTTGGACACAACGACAATTGTTGTCATTACTACAGGAATTCTTATAAAAAATGGACTGAAAAATGTTGGAACCATTCAAGATGTTTGTGGTATAAGAATATATCCCAATGATTATTTTAATCCAAAGGATTATAAAACGGGAAAAATAATGATAACACCTAATACCTATACAATTCATCATTTTGCTGAGTCGTGGGTATCCAATAAGGAGAAATTTTTGGGGTGGCTTAGGCGTAATTTTGGTGATTGGACACTTGAATTTTTGTTGTCAATAAAGAATTGGATTAAAGCATAATTCAATAATAAATTTTAATCTGATTTGAATTATCTAATAATGATGAAAAAGTTATTGCGTAAGTTGTATTTCAAACTAATTGGGAAACCTCAGGCGGCATCATCAAAAGCGTATATTGATTATTTGAAACAAAAAGGGATACATGTAGGTAATAATGTCATCGTTTCAGACCCGACTGATATCTTGATTGATGTATCGAGACCAGAATTAATTAAAATTGGAGATAACGTTTTGCTTCATAAAGGGACAGTCATAATGGCCCATGATTATGCTTCGCGAGCATTTGTGAATAAGTTTGATGATTTTATACCGTCACATGGTCGGATAAATATTGGAAATAATGTGTGGTTAGGGCAAAAAGTAACAATACTAAAAAATGTGACGATAGGAAATAATGTTATAATTGGCTATGGCTCGGTCGTTACGCACAGTATTCCATCAAATTCTATTGCTGTTGGTTCTCCGGCGAAAGTTATATGCACTTTCACGGATTACTACGAAAAACGTAAGACACAATATGTCGAAGAGGCGATTGACTATGCCTTGGCAATTTATGAAAGCGGTCGCACCCCTCAGGTTGAAGATTTCTATGATGATTACCCGACATTTGTCGATGGCCATAATTGGCAAGAATATGACTATCCCTATTCGCGGATTTTCACCCCTGAGCAGTTTGAACAGTGGAAAACAGTTCATCATGCGCCATTTGATGGTTTTGATGAATTCATGAGAGAAGTTGAACGAAGAAGAAAGAAATGAAATTATCGGTAATCATTCCGTGTTACAACGTAGAGCGGTTTCTTGACCGTTGTATGGAGTCGGTTGTCAATCAATCCTACTCAGACCTTGAGATAATTCTTGTCGATGACGGTTCGCCCGACAGTTCAGGTCAGATTTGCAACCGTTGGGCAGAAAAAGACTCACGAATAAAGGTCATTCATAAGAAAAACGGAGGTCTTGGTTTCGCAAGAAACTCCGGACTGGAGATAGCTACGGGTGATTACGTTGCATTTATCGACAGCGACGACTATGTCGACACGTCGATGTACCGAAAGCTAATGGATAAAGCCATGGAGCTTGATGCCGACATCGTCTATTGCGGCCACATCAAGCAGATGAGCGACGGGACGAATGTCGAGGTAAGGGATTTTGACAAACAACAGGTTTTTGAAAAAGATTCGTTTGTCGAACTTTCGCAAGGCTTTTTCAAACCGACAGCAATCAGCCCGCAGATGTTGGCTATGTCAGTGTGGCACGCCGTTTATCGGCGCAGTGTGATAACTCAGTTGTTTTATTCAGAACGCGAGGTGGGAAGCGAGGATATACATTTTCAGGTATGCGCTATGCTCGGGTCGCAGCGAGTGGTGTTCATTCCAGATGCCCTATATACCTACTGCTACAACGGCGAGAGCTTGAGCCACACATTTGATATTGCAAAATATGAGAGATATAAGCGTTTAAGAGCTGTAATTAACGAGACTTACAAAAACGTCGGGGTGCTTTTCCCGGCCGATTATTGTGTGTTTATAATGGCATTTGTATTGGTCAGACGTATTGCGCTCTCACCCCTGAAATTTAGAGAGAAAAATGAGTTTACAAGGTTGATCGTATGTGACGACTTTTGGAAAAATGACCATGTAGCCAAAAAGGATTTAAAGGGTTTGAAAAAGCTCTTTTATGTAGTATTGAAAACTAGATCGGTATTTTTGATGAGACTTATGGCAAATTCCTATTGTCTGATTAATTACACCTTGGCAAAGAAAGGACAGATATAGAATGATACTGAGCATAGGCGTATATTCTTTATTAGCTGTGATATTGTGGGTTTTGGCTAAAGACCAACTTATAAAGCAAAACGGGACACTATCTCGGGACAAAAGCTTTTTCACTTGGCAGAATGTGGCTTCTATCGTTATTTTTGCTATTGTATATGGTGTACGCTATAATGTCGGTGTTGACAATCTGATGTATATCAAAATATATGAATATGTTCAAAATGGCAGCTATCTGCGAAAGGATATGGAATTCGGCTTTGAATGTGTTCAAAATCTGTTCACGAATTTAGGATTCCACTATTCGGTCTTCATAGGTCTCTGGGGTGCATTGCAGATTGGATTGATATATTATGCGACAAGACGCAATAAATATCTGTTGCCGTTTATTGCTTTATTTATAGTTCTCGGACCAACATGGCTTCAGTGGGCAAATATTATGCGTCAGGCTGTCGTCGAATGTGCATTTGTTTTTTTGATTGAGTTTGTCGTAAAGCGAAAATTGATGTTTTATGTAGCAGGAGTGTTATTGTGTTGTTTAATACATAAATCGGCATTACTGCTATTTCCGTTTTATTTTATTTTACAAAAGCCGGTATTCCCAAAGAATCAATGGATTGCGGTAGGTGTGGTGTTATTGTGTACCGTAATTGGTTCTACGCCGACTTGGATTCAATCTGTTAACTTTATCGAATCTGTGCTGTCATTTATGGATTATGATGCTTATGTAAATAACTTCAAGGAAATCATGAATGACCAGGAGAATTTCAGAGCTTGGGGGCCTTCACGAGCCGGTCTTTGGGCTTTATATTTAATGGCGGCTTGGATATATCCGTTATTGCGTAAAAGTTTTAAGTTCGACAAACAGTTTGACATATATTTCGAGTGTTTCTTTTTCGGAAACTGCATGTTTGAATTGGTTGCTAATACAAGTCAGATTTTTGTTAGACCATTGAGCTATTTCCAGTCATTTTCTGTTGTTGTCATTCCAATCTGTCTCTATTATTTATCTAAAACGCCCAAGCGTACATTTTTTTATCTAATGTGCATGTTGGCCTTTTTCAATACATTTTGGTGGACAATAAAAGCATATATTGGTGGAGTTGGCGAGGCCGCTCCTGAGGTTTACAAATTCTTTTTTATGTATTAATTGTATGAAAATTGGATTCAAGACTCCAAAGAAACTTTGGAGATACATCATGTTGCGTCTGTCAAATCTCCCTATGCCGGGAAACTGGCGTTGGCGAGTTGTGAAATGGGGGGGGGTAAAGTTTTGTGTTTCAGATGATTGTGATTGTGGGTTTATATTCATCGGATCAGATGTTGTTTGGGATACCGTTTATCCTGAAGAAATAGAAATCGGTAATCATGTTCATATTACTACCGGTTGTGTGTTGCTCACACATTACATGTCGCTTGACGACAGAGGTTGGATAACTTGGAACAAAGGCCACATAAAGATAGAAGACTATGCTTTTATCGGGACAAGGACGATTGTAACCAAACCTGTTACTATAGGTCATCATTCGGTGGTGGCGGCCGGATCAGTCGTTACCAAAGATATTCCCCCATGTGAGATATGGGGCGGTGTACCAGCAAAATTCATTAAAAAGATTGAAATAACAGTTTTTTGAAACGCCCTTAAATAGGGTTAACAGCACATTGACATATTGGTATGATTAGAATATTACACTCGGTCAGCTATATGAGCCGGGGGGGCATTGAAACCATGTTGATGAACTACTACAGAAACATTGACCGTAGTAAAGTTCAGTTTGATTTTCTTTGTAACAGTCCGCTTAAAGGAGCATACGATGATGAAATCTTAGGTTTGGGCGGACGCATATTCCGGTCTCCTGGCTTCAATCCGTTGAAACGCTTTGCTTACATAAAATTCATGCGAGAGCTATTTGCTTCTTATCCTGAGTACCGGGTTGTGGAAGCTCATAATGATGGCGTTGGTGCTTTCACTCTTCAGGCAGCCAAAGATGCGTGTGTTCCCGTTAGAATATATCATGCTCACAGTACATCGTTTCCCAAAGATTATAAATTGCCGATAAAACTATATTGTAAATATAAAATTAAAGATTGGGCAACACACTATTTTTCTTGTGGCGAAAAAGCTGCAAGATATTTTTTTGGAAATGATGTCACTGACAATCAGATGTATCGTCAAATCAATAATGCCGTTGATTTATCAAAGTTTATATATAACGAAGAAATCAGAAAAAAAGTAAAATCAGAGCACGGTATTAAAAATGAGGTGGTATTAGGTCATATAGGAAGATTTGCAACAGTAAAGAATCATGTGCGTCTGGTCGATATATTTCAAAAATATAATGATATAAATCCTGAGTCTTATTTAGTTTTAGTTGGCGAAGGTGAATTATTCGATCCTGTTAAGAATAAAGTCGAGAAACTTGGACTTGCTGACCGAGTGATTTTCACCGGATCAATCAGTAATCCGGAGATTTGGTATCAAGCATTCGATGTGTTTATAATGCCTTCATTGTATGAAGGCTTACCGGTGACAGGAATAGAAGCGCAGACGGCAGATTTACCATGTATATATTCTTCTACAGTACCAAGAGAAATTGCATTGAGCGATAGAAATTGGTTTATTGATCTTGAAAAATCTAATGAATACTGGGCGGAAAAAATCGAGGAAATACTCCGGGCAGGTGATGTCAGGACAGATAAAACGGAATTTATAACAAATCACAATTTCAATATTCAATCTGAAGCGGTTAAGTTACAGAATCTATATGAGGAGTTGTATTTGAATTCATTCACTTAAAACAGGTATATTTTTAGCCTTTTAATTTTATGAAAATCGTCTTTATTGGCGGCAGGAACATACATGTTCTTGGCGGCATAGAGAGTTATATGCTCAATTTGGCCACTCAGTTGGTGAAAATGGGGCATGAACCTGTCGTGTTTTGTGAGAGCGATCACGACGGAGAGGAACTGGTCAACGGGTTCAGAGTGATTCATCAGAAAGGATTCAAGAGCAATTTGATCTGCAAGCCATGGTTGGGTTTGAAAGCTACGATTCACACAATCCGGCATATAGAAGGAGTTGGCTTCATTCACTACAATGCTTGGCCTCCGTCGCTCTGGAGTCCGTTGTCACGGTTATTTGGAATCAGAAGTCTGATGCAAGGGCACGGGCTCGAATGGCAGCGGAGCAAATATTCGCCTATGCAGCAGAAAATAATGAAGTTCATGGAATGGTTCACGGCACATCTTAATCGTAATCTGATCATGTGCAGTGAGGATCAGTGCCGATATTTCAAAACTCATTATAATCGTGATGCAATAGCGATTCCTACAGCAATCTATCTGCCTGATTTACGACGGGATAATAATTCTGATATTTTGATGAAATTCAATCTTCAAAAGGGGAAATATTTTCTGTTTCTTGCCCGATTGGTGCAGGACAAAAATCCCGATTACTTGATAAAGGCATTTAACACAATTGAAAATCGAGGATATAAATTGGTCATTGCAGGGAATAATGATGCAGATCGAGACTATGTTGATTATCTTCATAAACTTGGTGTCGCAAATGATAACGTTGTATTCACCGGGGCGGTTTATGGGGAAGATAAAGATCAATTGCTGAGAAATGCATTCACCTTTTGTATTCCGTCGACAATTGAAGGACTTTCTATTTCATTGCTTGAGGCCATGAGCTACCGGTTGCCGGTCATAGCGTCAGATATTCCGTCTAATCGTGAGGTGTTGGAAGATGACAAGGCATTATGGGTAAGGCCCGAAAGTGTGGAAGACCTTGCCAATGCGATGACAAAAGCAATAGAAAATCAAGAATTGCTGACGCAATTTGTCGAATATAATTATAGGAAAGTTGCAGAAAACTACACTTGGGATAAAGTCGCGGAAAAATATATAGCAACGCTTAAAAACTTTTCAAAATGATTTGTCAATGCCGATTGACCGATGACATTCAGTTTGTCAGCGAATAAAGATTAGAAGTCAAGATATTTCAAGAAGCGGTCGTGTCTGTTTGGCACGGCCGTTTTCATTTACATGGACTTTTATGATCAAATAAATTTTGCATTACGCCCCGATATTTGTATATTTGTGGCCATAATGAAACACTATTCCCTGATTTCATGAGTGCAGCGGCGAAGAGATTGGATTTTTTTGATATGCTTAAGGGACTTGCTATCTTTCTTGTGGTGGCGGGCCACGTGCTGTCGATGTGCATAAGGGATATTGACCGGACATTTCTGTTGAAAATGGTGGGAGAGATCCACATGCCGTTGTTTTTCTTCATCAGCGGATATTTCACATTCAAAATTTCCGGCTCTGACAATAGGGTGTCATTTCCGTCGCTCGGCTCACGATTCAGACAACTGATTGTGCCCGGCACGGTTACAGCATTGCTATGGATGGTCTATTTTCCGCACAGCGGACTTGAGTCACCGTTTGAGATGACGTGGGAGGGAATGTGGCTGCAGCCGTTCAAGTGTGGCTACTGGTTCACGTTTGTCTTGTTTGAGATCATAGTGCTCTATCGGTTTACTGTCGGAGTATCGGGCCGACACGTCAGGCCTGTCGTGATGCTGACGGTTTCGACTGTAGTGTGGGCGTTGCTGTCGGCTGCCACTTTTTTTGAATCTGTCGCTGAATCAGAACCGGCACGCCTGCTCAGTCTCAGTCTTGTCGCGTCGTTTTATCCGGCCTTCATGGCCGGGGCCTTCGCCCGCATGTCGGGTGACCGTTTCTTCGGTTTCTGCAACCGAGGCGATGTTTTCACGGTGTCACTCACAGGCTCGGCATTTCTGATTTATCTTCTTGCTTACCGATGGGAGTTCACGTATCTCCATGAGTCGATATTTGTCATTGCGCAGCCGTTGCTTCATGTCGCGCTCGCTATTGTTGCGGTCGCGCTTGTCAAACCGTGGGCAGAGCGGGCCTATTCTGCTACTGCCACACCGATTGACCGGCGGTTTGCATCGCTTTGGAGCTATCTTGGCCGACAGAGCCTTGCGATCTATCTGCTCCATTATTTTTTTCTGTTTCCGCTCTCCCCGTTGCAGGAACCGTTGCGTCAGATGTCGCTCGGATTTGTTCCGTCGCTCACAGTGGCGGTGACGGTCGCATCGCTTGTGATAGCAGTGACATTGTTGTTCAATTTGGTCATCAGCCGCAGCTATTTGCTTTCATGGTTGCTGGCCGGACGTTTCAATGTCGTGAAATCATAGTGATATGAGAAAGCCAAGGTTGTTGCTCCACATACATTATCTTCATCTCGGAGGAGCCGAGCGGGCATTTTTAGGCCTGCTCGATGCGCTTGATCTAAACCGGGTAGACGTCGACGTCATGCTCAACAGCCATGAAGGGGCGTTGCTTCCCCTTGTCAGGAAAGATGTCACTCTATTGCCTGAGTTGACCGATTATTCGGTCATAGAGCGTCGGCTGACAGAGGCGTTGCGCAAGGGGTGTTTCCGTGTTGCCGCCGCAAGGGTAATGGCGCGGTTGGCATGGTTTGCAAAAAGGCCGAAACCGGCTGCCGGTCGTGATGATTACTCGATTTTCCATTTTGTCGGCAAATATGTCACTTCCGTTCTGCCACCCCTGCGTGGGCGGTATGATCTGGCCATCAGTTTTCTGACTCCACACCAGATTGTTGCCGACAAGGTTGATGCGGCTGTTAAACTCGCGTGGATCCACACCGATTATTCGCGTGTGTCGGTCTGCGATGACGAGGAGTCTGTCTGGAACCGTTATGACCGCATTGTCTCCATTTCTCCCGGGGTTACCCGGTCGTTTATCGGTCGTTTCCCGTCTCTGGCTTCGAAAATAATGGAAATAGGCAATGTCTTGTCTCCCGGCTTGCTGAAAGCTGCTGCCGACAATGGTTCGGCTCCTGAATTTCTTGACGACCGTGTCAACATTTTGAGCGTCGGACGGTTTTGCCATGCCAAAAATTTCGGACTGATACCCCATGTTGCCTCATTGCTGCGTGACCGTGGACTCAGTTTCAGGTGGGTTGTGATCGGTCCCGGCGATCAGAGCGAGGTAAGACGTCAGATCGAGGATACCGATACGGCCGATTTGGTTATTCTGGCCGGACCGCGTGAGAATCCCTATCCCTACATCTGCCGGTGCGACATCTATGTGCAGCCATCACGCTATGAGGGTAACTGTGTCACTGTTGAAGAGGCGAAAGTGTTTCACCGCCCGATTGTAGTTACTGATTATCCTACGGCGCGTTGTCAGATTGTTCACGGCGAGATCGGACTGATAGCAACTCCTGACGCCACATCGGTGGCAGATGCTGTCGAGCGTGTAGCGCGAGACAACACCTTGAGAGAGACCCTTGTTGAAAACCTTGCCAAGACCGCACCTTCGGTGACGGATCTGGAGAAAATATACTCGCTGCTATGATACCGCGCACTATCCACTACTGTTGGTTCGGAGGCCGGCAATTGCCTGACGATGTACGACGGTTCGTCGACGGGTGGCGGCGTGTGTGTCACGGATATGAGATCAAGCGTTGGGACGAGACTAATTTCGACATAGAGACATGTCACTATGCCGCCCAGGCCTACAGTGCCGGCAAATATGCATTTGTGAGCGATGTGGCTCGTCTGCATGCACTTGTCTCAGAGGGCGGTATCTATCTCGACACTGACGTGGAGGTCGTGCGTCCGTTCGATCAACTGCTCGATGACACAGCTTTTGCAGGCTATGAAGGCACTGCCCACATAGCCACATCGACGCTTGCGGCCGAACCGGGCCACCCGTTTTTCAAGGCTATGCTCGACAGTTATCATGGCCGTGACTTCATAAAGCCCGATGGAACCCCGGACACACAGACAAATGTAGCCTTGATAACCGGAATGCTTTCTGAGCGCGGCTTGAAGTGTGACGGACGGCCCACACGTGTCGCCGACATCACGATCTATCCGTTTGACAGGTTCTCGCCCTATGATTATGTTGACGGACGGCTGCGTGCCACTTCCGACACATTTGCCATTCACCGCTACGCACAGACATGGATAGGCAGTAGTCCGATGCGTCGTTTCATTTCGATATTCTTTCACCGCCTGACCGGCAGGAAACTAAGGTAGTCATGCTCGGACAATTATTTTCCACACAGATATGGCTCACCATAGTGACCTTGCTCTCTCTCACATGGTTTCTGTGGCTCATCACAAGATCGAGCGACAGGTTGCTCGACGGTATCGACAACACATTGTTCGGGTGGGCGTTCGTGATCTTCTCCATTGTCTATATAGGACTCAGACCGTTGGAGTGTTATGGTGACTCATGGCTTTACTCAAAGATTTTCAATCTGGTTCAGAGTGGCCGGTGGGCTGATTTCAAGAATCCTCCTTCAGAATGGCTCTGGACTGCGGTCGAATGGTTTTTTGTCAAAACCGCTGATTGTCAGATGTGGTATCTGTTTATCAGCACATGTTATGCCGGACTTGCGGCACTGGCCCTGCGAAGGTGGTTTCCGCGCCATTTCAATGTGTCGGTCATGTTCATGGTCACGGCCATGTCGTTCTTTCCATATGCAACAAACGGACTGAGAAACGGAATGGCGACATCGGTCATTTTGTTAGGTCTCTCGCTTTGTCTGACCGGCCGGTGGAGAACGTTCGCAGGACTGCTGATAATATTCATGGCAGGTTATATACACCGCACTTCGGTGATTATTTTCGCAGCTGCGGTTGTCGCGCTTTTTCTGCATGACTATAAATATACGACCCTGTTGTGGCTTTTCTGCATCTTGCTCGGACTTGTCTTCAGCGAACAGTTCAAGGCATTGATACCGATGCTGTCGTCAGATATGCGCAGTGAATATTACACACAGATGCAGGTGGCTTCGTCGTTGTTCTCTAGAACGGGATTCAGGTGGGACTTCGTACTCTACAGCAGCGTCCCTGTCGCGCTCGGGTGGCTCGTCAGAGTGCGCACCTTTGATACAGACCGCACATATACCTTTCTTCTGAATACCTACATATTGCTCAATGCCGGTTGGGCTCTGATCAATTCGGTCGCGTTTTCCAACCGTTTCGCCTATCTGTCGTGGTTTCTCTATCCGGTGTTGGTTGTCTACCCGTTTGTCAGGTTCAGGCTGATTCCGCGTCAGGGCATAATGCTCGGCTGGATATTGTTGGTCTACACATGTTTCTGTATCGTAATGAATTGAATGCCATGGACCAGAAGAAGACGCTGACGATATTCACTCCGGCCTATAACAGGGCGCATACACTGGGACGCACCTACGGGAGCCTGTGCCGGCAGACGTCGTCTGACTTCGTGTGGCTGATTGTTGACGACGGTTCGACCGACGGAACTGCCGGGCTCGTTAAGTCGTGGACCGGAAATGAGACAAAGTTTCAGATAAAGTATGTCAGAAAGGAGAATGGCGGCATGCACACCGCCCACAATCTGGCATATGACACGATCGACACCGAGTTGAATGTCTGTGTCGACTCCGATGACTGGATGCCTGACGATGCTGTCGAGACAATTGTGACACTGTGGCGCGAGAACGGCGATGAGTCGCTTGCCGGACTCATCGGCCTTGACTGCCGTGCCGACGGTTCGGTCATCGGTACACCTTTCCCGGAGCCATGTCGGCCGATGACTCTCGCACAGTTCTACGGCAATGGTGGCAGGGGAGACAAGAAACTTGTCTTACGCACCGATGTTGTGCGCCGCTATCCCCGATATCCTGTTTTCGAGGGAGAGCGTTATGTCGGGCTTGATTACCTCTACGATCTGATAGGACTTGATTATAAAATGTTGACTGTCAACCGTCAGCTTGTGACGGTTGAATATCAGACCGACGGTTCGAGCAACACCATGTGGAGTAACTATCTCAGAAATCCGCAGGGATGGATGTTCTACAGAGATCACAAGATGTCGCTCGGGTTGCCGCTTTTAAAGAAATTCCTATGCGCCGCCCACTTTGTTGCGTCGGCTATTACGGCCCGGCGGTTCAAGATGCCGTCATCTGCTGCCGGACGTCTGCTCATGTTGCCTGCCTTACCGGCAGGTCTGCTCCTTCTGCTATACACACATTTACAGGTTAAATTAAAAAACACCCACAAAATCTCATAACTATGAAAATTCTCCACGTCATAACAACCTTGCTGACCGGGGGAGCCGAGCGGTTGCTCGTCGACCTGCTGCCACGTCTGAGAGATGCCGGACACGATGTCGAACTGCTTGTTTTTCTCGATTCCGACACACCTTTCCGCGATAAACACGAAGCCAACGATATCAAGGTCAGTTTTCTCGGGGTCAAACGAATGTGGTCACCTCTCAACCTGCTCAGGCTGAGACGATACATGCGTGGCTATGATGTGATACATACCCATAACACACCGTGCCAGATGGCGGTCTCTGCCGCTGCAAGACTGTTTGACACCGATGCCAGGTTGTTTACAACAGAGCATAACACCCACAACCGTCGGCGCGATAAAGTGTGGGGGCGTGCCTTCGACAGAATTCTCTATGCCCCATATGAAAAGATAATCGCTGTTTCGTCAGATGTTTCCGAGGCTCTCGAAAAGCAGATCGGCAGCAAAGAAAAAATAACGGTTATTAATAACGGAGTGAATCTCGACAGGTTCATCGACCGCAAGCCCTCTGCGGGCGGTCGACGGATACTGACCATGGTGGCTGCATTCAGACCACAGAAAGATCAGGACACGGCGGTCAGGGCACTGGCTCTGTTGCCGTCATACTACAATCTGTGTCTTGTCGGAGACGGTGAGCGTAGGGGAGAAGTGGAGAACCTTGCCCGTGAACTTGGCGTCGGTGACCGTGTCGTGTTCACCGGGGTCAGAACCGATATCGCCGGTATTATCGCTGACAGCCATGTCATTATCATGTCGTCACACTGGGAAGGCTTCGGTCTCTCGGCGGTCGAGGGACTCGCATCGGGGCGTCCGGTAGTCGCAACCGATCTTCCGGGAATAAGACAAGTTGTGGGCGATGCCGGAATCTTGTTCAGACACGGTGATGAGCGCGATCTTTCACGCGCTGTGCTTGAACTTGAGAATCCGGCACTATACAGACAAGTGGCCGAACTGTCGAGAAAGAGGGCGCGAAAATTTGATATTAACGAAACCGTAAAGAAATACATTCAGATATATGAGTCCTGAAATCAGTGTCATCGTTCCATGCTTCAATGAGGCGCGTCATCTCGACAAGTGCCTGAAATCATTGTTGCGCAACGACTTCAAAGATTTTGAGATCGTTTGTGTGAACGACTGTTCGACCGATGACACGATCAATGTGCTGCGTCAGCACGAGAACGCCGACCAGCGGGTCAGGGTCATCGACTCTCATGAGAATCTTGGGAGCCATGGAGCCAGACTTGCTGCCCTTGAGGCTGCCCGAGCACCCTATGTGACATTTTGCGATGCCGATGATTTTGTCTCACGCCACTATCTCTCAAACCTTTGCCGGGGACTTTCGTATGACTCCGATGTCGATGTCGTGGTGGGCTATGAATTCTATACCGAGGGTATTGTCAGATTCAGACGTAACACACTCTCACCGTCGTTGAGACCATTGGCCGGATCGGCCGTCGAGGTTGACGATGATATCTTGAAAGGCTTGTTCGGCTACCACAGGTTGAAACTGTCGCTGTGTGGCAACCTGTATCGTAGCGAGCAGTTCAGGAATATCCCCGATTTCAAAGTCTTCTATCAGGAAGATGTGTTGACAAACATGCATATCTTCTCGGCGATAAAGACTATCGCACTCGCTCCGGGTTGTGACTATCACTACAGAACCGGCGGCTATTCGTCGGTCAGAGACTGTTACATCAACGATTTCATCACTGTTGCCCGACTTAAAAAAGATTTTGTCGACGCCCGTTATCCCGACAAGCGCGACTTTTATGCCGGAATTTCGATCGAACTTAAAAACAGCATCTACGAGTGGCTGGTCAGACGCTATCTGTCGGGGTTCGGATTGACCGAAGAAGACATAAACATCGCGATGCCCCATGATGCGGTCGAGATATTGTCTCTGGCACGCGAATATGCACCTTCGTCTTTCGATTCGGCCGACTTCCGGGCGTTGATGGGGAGGAATCTTCAGCTGCTTGTCAATCAGGTGAGGAAACGCATCACCTGGCGCCGCAGAATCAGCAACGCATTCAGAACCCTCAGCAGCAGTCTGTCACGATGATTTACCGACGCTACCTGAAACGCCTGTTTGATTTCTCGGCAGCTTCAGCCGCCCTGATTGTCCTGTCGCCGGTGATTGCCGCCACATGGGTTGCCCTGACTGTGGCAAACGGCCGTTCGGGCGCGTTTTTCAAACAACATCGTCCCGGATACAGAGGCCGCGTCTTCACGATCTATAAATTCAGAACGATGAATGAACGGCGCGATTCTGCCGGAACACTGTTGCCTGATGCCGACCGTCTGACACGGATCGGGCGCATTGTGAGATCAGCATCGCTCGATGAGCTACCCCAGCTGTGGAATGTCGTCTGTGGTGAAATGTCGTTGGTCGGGCCGCGGCCGTTATTGATAAATTATTTACCTTTGTACTCTGATGAGCAACGTCGGCGTCACGATGTCGTTCCCGGCATAACCGGGTGGGCTCAGGTCAACGGACGCAACGCAATTTCGTGGACCGAGAAGTTCAGGCTCGATTGCTGGTATGTCGACCACCTCTCGTTCGCTCTCGATTTGAAGATATTGTTTATGACCGTCAGCAAGGTGTTTGCACGCGAAGGCATCAATCAGCAGGGCCGCGCGACAATGGACCTTTTCGACGGAACAAATTGAATATGGAAATGAACAGTAGAATCCTGTTGTCGCTCGCCCACATGGGTGGTTCCGAGCAGAAGTATGTCGCCGAGGCATTTGCCGGTAATTGGGTCGTTCCCCTCGGACCTGCCGTCGACGAGTTTGAACGCCGTCTCGCCGCGCGTCTCGGCCATGGAAACATCGTGGCACTCTCATCGGGAACGTCTGCCATACACCTGGCTCTGGTCATGCTTGGTGTAGGCCCGGGTGATGAGGTCATCTGCCAGTCGTTCACATTTGCCGCGAGCTGTAACCCGATCAGATATGTCGGGGCGACTCCGGTGTTTGTCGACAGCGAGCCTGAGACCTGGAACATCGACCCCGACCTGCTCGAGCAGGCAATCATTGACCGCCACCGTGTGACCGGACGCTATCCAAAGGCGATCATTCCGGTCTATCTCTATGGCATGCCGGCGAAGATCGACCGTATAATGGAGATTGCCGCCCGATATGAAATTCCTGTCATCGAAGACAGTGCCGAGGCTCTCGGATCGACGTTCAAGGGACAGTGTTGCGGCACGTTCGGCAGCTATGGTGTGCTGTCGTTCAACGGCAACAAGATAATCACTACCTCGGGTGGAGGTGCATTGGTGTGTCCGACTCCCGAAGCCGCCAGAAGAGTGCTGTTTTATGCGACCCAGGCACGCGAGAACCGTCCGTACTACTATCATGAGGTCATAGGCTACAATTACCGTCTGAGCAATGTCTCGGCGGCCATTGGATGCGGACAAATGGAAGTCCTCGACGAACACCTTCAGCGGCGCCGTGAGATCCATAACCTCTACAGCCGTGCGTTTGCCGGCAGCAGGGTGGTGACCGTGATAGAGAATCCGTCGCCTGAGTTCGACTCTAATTTCTGGCTTACAACCGTTTTGTTTGATGAGTCGGTCAATCCCGATGACGTTCGTGTCGCCCTTGCAGGGCAAAACATCGAGACACGTCTGCTATGGAGACCGATGCACATGATGCCGGTCTATGCCGATGCTCCGTTCTATGGCAACGGAGTTTCTGAACGGCTGTTTGGCCGCGGACTTTGTCTGCCGAGCGGATCGAGTCTTACCGACAGCGACATAGCCCGTGTGATCAAGGCTATTGAAGATGCGGTCGCCACTCGTTGATACGGTCATCGTTTTCGACCTCGACGACACGCTCTATAAAGAGGCCGATTATGTTGACTCGACATTTCGCGCCGTCGCCGGTGGCGATGAGTGTCTATATGATTCATTGAAAAAGGTGGGACGGCCCTATGATGCTTTCGAGACCCTCGCCGGCGAGGATGAGCGCGATCGTGCTGTCGAGCTTTATCGCAGTGGAGAGGTGGGGCTTGACGACACCGAAGGTGCGCGTCAGCTGCTGGAGGCGTTGCGTGACCGTGGAGCTAAGATAGCGGTTGTCACCGACGGTTGGGGCCGTCGGCAGAGGGCCAAGATCGACACGCTCCGTCTGACTCCTCTGGTCGACATGATTCTGATCAGCGAGGAAGTCGGTTCCGGAAAATTGTCGGGGGTGGCATTCAGGCAGATAATGGATCGTTGGCCCGGTCACCGCTATGTTTATGTCGGCGACAATCCGGCCAAAGATTTCGTGGTGCCTAACCGGCTCGGTTGGCTGACTGTCATGATAGGCCCCGATGAACGCAATATTCACCATAACCCTCCCGAACTGTTTCCGGAGAATTACCGGCCTCAAATTTCAGTAGACCGTTTGTGTAGCCTCCTTTCATTCGATGGTTACAGAATTCAGCAAGATATGCCATGAGAGCACCCGATGCACGAAGTGCTTGTCAACGCCCTTATAAAATATTATGAAATGACCACTGAGATACTCATACTTCTATTGCTTCTGTTTGCTCTGGAGTCTGTATTCCTGCCTGTCGCACGACGGTTGAGACTACAGGCCGATGTCACGTCGCGGTCATCTCACAATGCTGCGACAGAAACCGGGGGTGGGTTCATCTTCTTTGTCGCCGCACTTGTCATGACTGCTTTTCATCTTGACGAAACCATGGGCTTTCGCGGCTATATGCCGATGCTGGCGGGAGCGGCGGTTCTGTTCGCTGTCAGCATGTATGATGATTTATGCGACCTGTCACCTGTGTTCCGTCTTGTTGTCCAGATAGTTGTGGTGGCATATGTCTTCAGCGATGTCGCTGTGGCCGGCCACTACGACATCTATCTGTTGATCTTGCTGTGTGGTGTCGGATTCATAAACGGGTTTAACTTCATGGACGGCGTGAACGGTATGCTTGCCGCCTATTCGGTCGTGACTCTTGCGACCATGCTGCTTCTGTATCATCAGTGTCAGTGGCGGTGGGGAGCGGAAGTGCCCGAATTACTGATCGTGTCGGAGCTTGTGGCAGTTTTCGTATTCGCGGTTTTCAATTTCCGTCACAAGGCAATCTGTTTTGCCGGTGATGTCGGATCAATCGTGTTGGGATTTTTCATTGTGTGGTTGACGGTGAGCTACATAATCCTTACTGCCGATGCCTCGATAATCGTTTTTCTGGTTGTCTATGGTGTAGATGTCGTGTTCACCATTTTACAACGTCTGTTCAGAGGTGATAATATTCTGAAGCCTCACCGCCTTCACCTCTATCAATTGCTGGTCAACAATCGGTGTGTGTCTCATCTGAAAGTCTCTGTCGGGTATGCCGCTGTGCAGTTTGTCGTCAATTGCGGGTGGTTTATCATGCCCGGCAGGTTGAAGTGGACATACGCGATCATTGTGATCGTTACACTGTCGACTGTCTACTTGTCTATGAAAAGAAATTTGATGAAAAATTAGCCGATGAGATTAAAATATGTTAATAATTCATAAAATTAGTAGTGATTAATTACGCTCGCGCGTTTTTTTAAGTAACTTTGCATTTAGTAGCAATCGATTACATTTGCAACACACATTTGCGTCGGTTAGCTTTAGTTCTCAAAGTTAATTGCTGACAGTTGATTTCTTTCCATAGTTTTCCTCCCATGCCTTAACTAACCTCTGAGATGCCCGCTTACAGCTTCTCAACCGAAAATTACTTACTGACAAAAGTGCTTTCCGGCTACCATAAATTAAAATGAAATAAACCAATTAATAACGAAAACTATTTCTTACTAACTATGAAATTTGTTTTAAAATACGCTCTGTCCATAGCGGTTATTATATCCGCTCTGAACGTCTATGCTCAAGATGAGTGGCGGCTTTACCAGGTGCCGACGCGAACGGCTGCTGATTTAGGAACAATCACCAACGCAGACAACCGTTGGGCTGCCGGATCGGGACATTCGATCTATGTGCCAAAGAAATCGAGCACAACGGTCTATCGTCTGACTCTCGGTGATAACACCAAACTTAACCAGGGAGCTCCCAAAACATGGAACTCATTTACTTTGCCTTCAAATGCAATCGGTGTCGTCGCAGTCGATGACGCGGGTAACGTTGTGTTTGAGAAAGGCTCCCTTGGCACGGCAAAACACACCGGGCTTATGGTGATACCCGCAGGTGCTACCAATGTTAAAGCGTTGGTTGATATCACTCTGACAGGTGTCGCCGACGGGCGTAGTGACAACCTGACTGTCACCGGTGATATTTTGAACGGAACAGGTTATGTCTGGTTTACGCCCAACGGGCTTAAGGAAATCTACAGGGTCACGATCAAGAATCAGAAACAGACCGCTGTTAAGAAATATACATTGCCTTGGGCAAACCAGTCTGTGTCGTATTTCTATCCCTATTCCGACACCGAGGCTATTTATGCCAACGGACGATTGACAAACGCTTCCTATGAAGTTAACATTGATGATGCCGCCGGAGCGATAACTTCAAAAAGCTCTATTTCATCGACAGCGAAATCAATCATCGGAATGACCCGCAAATATGTCGGTGGTGTGCTTTTCACCGCAGCACCGACGACAACTGCCACCGATGCAGCAGGAGCGATTTCATCAACTGACGAGATTGTCAGGCTGACAGCAGGCGATAAAAGCTATGATCTGCACATCGGTGCTACTTTAGGCAACTTCTATCAGCTTAGAACAAACATTGTCGAAGAAGACGGGTTTGTCGCAGTCTATCTTTTCAGTTCGAAAGGCGCCCGCAAATACATCTGGGCAAAAGACAACATGAAGACCGGAAACGACAGTGACGGTTACCCGATCGCTGACTTCACCGTCCTTCCGGTTACCGGAGCTACTTCTTATGCACTCTATCAGAAGAACGGCAACAGCTGGACTCAGATTGCTACCGGTGCCACGACCACTTTGCGCGGTCAGTTGCCGGAAGAGGGTAAGGAAGGCAATTACCGCATCGTTTACTCAACAACCGGAAGTTTCTCTCCTACGGAAAATATTGTATGTGATTATACGGCTGCCGGACTTCCCATTCCGAAAGAATACAAGGCTCCGGCCAATCTCAGCGGACGCCGCCACTCGGGCTACTGTCAGTATGAGCTCGTTTGGAACACTCCCGAAAACACGCCTTCTCGTGTGCAATACTACAACATCTATCGCGACGGTGCGCTCCTGAAACAGAAGATCACGTTCACGTCTTATCTTGATCCGAACGTCGCCCCCGGACAACACAGCTATGTTGTCGAGGCGGTCTATGAATTTACTGAAGATGCCGAAGGCAATGTGACAAGCGGGACGATCACACGCAAATCTGAGCCGATTGTGACTCCGATCGATCCGCGCGACCACTCGAGAATCAAATATGATATCCGCGAGATCTATAACTTCAGAATTGGTCAGGCGAAAGCCCATTTGTCTTATCCTGCCGGAAAGTGGGTTGGTGACGAAAATAATCCCAACACCCAATATATCGAGAACACGACAGCCGGACATACAGACAACTGGCGTCAGGCTGCCCATGCGATTGTCGACGGCAAAGGCTTCTGGTATTTCCTCGACAAGAACAATGCGTGCATTCGTCGCGTCAGAGATACCAAGACGGCATTGACCGATCCGGCGAAGTTCGGTGAATATGTTGTGAAACTTCCTACTGTAGATCAGGCTGTCGCCGTAGCTGTAGATGACGCCGGCAACCTCCTTGTCAGAACCGGTAACGCGTTCTATGCTCCGCTCCACAAGGCATGGATCATTCCCAAAGGCTCAAAAGCAAAAGATGCGACTTGGAAAGAAATTGTCTTTGACGCGAGTGCCGGAGGTGCCGGAAACCGTTTCTTTGATGATGCATACGTCGATAAAAACGGTACGGACGGTCAGCGCGGACGTGTCGACTTCTTCAGCGTGAAAGGAAATCTGATGTCAGATGAAGTCTGTCACATCGTTTTCGCTCCCGGCCAGGGTCGTTCGGCCTATTGCGCCAATGTGCAGAACGGCAAAATCATAAAGATGGACCGTCATGAGGTGGATGCCGAGTATCCCAACCTTGATGTTCCCGGTGCAAAACCGATCGAGATCGGCAACGGAACGGAGAACACCGCATTCTTCCGCGACGGCGATGTCAAGAACAACGTGTTCATTCATCAGATTCGTTCAGGCGGTTATTTCCGCATCTCCAACATCCACGGAACAGCGCAACCCGGCAAGCAGCCGTGGGATGACCAGCTGATTCTTCGTGAAGGCCAGTCTAACCAGGCCGGCGGTTGCACCGTCTTCTTCCGCGGAACGCACGCCAACGGTGTCAGCTGCAGCGACTTGTTCCTGATCACCGGCGTTTCGAGCTACTCTGTCGCCATGGGTTCGTTCACGGTCAACCGGGCCTCGCGTCGTCAAGGTTACGAAAATGTGCCGGTGCTCGACACCAATTCCGACATGTTTGATTTCACCAACCTGATTCCGACCGCTACATTCACCCAGCGTGAGGCGGCTATAGCCGCCGAGGCTGCCAACTCAAACTCAAACTTCCTTTACGCTTCGGTGGTCGAGGAAGCTGATGGAAACCACATCTACATCTATCAGTATGTGCCTAACCGTCGTGTAGCGAAATATGAGCTGGTTCCCCAGATTGAGCTTCCGGTTCCGGCTATCACCCTCAACTCATTCAAGGTCTATGCTACCGACGAAGAGGGTAAACGCAACATCGACATCACTGAGTTCAAGGGCACAATGTCTTGGAAGCCGGTCGATTTTGACTCAGGCGACAAGGGTGATTACAAGGTGATGGGCTATAATGTCGAACTCGTCTCCCATAGCGGCAAGAAATATGAGATTCATGCCGACTCACGTCTCACGACAAATGAGAAAGGCGAACTTGGTTTCAGCTACACGGTCAAGAATCCCGACGGAACGGTGACCAACGGTTTCAAGGTGATCGATAATCCCGACGGACAATATAAAGAAGGTGACTATGTGCCTGAATTTGAGATTCCATTCGAGATCGAGGAACTTGGTGAGTACAATGCTACGATTACAGCTGACATCGCCCCGTCGACCGACCCCGACAAGATTGTCAAGACCACACCTGCGACCAGCAAGAGCGAGGTCACTCTCGAGGTTGAGGATCCGACCGTGACAGCCGATGTCTGGAAAGGCAAGGAGGGAACCGACGTTGACGGAAAATATCGTGTCGATATCGATTTTGACCATAATAACAACGACAATGAGAATCCTGTCAGCTACTATGAGATCTGGGTCGACAAGAAAGACGGCAAGGGTCCTCAGAAAATAACTGTCGGTGAAGACGAGAACGGATTCTATGTTGTCAGCGGCGGAACACCCGGAAGCGATGACAAACCGACCGACCGCATTCCCGGAACATATGATTTCGACAATGACAAGGACTACACAACGCCTGACGCTGCCGGTGAGGGTGGCAAGAAATCGGTGATCACCTGGTATCCAAAAGTTAACCCGGGTGAGGACCCGTCGACCTGGGACTTCTTTGTGAAACCGGTCTATGCCGATCCGACTCCCCACAGAACTGTAACCGAGGGTAAGGCGACTGTCAGAACCGGTACGACTGGTGTCGAGGTGATTGACGGTGACGGTAATGTCAGACTGTCTGTCTACCCCAACCCGGCGACGAGTGTCGTCAATGTCGAGGCTGCCGATGTGATCGATTCGATCTCGATCTATTCGCTTGGCGGTGGTGAGGTGCGCTCTGTCAAGGGTGGTGACACAACGACCATGACTGTCGATGTCGATAATCTCGCTCCCGGTGTCTACTACCTCAAGGTCAACAAACTTCCGGCAATCAAACTGATCAAACGTTGAGCCGGTAACAGCCGATAAGAAAATCTGAAGTGGGTGCGCAGACAATGAAGTTTGGCGCACCCTCTTCTTTTTGACGGGAACCAACGGGGGTGTTCGGGTGTTATTTCTATATCTTAATCACAATAACTGCATTATGAGAAATATAGGCATTTTTTACGGTTCGTCGACTGGCACAACAGCCACGATCGCACACAAGATAGCAAAACAGCTCGATGTTCCCGAGGAAGATATCCACAATGTGGCCGAGGCGGCACCTTCATCTGTGCAGCCCTACGATGTGCTTGTCTTCGGAACCAGCACATGGGGCAACGGCGATGTCCAGGTCGATTGGATAGATTTTCTCAAAGGCCTCGAGGTTATGGACCTGAGTAAGAAAAAAATAGCCCTGTTTGGCTGTGGCGACGAGACTATGACCGACACTTTTTGCAACGGTGTAGGCATCATCTATGACGCATTGCGTGAATCTGGAGCTGATTTCATCGCACCTTACGACACAGTCGGATATGAATTTCACCACACATCGGCCGATCTGGGCGGAATGACCGTCGGCCTGCTTCTCGACGAGGTGAACCACCCCGAAGCCACCGACCTCAGGTTGCGCGGTTGGGTGACTAAGGTCAAAGAGGCGATCTGATCAAATCCGTCATGATGATAAATTCCTGTCTGTCTAACTCTAATTGACACTTTTTTCTTTGTGGAGTGATGGAATTTGCGTAATTTTGCACTCTAAAACGGAATAAAAGCAAAATAGAGAATGTCAGACACAAAGAAAATCAAGACCGCGCTTGTTTCGGTCTTCCACAAAGATGGATTGGACGAAATCATTTCGTTGCTTCACAAACAGGGTGTTAAATTCCTTTCTACCGGCGGTACACGCACGTTTATCGAATCGCTCGGCATCGAGTGTGACGCGGTAGAAGATCTGACCGGCTACCCCTCGATTCTCGGAGGTAGAGTCAAGACACTCCACCCGAAAGTTTTCGGCGGCATTCTCAACCGTCGCGACAATGAAGGAGACCGTGAACAGATCTCGACATATGAGATTCCTGAAATCGATCTTGTGATTGTCGACCTCTATCCCTTTGTCGAGACTGTCAAGTCGGGTGCTTCCCAGGCCGATATCATAGAAAAAATCGATATAGGCGGAATCTCGCTCATCCGCGCGGCCGCTAAAAACTTCAAAGATGTGGTCATCGTGGCCTCGAAGATGCAATATCACGCACTGCGTGACATGCTTGTCGAGTCGGGTGCTGAATCAACCGTTGAACAGCGACGCTGGTTTGCCAAAGAAGCATTTGCGGTTTCTTCTGAATATGACTCGGCGATCTTCAACTATTTCGACTCGACTTTTGAGCAGCCTTCGGCAATGAGAGTTGCCGTTGACGGTGAAATGGTTATGCGCTATGGCGAGAACCCCCACCAGAAAGGATTCTTCTTCGGCGATTTCAACGCCATGTTTGACAAACTCCACGGTAAGGAGATTTCCTACAACAATCTTCTCGACATCGATGCCGCAGTGTCGTTGATCGCTGAGTTTGAAGAGCCGACATTTGCCGTTCTCAAACATAACAACGCGTGTGGCGTGGCAACCCGCCCGACGATTCTCGAGGCGTGGACCGATGCACTTGCCTGTGACCCCGTGTCAGCTTTCGGCGGTGTGTTGGTAGCCAACCGCGAGATCGACTATGAGACGGCAGAGCAGATCAACAAAATTTTCTTTGAAGTTGTGATAGCACCTTCCTACACCGAGGAAGCACTCGGGGTGCTGTTCTCAAAGAAAAACCGCATCGTGCTCGTTCAGAAACAACCGTTGGAAACCACTTGTCAGTATCGTTCGATTCTCAACGGCGCGCTCATGCAGGAACGTGACACCAAACGTGAGACCCCTGAAGATCTGCGACAGGTGACCAAGGCTGCTGTTGACCCCAAGCGTGTTGAAGACCTGCTGTTCGCCAATATAATCGTCAAGCACTCAAAGAGCAATGCGATTGTTCTGGCAAAGAACCGTCAGCTCATGGCGAGCGGAGTCGGTCAGACCTCGCGTGTCGACGCTCTGAAACAAGCAATCGAGAAAGCACGTTCGTTCGGGTTCGATCTCAACGGCGCGGTGATGGCGTCAGATGCTTTCTTCCCGTTTGCCGACTGTGTCGAGATTGCCCACAATGCCGGCGTGGATGCTGTCATACAACCGGGCGGATCGATCCGTGACAATGATACTGTCGAATATTGCGACGCCAACGGAATCGCAATGGTGATGACCGGTTTCCGTCATTTCAAGCACTAACCCTTCCAATACACACATTCCAGAAAGAAAAATGAGCTTCTTTTCACTGACAAAAGAAATAGCTATCGATCTCGGAACAGCCAACACGATCATCATTCACAATGACAAGATCGTGATTGACGAGCCTTCGATCGTAGCCCTTGACCGCCGGACGGACAAATTGATCGCCGTGGGCAAAGAAGCCCAGCAGATGCAGGGCAAGGAGCATGAGGGCATCAGAACGGTGCGCCCGCTCAGAAAAGGGGTAATCGCCGACTTCCAGGCTGCCGAACTGATGATTCGCGGTCTGGTCAAGAAAGCGAACGCCAAGAGCAGCCGTTGGTTCTCGCCGTCGTTGCGCATGGTCGTAGGCATTCCTTCGGGTTCGACCGAGGTCGAGATACGCGCCGTCCGCGACTCGTCGGAGCATGCCAACGGTCAGGATGTCTACATGATATATGAACCTATGGCGGCTGCCCTCGGAATCGGTCTTGATGTTCAGGCTGCCGAGGGTAACATGATTGTTGACATAGGTGGCGGAACGACCGAGATCGCCGTGATCTCTCTGGGCGGCATTGTGTCGAACAAGAGCATACAGATCGCAGGCGACGACCTCACTGATGACATCATGGGACATATGCGTCGCGCCCACAACGTAAGGGTGGGTGAGCGCACGGCTGAATTGATCAAGATGAATGTCGGATCGGCTCTCACCGAACTTGAGAATCCACCCGAAGACTACATTGTTCACGGCCCGAACCAGATGACGGCTCTGCCTATGGAGATTCCGGTCAGCTATCAGGAAATCAGCCACTGCATCGAGAAATCAATATCAAAGATCGAAGCGGCTGTTCTGGGCGCGCTCGAGCAGACACCGCCTGAACTCTATGCTGACATCGTACGCAATGGCATCTGGCTCGCCGGTGGTGGTGCGCTTCTTCGTGGCCTTGACAAACGACTGACCGACAAGATCGGCATTCAGTTCCACATTGCCGAAGATCCGCTTCTCGCCGTGGCCAAAGGCACTGGCGTGGCACTCAAGAACAGGCATAATTTCTCATTCCTGATCAGATGACGGTCATCTCGACCGACAATTGTCGCCGATGAGAAATCTGCTCCATTTCCTGGTCAAATATCTGCCGTGGTTCGTGTTTACGTTCTACGTCTCGATTTCAATTGTGTTGCTGGTAAAGAATAATCCTTATCAGCATCACATTTTCATGACCTCGGCCGGACAGCTCGCGGCATCGGTCTACGACACGTCTAATTCGGTGACGTCATACTTCAATCTCCACGACATCAACGAAGACCTTCAACGCCGCAATGCCTCGCTCGAAAGCGAGGTCATCGCGTTGCGGAAGAAAGTCGGATCTCTCGAGGAGATCGTCTATGCCGACACAATGACGGTTGTCGAGGCCCTCTCGCCCTACAGCTTCATCATTGGCCATGTGATAAACAACAGCATCTCCCGCCCTTACAATTACATAACGATTGAGAAGGGAGCGGCTGACGGAGTCAAGCCCGAGATGGGAGTGGTTGACCAGAACGGAGTGGTAGGCATTGTAAATGTTGTGGGGGAACACTATTCGCGTGTGATCTCGCTTCTGAATCCCAACTTCCGCCTTTCGTGCAAGTTGAAAGGAAGCGATGTTTTCGGCTCATTGGTGTGGGACGGCAAATCGCCCGAGCAGGCGTTGCTCGAAGAGTTGCCCAAACACACGGTCTATCACCGCGGCGACACAATTGTCACCAGCGGCTATTCGGCTGTCTTCCCCGAGGGTATTCCGGTTGGCACGGTCATCAATGCTGCACGTGGGGCCGATGACAATTTTTTTACTTTGCGCATAAAACTTCTTACCGATTTCTCTCAGTTGTCGACGGTGCGTGTGATCAACCACGGGTTTATAGAGGAAATCAAGGAGGTTGAGAAAGAACCTGAAATAACCAAATCGAAAATCTGATCGAGCGATGACTAAGACTATATTGAAATTTGTGGTGCTGTTTGTGGTACTTGTCTTGTGTCAGGTCATCGTATTCAACCACCTTGTGTTGTGGGGTGTGGCTGTTCCGCTGGTCTTTATCTACTGGATTCTGAAACTGCCGGTAACCCTTAATGTCAACTGGACCATGACGTTTGCCTTTCTTATGGGATTTCTTATTGACATCTTTTCAGATACCAGAGGCATGAATTCATTGGCTTGTACAATTCTTGCCGTGGCGCGTATGCCGGTTCTCCGGCTTTTCTTCCCACGTGAGGACGATCTGACCGATCCTGAGCCGTCGATCAGATCTCTCGGTCCGGCGGTCTATATGAAATATCTGATTTCGACTGTGGTGCTCTACTGCATGGTCTTTTTCATTGTGGAATCGATGACATTCTTCAATATCTCGAGACTCATTCTTTGCATCACCGGAAGCAGCATCCTTACCTTTATCTTGATTTTGGCACTTGACAGTTTAACATCAAAAAAACGTGAGAAAAGACTATAGACTCGAAAAACGCAAATATGCCATCGGGGGCTTTATCGTCATTATCGCGCTGATTTATCTTGTCAGACTCTACAATCTTCAGCTTGGCGACGACAAATACAAGATATATGCCGATAACAATGCATTTCTGAACAAGACGATATATCCTTCGCGCGGACTCATTTATGATCGGAACGGCGAATTGATCGTGTTCAACCAGCCTGCCTATGATGTGATGATGATTCCGCGTGACGTGCAGCAGTTTGACACCATTGATTTCTGCCACACGCTTAACATCACCCATGAGCAGTTGAAAAAACGGTTTGCAGACATGCGCAATGCGGCGGGCTACTCTTCATACACCCCCCAGAAACTTATAACACACTTGTCGGCTCAGGATTACGGACGTCTTCAGGAGAAACTCTACCGTTTCCCCGGGTTTTTCATTCAGAAACGCATATTGCGGCAATATAACCACAAGACGGCGGCCAACGTGCTTGGAAATATACGAGAGGTCTCTCCTGCCGATATTGACCGCGATCCCTACTACCAGCGTGGAGACTATTGCGGTGACCTCGGCATCGAGAAAAGCTATGACGAATATCTCAGAGGCGTCAAAGGTGTCGAAATACTGATCAGAGATGCCCATGGGCGCATTCAGGGACGCTATGACGGCGGTTCGCGCGATGTGGCTCCGGTGTCGGGCCGTAACCTGAAGCTCAGCATAGACCTCGATCTACAGCAATATGCCGAAAGTCTTATGGTCAACAAAATCGGTGCGGTCGTGGCTATCGAACCGGCCACCGGCGAGATCCTTGCGTTGGTGTCATCGCCGACCTATGACCCGGAGATGCTTGTGGGACGTCAGCGTGGCGAAGGATACCGGAAGCTGGTCAATGACCCATACAAACCATTGTTTGACCGTGCGCTGATGGGCGCATATCCGCCGGGATCGACTTTCAAGCCGAGCCAGGGTCTTATTCTGCTTGAGGAGAACATAATCAATCTGCAGACGATGTATCCCTGTTACCACGGATTCATTTCCGGCGGACTCAGGGTCGGGTGTCACGGCCACGGATCGCCGATCAATCTGAAGCCTGCGCTCCAGACATCATGTAACGCTTATTTCTGCTGGGGATTCAAGGCAATGGTAGACAAAAGATCTAAATATGGGTCGTCGGCCAATGCATTCGAGGTGTGGAAAAACCATCTTGTGTCGCTTGGCTACGGATATAAGCTCGGAGTGGATCTTCCGGGCGAGAGCCGTGGATTCATTCCCAATGCTAAATTCTATGACAAAGTCTACGGAAGCGGTCATTGGAGCGCGAACACGATCATCTCAGTCGCTATCGGACAAGGTGAGATTCTGGCCACTCCATTGCAGATTGCAAACCTTTGTGCGACGATAGCAAACCGCGGTTGGTTCATCACTCCGCATGTGGTCAAGGAAATACAAGACACCGTCATGCCTGCGGAATTGCTTCAAAAACGCGTCCCGACCATATCACAGCACTATTTTGAAGATGTGGCCGAGGGAATGAGAATGGCGGTGACAGGAGGCACATGCCGAATGGCAGCGTTACCCGACATAGAGGTCTGTGGAAAAACCGGAACAGCACAGAATCCTCATGGCAAAGATCACTCTGCTTTTATCGGCTTCGCTCCATACCACGACCCGAAGATCGCGGTGTGTGCCTATGTCGAGAATGCAGGTTTCGGTGCGACATTCGGTGTGCCCGTGGGAAGCCTTGTGATTGAACGTTATCTGAAAGGCAAGATCTCGCCTGAACGTAAATATCTTGAACAGCGCATGCTTGAATCTAACACGATAATCTACAGTGGAGTTAAGAAACACTAATGAAAGTCCGTCACTGTTCCGTGGCATCGATTGGTTCACGGTGGTGCTTTATCTGGTGCTTGTCTGTGCCGGAGCTTTGAGCATCTACGCCGCCAGCTATGACTTTGACGAGGCGAGCATATTTTCTTTCGATGAATTTTCAGGCAAGCAGATACGGTGGATCGGACTGTCGTTTATGCTCGGCTTTTTTCTGCTGGTCGTTGACAGGAGACTTTATGAGACTTATGCCTATCCGATCTACTTCGGAATGCTCCTTCTGTTGCTTGTGACGATTTTCATCGCTCCCGACATCAAAGGTTCGCGTTCTTGGCTTGTATTGGGACCCATGAGCCTGCAACCGGCTGAATTTGCCAAGTTTGCCACCGCACTGGCCATGGCCAAGCTGTTCAGCGGATATAATTTCGTGTTGAATGCGCGTCCGATAAATTATGTCAAGGCACTGGCTATCATTTTTGTGCCTATCATGTTGATTCTCGCGCAACGCGAGACCGGATCGGCTCTGGTCTATCTGTCGTTGTTTTTCGTGCTCTATCGCGAGGGCATGAGCGGTCTGGTTCTGCTCGGAGCATTCTTTGCCGTGGTCATATTTGTGCTTGCTGTCAAATTTTCAGAGACAATGGTGATGGGTATACCGGCCGGAGAGTTTTCGGTATTCGTGCTGATCATGGTGCTGATCGTCGTGCTTCTCATGTTCTATGCCCACCACATCATGGCCGCCCGCAATGTGTCGCTGTGGTTCATCGCGACGGGTGCGACCGCCGGCACGCTCTCTATGTTTGACGTCAATGTGCCGGGATTGCCTTTCTTTCTGTCGGTTATCGGAGTGGCATGCGGTTACATTCTGTTCGAATTGCTGAGGGTACGCATACGCGCTCTGTGGGTGACGGCAGGTGTCGCGGCTGCTTCAGTCATATTCCTGTTCTCGGTCAACTATGTTTTCCTGAATGTGCTCGAGCCTCATCAGCAGATGAGAATAAAGGTCGCGCTCGGCATCGAGGAAGATCTCAGGGGGGCGGGATACAATGTCAACCAGTCGAAAATCGCAATCGGCTCGGGCGGTTTCTTCGGCAAAGGTTTTCTGAAAGGCACGCAGACAAAATTGAAATATGTGCCTGAACAACACACCGATTTTATTTTCTGCACAATCGGAGAGGAGCAAGGTTTTGTCGGCACTGTGGGCGTGATGACGCTGTTTCTGATGCTGATTCTGCGTGTGATAACCTTGGCGGAACGTCAACCGACAACATTCTCGAGAGTTTATGCCTACTGTGTCGCCGGATATCTGATCTTTCATTTCTGTATCAACATAGGCATGGTGATCGGCTTATGTCCGGTCATCGGCATACCTCTTCCGTTCTTTTCCTATGGCGGCTCATCGCTGTGGGGATTCACCTTTTTGATATTCATCTTGCTGCGTCTCGATGCCGCGCGTCGTGACCGGGCATAAAATCGAAAACATGGCAGACAATTATCTTGAAAGAAAAATGGAGGAATACAGGTCGGGGCGCAGTGCCTCTCCTTCCTTCAGACGCAAAGGAATTCTGAATGTGGCTTTCCCGTCAAGGCGAGTGCTGGTGACTGGTGGAGCGTCCGGCATCGGACGTGAGATCGTCACGAGGTTTTCCAATGCCGGTTCACGTGTCGCTTTTTTTGACAAAGATGCCGTTAAAGGCCGCGAGACAATGGAAAAGACCGGAGCACGTTTCAGTTGCGTCGACGTTTCAGATGTTGAGCAGCTTGAGAAAGCACTTGCCGGTCTTCTTGCCCATTGGGGCGATATCGACATTGTGATCAACAATGCCGGAATTTTCTCGCATACAGCTCTCGACGAGACGACAACCGGGAGTTTTGACCACATTCTCGACACCAATCTGCGGCCTGCTTTTGTCATTGCACGCACCCTGTCGCGCCACCGCAAGACGCTGCCTCTGGCAAATTCGTTCGGCGGACGAATCATAAATATCAGCTCGACCCGTCACCTGATGAGCGAAGCCGACACGGTGGCTTATTCTGTCTCGAAAGGCGGAATCGCGTCGATGACCCATTCGCTGATGATGTCATTGTCACCACTCGGCATCACCGTCAACACAATCTCACCGGGCTGGATCGAGACAGGTGATTATGATGCATTGACAGAAGACGATCATTTGCAGCATCCCTCCCGACGCGTAGGACGTCCGGCAGACATTGCCCGTGTGTGCATGTTTCTCTCGCTGCCTGACAACGATTTCATAAACGGCGCTGACATTGTCGTCGATGGCGGCATGACACGCAAAATGATATACTTATGACCCGTGAATCTTTCTTGACATCGCGTGCCACGTGGATTCTCGCGGCATTGCTGATCATCACATTCGTTCCGTTTCTGGGTGAAACCTTGTTCAACACCAAAGGCGAACCGCGCGAGGCTATTGTGGCTGTTTCGATGCTCCAGTCCGGAGACTGGATTCTTCCTGTCAGCAACGGAGGAGACATTCCCTACAAGCCGCCTATGTTCGCATGGATCATAGCCGCCGTGTCATGGTTGAACGGAGGGTCGGTGACGGAGATGACATCACGTCTGCCGTCGGCATTGGCCATGATTGTGATGACGATGACGGTCTACGGTGTCATGCGGCGTCACACTGCGCAAAGCGTGTCGTTCATGACTGCAATTGTCCTCGCTACCTCTTTTGAGGTTCACAGGGCGGCATGCAACTGCCGGGTCGACATGGTTCTGACAATGTTCATGGTGTGCTCGGTCATGTTGATGTATGACCGTGTCGTGAGAGGAAAAACGCCTCTGGAGCCGGTGACTGTGCTGTTGCTCTCCGGCGGAGTCATGACAAAGGGTCCGGTCGGGGCTGTGCTTCCGTTGGCTGTTATCTGGGCGTATATGTTGTTTCAGCGGTGGCCGATTGTCAGAACCACTCTGAGCTGCCTGATCACCGGACTGCTTTC
The DNA here is from genome assembly GCA_910588035.1 of uncultured Muribaculaceae bacterium. Lineage (GTDB taxonomy): Bacteria > Bacteroidota > Bacteroidia > Bacteroidales > Muribaculaceae > CAJUPY01. Next base: position 37,946 of record CAJUPY010000012.1, on the reverse strand, counting down.
TCTCGTGTTGCCTGCCGTATGGTATTGGCTCGCGTACAGGCAGGGGGGAGAAGAATTTTACCGGCTTGTCATGGAGGAGAATTTCGGCAGATTGACCGGCACGATGAGTTATGAATCTCACGTCAATCCATGGTGGTATAATCTTGTGACACTTCTTTCGGGAATGCTTCCCTATACGCTGTTGGCCGTGGCGTCTCTTTTCGCTGTCAGATATAGAGCTGTTCCCGGTGGCCTGAAAACGGCGTGGAACCGGTTCCGAAACAGCGACAGTCTGACGATGTTCATGATTCTGTCGCTTGCTGTCGTATTTATTTTCTATTGCATTCCGTCAAGCAAGCGCAGTGTCTATCTACTGCCGGTCTATCCGTCACTGGCTTATTTCACCGTTTTGCTTGCCCGCCGGTTATATCGTTTGTCGCCGGGAGTGTTGAAAATCTATGCGTCAATCATGGCTACAGTGGCAATAACGGCAGCGTTGGCCTATGTGTCGATCATTATTTTCAAACCTGAGTTTGGCGGCCGTTCAACAAAATTGTTGCTTGAAGGCCTGGCATGCCGTAACGCCGGCTTGACCGGAGTTGTCACCATTTCATTGGCTACGGCAATGGCTCTGTTTACTCTGAGGGCTGTGTTCTGTGGCACCGGTCGTGCCGCTTTCAGAAGGGTTGTCGTGATGACATTGCTGCTCTACTGGAGTTTCTCGTCGGTCTATCAGCCAGGTGTGTTGAACTCAAAAAGTAACCGGGGGCTTGCGGCAGAGCTGGCCGAAGAGGGCTATGGGGAGGAAATTCCGTTATATGGCTGGTGCTCAGACCGTCTTATCAGATTTTATACGATCAACTTCTATCTCGGTGACAAAGTGCGGGCTATTCAGGCACCTCCGCCGTGCAAGGCGGTTACATTGGTGGGCGAGCGTGACCTTGAGGAGTGGAACCGCAGATTCGGTGACCGCTTCGAGGCCCGCTTGATCAGAAATACAGGAATACGCAGTTGTGACATCAGACAGAACATAATGCTTGTTGAAACTTGTCCGAAATGACATTCTGAGACGTTATTTTCATTCTGTTAATAAATTTTCACAAAAAACATTGCACAGTAAATTTTGATTTATTAACTTTGCTCAATAAAATGTAAAATCTATAACATAGATATGAAAAAAGTTATTTTATGTGCAGCAATCGTGCTTGGAGCAGCTGCTGCAAATGCGCAGGTTACCGTTCAGGGAAGCAAGTTCACTGACAACTGGTCTTTCGGACTTAAAGGCGGTATGGTGACTCCGATGACACACCACGCTTTCTGGGGAGAAGCACGCGGCATTGCCGGAGTTGAACTTCAGAAGCAGATCATTCCATCTTTCGGAATCGGTTTGGAAGCAGAGGCTTCTGTAAATACCTCAAGCTGGTATAACGGAACAAAAAGCTGGACTGCGTTTGATCATTCATATATCGGAATCTACGGTGCCATTAATCTGATGAACGCGTTCGGCGGATACAAGGGAGAACCCCGTGTGTTTGAGACAGAACTTATTGCAGGAACAGGTTGGATCCATTCATATAATCAGCACGGATATCCCATTTCTGCCGGATGGCAGGGAAACAGCTGGGGTAACAAACTCGGCTTGAACCTCAATTTCAATCTTGGTGCTCAGAAAGCATGGACACTGTCGATCAAACCGTCGATTCTCTGGAACATGGGTGCCAAACCTAAATATTATGCAAGCAACATCGACAGCTACTCTGCACGTTACAACGCGAATGCCGCTGTCGTCGAACTGTTGGCCGGCGTGACTTATCACTTCGGCAACTCAAACGGCACTCATTCGTTTGTTCTCAGCCGTCTCTACGATCAGGATCTTGTAAACGATCTGAACTCTCAGGTAAACTCGCTCCGCAACGATCTCGAGAACTGCAATGCCAATACCAACGCACTCAATGCCAAGGCTAAGAGCCTGCAGGAAGAACTCGATGCTTGCAACCGTCGTCCGCCGGTTGTGAAAGAGGTGAACACTAACCTTAACAATGTTAACTACATCTTCTTCAACCTCGGCTCAAGCTATATCCAGGCCAATCAGAAGCCTAATCTCGAACTGATCTCGAACGCTCTCAACCAGAACGCCGGATCAACTCTTGAGATCAAGGGATACGCTTCACCCGAAGGCTCTAAAGCATTCAACCAGCGTCTGTCTACTCGCCGTGCCGAGACCGTCAAGAATGCACTCGTGAAGAACTATAAGATTGATGCCAGCCGCATCTCAACCGAAGGCATGGGTGTTGGTGACGTATTCAATGTAAGAGGTTGGAACCGTGTGGCAGTCTGCACCGTCAACGTGAAAAAATAAGAATACTTTTCTATAATCGTCTTTGTCACCGTCTGAACATTTTGTCATGTGCATTGTTTCAGACGGTGACAATTATCTTCAAAGAATCACTGAATTCCCGGGCACAATGAATATGATCAAAGTGTTTTTTTACATAAAATTTTGGAAATTCGGTTAAAGTGAATATCTTTGCGTATTAAATTCAACTATTTACCCAAATTATATTATAATGAAAAAGGTTATTTTAACAGCTGCGCTCGCAATGTCGGTTATGGCATCGCAGGCACAGGTTACCGTTGAAGGTAGCAAATTTACCGACAATTGGTCGCTCGGCGTCAAAGGCGGAATGGTAACCCCGATGACTCATCACGCATTTTTCGGTGATGCCCGTGGCGCATTTGGTCTGAATCTTCAGAAACAACTGACCCCGACATTCGGCCTTGGTGTTGAAGGCGAATGGTCTGTAAACACCTCAAGCTGGTTCTCTGGTCCCAAATCATGGAACGCAATCGACCACCAGTATGTAGGCGTTTATGGTGCAATCAACCTGATGAACGCATTTGGCGGATACAAAGGCACACCGCGTACTTTCGAAATGGAGCTCATCGCCGGAACAGGCTGGATCCACAGCTACAATCAGGAAGCTCTCTGGGACGGTAACTCATGGGGCAACAAAGTTGGTCTTAACTTCAACTTCAACCTTGGTGAATCTAAGGCATGGACAATCAATGTCAAGCCCGCGATTCTCTGGAACATGGGTGCGTCTCCCAAATACTTCGCCAGCAACATCGACAGCTACAGCGCACAATATGACGCCAATCATGCAGCCGTTGAACTCATGGCAGGTCTCACATATCACTTCGGCAACTCAAACGGCACTCATTCGTTTGTCATCGCCCGTCTCTATGATCAGGAAGAGATTGACGGTCTGAACAATCAGATCAACTCACTCCGCAACGATCTCGAGAACTGCAACGCAAACAACGCCGCTCTTCAGAACAAGATCAACAACCTGCAGGCTGAGCTCGACGCTTGCAACCGTCGTCCGCCGGTTGTGAAAGAAGTAAACAACAACCTCAACAACGTTCGTTACATCTTCTTCCGTCAAGGCTCAAGCTACATTCAGGCTAATCAGAAACCCAACCTCGAGCTTGTTTCTAAATGCCTCGAAGAAAACGAAGGTTCTACAGTCGAGATCAAAGGTTATGCTTCTCCCGAAGGCTCGAAAGCATTCAACCAGCGTCTTTCTGACCGTCGTGCCGAAGTTGTCAAAAACGCACTTGTCAAGACCTACAAGGTTGACGCAAGCCGCATCACAACCAAAGGTATGGGTGTAGGTGACCTCTTCAGCGTTCCTACCTGGAACCGTGTCGCAGTCTGCACCGTTCAGCCTAAATAACATCGGTTTAAATTATTTCTCAGCGGAATGTCGCCCCCAGGGGTGGTGTTCCGCTGATTTTTTATACCAAACCAAGGTGCTTCTATAATTAATTTTGTTAATTGGACGAAATTTTCGTATCTTTGCACGATTTAAAGAAGTATAAGAAACACTGATCAATAAAATTTTATGAATCCAATCAAAAAAACCATCACGCTTGCCGACGGTCGCGAGATCACGATCGAAACCGGAAAGCTCGCCAAGCAAGCCGATGGAGCTGTTGAAGTTCGCATGGGCGGCACGATGCTTCTTGCGACTGTTGTCTCTGCAAAAGAGGCCGGAGAAGGAGTAGATTTCATGCCCCTCACTGTTGAATACAAAGAAAAATTCTCTTCTGCCGGACGTTTTCCCGGAGGATTCCTCAAACGAGAGGGACGCGCCTCTGACTATGAAATTCTGACATCACGCCTCGTTGACCGCGTTCTTCGCCCGCTTTTCCCTGACAATTACCATGCCGACACGTTTGTAAACATCACAATGTATTCGAGCGATGGTGTCGACATGCCTGATGCGCTTGCCGGACTTGCTGCCTCTGCAGCTATCGCCGTCAGCGATATACCTTTCAACGGACCGATCTCTGAAGTGCGTGTCGCACGCATTGACGGTGAGTTCGTGATCGATCCGACTTTTGAGCAGCTTGAGAAAGCCGACATGGAACTGATGGTCGGAGCTACCTACGACAACATCATGATGGTCGAAGGTGAGATGAACGAGTGCTCTGAAACAGATTTGCTTGAGGCTCTCAAGACCGCACACGAAGCTATCAAGCAGATGTGCAAGGCACAGGAAGAACTCGCACAGGAAGTCGGTTCGACCGTGAAACGTGAGTATTGCCACGAAGTGAACGATGAGGAACTTCGCAAAGATGTTCACGACAAATGCTACGACAAAGTATATGCGATCGCCAAGGCCGGTTCTGCCGACAAACACTGGCGCATTGATTCTTTTGAGGCCGTTTGCCAGGAATATATCGACTCACTGCCGGAAGAAGAGCGTGACGAGAAGACCCCCCTTGTAAAACGCTACTACCACGATGTGGAGAAAGAGGCCATGCGCCGTTGTGTTCTTGACGAAGGCATACGTCTCGACGGCCGCAAGACGACTGAGATCCGTCCTATCTGGTGTGAGGTGGATTATCTGCCCGGACCTCACGGATCTGCAGTTTTCACACGTGGAGAGACTCAGTCGCTCGCAACTGTAACCCTCGGAACCAAACTCGATGAGAAAATTCTTGACGATGTTCTCAACCAGGGTCGCGAACGCTTCCTTCTCCACTATAACTTCCCCCCCTTCTCTACCGGAGAGGCTAAACCCGTTCGTGGTGTCGGCCGCCGTGAGATCGGTCACGGAAACCTTGCCCACCGTGCGCTCAAACGCATGTTCCCCGATGATTTCCCCTATGTCTGCCGAATTGTCAGCGATATTCTCGAGTCAAACGGTTCTTCATCGATGGCTACCGTTTGTGCAGGAACACTTTCGCTGCTTGACGCCGGTGTCAAGATGAAACGCCCTGTCAGCGGTATCGCGATGGGTCTTATCTCAGACGGTGAAAAATATGCGATTCTCTCAGACATTCTCGGCGATGAGGACCACCTCGGAGACATGGACTTCAAGGTGACCGGTACACGCCAGGGAATCACCGCAACTCAAATGGACATCAAATGTGACGGTCTGTCATATGAGATTCTTGAGAAAGCCCTCAACCAGGCACGTGAAGGCCGTCTTCACATTCTTGACATCATCGATCAGACGATTCCCGCGCCGCGCGAGGATTACAAACCCCACGTTCCCCGCATCGTCACCATGCTCATTCCGAAAGATCTCATCGGTGCTGTCATTGGCCCGGGCGGAAAAATTATCCAGGGAATTCAGGAAGAGAGTGGTGCGACCGTATCGATCGACGAGATTCCCGAAGGTGGCTATATCGAGGTTGCCGCAGCCAACAAGGAGTCAATCGACAAGGCTATGGCTATGATCAACGCAATTGTGGAACTTCCCGAGGAAGGCAAAGTTTACACTGGCCCCGTGAAGTCGATTCTCGAGTTCGGAGCATTTGTCGAGTTCATGCCTCATCGTGAAGGACTGCTCCATATCTCCGAAATTTCATGGAACCGCATTCCTGACATGGAAGCATCGGGAATCAAAGAAGGAGATGTGGTCGAGGTGAAACTTCTTGAAATTGACAAGAAAACCGGTAAATACCGTTTGTCTATGCGTGCTCTTCAGCCCAAGCCGGAAGGCTATGTTGAACGCGAGCGTCAACCGCGCGAGGGTGGAAACCGCGGACCCCGTCGTGAAGGCGGAAACCGTGACCGCGGTGATCGCGGACCCCGTCGCGACCGTGGCGACCGCGGACCTCGTCGCGAAGAGAAAAAAGATTGACCGAGACTGTAAAGTCACTTCATAAACTGATTGTTGAGACCGTTGCCGAATGCCGGCAACGGTCTCTTTCAATTGGTAATGATTGTTAATGGTACGTCAATTCGTGTCGTTTAAACGTTATTAAATTGAAAGAAGTTCGTAACTTTGCAAACGATTTAATCGAAATATATATATTTATGCAGAATACGCTCACGAAATTAGTTGACGTAAGGGTATCGAGCGATGGATGCCGAGAGGCATACCGCTATAAGTCGGGATCTGACGGAAAGTGGGTCGCGACTACCTGGAATCAAGTAAAAACAGAGGTCGGTGAAGCCGCTTGTGCCCTTGAGACACTCGGCATCGGGACACAAGAGATGATTGCGGTTTTCTCAGCCAATCGTCCGGAGATTCTGATCACCGATTTCGCTGCCTATGCCAACCGTGCTGTTCCTGTATCGATTTACTCTACGAGCAGTGCCGAGCAGGTGAAGTATATCGTCGACGATGCGAGAACCAAGATAATATTTGTTGGAAACGAAGCTCAATATATCATCGCACGCGCGGTTATGAGCCAGACTTCATCGCTCAAGCAGATTGTGACATTTGATGAAGTCAAACGCGATCTTGACGATGAGACTACGTTGACATTCAGCCAATTTCTGTCGCTCGGACGCCATGCTTCGGAATCGTGTGCCTCTGAGGTGGCCGCGCGAACCGCATCAGCGAGTCCCGACGATATCGCGACGTTGATCTACACATCGGGTACGACAGGCGAGCCTAAAGGTGCCATATTGACACATTCAAACTTTGATGCGGCACTTGAGATGCACGACGAACGGCTCACCATGCTGTCGCCTGACGACACCTCTATCTGTTTCCTGCCGTTAAGTCACATCTTTGAGAAAGCCTGGACGTACTACTGTCTGCATCGTGGCATGTTGGTCTATGTCAACAATGATCCGCGCGACATTCAGCGTTCATTGCGCGAGACTCGTCCGACTTGCATGTGCTCGGTGCCACGTTTCTGGGAAAAAGCCTATGCCACCATTCAAGAAAAAATGAGTAAGATGAAGGGGTTCAAGCGTCTGCTCGTTGCAAGAGCACTCAAGGTTGGACGCCGCCGCAACATTGACTACGCACGTCGTGGACTCAGGGCGCCATGGCTTCTGGAGAAGGAATATCAGTTTTATGAGAAACGTATCTTTGCACCTGTCAGGCGCGTCATGGGCATTGAGAACGGAAACATATTCCCGACCGCGGGTGCTCCGCTGAGTGTCAATATCACCGAATTTTTCCATACAATGGGTGTCAATATCGTCATCGGTTACGGACTCTCCGAGACAACAGCTACGGTGTCTTGCTATCCGGAGATAGACTGGCAGCTCGGATCGGTCGGTACTGTGCTTCCACGTCTGTCTGTCAGGATTGGTGATCAGAATGAGATTCTGGTCAAGGGACCCACAATCATGCGCGGTTACTACAACAAGCCTGAAGCGACACGCGACGCATTCACGGCCGATGGCTGGTTCCGTACCGGTGATGCCGGAAGAATGGATAGTGAAGGTAATCTGGTGTTGACAGAGCGCATAAAGGATCTTTTCAAGACATCCAACGGAAAATATATCGCTCCCCAGGCAATCGAAAGCCGTCTGGGAGAGGATAAATATATCGAGCAGGTTGCGATCATCGCCGATCAACGCAAGTATGTCACTGCGATAATCATTCCTGCATTCGAGGCTTTGAAAGAATATGCCCAGAAAAAGAAAATAGAATATCACTCGCTCGAAGATCTGGTCAAAAACAGCGATATCGTGAAAATGATCGCTGAGCGAATCGATGAATTGCAATCGAGTTTCGCAAATTTTGAGAAGGTCAAGAAGTTCACTTTGCTTCCGAGGGAATTTACGATGGAAGCCGGAGAACTGACCAACACACTGAAAATCAGACGTCCGGTCATAAATCTACATTATGCTCGTGAGATCGAGGCAATGTATAGCTAATCTATCTCTACAGAATCGATATTACAGATGACATTGAAACGGGTCGCCTCCACTCTTGGTCGGCGGCTCTTTTCATAATAGAATGAATTTTGCCGATCCCAAGACGGAAATCTCAACAAACGTGTCTCACCGGGCGGAATCAATGTCTTTACCCGACATTGACGCTTGTGTAATTGACGTTCCTTGCGGTCGATATACTCTATAGTCAGGTAAACGCAACAAATTGTGCTGTCGGTCAAATTGCGTGCGAACACCGACTCATAGAGCGATTGAAGTGGTTTGTCAAATCCGTAGAGTGCCACCGCCGAATCACAGGTCATGATTTTGTGGTGTGTATTGGCCAATGAATCAGTAGCTGTTTTTTCTGTCACGAGTCTTGAGCGTGTCGTCTTTATCTTTTTAGCCGACAGACCGGTGTGGGAGGCAACAGCCAGAACCACAAAAATAATTGCGGTCGTCAGTCTCATAGATATCGCGGTGTGTTGAATGTCGAGGGATTGACCGGATATAGCTTTATGCAACCGTCGAGTTGCTCGTTGCGTTCATTACGCTTTATCACGGTCATTCTGAACAGGTAGGGCATCCAGCGTCTCAGTGACACTGAAATGCCCGATTTGACTTTAAGGAACGAGATATGTCCCTCGTCATTCAGTCTGATGGTGAAGCGTCGGCGGCCTCCCTCAGGCTTATTATGGTCTTTGAAAAGATAGCAGTCGAAACTGGATGAGAGAGCCGTTTGGCCTGCGGTGCCGATCAGAGTGCCCTGGCTGACCGAACCATCGGGTGACTCGACCAGAATTATATTGAACGAAGGAGGCAAAGCGTCAGGGCTGACAGGTGCCGCGGCCCGCTCTATCGCAATTGTCGCTCCTCCGCCGGTAAATTGCCACAGACCTTCGATTGGCGACGGTCCGATGTTGTCTATGCGTGATTTGACCTCCTGGAGCGAGTAGCCGTTGAATATTCTGGCCTGGGAATGGGATATGCCGGCACACAGCAGTGCCAGGATAAGAGAGAGGAATTTGACGGTCATTTTTATATAAGTGTTAGATGAACTTTAATCAGACTCTAAATTTGTCAGAAAGTTGCGAAGCGGTAGGCGAAGCCGAAGCTCAGAATCTCTTTCAACTGCAGTTTGTGCCATTTTGAATCGTCAACAGGTGCGGTAGTCGAGTCATAGCGCAAATGTACGTAGAGTTGTGTAGACAGAAATCTGTTGATGTCAAATGAAAATGTATTTTCCCAATCACCTTGAATGTAGGTGTAGTCGGTGAAGACGAAAACACGCGACTGGTATTTGATGTTGTGGGTCAGTTTCCATTCGAGTTTTCCTTCTGCGTTCGAACCGTACTGGCTTACGGTCGTGTGGCCCGGTTCGATGCCGAACTGAGTCTCGTCAATGTCTTTGTTCGTGCAGATCTTCATGTTGTAAGACAGCGGAGCGACAGAGGCATGAAACGAGAATGTCTTCTTTTTGTTCTCATAGTTGTACGTCATACCGAGACCGACGTTGAATTCACCCGGAGACAAAAAAGACGCCTTGAGATTGTTGGTGTTTGATTTGTAGTTGTTGAGCAACTGGGTCTTGAACATCATTGAAACCGAGTAGTACCACCGTTTGGCTGCCTTTACGCCGAAGTTGGAGTTTATCTGGAAGAGATCTTCAGAAATGCTGTAGTTCCTCAATGAGTCTTCAGGAGCATTGTTCATCGCGAGTTTGTAGCGAATGGTGTTGTCGAACAGCAGATTTGGGTGGAATGCCTGGTTCAGCTTGACGTTGTAGACCGTGTTCAGGATCATGTTCAAATTGTTGTTGCCACCTTGATACCAGTTGGGCGAATTGTAGGCCTGCGAGAATTGCAGATTGGCATCAAGAGACCTGAGCCAGTTGCGTTTCTCGATCTCGACGGCTTTGGGTGCCTCTTTCACTTTTGAACGGTCTACTCCGATTTCGGTGATTTCGATCTGGGCTTTGCTCGGATCTACGGTTGCCTGATAGATTTTTGGCGGTTCAGGGAGCAGTGATTCGTTGTAGCGGACGATTGACGGATTTGCGAACGTCACTCTCTGTATTGTGCCCGACATTATTCTGTCAAGAAATTTCTGACGCTCGATCCATGATATCACAGGTGAGGATTCATAACCTCTGACGTGAAACTCATCGACGGAGTCTTTCAAGATCACACCCGAGTAGACCATGTCTCCGAAAAATCTTTTCGGAAATCTCATGTCGTCAACGAATATGGTGGTGTCTATGACAAGGGTGTCGTTTGACAGTAAGGAGTCGGCAGCTTCGAAATCGTCAAAGATTGTTTCGTCAAAAAGGGTGCGTGAAAGCAGGCTGCGGTCGGTTTGTGACGTTGCAGACAGACTGAACAGTGTCAGAAGAGCGATTAATAAGGAACGTGAAGAATGAAGTTTGCTGATCATGTCGAATATTGAAACGCTGTGGTGAATTTGTATACAAAGTTAGTGAGAATTCGCCATAGTCAGGATATTCTTCACTGATTATTTTTCAATATTCTCCACGAAACGGTCAAACAGCGATTTGAAAAGGTGATCTGACTCAAGCAGAGTGCGGTTTCCGACAAATATCATGTGTGAGCGGGCCCGGGTGATCGCGACATTCAGTTTACGGTCGATTATCATGCCGTTCTCCTCAAAACGCGATGATGTCAGGAATGAGAGCTGACGGGGACGCTTGACGGTGAATCCATAGATTATGTAGTCGCGTTGGCTTCCCTGATATCGTTCGACGGTGTCAACCGAGACAGACATCAGACGTTGGTCGCCGATTTGAGACAATGCGCGACGGACTGCCGAGATCTGTGTACGGTATGGCACTATCACGCCGGCGGTTTTCCCAGGGTCGAAACGGTCTCCGGTACGCTTCATGATTTCCGACATGACTTCTGCAATGACCGTAGCTTCGGCGTTATTGGCATTGCCGCAGAAGTCGCTTGGGTCGGGAATGACATTTACAAAAGAGACGCGGCTATTGTCGAGCATTGAGCCGAAGTGTGTATCACTCCCTGTCGGGATCAGTCGCTCTTTTTGGTGGGGGAGGGGAATGGCCGACAGACTGTTGCCATAGAACATCTGTGATGCGATCGTGGCAATTTGCTCGTGCATGCGCCCCTGGCTTTTGAGCATGTGGATGTTTTGGTCACCGGCAAGCGACAGATAGCGTTCGAAAAACGAACGGCGGCAGTCGGTCAGATTTATTTTGTCAAGCAGTCTGTCGTCAACTCTCGATTGCTCGACCGGTTGTCTGACTACTGCAGGCAGCTGTTTATGGTCTCCGATCAACACGAATCGCCCTATTGCCGGAACACCGTTGTTGACCGCACACAACAGGTTGAGCAAATTGGGTTCCAGTATCTGCGACGCCTCATCGACAATGGCAAGTGAGAATTGTTTGATAGAGAAAATCTGAGATGATGCCGAAAAAGCCTGTGTCGTTCCGACAATCACGCGTGTCTCTGCAATGACATTTCTGAAATCATTGATTGTCGATCTCTTGCCTGCGCGATGTTCGAGCAGATGATCGCGGTGTTGTGGTGCGCAGCCAGGCTCATAGCCTATTCTGATGTAATCGATTCCGTGGCTGTCGAGTTGTGAGCAGATTTCATCGACCGCGCGGTTAGTGTAGGCTGTCAGAAGAACGGAACATTTTTCTTCTGTCAGTTCTTCAATAAGAATATTGACAAGACCGTGTGAGGTTTTTCCGGTTCCGGGAGGTCCGATAATCATGAAAATGTCGCGTGACTGTTTTGCTTTAAGCACCGGTTCGTTGAATGTTCCGTAATCTCCGCGCAAGGTTATTGACTTGTCAACTTCAGGCTCGCGTAAGCCGAGAATCAGTTTGACTCTACGGTCGGGTGCCGTTAGAAGAGAGTAGACCGCCCGATATTGGGAGCGGGTCGCCGAGTCGAGGTAGTCGTGCTCGATCGCATAGTGGGATTTGAGGTTGAGCAAAACTTCGCTCGACTGTGGCTGACGCAGTTTCAGTTTTATCTCGCGTCCGCCGATTCCGGTTACTGAAGGGCGTATCGCTATTGAACGTCTCATGTCGGGGGACGTCCCTTCACGATAGGAATATAGAACAACGATGTCTCCGGGTCTGAAATTTGAATCGTCGGTCGATTCGTTTTCGGGAGTCAGTAGAACAACAGAAGTGATGCTTCCGTTTTCATCTCTTTCAAAAGAGTCGACGGTCAGGTTGTCGATGATGTCTCCCGCATTTTTTTTGTCGCTGTGTGGCACTGACCACGCACCCGAAAACCCCGAAGTCGATGTGTCGGAATTAAATCCGGTTTTGGCGCACATATGCTCCATTGCAATGAATCTCATGAACCTCAAGACATAGCGGCGCGTGATTTCATCGGCTGTGTGAAGGGGCGATAGAAGTGATCTGAGTTGAGGAGCTGTGAATTTTTCCCACAATGTTCCCGTGACATTGTTCAGGTTGAGGCGGTCAGGACTAAGATCGGTCAGACGTTTGAATCCGGTAGAGGCATATTCGAACTCACGTGCCGCGATCTGATTTCTGATTTCCATTGCCTTTGAGAGCAACCGTGGTGAATTGCCGAGTTTGAGCAGCGGCTGTTCATATTTGGAATAAAGCAGAAACGAGTTTATACGACCGTTTGCGATGTCAAAACCATAGTGTAGTAATGCCTGATACAAGAGAAGCTGAACATAGTGTTGCTCTTTATGCAGCGGTTTTATGAACGGGGGTCTCCAGTTTTCTCCTTTGCCCGATTTCTGTTCTATCAGCAATGAGAAATCAGTCTGAAGCATGTCCATACGTCCTTGCAGTCCGAGAGCTTCACAGAAAAACGACGGTTCGAGCACGACAAGGTCGCGTTTGAACGATCCGGAGTGGGGAAGGGCTTTTCTGATCGCGTTCTCGATGTTGTGTTGTTGAGCCTGAGCCAGCAAATGGAAATCATCGGGCATATCTTCACAGGCTGCTATTTTCAAGGCGTTTCGTGATGAGAACGACTTTATAGCCTCACGGTAGTCAAACGGTTTATCTTCCTTCCGGTGCATCGCCTCGTCGAGAAGTTCGCCGGAAAAATTACCCAGAAGAGCGGCACCGCTGACTGTCTCCGGTTTTATTTTGTTGATCAAAGCTACATCGGGCGACGTGGCATATGTCTCGAAACACGCTGCGATTCCCGAGATATCTACCAGGTAGTCGGGTTCGAGAACTATGAGTTCAGGATAGAATGTGTCATTTTCCCGTTCTCCGGAAATTATGTTGATCTGGGATCCGGCATATATAGACGGTCTCAGATACGTGAAGTCATATTTTGTTCCGGCTATCTCGTGGTTAAGACTAACCTTGACAAATTCCATCTGTTCTGAATCGGACCGGCAAGACAATAGCTGTTCATCGGCCATGTCAACTATAAGTCGCCGGCAGCTTTGGTGGCGGTTATGGCCGGAGAGGCGTTGCCTGATCTTAGGGAATTTTACAGAAAGTGCAGCCGGAATAGAGACATCAAGCAGAATTGATGTCCAACGGGCAAGTGTGGTGAGGTCATGACTGAAATTCTCCGATAATGTCAGATCGTCGGTTCCGTCTAAGTTATGAAGCCTGAACCGGAGCGCGTGCACGTATGGAGCCACCTCTCTCATGCCGGGCTTGTCGCTGTTTGACCTTATCAGGAAATCGACTCTTGGGAGAATACCTGAGAACGAGATTGAGACATCGCGGGTCAGAAGATCGGCAAGGCGGCAAAATTCACTGTTGATCTCGGAATAGCGTGTGCGCAAGCTATCATCGCTGTCAAACAATGAGGCTACGGTCGAGAAAATGTTAGCGGCAAGTTCTTTTTTCATTTAACGGCTGTCGTGTCGGGTGTTGCCGGAGCGTCTATGAACCCTTCCTTGATCATCATCGCCGAATCTTCGGCCGATATCATGTCGGGTTCGATCGACATGTCATTTGAAATTTTACGTCGATTTAGACTGAGACGTGTCCTGGCACTGCGTCTGAACACATTTTCAATCTGGTTGACAAGATTGATGCGTGTGGTATCGGCTATTGACACACGCTCGATGACATTGTTACCTTTGAATTTAGCTCCTCCAAGCCTGATTTTCATGTCGTCGACATTTCCTTTGATGTTGATTCCGAACTTGAACGGCATCGGAGACTTCAACACCGAGATGTGGTAGTTGAGATTCATCGCGAGATCGTTGCTGCCCATGACACCGAGCTTGTATCGGTCTATGTCGAAAATGAAGGGGAAAATTTCAAGTGTCGAATTGTCTATCACCATCTCGACCGACATTTTGTCAATCATGTTGTGTTTCTTGTTTTTGAACATCAGCCACTTTGACAGCGACTTGAAAGTGTCGGCATCAAGCAGCACAAGGCTGTCGCCTGACAGTTTGATTGCAGCCTGAAGCGTAGGCATGACGAAGTTCATCGACGAGTCGATCTGGGAGGTCGCGGCTATGTCGGCATTTATAATGCCGCTGAAATCGTGGAGCATTGGCATCAGTGTGTCTATTGCCGGAACAAGAGCCGTCATTTTGTCAAGGTGGAATTTATCGATTTTCAGGCCGAGACCAAACTGAATATCCTTTTTATCTGGTGCGGAATACAAGGCAGTCAGATTCAGTGAGCCTATGTCGGTCGACGCCGACAGATTGTGGAGGTTTACCGCACTGTTCTCTACCAGCACCTGACCGCTGAAGTCGTTAAGAACGAGGTCGGTGTAGATTACATTTTCGGCTTTCACAATCAGATTGGCGGAGAGATTGGCCGGAACGATGAATGCCGTCGACACTGAGTCGTCTGATTCGATTTCCTTCGGCATCTCATCGGGAATCTCATCTTCAGATCCGAAATTGCCGGTGTCGGCAAATGTCGCTCCGCCGCTCATGAGCAGACGGCTTATCTGGTTTATGTCGATTGTATCGCTCTTGACGGTGAAGTTTACCTTCAGGGTGTTGTTGCGGCGGCGTGAGAGTGCCCGTCGGATGTTGCTGACACAGCCGTTGACAATGAAGTCACTGTGCCCCATCCGGTAGTTAAGGTCGGTTAGTGTGACAGAGTCGGTTGAGAACCGGAGGTCAACGTTTGACAGACGGTTCATTACAGGGAGCGCGGGCGTGATAAACCGGCCCTGCTCAGCTTTCAGTGATCCGCGTAGATCCCAACGCTGTAGTGCTGCTTTCAATCCTGAATCCACTTCAATGTCAAGATCTGAGCTCTTATTGACATCGGTGTTTCTGCGACGCATGGCCATTCTTGCCGAATCGGTCAGTTGAGGTCTGTTTCGTTTACGCAGGTGAAGCCTCAGGTCGGCATGCCCCTTTGTCAATCCGACAAAATTGCGGCGTTCGTTTCCGAAAATGCGTCCGGCGTCAAAGTTAAGGGCGAGCAGCGGCGAATTTTTTATACCTTCAAAACGGGTCAGTGAGGCCCGGCATGAGACATCGCGGAGTCTGAGTCTGATGCTGTCATTTCTGTCGTCGACCGTAAAGCGGGTGAATGAGATGAGTCCGCCAAACGGAACAAGGGTTGATGAATCGGGCCGTTCGGCTGTAAGGCGGGTGCCGATTCCGGCCTTGAGTGCCGATGCGGTCAGCGTGATGGGGCCGCTGATGACAGATGCCGAGTCTATTTTTATAGATGCGGTCAAAAGAGAGTCAACGGCCGGACGGTTGTCGTTTATGAATTTCATATTTGTGCCAAACTGAAAGCAACCTCCCTTGGCTGTGGCGCGGGTTATCGAGTCGAGAGAAACGAATTTGAAATCATCGAGGTCAATGTCGCCTTTTACTTTCAGTTTATGGAATCTGTTTGGAGAGAGGTCGCTCCGGTGCATTCTGAGTGATACATCGGCTGAGACTTTTCCGGTCAATGTCGATGCGAATTTATGTATCAGCAAGTCGGGTAACATTGAGAAATCAATGTTTGCGGTCATGTTTGCATCGACAAATGGATCGCTAAGAGGTGTCTTGATTTTTCCGGCCATGTCAAATTTGATAGATTTGCCTGAAACTTCAAAATCATCAATGTTCAAAACCGATAGATCAAGGCTGTCACCGTCAATGTCGGCATTTGCTGCAAGCCTGAATTTATTGAGATTGAGCTGTTTCCATTTTAAATGACATGGGGGAATGTCGATTTCAGCCCGGAGTGATGGTATCGATGTCACCGTGTCGGTAATGTCGTAGACGTAAGGTTCTGAAAGCTTGGCCTTGATTGTGAACCGCATGTCTGTTTCTGTTTCATTTCCAAGGTCGGACAATCGATCGGGTATCAACGACAGCAGATAGCTTGCACTGCAGTCTTTAAGTTCGATTTCAAACGTGTTGAACCTGATTGCCTCGTCGTAGCTTATGTCAGTTGAAAATTCGGCCGTGAGCGAGTCGGCCTGAATGGTGAATCGGTTTATCGACAAAGCATCGGGTACTTCAGGCGACCATGATATTTTGCCGTCGAGATTGACTGGAAGATTGTCGAGGTTGAAGTTTCCGAGCATCGGCGAACGACCTTCGGCTTTGACCGTGAGCCGGTAGTCGGGTCGGTCGGCTCCTCTGAAATCAATGTCATTGAGATAAATCTCGACATCTACTGAGTCGTTGAGAGACCGGTAACGCACAGGGTATGCCCCGGTGATTGAAAACCGGTTTATGGTTATGTCGGGAATTACTGTCGTCGAGCTGTCGGTTTTCTCGTCACTTTGAGGCACGATCAGATAATTCGCCGAATTATCGTTGATTTTAACAAGGTTGACATTCGGATTTTCAATGATCAGATCATATAACGCGATTTTTCCCAAAGGAAGAGCTGCGATATTAATGCCTCCGTGGAAACGACCGACCGAAAGCAGCGAATCGACATCAGGCGGCAATGTCATTCTTATGCTGTCAGGCAGATTGTTGAGAGAACGGCTGACGACAGACACAGAGTCGATGTCGAGTGTCATTTTGGGAAACGTGTGCCAGAAGGTCAGTTCAACCTTTTTGATCTTTACATCTGCGTCAAGATAGTCTGTGGCCGTGCGTTCGACCAAGGGGGTGAGTTGCGCCGGGGTCAGTATCCAGACGGCCAGAGTGCAAAGTAAAACGACCGACGCGACAATTGCAAAAATTGTCCAGCCGGTGAATTTAAGTATTTTAAGCCACAGCGGTGACTTTGATTTCTTGTTTTCGTTATCGTTTTTGATTTTCAGATCTTCTTGCATCTGTTATCTGACAGTTATGTGAAAACACCCTTGTCGGCGTTCATATTTGACATAGCAACGGTTTTCGATGCGATATTGTTGCAAAATTTCGCCGAGCAGATTTTTCAGGTCTTCTTGCGTGCGTGGAATGTTGACTGAGTCGCAGATGAATTTGGCGTAGCTGATGTCAAACGTCGTGCCGAAACTGTGGGCAGAAGAGTCGACGGCATTACGGTTTCGGCGTCTGAGTCTGGCTATTGTTGCAGGGGTGCGTAGTGCGCTTGTCACCTTGATGCGGTAGTGTCCGCCACCACGTGCGTTGAGTGTGTCGATAAACGTGCGGCCTATGTCGTCGAGCAGATCTCTCGCTTCCGGCACAAGATAGGGGAGCGAGAAGGTCAGATCGTCTACATAATAGTTGCGGCAGGTCTCGATTTTAACCAGCGGTTTCCGCAGATGCCATGCCATCGGAGTTGAATCGATCGGTGTAATGCCGTTTTCAGTCGCGGCAGCCAAGTGGCGGTAGTTGCTGTCGTTGAACGTCCTCGCGAGAGGGCCGACGCTGTTTATCTTGATCTTTTGTCCGCCGTCTGGCATCGAATCAAATTTGACAAGATAGGGATTGCAGGTGCTGTCATTGTCGAGAAAACTCAGATCGACAGGCTGATCGTCTGCCCCGGAGTTTTTATTGTCGGCTTCGCCACATGAAACGACAAGCCACGGCATCAGTGCCGCGAAAAATAATATTCGTTTCATGGTGTGGAATCAGCAATTGAAAAATTCTCTGAACGCGGCAATCGTGTAGTCGATGTCGGCGACGGCTGCTGTCTCGCGTACAGAATGCATTGCCCATTGTGCAGCACCCATGTCGACACCTCTGAGATCTATCTGAGAAGTCAGAATGTTTCCGAGCGTAGATCCGCCTGCCACGTCGCTGTGGTTTACAAATGTCTGGCAAGGAACACCAGCGCGTTGGCAAATTGCTTTGAAGACAGCTGCTGAATCGGCATCGGTCATATATTTGCAGTTGGCGTTGATCTTGATGACAGGTCCTTGACCGAGCACAGGATGGTTGGTCGGATCTTGTTTCTCGACATAGTTTGGGTGAACACCGTGGGCGTTGTCGGCAGAAATCATGAATGAAGAGTTGACCGCTCTCACATAGCTTTCGAAATTTCCGCCGTAAGATTCGTTTATTCTCATCAGCAGATTCATCAAGACAGGAGAGCAGGCACCCTGTTTGGTCCCGCTTCCGGTTTCTTCGTTGTCAAAAATGGCAGCTATGCGGGTCATGTGGGTTGATTCTGACTCAAGAAGTGCGGTCACGGCTGCGTGTGCCATTTCGAGATCGTCAATGCGACCTGATGTCAGAAATTCGTTGTTTACACCGACAGTGCAGGCCGGAGTTGTATCATAGAGTGACAGGTCGAAGTCGAGAATGTCAGAGGCATTGACGTGAAGTTCACCTGCTATGAGATTGAGAATGAAATTGTCTTTTTCTGCAATGTCATTTAATTTAGCGATGACAGGAAGCATGTCTTTCTGTTTTGAAAGAGGATTACCGTCGTTGACCGCGCGGTTGAAATGAATTGCAAGATGAGGAATTGTCAACACCGGACGATCTATTTTCAGCAATCGGGTCTCGGGACGGAGCGGGTCATCGGTCTTGACAATCACGCGTCCGGCAATTGACAGCGGGCGATCAAACCAGGTGTATAGAATAGGACCTCCATAGACCTCGGTGTTTAATTTCAATATATTTCCGTCGGTCAGCATCTCGGCATTCGGCTTGATGCGGAATCCGGGAGAATCGCTGTGGGCCGAGATTATCTTGAACCCGTTCTCGACAGTTTCGGCTGCCGTGACAAAAGCAAACAGAGCCGAATCGTTTTTAGTGAAGTAATATTTGCCTTCTTTCTTGAGATTCCACTTATCGCGCGGATCAAGACGGGTGAACCCATTCTCATCGAGAATGCGGCTTATCGTTTTAACGGCGAAGAAGTTACAGGGACTGTTGTCGAGAAACGACATCAGGTCGTTAAGATGCTGGCTGTTCATTGTCATTGGGTTGCTGATCATTGATTGGTGGCGGAGCCTTCAGATCGTTGAGGCCCGCACGTTTGTTATTAATTTTTCCGGGACGGGGTTGAGACATGCCCGGACGCGATGTGGTGGCCTTTACCGGTTCTTTCATCAGATTGATGAATTCTTCGGTTATGACAAACACATCTTCGGGTGAAGTCGGCCGGAGTGTCGGATACCAGTTGAATTGTTTGAGGTAGAGGTCGGCGCGTTTGGCCAGATACAACGGAGTGATCACGCTTGATGACTCAGGCCATGTTTTCATGCGCTCGAGTGCCCTTCCTTTGAAAAGTGCCGACAGAAAACTGCTTTCAAGAGTGGCGAATTTATTGTAGGTCGAATCTGCTTCTTCAGGAAACGAGACAGCCTCTACATTGCCGCTGACGTCGAGTTTTCTTAGTTCTCCGTTTTCAAATATAGCCATCATTTCCTTACCTGTCAGCTGTTGATAGAACCCCTCTTCGATTTCTTCGGCCATGAAACCGAAATCGGGCAGATGAGCATAGTCGACGGTCGAGTCATTGAGATGAACCAAAATCTTGTTGCCGAAAATCTGACGGTTGTCACTCCAGACAATGGGGTGAATGTCGAGGTGCAGCATCGAGTCTTTTTGCACAAAAGTCATCGAGTCACATATTCCCTGCATGTCTGAACGATAGAATTTGACCCGGTGGGCAGCCACGAGATAATGGGTGGTGTCGGCCGGAACGAAGACTGAGTCAATTTCGGCCGGAGGTGTGATGACGGCAAAAGTGCGTATCGTGTCTCCGTGGAGGTAGAGGGTGTCACCTTGGGAATATTCCTTTGCAAGCGCGCGGCCGGTCACAAACGCGCTGTCGGTCAACTCGTTGTAGAACCCATATTCACCGGTGAGTTTCATGTTGTGGGCCGAGTCGGTCAGAATCATGTTGCCAAATGCTTCTCCAAAACCGGCGTTGCGGTCATAGATAAGCGAGTCGCCAGTCAGACGGTTGTTCTGGGTTGTGACGACTACAGATCGGCGATATAAATTTGCGAGCGAAGTCTCGGTGTTGTATATCGCGCTGTCGGTGTAGATTTTGCCGTCGCGGTTGGTTATGACCGACGGAACGTCCATTTCGGCGATGTGTGTGTTTGTGTTATAATAAAGTTGTTCGGTGAAAATGTTTAAGGTATCACCTTTGTTCAGAGATTCGAGTTCGACATTCTCTCTGAAGAGTGCTTCTGCAGTGTTCGGTGCGTATTCGCCGTAAACTGATGTCAGCCGGTTTTGTCTGTCGGTCAGGACTCCACCGTTTTCATAATAACCCAGATCGATGCTCATGTCATAGTAGAACGGATTGGTCTGCAGTTCCACGTCGCGGTTGATCAACCTGACCTTCTTGCCATTGTCGGCATAAAGCACCGCCAACTCGGTCGAGTCGGTGTAGATAAGCTCGTCACCGTAGACAAAAAGAGTATCACCCTGTTCCATCCTTACATTGCCGAACGCTTCTATCGAGTTTTTCTGATCATAGAAATGTGCGCTGTCACAATACATGAACATATCGCCTTTGCGAAATTGAACATCACCTACCAGAATCTGGTATTCGACATCGGAGACAGCACGCAAGTGGTCGGCGCGTTCAAGAAATATTTTGCCTCTCTGATGCCTGTCGGCGTCGCCGACAGTCGGTTTTATCGGTGTATTGTCATTGTCGGGCACCTGAGCCCTTGTGGGAGATATGAAAAAAGATATGACAAGAAGCGCAGTCATCATCAAGATGAAGCGCTTCATTACGGTAGCCGATCGGTCGTTGTTCTTTTGTCGTGACATTGCAAGGGGTTATACGTTGGTCTGTGAGTGGCCAGGTCAGCGTTTCCAACCGGCATGCTCAAAAGTACAATCGCTCCAATTGTCTTCGATTTTCACATATGTGTTCTTGATTTTCTTGTCGATCCATTCGCGCACGATTTTCTCGCGTGCTGAAACTTCATACATGTTTTTGATTGTCTGGAAGTCATCAGAGAGGTTGGCTTTGTGGGCATCGATTCTCGCTGTCAGTTTGACAATGGCGACTGTCTCGCGGTTACGTTTCGGATCCATCATGATGAAAGCGTCAGAAATTTCACCGGGCTGCATCTTGTCGACAATTTTGGCTACTTCCTGGGGCAGTTGCGACATCTCGAAATATGTGGTGCCGGTCTCGCTGTTGGTCATGACACCGCGGCTGTAGCGCGTGTCTTTGTCTTGAGAAATGTAGGGAGCTGCTTCTTCAAAGGTGAATTTCTTTTCGCGAATGTCGGAGGCGACGCTGTCAAGACGCTGGGTGGCTTTGATCAGGTCTTCGTCTGATACATGCGGACGCAGCAGAATGTGGCGTGTATTGATGCGGTCTCCGCGTTTCTCAATCAGTTGAATGATGTGAAATCCATATTGTGTCTCTACGATTTTCGACACTTTCTTCGGGTCGTTGAGGTTGAATGCGACTGCCGCATATTCAGGCTCGAGGTGACCGCGGCCGGTAAAACCTATCTCTCCTCCCCGGGGACTTGAACCGGTATCTTCTGAATAGAGAATGGCAAGGTGTGAGAAGTCAGACTCACCGTTGTTCACTCGGTCGGAATAGTCGCGCAGACGGGCCTTGACATCTTCGATCTCCTGACGTGGAATGGTGGGATTGATTGTGATGATCTGAACCGCTACCTGCATAGGAACGAAAGGAATGCTGTCAGCGGGCAGTTTGTCAAAATAGCGTCTGACATCGCTTGGCGTGACTTTGATGTCTTTGACAAGACTGCGCTTTACCTGTTCGGTTCTTGATTGGTTGCGCATGGCTTCTGCACGCCATTCGCGCAACTCCGGGAGCGGTTTGCGGAAATATTCCTCGACTTTTTCCTTTGATCCTAAATTGGTGATCAGATAGTTGATCCAGGTGTCGACCTGCATGTTTACCATTGAGTTCTGAACCTCGACGGTGTCTATGTCGGCCTGATTGAGGAAGAGTTTCTCAAGGGCTATCTGCTCGGGTATGACGCAATAGGGGTCGCCTTTGATCGGAGTGCGTTCATACTGCATCTGTTGGTATGCTTCTTCAATCTCCGATTTATAGATGGGCTGGTCTCCGATGACCCATGCCACTTCTTCAGCAATGTTGTTCTGCGCGGCCGATGTCAGTGACAGTGCCGCAAACAGACTGATGATGAATGATTTGAGTTTCACTATGATCTCTTTTATAATGTATATGTCGTTAGATGATGTTCAAGCCACAAATTTAAGCATAATTTTTATTTCCGTGCTATTTCAGGCTATTACTAAATGTTAAATTCTCATGAATGCTATCGGTTGTATCGACGGCATATGGGTCAATCAAACGCACCCGAGATGCTTTCCTCAACCTCTTCGTCGGTGTATTCGCCGTCAAACTCTTTCTCACACAGGTCGAAAGGCGCGTTTGGAAATGTCGCTGACTGGGAATAGGGCAGACTCTTGTCGGCGTAGACTTTCGCCATGTATTTGCCGTAGATCGGGAGAGCCATTGATGCTCCCTGTCCGAATGCCATTGTGTTGAAGTGAATGTAGCGTTCCTCTCCGCCGACCCACACTCCTGAGACCAGCTCGGGTGTGAACCCCATGAACCAACCGTCGGAATTTGAGTTTGTTGTACCCGTCTTGCCTCCCATCTGGGCGGTCAGGTTGAACGGTGGACGGCGCACGCGGTTGCCGGTTCCGGCATCGACGACATTGCGTAACAGTGATAGAATCTTGTAGTATGCCTTCTCGCTGATGACTTCGGTGTGGCGTGTCGAGAACTCCGAGATCATGTTGCCGTTTGAATCGGCGATTCCGGTGACGAAAACCGGTTCGGCTCTCATGCCCTTGTTGGCATATGCGCTATATGCTCCGACCATTTCCTTTACCGAGACCTCACAGGAGCCGAGACAGAGCGAGATGACGGGGTCAATGTGGTTTGTGATTCCGAAGTTGTGCATGTTTCTGACAAGCTGTGCCGGCGACAGTTGGCTCATCAGTCTGGCCGAAATCCAGTTGTTTGAGTTGGTCAAAGCCCACCTAAGGTCGACCATTTCGCCGATTCTTGCTGATCCGGCATTGCGTGGCGACCATGGACGGCCGTTCTCATCTATGATTGTCGGCTGCTCGTTGAGAAACTCGTCACATGGGGTGTATCCCTCTTCCATGGCGTAGGTGTAGAGGAACGGTTTGATCGTGGAGCCGATCTGTCGGCGTCCGGTCGACACCATGTCATATTGGAAATTTGAGAAGTTGGGACCTCCGACATATGCTTTGACATATCCCGTCACCGGATCCATTGACATGAAGCCTGTTCTCAGAAAGTGTTTCTGATAGAGAATCGAGTCACGCGGAGTCATGACTGTGTCGATCTGGCCGTCGTAGCTGAAGACACGCATCTCGACGGGAGTGGAGAATGCTTTTTCGATCTCGATGTCGGAAGCTCCGGCTTTTTTCATCAGACGATAGCGGTCGGTCTGCTTCATGGCGTTGTGAATGAGCCTTTTGAGCTGTTCTGAAGGCAGTTCCTCACGGTTTGAAGTGTAGGGTGCGTTGGCTACACCGCGTTTTTCTCTGAAAAATTGTTTCTGGAGCGACTGCATGTGTTCGCTGACGGCCTCTTCGGCATAGCGTTGCATGCGTGAATCGATTGTGGTGTAGATTTTCAATCCATCTTCATAGATGTCATATTTCGAGCCGTCGGGTTTGGGATTTTTCTCAATCCAGCCAAACAGCGGATTGTTTTCCCATGCGAGTGAGTCGTCTATATATTTTTGCTTTTCCCATGCGAAATAGTTGTCGCGGTGGGGCTTCTTGGCGGTGAGGAAGCGGCGCAGTTCCTCGCGGAAATATGGCGCCGGACCTTCCTTGTGGTCAACGCGGTGGAAATTTAGCTTGAGTCCGATCTGTTTCAGCGAGTCAAACTGCTCTTCGGTGATCATGTCGGCCTTGAGCATCTGCTGGAGAACGGTGTTGCGGCGTTGGAGTGTGCGCTCGGGGCGTCTTACAGGGTTGAAATAAGATGGGTTCTTGGCCATTCCGACCAGTGTGGCGGCCTCTTCAATTGTGAGGTCCATCGGGTCTTTGCCAAAGTAGACATGGGCGGCCGATTTGATGCCGACTGCGTTGTAGAGAAAATCAAACTGGTTTAGATACATTTTGATTATCTCATCTTTTGAATAGTATCGTTCGAGTTTGACGGCGATCATCCATTCGATCGGCTTCTGGAACGCACGTTCGATCAAATTGTCTGACGACGGTGAGAACAGCTGTTTGGCGAGCTGCTGGGTGATTGTCGAACCGCCTCCGGCGTTCTTTTGCTGCATGATCAACGTTTTGACCAGAACACGGCCCACAGCCCGCATGTCGATGCCCGAGTGGTCTTCAAAACGTGAGTCCTCGGTGGCGATCAGTGCGTTTATTACGTGTGGCGATATTTCTGAGTACTCGGCATAGACACGGTTGCCTGTGTTGCGGAAGTAGCGGCCCAGTTCTTCACCGTCGGCCGAATAGACAACCGTGGCGAAACGGTCGTGCGGATTTTTCAATTCCTCGACCGGAGGCATGTAACCGATCAGTCCGTTGTAAATCAAAATGAAGAGAAGGAAAATCAAGACGATACCTGTGAAAAATGAGATCCACAGCCATTTGATTATCCGCTTTTTCAGTGGTGTCATGCTTTTCTTCTTGTTGTCGTTATCCATGCGGGTAGTGTTCACTGTAAAAATGAGACAGATTGTGTTTTAAACTGCAAAGTTATAACTTCTTGATAAATAACCGTCAATGGTTAACTAAATTTAATAGCTGTTTTAGCGTCCAACCGTTTGTTATTTCGCGAGATAATTTCTATATTCGCCAAATGTTAAATCGCTAATCCTCTTTCTCCATGAAAAACATCACTTTTCGTTTGAGTTCACTCACAATCAATTTGATTTCACTTCTGGTCGGCTCTTGTCCATACGGTGGTGCAAAACCTGACTCAGAATAAGATTCATACATTAGTTAAGACACCCTATTTTAAAGATTATAATCACTTCAACAGCGGCATTTTCATTTATTCTGGCACAGATTCTCCTTACAGTCTTTGGTAAATATCAATTCGCTATAACTTAACTTAAAATGATTTGACAATATGAGAATCATCAAACTAACTACAGCAATCATAATGTTGTTTACTTTTTCAAGTTGTATCATATTGGAGTCTTTTCTTTTCGGATGGGCATATAAACCGGCGTCGGACACCTATAATATGACAACGAATAGGTCTCTGTTTTTTCACGTGAGTACGATCCCCATAACACTGTTTTAAGAACCGACGGCTATTGGTTTTGTGATAATGGAAGAACATATCGGGATGCCTTTATATTGTACCCTGATGGAACGTATCTAGAGATCAAATTTAAACGGGATAATAAAAATTCGGCGGGCTTTGTTCTTGACAATCTGTCAGACAAAATACTTCTACTTGACCACCGAGCTCAGAAACGTTTTACTACGTCTGGAATATACAGCGTGGAAGGCGATACGATTACCGTGGAAACTTGTTCAAAGCTTGTGTTTCACCGCTGGGATCTGTATCGCCTCAAGTTTTTGGTCGAAAGCAAAGACACAATAAAATTGATTCAGTTTGTGTCATTTGATGGTGACTTTAACGATAAATACATTCATACGCGAAACGAGACTTATCATTTCGTTCCCTGCGACAGCTTGCCAAGCTCCTTTGAAGCTCTTCTAAAAAAAGAAAAATGGATGTGGGACAATAAAAAAGACTGGAAAGTATATAAAGACAGTTTCAAGCAATATGACAAGCATTCGATGCCTCGTTGCGGTATTGAAAAGTTTTATTTTGACCCCGATTGATTTTGAACTATTTCATTTACAGTATCATGAACAGACTATTGATTTTTGCGTTCCTAACGGTGTTTATCACAACAACGTTCGGTTGTCGTAGTGTAGACTATAAAAAATATTCAAAAGAATATCAGCAGTATCACTTCGACAAAAACTACAGGCCATTGACCGGGAAAATAGACATTGACGGTTATTGGTACACTACTGACACAATAATCCGATATTATCCCAAAGCTTTCATTTTATATTCCGACGGGACATTTTTCAGGTTGTTTTTTCTGGAAAAGCCGGAGCAATATCTTGGCAGAAGTTTCGACAATCTGTCAGATTCGATTCAATATCCTGATGCTTACTCACAGAAAGTTCTAATCGCAGGCGGAATATATGGAGTATCGGGTGATACCCTGTCGGTTGAGGCATATACCAATGAGCTTCTTGATAAACCGTGGATGTACTATCGGTGGGTTTTCGAGATCATCGACAAAAATACGTTGAGACTCTTCGAGCAACAGTATGAATGGGAATTGAAAACCGTTGCAAAAAGAATGAATATCCTATATCATTTCGTTCCTTCTGAGGGGCTGCCGAGTCCGTTTGAGGTGATGATCAAAAAGGAGAAATGGATGTGGAGCAGCGAGGAAGAGTGGATGGACTACAGAGACAGTCTGAAGCTGTATGAGAAACAGAGGCTACACCGACCGGGAATTGTAATAAGAGGAGTGGAATACTATCAATAAACAGCCAATAATCAGTGCATGAGTTGTTGAACATGCTCAAAAAGATGTAACTTTGCAGAAAAAGAGACAAAAAATGACACAATACAACGAAATGCAACTGATCAAGCGCGAATTTTTCGCGCTCAGAAACGGCATCGTAGCCGACAATCTCAGAGCTGCCGGCGCTCCATATCATATAATTTTCGGACTGAACCTGCCTCAGATTGTTGAGATAGCCCGCGCGTCGGGCCCTAACCGTCGGTTGGCAGAGAAACTGTGGGCCAACACGACGACCCGCGAGAGTCTGATGCTGGCACCGATGATTTTTCCGAGGGAAGAGATGACCTGTGAACTGGCAAAAGAGTGGGTTGGTGCGGCTCCTTCGGCCGAGGTTATCGACGTTTTGTGCCACAGGCTTTTGCGTCACCGGCCTTTTGCCGCTCAGTTGGCGGCCGAATTGTCTGATTCGGAGCGTGATCTTGACCGCTATTGCGCTGTTAGGCTCATGTTCAACCTGCTGCCTGGGTCGGCCGACATTGCAATGGAAATCGCCGCGAAAGAGTCACAGCGCGGTTGCCGCGTCACTGTGGGTGTGGCACGCGCTCTCATTGACGAAATCAATTTTTTGAAAGACGGACAATAATTCGTATTTTTGCACATTGAAACCAACACCGCAATTCTTGTGAATTTTCATAAAAAGATAGCAATATTAGGTTCGACCGGGTCAATCGGCGTTCAGGCTCTTGATGTGGTCGACCATTATCCCGAAATGTTCCGGCCGACGATTCTGATCGCCGGAACAAAAGTCGACACCCTTGTTCAGCAAGCGATCAAATATCGCCCGCAATGGGCCATAATAGCCGACACTACCAACTATTGGAAACTGCGTGACGCGCTTGAGCCGCTTGGAATCAAGACGGCGGCGGGAGCCGACGCCATAGCCGACGCGATGAAGCTCGATTGCTTTGACACGCTTGTCAATGCCACGGTCGGATACAGCGGCCTCGCTCCGACACTCGCCGCGATCGAGGCCGGAAAAAGCATCGCACTCGCCAATAAAGAGACTCTGGTAGTTGCCGGAGACATTGTCTCTGAAGCCGTGCGCCGAAACAAAACCCGGCTCATGCCTATCGACTCTGAACACTCGGCGATTTATCAGTGTCTCGTCGGGGAAGACCGCGACAAGATCAGACGCATTCTGATCACGGCGTCGGGCGGTCCGTTCAGAACATTCTCACAACAACAAATCGAGGCGGCGACGCTCCACGACGCCCTCAAGCACCCCAATTGGTCAATGGGCGCGAAAATCACGATCGACTCGGCGACAATGCTCAACAAGGCGTTTGAGATCATCGAGGCCCGGTGGCTGTTTGACGTCGACGGCGACAAGATCTCGCCGGTTGTCCATCCGCAATCAATTGTCCACTCTATGGTGGAGTTTGTCGACGGTGCCGTCAAGGCGCAACTCGGCACTCCCGACATGCGTCTGCCGATACGCTACGCTCTTGGCGAATCGGTCAGACTTGCATCGGCCGACTCGCCTCTTGATTTCAGCCGTTATTCGACCCTGACTTTCGAACAACCCGATGTCAAGCGTTTCCCGTGTGTCGAAATGGGGCACTATGCGTTGAGCCGTAAAGGAAACACTGCCTGCGTCATCAATGCCGCCAATGAGGTGGCTGTCGCAGCGTTTTTGCGTGAACAGATAAAATTCACCGACATCTACAGGGTGATAACCGCAACGCTCCAGACCTCGTCATTCATTCAGTCGCCGACCTACGATGATTATGTCGCATCAAACTCCGAAGCGCGTGAACGTGCTGCCGAGATAATTACTAAACTACAAAACTGAACACCTCTATTATGGAATCAATATTGATCAAAGGCGCACAGCTGATTCTTGCCCTCGGACTCCTGGTGATAATCCACGAGTTCGGACATTATTTTTTCGCACGCCTTTTCGGAATCAGAGCCGACCGTTTCTTCTTGTTCTTCAATCCCTATTTCTCAATCGTCACTTACGATCCGCTGACCCGCAAGTGGAGCTTTTTCAGCAAGAACACCACAGAGGAGCAAGATCTCGAACGTGCGCGTCTTGTCAAGGAGCGATATAAACAAAACGGCAAAGCCACGTGGCGTGACACTGTCTATGGTATCGGTTGGATTCCGCTTGGCGGATATGTCTCGATCGGAGGCATGATCGACGAGTCGATGGATAAGAAGCAGCTTGAGGAGCCTGTTCACCCTACCGATTTCCGAGCCCGTCCGGCATGGCAGCGTTTTTTTGTCATGTTTGGCGGTGTGTTGTTCAATTTCATTCTCGCGATCATAATCTATGCCGGCATCGCATGGCACTGGGGGGAGAAATACATTCCTTACGACAAGGCATTCGAGGGTATGGATTTTGTTCCGGCTGCAATCGAGGCCGGTTTCCGGAACGGGGACATACCTCTTACGGCCGATGGTGCTCCCGTGTTGGCGCGGGATCCGGAGAATGTCTATAAACTTGCCAATGCAAAGGTTGTGACCGTGCTGCGCAATCACACCGACACCGTCACAATCAATCTGCCCGAAAACTTTCTGCTCTCGCTCAACGACAGCAAAGGGTTCATGGCACTGCGCCTTCCGGTGTTCGTCAAACAGGTCATGAACGGCGAACCGGCCTCGGAAGCCGGATTGCATGCCGATGACCGCATCATTGCCGTAGGTGACTCACTGACGCCTTCCTACACAGAGTTTATGCCCGCGCTTGCCGCATATGCGGGAAAACCGGTTATATTGAAAGTTATTCGCGACGGCAAGGAACTGTCGCTCAATGCCACCCCTACCGACGAAGGTAAACTCGGTTTCATGTTCAAGATGCCGACCGAAATATATCCTGTCGAGACAATAAGCTACGGCTTTTTTGAGTCGGTGCCGAAAGGCATCAGTGACGGAACCGGCAAATTGGTCACATATGTCTCGTCGCTCAAATATCTGTTCACCAAGAGCGGAGCGCAGAGCGTCGGCGGTTTCGGTTCGATCGGTTCTCTGTTCCCTGAAAAATGGAGCTGGATCTCATTTTGGGAGATAACGGCATTTCTGTCGGTTATTCTCGCGTTCATGAACGTGCTGCCTATACCGGCACTTGACGGAGGTCATATCGTCTTTGTTCTCTATGAGATGGTCAGCGGACGAAAACCGAGTGACAAGGTGCTTGAATATAGCCAGGTTGTCGGACTCATATTCCTGGTTTTGCTGCTCATTTACGCCAATGCCAATGACATTTACCGCTTTTTATTGAAATGATGGAATCACTACCTGTTATCACGCTGCGACGCGGCAAGGAGGAGTCGCTCGACCGTTTCCACCCATGGGTCTTCTCCGGTGCTATCGCCCGTTTCCCGGAAAATATCGAGGAGGGCGATCTCGTGTCTGTCGTCACCCACGACGGTCGTCATATCGGAACCGGACATTTTCAAATCGGCAGCATCTCTGTCAGAATTCTTGACTTCAGCGACAGAGCGATAGACCTTGGGTTCTTCCATGAACGCCTGACCCAGGCACTCGCCCTCAGAAAAATGCTCAACCTGATGCGTTCAGACAACGACTCATTCAGGCTTATTCATGGCGAAGGCGATTTCCTGCCCGGTCTCGTCATCGACATTTATGGAGCCACAGCCGTCGTGCAGGCCCATTCGCCCGGCATGCACTATGCACGTTTCATGATAGCCGACGCCTTGACCGATCTCGATGGTCTTGCAATCAGAAATGTCTACTATAAGTCAGAGACCACTTTGCCCTATAAGGCCCGTCTCGATCCGGTCAACGATTACCTCATCGGTAAGTTCGAGACTAACATCGCTGTTGAAAACGGGCTCCGCTTCCATGTCGATTGGCTGAAAGGGCAGAAAACAGGCTTCTTCGTAGACCAGCGTGACAACCGCAGTCTGCTTGAGAAGTATGCTTCAGGCCGAAGGGTGTTGAATATGTTCTGTTACACCGGCGGATTCTCGTTCTATGCCATGCGCGGAGGTGCGAGATCGGTCCATTCGGTCGATTCGTCGGCAAAGGCAATCTCACTGACTGACGCCAACGTCGAACTGAATTTTCCCGGAGATAACCGCCATGAGTCGTTTGCCTGTGATGCATTCAAGTTTCTTGACACGATGGACGCCGACTCCTATGACCTGATTGTGCTCGATCCGCCGGCATTCGCCAAACACCGCAGTGCGTTACGCAATGCGCTCAGAGGCTATCAGCGCATCAATGCGAGGGCTTTTGAAAAGATCGCCAAGGGTGGGGTGCTCTTCACTTTCTCATGCTCGCAGGCTGTCAGCAGGGAGCAATTCAGGCTCGCTGTATTCTCGGCTGCCGCGCAGGCACGTCGGCGTGTGAGGATACTTCATCAGCTTACCCAACCGGCCGATCACCCGATCAATATCTATCACCCGGAGGGAGAGTACCTGAAGGGTCTAATCTTATATGTCGAATAATCAAGCTCCGTTTAATATAATGAAATGTCAATTCCGCCGTTTTGCGGCCACAGCGTTTGCAGCGGCAATAACAGTCTCTTCAATGACAGCAAAAGAAATTAAAGACTTCAAGTATAATGTCGACCGTTTTGCCGACATTGAGGTTCTTCGCTATGAAGTGCCCGGATTTGACGGTCTGAAACCCGATCAGAAAAAACTGATATATTATCTGACAGAGGCCGCACTTGCGGGCCGTGACATTCTGACAGATCAGAACGGCCGTTATAATTTGCCGATACGCTCTATGATAGAGGCGGTATATGTGAATTTCGACGGCGATAAATCGTCTGACGAATTCAAGGCTTTAGAGAAATATCTTAAACAGATTTGGTTCGGGAACGGAATATATCACCATTATTCTATGGATAAGTTTGTTCCTGAATTTTCTGAATCGTTTCTCCGCGGTCAGGTCGGCAAACTTCCGGCAGAGCAGCGGCCCGGGAATCTGAATGAGCTTTGCGATGTGATATTCAACCCATTGACATTGCCTAAACGGGTCAATCAGGCCGACGGAGCCGATGTCGTGGCGACATCGGCCTGCAATCTCTATGGCGACGGGGTGACCCAGGCCGAGGTCGAGGCGTTTTATGGCGCGATGAAAGACACGACCGACCTCACACCGGTGTCTTATGGTCTGAATGCCAAGGTGGTCAAACGCGACGGCAAACTCATCGAAGAGGTCTACAAGGTCGGCGGCCTTTATTCGCCGGCTATTGAGCGGATTGTCGACAATCTGACGAAGGCTGCCGCCTATGCCGAAAACGATGCGCAACGTGACATAATAAATTCACTGATCAAATATTACCGGACCGGTAACCTCCGCGATTTCGATGAATATTCCATTCTGTGGGCTGATGACACCAGGTCTCAGGTTGATTTCATCAACGGCTTCATCGAAACGTATGGTGACCCGCTCGGCATGACAGGCTCATGGGAATCGATAGTGAATTTCAAAAATGAGGAGGCTTCCCACCGAACGGAGGTTCTCAGCGGCAATGCGCAGTGGTTTGAAGATCATTCGCCGGTAGATCCGCGGTTCCGCAAGCCGGTTGTCAAAGGAGTGTCTGCGAAGGTTATCACGGCAGCTATTCTTGCCGGTGACTCATATCCCTCGACGCCGATCGGAATCAACCTGCCCAACGCCGACTGGATCCGTGCCACACATGGCTCAAAATCGGTGACAATTGAGAATATCACCGAAGCATATGACGAGGCTTCTCACGGAAACGGTTTCAATGAGGAATTTGTCATAGATGAGCCGACCCGCCGGCTTCTTGACGATTATCTGTTTATCACCGACAATCTCCACACCGACCTTCACGAATGTCTCGGGCATGGTTCGGGACGTCTGCTGCCAGGCACTGATCCCGATGCGATGAAAGCTCATGGGTCGACGCTTGAGGAAACACGCGCCGATTTGTTTGCCCTCTATTATCTTGCCGATCCAAAGTTGATTGAGCTTGGTCTGCTCGACAATCCGGAGGCTTACAAGGCAGAGTATTACAAATATATGCTCAACGGACTGATGACACAGCTCGTCAGAATAGAACCGGGCAAAGATGTTGAGGAAGCACACATGCGCAACCGTAAACTGATCACCGAGTGGGCATTTGAGCATGGAAAGAAAGACAACGTGGTCGAGATGGTCAACATCGGCGGAAAGACGTTTGTCAGGATAAACGATTACAAACGTCTGCGCGAACTGTTCGGAGAGTTGCTTGCTGAAATTCAGCGCATAAAGAGTGAGGGCGATTATGAAGCCGGACGCAATCTTGTTGAAACCTATGCGGTCAAAGTCGATCCGAAACTCCACAAAGAGGTGCTTGACCGATATGCCCACCTCGATATCGCCCCCTATAAGGGCTTTGTGAATCCCCGCTACACTCCGGTTTCGGGTGAAAATGGCGAGCTTGTCGACGTGAAGGTGTCTTATGACGAGGACTACCCCACACAAATGTTGCGTTATTCGCGTGACTACTCACCGTTGACAGATAGAAAATGATTCTCTTCCCAAATTGTAAGATAAATCTTGGCCTCAGGGTGTTGCGTAAACGCCCTGACGGCTATCATGATATTTCAACCGTAATGGTTCCGGTGGCCTGGACCGATGTTCTCGAGATCGTTCCGGCCTCGGGATTTGAGACAACGTTGACTGTAACCGGCAATGGGGTAGCATGCAGTCCTCACGATAATCTTGTCATGAAAGCATATCGGAAGGTTGCGGAGGCTGTTCCAGGACTTCCTCCGGTTGACATCTACTTGAGAAAAATAATACCCGACGGCGCGGGTCTTGGAGGCGGATCTTCTGACGCGTCATTCACCGTCATTGGCCTTAATTCGATTTTCCAACTTGATTTGAGCTACAGCCAAATGGCTGAAATCACTTCGGCCATCGGTGCCGATTGTCCGTTTTTTATATATAACCATGTCATGTCGGCTTCTGGAACGGGCACCGAGTTCGCTCCGTGTCATGTCGATCTGTCTGATCGGTGGATTGTCATAGTCAAACCCGATGAAAGTGTGTCGACGCGCGAGGCTTATTCAGGAGTCAGACCCGATGACAGCGGTCTGATGCCTTTTGAAATCGTGAATAGGCCGGTCGAGGAATGGTCTGGACTTCTGGTTAATGATTTCGAACGGTCGGTATTCATGTCATGTCCTGCAGTGGCCGATGTCAAAAGGCGCATGGTCGAGGCGGGAGCTGCCTATGCCTCGATGAGCGGTTCGGGCTCGGCTGTCTACGGGCTGTTTGATGATGAGGCTGCGGCACGACGAGCCTCCGGCCTATTTGCCGGAATGAAGTCTTTTGTCTCGAAAATGAACTGACACACTGGCAGACCGGGACTGATATCTCCGGTTCGGGCACATAAGTGAACGTTACGGGCCTGAAATTGTTATCTTTTTAAGAAATGTTTGCCGCCCGAAAGAGTTTGGCAATGTTTTTGCATTGAGATAAAACAGAAAAAGATATATGAATATGAGTCAGAAAATAAATAACAACAACGAGCAGGAAACAATAAAGGAACAACCTGCCGAAGCACCTGAGGTAATGGATGTGGCACCTGATGAAGAAGTCTCCGAGACTGAAGAAGTCGAAGGTGTTTCAGAAATTGAGTCACTGAAAAATTTGCTCGCCGCCCGTGAGGAGGAACTTGAGAAACAGAAGAAAGAATATCTGTTTCTGATGGCAGAGTTTGACAATTTCCGTAAGCGCACGGTTCGTGAGCGTGCCGATCTGCTGAAAAATGCGGCCGAAGGTGTGCTCAAGGGGCTTCTTCCGATCGTCGATGACTTTGAGCGTGGTCTGGCTGCCACCGGTAACAGCGGAGACGCTGATGCTGTCAGAGAGGGAATGGAGTTGATATATAACAAGCTGGTGAAGTATCTTGAGCAGAACGGTGTAAAGGCGATGAATACCGATAATGCCGATTTCGATCCTGACATTCATGAAGCGATCGCCATGGTTCCTGTTCCCGATGAAGCTCAGAAAGGGAAGATAATTGATACGGTGTCGAAAGGCTATATGCTCAACGACAAGGTGTTGCGCCACGCTAAAGTAGCTGTTGGTCAGTGACATCGCGGTTGAGTAAATGAATTTTCACACACCACCACAACAATTTCGATTAGAACGACATGAGTAAACGCGACTATTATGAGGTGCTTGGAGTATCCAAGACAGCGACACCCGACGAAATAAGAAAGGCATATCGAAAACTTGCCATTAAATATCACCCTGATAAAAACCCGGGAGACAAGGAGGCTGAAGAGAAGTTCAAGGAGGCTGCCGAGGCCTATGACGTTCTCAGCGATGAGACAAAACGTCAGAAATATGACCAGTTCGGCCACGATATGGGGCCGCAAGGATTTCCCGGTGGCGGTGGCGGATTTTATTCGTCTGGCGGAATGTCTATGGAAGACATTTTTGAGCATTTCGGTGATATCTTCGGTGGCCGTTTCGGCGGTCAGTGGGGTGGTGCGACCGGCGGTGGCCGTCGTCAGCGTCGCCCTGCCGCGCGCAAAGGCAGTGACCTGCGTGTGCGTGTGAAGCTGACTCTTGACGAAATCGCAAAAGGTGTTACCAAGACTCTCAAGATTCCTACGCTCGACAAGTGTGGCTACTGTGGCGGAACAGGAGCAAAAGACGGCAAAGATCTCATGACGTGTCCGACATGTCATGGAACCGGTGTGGTGCAGACTGTTCAGCAGACAATGTTCGGACAAATGGCAAGCGAATCGGTTTGTCCGCAGTGTAACGGTCGCGGAACAGTCATTCAGACACCTTGCAGCCATTGCCACGGCGAGGGTGTGGAGAAACGCGACAACGAAGTTAATTTCCGCATTCCGGCAGGCGTCCCCGACGGAGCTACTCTGACAGTGCCCGGAAAGGGTAACTATCCGCGCAACGGTGGTGCCAACGGCGTTCCGGGCGACCTGCTTGTGGTAGTCGAAGAAGTCGCTCACCCAGAGTTGATACGTGATGGAAATGATGTCATCTACAACCTGATGCTCGATTTGCCGACAGCTGCTTTGGGTGGATCGGTGGAGGTGCCGACAATCAGTGGCCGGGCCCGTGTGAAGATCGCTCCCGGAACGCAACCAGGCAAAGTGCTAAGAATGAGAGGTAAAGGCATCCCCGAATATCAGTCTCAGGTGCCGGGCGATGAGTTGGTGAATGTGATGGTCTATGTGCCCGAGTCTCTGAATGAAACAGAGAAGCAGGCATTTGAATCGATGAAAGGCCAACCGAACATAACCCCTGATGAATCGACTAAGAAACGTATATTCAGCAAATTGCGACATCTGTTTGAATAATGTCGTTTACTGATAAGAAACCAGTCAGTCGGGAGGAGGCCGCGAAATGTGGTCTGCTCCCGATGTCATATTAATAAATCATACCTATGAACGAAAAACAGTCAGAAAAACCGGTGGTATATTTTTGCCGGCGCATCACGGCCGACAATCTCGTCAACATTTACCGGATGCTTGGGCGCGAGGCCAAAGGACGGGTGGCTATCAAGATTTCAACAGGAGAGGCCGGTAACCCCAATCATCTGAGCACCGATGTGATAAAAAAACTGGTGCATCTGGTCGACGGAACCATCGTTGAGTGTAACACAGCCTATGACGGACGTCGAAACAATGTCGCTGATCATCTTCAGACCGCAGCCGAACATGGTTTCACCGCTATCGCCGAAGTCGACATCATGGACGCTGAAGGTGATATATCACTCCCCGTCAGAAACGGCAGGCATCTGAAAGAAAATTTTGTAGGTAAAAACTGGCGAAACTACGATTTCACGATCGTTCTGTCTCATTTCAAAGGGCACCCCATGGGTGGATTTGGCGGTGCATTGAAAAATGTGGCTATCGGAATGGCTTCATCTGCCGGAAAGGCATGGATCCACACTGCCGGACAGTCGAAGACAGTCCCGGTCGATTGGGATAACATACCCCCTCAGAATGATTTTCTGGAATCAATGGCCGAAGCCTGCGAGTCGGTCTTTGATGTCGCGGGAGAGAATATTCTTTACATCAACGTGGCCAACAACCTGTCGGTCGATTGCGATTGTGTCGCGGAGCCAGAGGCGGTTGAGATGAAAGACATAGGCATTCTGGCATCACTCGATCCGGTTGCTCTCGACCGTGCTTGTGTTGACATGGTCTACAACTCCGATGATCCGGGAAAAGCACACCTGATCGAGCGTATCGAGTCGCGTAACGCAACCCATATTCTTGATTATGCCGAACAACTCGGGTTGGGATCTCAGAATTATATTCTTGAAACAGTAGAACCTGTCTGAACTGAAAATGGATTATCAGGAAGCGGTCGGACTGGCCTCCGGGTTTCGTGTCGTGGCGATGTGTGGCGTGAGCGGATCGGGTAAAACCGAGTTTGCTAAGGCACTTGAACGGCATGGATTTGTCAGAGTCTCGTCCGACCGGTTGATCTGGCGTGAGTATGGCGATCGTTTTCTCTCGCTTACGGACGGGGAACGTATGTCGGCTTTCAAGGCTGTCGATGGCGAAATTGCCCGTGAAGTGGAGTCATTGATCAACCGGGGAGAAAAGATTGTGATTGACTCTACAATGTGTAAGATCGTCAAACGCGACGTGATGCGGGAGATTTGTCGTCGCGCGGGTGTAGATCTGCTGTTCATATATCTTCAGGCTGACAAGAAACTTCTGTTGAAACGTCTGTCTGTTAGAAAAGGACGCGGATGTGATGATCAAATTATTGCGCCTCAGCAGCTTGAGCAGTTTTGCTGTAACTTTGAATCACCACTTGGTGAAGAAAATATAGTCACGGTAGAGCAGACCGAATGATCGAAATCAGGTCTGTGCGTAAAAAAAATTAAAAAAATATGCTGAAAAATTTGTCAGTTCAAAAATAATGCGTACCTTTGCAACGCAAAACCAAAACAGCGAATGCGAAAATAGCTCAGTTGGTAGAGCACAACCTTGCCAAGGTTGGGGTCGCGG
>CAJUPY010000011.1 GCA_910588035.1 uncultured Muribaculaceae bacterium | reverse complement strand
AAATATAGTGGAAGGCAGGGTGTTAGGGGTGAACTGTGATTTAATCGGCGTCCTTAAATCGGACGCCACTTCTTTGGTCTGTATCTGACCGGGCACGCCTAACGGCGTACCGCGGTTACTCGGGAATCGTCGTCCTGCCGGACGACAGCTGTGGAGCGACTGGCGGAAGCGATGCCTGGCGGACGACATCGGTGGAGCGAGTGGCGGATGAAAATAGGTGGGGAACGGGGTGTGATTTAATCGGCGTCCTTGGCCGGACGCCACATCTATGGTTTGTGTCTGACCGGGCACGCCTAAGGCGTACCGCGGTTACTGGGGAATCGTCGTCCGGCAGGACGACATCAGTGGGACGGCAGATGCTTGATTAAACATAATTAAAGGAATTTTTCGTGATTAAATTTGAGGTATATTAAAAAATTTTGTAAATTTGCGCGTTGAAAAAGCAATCCGGGAGTGAACAGCAGTAATAACCGGGTATAAAAAGATTGAAATTCAGGAATTTACAACCCAAATAATTTATAAAACTATGACAAAAATAGGTATTAATGGTTTTGGCCGCATCGGACGTTTCGTATTCCGTGCATCAACCAAACGTGAAGACATCGAAGTAGTTGCTATCAACGACCTCCTTCCCGTAGATTACATGGCATACATGCTGAAGTATGACACAATGCACGGTCGTTTCGACGGTACTGTAGACTTCGATATGGAGAAGAGCGAGCTGATCGTCAACGGCAAGCACATTCGCGTCACCGCATGCAAGAACCCTGCAGAAATCGCATGGGGTGCAGTAGGTGCAGAATATGTAGTTGAGTCAACCGGTCTCTTCCTGACACAGGAGAAGGCACAGGCACACATCGAAGCAGGTGCAAAATATGTCGTTATGTCAGCACCTTCAAAAGACGCTACCCCGATGTTCGTATGCGGTGTAAACGAGAACACCTATGCAGGTCAGACTTTCGTTTCTAACGCATCTTGCACCACCAACTGTCTCGCACCTATCGCGAAGGTTCTCAATGACAAATTCGGCATTGTAAACGGTCTTATGACAACCGTTCACTCAACCACCGCCACACAGAAAACTGTTGACGGTCCTTCAATGAAAGACTGGCGTGGTGGCCGTGCAGCTTCAGGCAACATCATTCCTTCTTCAACAGGTGCTGCAAAGGCTGTAGGTAAAGTAATTCCCGAACTCAACGGCAAACTGACCGGTATCTCGATGCGTGTTCCCACCCTCGACGTATCAGTAGTCGACCTGACTTGCAACCTCGCAAAACCCGCTACCAAAGAAGATATCTGCGCTGCAATGAAAGAAGCAGCTGAAGGCGAACTCAAGGGAGTTCTTGGTTACACCGAAGATGCAGTCGTTTCAAGCGACTTCCTCGGCTGCCCGCTCACCTCGATCTTCGATGCAAACGCCGGTGTTTATTTGACAGACACATTCGTTAAAGTCATCAGCTGGTATGACAATGAAATCGGTTACTCTAACAAAGTCCTCGATCTCATCGCCCACATGAAGAAAGTAAACGGCTAATAAGCGGTTTTACAAAATATAGGAAAAGGTTGCCGATCGGCAACCTTTTTTTGTCAAGGCACCATGGTGTCATGACAAAAAAAGAGGGGCTGCGAAGCCCCTCTCCCATTCAATCATCAGGCACAAAATTGTTAATCAACAATTTCGTATTCGATAGCGTCGAGGTAGTAGAACGCCAGGTAGGGAATGCCATTTTCGGCCTGTCTGCGGGCGATTCGGGCACGATAGTCTGCCATTCGTTCGGCGAAAGTAGTGAGATTTTTCTGTCCTTGAGCGGTGCGCTCGGTGTCGCATCCACTCTGAGTCTGACGTGCGGTCGTTCCAGGTTCGACAAACCCGTTTTGCTCATCGGTCAAACGGTCTTGGTTGCGACGTTCAAAATCGCGTTCCATTTGAGCGACAGCCGCCTCATCGATACGTTGCTCTCTCACTATGCCACGCACTTTCAGAACTCGGTGAATGCAGTCTTTCGGGAAAGGTTGCCCCATGAGCGGATAGGCTTCGCAACGCAGAAGCAGAGTGTCGGCCGAACCGACGAGAAACGCTTTTTTACCACCTTGAGAGCAAAGATGTGAACACGGAGCCTCGACAGTGACGGTGTCGCCGGTGAGGTCAGAAGCATTGCACATGACATCATCGACACTCAGAGCCGTTGCGTCATTGTCTTCAACAGCCTTCTCTGTTTTCTTCTCGCCACAAGAGAGCAGAGCCAAAGAGCAAATCGCAGTCAGCGCGAGTGAAAAAAGTTTTTTCATTTCAAATTCAGTTTTTTATTATTAATAGAGGAATTGCAGCAAAGATTCCGGCTACGACCGTGAACAACACAGCCAGGCAATTTTTCCGGACAGATCTGCCACGATGTTTCATCACCAAGCCGATGATCAGAGCCAGAACGATGTCTAAACCGGCAGCTTTCCATGAAAAGGAGTCGATACGCGGCTTGACATAGCAGTCGTCTACGGAAACGAATGAAAGCCGGAACGGGAAAATGAACCCGGAAACCTCCTGTGCATGACTGACCGTCGCATCTCTTTCACAGGAACCGAGAAGAGCATGGCTGTCACTTGCCAGCGCCACCCAACGGGTTGACTTTCCGTCGGAAATCTTGACAACCCAGTTGAACAGATTTTTCACTATTGTCATTCGTTCTTTTACGGGGTCAAAACTGCCGACAGGTAGTTTCAAGATTCTATAACCCTCGTGTTCAACGGCATAGAGATTGTTTTCGGTGTCGGTGAAGAGAGCCAACTGTCTCCGGTCGACATTTTCCATTATAAAAGCGTAGCGGGCTTTTACGCCGGCGGGGAGTGCGACCTTGACCAGATAGGGCCTGCCTACCTGCATCTTGAGGTGATAGAGATCTCCATTTGCGTCGACCAGCATGTAACCCTCGTCGTAGGGTTTTCGGGCTGTGATATCGGCATCGGCAAAAGCTATCGGAAACTTGAACCTGCGTTGTTCAAATAGTTTGGTGAACCTTTCGGATGAGATTTCATCGACCTCACCGGTCTCTATGTCGGCAACCTCGACACGCCGGCCGACAATGTGGAAATATTTCTGAGGATCTTCAAGTTCGAAACGAGCCGGCATTGATTCCATTAGCAGATAGACTGTCGGTGCGACACGATTTACGTCGCGCGGCAGTGATGTGAAAACCCATTGGGCCTGCTTCAGATCGTGGACCGAAACCGGCATTCCGGCGACAGAGTCGGGCATGTGTCCGCGCCCCAGGAGCTGATTGAAATAGATGTGTGGAAGAAGAGAGTCACGTTGCTCGCGACTGAAGGCGCGCCGGCCGCCGTGTCCGGAAAATTCAAAAATCTTACCGCTTCCGTCGTTTTCAGACACGATAAACGATTCGCTCACAGGTGAGAATGCCACGAACGGATCATTAAGGGACACCGGAAAAGCAATAGCGTATAACCACGGGAGGAACCAGGCCAGTATGGTGGCCGAGAGAAAGATGACAACTATTTGATATGCTTTTTTCATTTCAGTCATAAAGGCCCTCCTTGAACCTGATAACAGAGCCGACCGACAGGAGCGGCAGCACAGCGATGAAGACGATCAGCGGCAGAATCATAGCGTTGTAAGCTTCCATTGCCGGCTGAAGATAAAACAGAAATAAAACTGCGATTCCGACAAGAGACAAAACAGTTTTCATTGTTCTGGTGCCCTCCAGACAAATGGCCGCCACAAACAGATATGCAACATATCCGGCAAGAAACCACGGGAGCATTGTCAACACCACACGGGCTACAAGTTCCGACGGTAGAATCACAAAGTCGCAGACGGTTATCATAGCCAACTGAATGATGAATATCAGTGTCAGTTCGACGACCCCGCACAGCAGCATGACGCTCATCAACCGGCCACGTCGACAGGGCAGATGCAACGTCAGTTTCAACCGTCGCTGACTCATTTCGGGAATCATCTGTGAAGCGGCTATGGCAATCGCCGCCAGCAGCGGAATGAAACGGCATGAATCGACAAACGAATTGTCTTTCAGCAGCATAATCATCATCAGATGTCCGACACCTTTCAACTCGACGAGCCGCGACATCATCAAAATGACATAGATTGTCACAGCTACCGCCACCGCCAGAGAGATGACGAACATGCGGCGCGTCTTTACCCATTCTTTAAAAATCAATGCCTTGATCATAGCTTTTTCAGTATTTTCCGGTCAGTCCGATAAAAGCATCCTCGAGTGTCATGTCGTGACGGATGAGGTTGTTACATTTCAAGCCTTGACGCGTCAGGGCGGCCTCGACCTCCAGACGCGAGCCATAGGTGTAGAATTCGGTTTCACGCCTTATTTTGCCCGGGTTTACAATTGTGTCGTCAGGGCGAAGCTCAATGTTTTCAGGCAGCGAACAGGTGTAGCGAGAAAATCTGCTCATCAGTTCTTTCACCGATGTCTGAGTCAGAATCTTTCCATAGTCAAGAATAATGCAGTCGTCGATGAGGCGTTCGAGATCCTGAATGATGTGAGATGTCATAAACACCGTTTTATTTTCAGATCTGACGTAGTCATTGAGATAGTCGACAAACAGACGTCGGTAGCCGGGGTCAAGGCCGAGAGAGAAGTCGTCGAGCACAAGGAGATCGGCATTCTGGGCGAGAATCAGTCCGAGAGCAACCTGAGACCGTTGTCCGCATGACATGGAGGAGATGTGCTGTCTCGGAGAGACATGTAGTTTTGACATCAGTTCATAGTATGCGGCGCGGTTCCACCTGTTGTAGAAAGCGGAATAGAACTTCTCGATCTGTTCGATTGTCATGAATGAATACTGCACATGTCCTTCGATCAGAAGCGCGATTCGTGAGCGAGTCTGCGGCGAGAGATTTTCAATCGGTTCATTGAATATCGTACATTTTCCGGCGGCGGGTTTCAGATAGCCCATCAGAATGTTGATTGTTGTGGTTTTACCGGTGCCGTTTTTTCCAAGTAAACCGAGAATCCTTCCCTTGGCGACATCAAAACTCAGGTCGCTGTAGATGACACGTCCATTGCCATAGCGTTGAGTCAGACTTTTAACCGAAATAACCGTATTTACGTCAGTTTCCATTGTCAGCAAGTTGTTAGAAATTTCACGGAACAGGCCACTCTGACTTTTCCTGCGGTTTTTCAGACACCGGTCATCGGGTCGGAAACTACAGCAGTCAGCAGCAGCCGGCCGGAAGACTACTACGTCTCCGACGTTTTCCGGATGCAAAATTACGATCAGTTGAACTTTCAGAAAATACTCATTTCAGATGATATTGCGGTCGTTTCCGCTCAGTCGGAATAGCAGGTTCAGGGTATGTCAATAATGCCCGGAATGAATTAAAGAAAAAATTCTGCAATAAATTTAGTTAAAATGATTTCTTTTGAAAATAATTGGTTAAATTTGCAATGTCGATGCCGTGACAACGACGCAGACATTAATTAAAGAACATCAAACTATTCATAAACAATAATAAAACTATGTCAAAAGTTACAGTCGTAGGCGCCGGAAACGTAGGCGCAACATGTGCTAATGTATTGGTTACCACCCAGGTGGCTGACGAAGTAGTTCTTCTCGACATCAAAGAAGGTGTTTCAGAAGGAAAAGCAATGGACATCATGCAGACAGCAAACATTCTCGGCCTCGAGACACGTCTGACAGGAGTGACCAACGATTATGAGAAAACAGCCGACAGCGACGTTGTTGTCATCACCTCGGGTATTCCCCGCAAACCGGGCATGACACGTGAGGAACTCATCGGAGTCAATGCAGGCATCGTTAAATCAGTGTGTGAAAACGTGCTGAAATACTCACC
Organism: uncultured Muribaculaceae bacterium; assembly: GCA_910588035.1. Taxonomy (GTDB): domain Bacteria; phylum Bacteroidota; class Bacteroidia; order Bacteroidales; family Muribaculaceae; genus CAJUPY01. Next base: position 67,475 of record CAJUPY010000011.1, on the reverse strand, counting down.
CAATGCAGTCATCATCTGCGTTTCAAACCCGATGGACACCATGACCTACCTTATCCACAAGACATCAGGTCTGCCCAAGAACCGCATCATCGGCATGGGTGGCGCACTCGACAGCGCACGCTTCAAATATTTCCTTTCGATCGCACTCAACGCCAATCCTAAAGAGGTTGAAGGCATCGTTATCGGCGGCCATGGCGACACAACCATGATTCCGTTGACCCGCTACGCAGCTTACCGCGGTGTACCCGCCACCGACTACATCTCGGCAGAGCGTCTTGCCACAGTCGCTGCCGACACAATGGTAGGTGGAGCCACCCTGACAAAACTTCTCGGCACATCGGCATGGTATGCTCCCGGTGCCGCTGCAGCCCAGGTGGTCGGCGCAGTTCTCCACGACCAGAAGAAACTCATCTCTTGCTCAGCTCTTCTCGAAGGCGAATATGGCGAAAGCGATCTCTGCATCGGCGTTCCCTGTATCCTCGGCAAGAACGGTATCGAGAAAATCGTTGAATTTGATCTCAACGACGAAGAAAAAGCCCTCTTCCACAAGAGTGCGGAGGCTGTCCACAAAACAAACGCAGCTCTCGCAACCGCCCTTTAATCTGAGTGCATGAAAAAATTACTCGGTTTAACATTGATTTTGCTCGTTGCGCTTGCGGCAGGTCTCACCTCATGCAAGAGCAGCCAGAGCAACATTCCGGTTGGAGTTTATGAACTGCCGGCCGACGAGAACTTTGACGTAGACGCGGCGCCCGGTCATCTGGTCATCATTGACTTCAATGCCACCTGGTGCGGCCCCTGCCGTCAGTTCACTCCGGTCTTCGAGCAGGCTTCAAGAACCTTTGAGGGCAAAGTTCAGTTTGTCTCTGTCGACGTCGACAAGCATCCCGAACTTGCTGCAAAACTCCAGATCTCATCTATTCCGGCTATTCTGTTCATCAATCCCGACGGCCAAAAAGACTGGCACATCGGTCTGATGACACAGGCACAGTTTGATCAGGCGATCAACGACGCGCTGAAATAACCGATTTCTGAGAATAAGATCAAGACGGATGTCAGACACAAACATCAAGTGTCAGACATCCGTCTGTCTTTTTTCAGATTTGTCACTCTCGAACATTTTGGTTTTCAGATTGTTTACAATGAAGATTGCCAAATTGTCAGTTTACTGACACAATGACCGTTTGGCACGGAAGTTGCAAGAAAAGACCAATGGAAAACAAATAAAACAAAATATACAAAAAACAATTAAAAATAAACCTGTTATGAAAATCAAACCGTTAGCTGACAGAGTTCTGATCAACCCAACCCCGGCTGAGGAAGTCACAATGTCAGGCATCATCATTCCAGATTCAGCGAAAGAAAAACCGCTCAAAGGCACCGTCATCGCCGCCGGCAACGGAACCAAAGACGAGGAAATGGTCATTAAAGAAGGTGACACCGTTCTCTATGGCAAATATGCCGGAACCGAGATCGAGATCGACGGAGAGAAGTATCTGATCATGCGTCAGAGCGACGTTCTCGCTATCGTTGAATAATTGAATTGATTAACAGAAAATTACAGAAATCATGGCAAAAGAAATCAAATTTGATATCAAGGCTCGCGAAGAGCTCAAGAAAGGCGTTGACGCCCTGGCCGACGCAGTGAAGGTTACCCTCGGTCCGAAAGGCCGCAATGTTATCATTGACAAAAAATTCGGTGCTCCTCACATCACCAAAGATGGTGTTTCAGTAGCCCGCGAGGTAGAACTGGAAGATCCGTTCCAGAACATGGGCGCGCAGCTTGTCAAGGAAGTTGCTTCGAAGACAGGCGATGATGCCGGCGACGGCACAACCACCGCTACGGTTCTCGCCCAGGCTATCATCAACGTCGGTCTGAAGAATGTGGCAGCGGGAGCAAACCCGATGGACATCAAACGAGGCATCGATAAAGCCGTAGCGGCCGTTGTCGAGAGCATCAAGGCACAGGCAGAGGAAGTCGGAGACGATTTCAAGAAGATAGAAGATGTCGCCCGCATTTCTGCAAACAACGACGAGAAAATCGGTCAGCTCATTGCCGAGGCCATGAAGAAAGTCAAAAAAGAGGGTGTAATCACTGTTGACGAGGCCAAAGGTACCGAAACCACCGTCGACATTGTCGAGGGTATGCAGTTTGACCGCGGCTATATCTCGCCCTACTTCGTGACCAACGCCGAGAAAATGGAATGTGAGATGGAGTCTCCCTACATTCTTCTCTACGACAAGAAGATCTCTAACCTCAAAGATATGCTTCCGGTTCTCGAGGCTGTCGCCCAATCAGGCCGTCCCTTACTGATCATCGCAGAAGATGTCGATCAGGAGGCTCTCGCCACATTGGTTGTCAACCGTCTTCGCGGTTCACTGAAAATCTGCGCTGTCAAGGCTCCCGGTTTCGGTGACCGTCGTAAGGAGATGCTTGAGGATATCGCCGTTCTGACCGGTGGAACTGTCGTTTCTGAAGAGAAAGGCATGCGTCTCGATGCGGCTACGATCGAAGTTCTCGGCCGTGCCGACAAAGTGACTGTCAACAAAGACAACACCACTATCGTAAACGGTGCAGGCTCGAAAGAAGCTATCGCGACACGTGTGGCACAGATTAAATCACAGATCGCGACCACAACCAGCGACTACGACCGCGAGAAACTTCAGGAACGTCTTGCCAAATTGGCCGGCGGTGTTGCTGTGCTCCACATCGGTGCTCCCAGCGAAGTTGAGATGAAAGAGAAGAAAGACCGTGTGGACGACGCACTCAGCGCGACCCGCGCCGCTATCGCTGAAGGTATCGTTCCCGGCGGCGGTGTCGCATACATCCGCGCAATCGCCTCTGTAGAGGGCCTCACAGGCGACAACGATGACGAGACAACAGGCATCCACATTGTGCTCCGCGCAATCGAGGAACCGCTCCGTCAGATCGTAGCCAACGCAGGTGTCGAAGGTGCCGTCGTTGTTCAACGTGTCAAAGACGGTTCGGCCGACTACGGTTATAATGCACGCACAGGCGAATATGAGAACCTGCTTGCTGCCGGTGTCATCGATCCGGCCAAGGTTACCCGTGTCGCTCTCGAGAACGCCGCTTCGATCGCCGGCATGTTCCTCACAACCGAGTGTGTCATCGCCGACAAGAAAGAAGACAATCCCGCTCCCGCAATGCCCGCCGGAGGCATGGGTGGAATGGGCGGCATGATGTAATCAACGTCAATAGAACTCATTAAAAAACAGCGGGGTTGCCTGAAACATCTTCAGGTGGCCCTGTTGTTTTAATGACATGTAGAAAATTTAGTAAGTAAATTAACCGCACCCCAAAAGTCTCTTCTTCAACTTTTGGGGTGCGGTTAAATTGTCGGACAGAGTGGGGGAGGCGGTGATCAGAATTCGATGACGTGGGGTTCTACATCAGGATCGTGTGTAGATAGCGAGGCGAGGCAGTTCGGGGCGAGGCTTTCTTCCCTGATCCAACGTAGTGATTTCAGCTGGTCGTTGCGGTTGGTGAAAATTCCCGGGAGAATCATCTCTCGCCAAGATTTCTGGGAGTATGCGGCATCGGATGTCAGCAAAACATATTTGCCCTCGTTGTTGGTTATTTTGACGGCGACGAGTCCGTTGCTGTGGCCGGGGAGATTGATCAATTCTACAGAATGGTCACCGAACAGGTCGTAGGAACGGTTGAATGGTCCGCGGTCGCTGTTCCACTGATAGAGAGTCAGTGGAACATCGCGCCAAAGCGATGACTGATAGCGGATTCGGTTCGTTGTCGTTCCGCTGAGAGCCGCCTGCATCTCGTCGTCGGAAACAAGAATGTGTTTAGCATGTGCGACCTGCGGAATTCCGCTCACGTGGTCGCAATCGAGATGGGTAATGACGACGTAATCGAGGTCGCGTGCGCTGAAACCGAGCTTCAGCAACTGTTCGTCGATCGCTTTGCCTTCGGGCAGCATGCCCTGGTTGACCCTCGCGAGCATTTTTGATCCGAGAACTATGCGTTGGGTGTGTTTGTCAAATTCGCCCGACGGACTTATTCTTCTGTCCCAGCCTGTGTCGACCAGAACGAGACCGTTTGGATGTTCGATCAGATAGCTCATCACAGGCAGCCATACCCATTGGTTTGAGGGGACGGTGATTCCCATGAGTTTCATTTTCCCGACACCGTTGCTGTCGTAGGGAACATAGGGCGAAACGTGGACTGCCCCGGTATCTAAAACATGTATTCGTATCATAGTTGGCACTTATTGCATTGTTTGTTATGTAATTGTAACAACAAGAGTGTGTGTATGGTTCCGTCGGTTGTTAAAAAAAGATATGATTCATTGCATAGAATTAAATTATTTGTACGCTATAATCGGGAAAATGTTTGTAACTTTGCGCAAACCAATAAAACCGCAAGCGAAATGAACGCAAACAGTCTTGTTTCGATCGCCGACCTGAGTAAAGAGGAGATATTGCACATACTCGAGCAGGCGCGTTATTTTGAAGAAAATCCCAATCATAAGATTCTTGATGGAAAAGTAGTCGCCACTCTGTTTTTCGAGCCATCGACCCGCACTCGACTGAGCTTTGAGACAGCCGCCAACCGTCTGGGGGCGAGAGTGATCGGATTTTCAGACGCGAGCACTACAAGTTCTTCAAAAGGAGAGACGCTTAAGGACACTATAATCATGGTGAGCAACTATGTCGACTTGATCATCATGCGTCACTATCTTGAAGGTGCGGCTCTTTATGCCACAGAGGTAACGGAAACTCCTATAATCAATGCCGGCGACGGTTCAAACCAGCATCCTTCGCAGACGATGCTCGATCTTTATTCGATCTACAAGACGCAGGGGCATCTCGACAACCTGACAATCACAATGGTCGGAGATCTCAAATATGGCCGCACGGTCCATTCGTTGCTCATGGCGATGAGGTTTTTCAATCCGACGTTCAATTTTGTCGCCTGCAACGAATTGCGCATGCCCGACGAATACATGGAGTTCTGTGACAGGCACGGTATAAAATATAATGTCAGCACTGATTTCTCTCCAGAGATAATCAACACGTCAGACATCATCTACATGACCAGGGTTCAGCGTGAGCGGTTCACCGACATCATGGAGTATGAGCGGGTTAAAGATCTCTACAGTCTCAACAACGCGATGCTTTCCGACTCACGCGACAATCTGAAGATTCTTCATCCGCTGCCCCGCGTGAACGAGATCGCGTATGATGTCGACGACAATCCAAAAGCATATTATTTCCAGCAGGCGCAGAACGGGCTGTATGCCCGTCAGGCACTGATCTGCAATGCGCTTGGCATCGATATACTCAAAACACAAAAAGATTGACCGCAATGACAACTTCGAAAAAAGAGCTCGCAGTCGCCGCGCTGCGTAACGGAACAGTAATAGACCACATTCCGTCGAGAATGTTGTTTAAGGCGGTAAGAATCCTCGGCATCGAGGGTCTGACCACCCAGCTCACGATAGGAAATAATCTCGACAGCAAAAAATTGGGAGCAAAGGGCATCATCAAAGTGGCCGATGTGTTTTTCCCGGAGGCGGTATTGAACCGAATCGCTCTGATTGCCCCGACGGCCGTTATCAACATAATACGTGACTTCGAGGTGGTTGAGAAACTTCCGGTGGTTTTGCCGGAGACGATCGTCGGCCTTGTGAAGTGTGATAATCCGAAGTGCATCACCAACAACGAGCCGATGAAAACGCGTTTTCATGTTGTGGACCGCAACGAGGGCATCATACGTTGCCATTATTGCGGACATTCGGTCAACACACTTAACGCCACCATTCTCTGAACGGTAAGGCTATGAAGCAGAACTGGCGTCCCGGAACAATGATTTATCCGCTGCCGGCAGTCATCGTCAGTTGCGGTAGTTTCGAGGGAGAGAGCAATCTGATCACTGTCGCATGGACAGGCACGATCTGCTCTGATCCGGCCATGTGCTATATTTCGGTCAGGCCCGAGCGTCACAGTTACGGATTGATCAAGGAGTCAATGGAGTTCACGATCAATCTGACGACAGAGGCAATGGCACGTAGCACCGATTGGATCGGTGTAAGGTCGGGACGCGATCATGACAAGTGGAAAGAGACCGGACTGACCAAATGTGAAGGTGTCGGTGTCGGATGTCCGTGCATCGGCGAGTCGCCGATTTCAATCGAATGCAGGGTTAAATCGATCATGAGCCTCGGGACACACGACATGTTTATCGCCGAGGTGGTCAATGTGCTTGCAGACGAACGCTATATCGACCCGTCGACCGGTGCTTTTGATCTTGAGTCGGCAAAACTGATCAGTTACAGCCACGGCCGTTATTACACGCTTGGTGACGAGATCGGACATTTTGGCTGGAGTGTTAAAAAGAAGAAAAGCAATCAAACAAAATAGATTAAAAATGGAAAAAGACAAAGTGATTTTCGACATTATCGAACGTGAACACCAACGCCAGAAAAAAGGCATCGAGCTGATCGCATCAGAAAACTTCGTCAGCGACGAGGTGATGCAGGCCATGGGGTCATGTTTGACCAACAAATATGCCGAAGGTTATCCCGGACATCGTTATTATGGCGGCTGCCAGGTCGTTGATGAGGCCGAGACAGTTGCCATTGACCGAATCAAGGAGCTTTTTGGAGCTGAGTATGCCAATGTTCAGCCCCACTCCGGAGCACAGGCAAACATGGCGGTCTTCATGACGGTGCTTAATCCGGGCGACAAGTTTCTCGGACTCAATCTTTCACACGGAGGCCACCTCTCACATGGCAGCCCCGTCAACTTCTCGGGATTGATGTTCAATGCACTTGAATATAATGTAAAGGAAGACACGGGTCTCGTCGATTACGATCAAATGGAAGAGATCGCTCTTCGCGAGCGTCCCAGGCTGATTGTCGGCGGAGCGAGTGCTTACAGCCGTGAATGGGATTATGCCCGCATGCGTCGCATAGCGGATGAGGTCGGTGCAATTCTGATGATTGACATGGCGCATCCGGCCGGATTGATAGCAGCAGGCCTTCTTGACAACCCTGTCAAGTATGCCCACATTGTCACCTCGACGACCCACAAGACTCTTCGTGGTCCGCGTGGCGGCTTGATCTTGCTGGGTAAGGATTTCGAGAATCCGTTTGGCAAGGTCACCAAGAAAGGCGAGGTCAGAATGATGTCGTCGTTGATAGACTCGGCTGTGTTCCCCGGAGTCCAGGGCGGACCGCTCGAGCATGTCATCGCAGCCAAGGCTGTTGCCTTTGGAGAGGCTCTGAAGCCGTCTTTCAAGGAATATCAGACCCAGGTCAAGAAAAACGCAGCCGTCATGGCTCAGGCAATGGCCGACAAGGGATACAAGATCGTTTCGGGTGGAACCGACAATCACTGCATTCTGGTCGATCTGCGCACCAAGTTCCCCGAGCTGACCGGAAAGGTGGCCGAGCGTGTACTTGTAGAGGCCGACATCACAGCCAACAAAAATATGGTTCCGTTTGATTCTCGTTCGCCGTTCCAGACTTCGGGAATCCGTCTCGGAACACCTGCGATCACAACCCGCGGTGCCAAAGAAGAGCTCATGGGTGAGATTGTCGAGATGATCGACACCGTTCTTTCAAATCCTGAAAACGAGAGCGTGATTGCATCGGTGCGCGAGAAGGTGAACGAGACAATGAAAGATTATCCGATGTTTGCTTATTGAATTGATGACAACTCTCCACTACGAAAAAACTCTCTCCGTTAAAAACAGCTATGACGTGATTGTCGCAGGTGCCGGTCCGGCCGGCATCTGTGCGGCAGTCGCGGCAGCCCGAAAGGGGGCCAAAGTCGCTTTGATCGAAAGATATGGTGTTGTCGGCGGCAATCTCACCGTCGGTTATGTCGGTCCGATACTCGGAATGGTCGGACGCGGCACGATGCGCGACGAGATAGTCAGACTGCTTGGTGTTCCCGAAAACGACATGATCGGAGAAACCGGGCGTGCCCACGATTTTGAAAATGCGAAGCTCGTGTTGTCTGAGTTTGTTAACCATGACAACATCGATGTCTATTTGCAGAGTTCCGTCTTTGATGTTGTCAGAGAGGGCGGTAAGATCACGGGAATAATACTTGCTACCAATGAAGGGAACTTCGCACTGACGGCCAAGGTTTTTATTGATGCTACCGGTGACGGAATTCTCGCGACACTGGCCGGAGCTGAAGTCGCGAAGGGTCGGGAAGATGGGCTGATGCAGCCTGTGACGCTCGAGTTTACCATTGACGGAGTCGACGAGTCGAAGGCAATTATATGTATCGGTGATGTGGACGATGTCAAACTTGGAGATGAGAGATTTCTCGATTACTGCAGACGGTGTGCCGAAGAGGGCAAGCTGCCGCCGCATCTTGCCGCTGTCAGACTTCACCCGTCGGTCAACCGCGGTGAACGTCAGGTGAACACAACCCAGGCCAATGGCGTCGACATAACCAAGGTCGGCGACATCTATCCGGCTGATCTCGAACTTCGCCGACAGATAGAGATGCTTGTCAATTTCTTCAGAAAGAATGTTCCGGGTTATGAGAACTGTCGTTGTGTCGGCAGCGGCACCACGACCGGTGTGAGGGAAACACGGCGGGTCATGGGCGATTATGTCATTACGGCCGAGGAGCTTGCCGATGGCAAGCGTTTTGACGATGTGATAGTGCACAATGCTGAGTTCATTGTCGATATCCACAATCCGGCAGGAGCCGGTCAGGCAGAGGAGAAGATTCAGTATTGCAAGCCATACGATTTGCCTTACCGTTGTTTCGTGCCACTCGGATTGACAAATCTCTATGTTGCGGGACGTTGTATATCGGGTACTCACCGTGCTCATGCCTCCTATCGCGTGATGTCGATCTGCATGGCAATGGGCGAAGCTGTCGGAATCGCGGCTGCACTCTGTGCAGAAAAAGATTGTCAGACCCGTGAACTTGACGTGAAAGAACTTCAGAAGGTGATGACAGAATCCGGCATAGAGCTGTTTGATTAACACTTTAAGAAACATAGCAAGCGAGATTGTTCCATTATGGTGGTTGCAATCTCGCTTGTCATGTTTGAATGTCTTGATGATCAGTGTGTCAGGTTTGCCCCGTAAGCTATAAGGGTGTCTCTGAGACGGTCGGTGTCGATTTTGTTGACGGGAATGTCTCCGTCGGCTATGCATTGTGCAGCGGCAGCTCCGGCAGCCTGTCCGATACCCATGACCGATGCCTGCACACGGAGTGACGCTGAGGCGACATTGTCGGCCGACAGAGAACGGCTTGCAATCAACAGATTCGGGTATCCGGGGGCGATAAGCGACCGGTAAGGCACGAAGGCCGCGTCTTTGAGAAACTCACACCGCTGGCTTGTCGATTCCGATGCATGAATGTCAACAGGGTGACACCCACGGGAGATGGCGTCGGGGAAATTGACATGGTTGAGGTATTCGTCGGCAGTCAGAATATGTTCGCCGATTATGCGGCGCGTCTCGCGCACTCCTGCCTGAGGCGCTGTCGCGATGAGGGTTGCGTTTCTAAATTGAGGAACGTGTTTTTTCAGCAGTTCGGTAAAGCGGTGGACATGCTCGCGGAGCAGGCATTCGGCATCGGTAGCCTGACGATTGTCAAGCATATCGACCTGTGTTCTCGTCATGTTTATCAGAACGATTCCCTTGACGAGGATTCCGCAATACCACGGTCCGCCAAAGACGGGTACCTCTTCTTTTTTTGCCAGTTCAGTCAAAATGTCGCGCATGTCGAGGTCGTGGTAGTTGACTCCTTGCCGTGAGTGTCGGATCATCGGCAACGCATCGGTGTCGACATCCGAGAGCATGAAGATCAGCGACGGGGGTTGCAGTCGGCCTTCGGGCTGCATCGGCACACCGGCCATGAACGACAGATCGGCGTCGCCGGTCGCATCGATGAAATATTTTCCTGAAAGAGCCTGTGCACCACTTTTATTTTCGAAGATGACATGTGTCACCGACTTGTCCGGTTTGGTTTTGCAGCCGGTTATATAGGAGTGGAGGAAAAGCGTCACACCTTCTTCAAGGAGCATTCTCTGGGCTATCAGTTTATATTTCTCGGGAGAGAATGTTATGTTTCCCAATGGCTTTTCTTCAACTGCTCCGTCTATTTCCATGAGTCTCTCGACAAATTTCCAGGGAAGACCGTCGATTATGCGCCGGCCATTGTAGTTGAATACGCTGATCGGGGCGACCAGTCCGGCTGTCGGCATGCCGCCGAGAAATCCATATCGTTCGATCAAAGCGGTACGTGCTCCACCTTTGGCAGCGGCTAATGCGGCCATTATGCCGCCGGGTCCGCCCCCGCAAACGATGACATCGAAGTCGCCTATGACGGGGACGTTTTTTGTTTGAGTTATAAAATTCATGAATTTGTTTATTTTATTGCAGGAGAAAATTTCTTTGGACGGATCATCGACTGCCTGTATTCATTGCCGAATGAGTCGGTGACTGTGATTTCGAGAGGTGTGTCTTTGGCTGATGCGACAGTGCGGAACATGGCCTCTTTGCGGGGTTTGGCATATGATTCGGGATATTGCTCGATCCAGACTGTTTTCCACAGCATGTAGGTCGTTGCATAGTTGGGCGATTCGAGCGACAGATGCTCGACCGGCAGCTCCTTGCCGTTTTCTGTCACGCTGACTTTCCAACCTGGCTCCCACGCCCACACGTTGATGTAGACCTGATTGTCGGGCTCATCGCTGTAGTCAGACCAACGTGGATAGTGTTTCCGGAAAATCTTCAGTTCTCCGCTGTTGTCATAAAACTCTTTGACCGAGTTTATGTCGATTGTGTTGAATTTCTCATCGGGTGCGTCATAGGCGATGAAGTCCCACGACAGATTTCTGTCTTCGGCATTGAAAACAGTGAACCCTCCCGGACGTCCGTCGGGACATATTATACCATATCCGGCCGCACTCGTGTACCACCATGCGCCACAGGTTCCGGCAATGTTGTGTTCCACAACTTTGTTCGGAGAATCGGAGATACGGCAGAAAGTGTTGTAGTGGGTGTGCCCGGTCAGGAAATGCACCTCATCGTGTCCTTTGAGAATTTCCATCAGCCGGTCGGTGTTCTCGAGATTGGGCGTATATTTCTTTCCGAGCCCGTTTTTGCTTTTGAAGAACGGAATGTGGGCCGCAATTACCAACGGAGTCGAGTAGTCGACATGGGCCAGATCATTTTCAAGCCATCGGAGTTGCTCGTCAGTTATCGCTTTATCGTAGTTGCAGCTTCCGGCGAGACCTTTACCGCCAAAGCGTGGTTGGCCTTCGTTTTTATAGACGATGTTGTCGAGAACAATGTAGTGTATGCCACCGATGTTGAATGAGTAGTATCTCGGACCGAAAGCCTTCATGTAAGGTCTTGCGGCGTTGAAGTCTGTGGAGTCGCCGGGTGTTGTCGCTCCGTCGTTGTCGTGGTTTCCCATCACGTTGTAGAGCGGGGTGGGGTAGTCGATGTCGTTCAGCAGTTTTCTGAAGTCGGCGATGTTGAAATCATTTTCATACCACAGCCGGTCCCACGATGCGTCGCCGAGATTCATTGAATAGACGGTTATGCTGTCATTTCTCATTTTAGAGACTACGTTGTTGATGACCGGCATACATGTTTCCGTGAAGGTGGAGATGTCGTTGCGTGTGTTGCAGAAATGAGGGTCTGTGAAGACTATCATCGCATGACGCCGGTTGTCGGTTTTCGTGAGATTGAAGTCGTGGCGTTCGGTTTTGTCGACTCCGGAGGTAATGTCGGCCCAGAAGCCCGGCACTACATCGTCGCTGACCGCCTCATAGCCTGAGGGTACGGAAATGAATATCTGAGGATTGAGCTTCCGTGAGTTCAACCAATATCGTCCGTTTTTATCGGTGACAGTCGTCTCGTAACCGTCAGAGACCACGACCCCGGCCACGGCATTTCCGTCGCACTCGACCACGCCGTTTATGTTGGTGTTTTTACGGTCTTTGACTTTTTGTGTCGAACGGTAGTTGCTCTGTGCGTCTGCTGTGGCTATTGCCATTGAAAGAGCGACGGCGAGCAGAGTGATTTTTTCAAGAATCATATCGTTGATTTTTTAGATTTTGAGAAGAAGCGGAAGATCGAGAATGAAACGGCGGCTATTGCGGCGAAAACAGTGCCATATTTAATCATTTCACCGCGTTCGGTTTCATTGAAAATTGCGAAAATCAGAAGAACGAGGCCGAGAATGCCGTAGGTTCCCATGATAATTGTGAATGCCATTCTGGAGTACATCGCACCCGCTTTCGCGTTGCTGATCCGTTGCTGAGGTGTAACGGTTATCTTGCTCGTGTTGACATACATCTGTGAAATTTTACGGTAACCTTCGTCGACCGGTCTTTTAATCGCGTAGATCTCATAGAGCGACAGCATCGCAATCGGGAAGACGAGACCGATGAAGGCATCGACAAACTGAGGGTGGGCGTCGGAGATGTCGGTGAAAATCAGGCCGAGTTTTACGAAAATCGCTGTAACGAAAGTAATGCACATTGTTGTGATGACGACACGTTGGTTGATTTTTTTCGAGAAGAGTCCCCAGATAGATGGAATGAATATCGGAGATACGACAAGGTTCAGGATCGAGACCACGACTTTTTCGGCACCGCCGAGAAAAGGAATAAGAATTGCGACGACTGTGATTATGAGACCGTAGCCGAATGTGAACGACCGTCCGACCCTCATCAGAGTCTTGTCGTCGGCTTCAGGCCGGAGAGACTTGAAGATGTCGTAGGTGAAAACATTGGCGTAGACGTTCAAGGTTCCCGAGGCCATGCTCATTGTCGCAGACAACATTGCTGCCATCATGATTCCGAGCATTCCTGCCGGCAAAACAAGCTGGCTCATCAACATGTAGGCCTGCTCAGGGTTGGCTGAAGAGTCAAGTTCGCGGTAGACAAGGGTCGGAATGTAGAAAATCAGTGGTGTCACCAGATACAACGCTCCGACAAGGTAGACACTTCTTGAGGCCTGTTTGGCCGACGGAACGCTGATGTAGCGTTGAACAAAGGCCCATTCTCCTCCGATGAAGAAAAAGTTCAGAAACAGCCACAGGGTCATCCATATCCATGAGTATTCGCTTGTGAATAGATTGAAAAACTCGGGGGGCGCGTTTTTGACGAAGCTGCTGACACCGCCCGCGCTGTCGAAAGACAGCGGCACCATGATGACGATCATGGCGATCAGAATAGCGAACTGCACCACATCGGTCATCAAAACGGCGATGAAACCTCCGGTTGCCGTATAGGCAAGGGTTATTATCCCGAGAACCATTACGGCATATGTCACTGAGAGATTGCCGGTTTCTGCATCGGCCAGAAAGTGACCCTCGGGAAGCGGAATCAATGCGACAGCCATGATTGCGACGGCATAGAGGGCTACGGCGGTGTGTATTCCTTTTCCGAACATGCCGACGGTTGTGAAAAAATTGATGGTTGGTTTGCCAAATCTGATGCCGAGATATTGTGCCGGGGAGTCGAGTCCCATGTTCGCCCATTTCGGGGCGAGATATCTGCCGACGGCAAATGATGCGAAACCTAACATGACACCGACGACAATGGCCACCACTCCCGACCGGTAGGCGACTCCACCCCAGACGCAGAATGTGCTGGCTGAGAAAATCGACATGTAGGTCGAAAGCCCCGACAGCCACCACGATGAGTTTTTCCCGGCAATGAACATTTCTTTCGAAGAGTTTATGCGTCGTCCTAAGGTGGCTCCTAAAATGAGTAGTCCGATGAAATAGAGAATGATGATCAGGTAGTCGGTCTTTACCATGGCAGTCGATTGTGGGTTAGTTGTGATAATCGAGGTTAGTAATGCAAAAATAGCTAAATCTTTTCTATTTTAGCGATAGATCGTTATAATTAAGTATTAAAAATTTTACGCAACCGTTCCCTATTTGATTTTTTGTTTATCGGTGGCTATGCCGAATATACTCCCGCTCGGCAAACCGCAAATAAATTTGCATTTGCCCTCGACTTATTCGTATCTTTGCCGACATTATGAAAAAGATTTTGTTTATGGCCATTATGGCTGTTGTCGGGATGGGCATCTGCGAAGCCGGGAACCGGGTTTTAGTCAACAAGTCGACGCAGCGGCTTTGTGTTGTCAGCGAGCGTGGTGACACGTTGTTGAAATGTAGTGTATCGACAGGAAAGAATCGCGGAAACAAGGTTAAGCGAGGCGACATGAGGACTCCTGAGGGGACGTTCAGCATTCAGCAGATTCAGGATGCGTCGGCGTGGACACATGACTTCGGCGACGGGGCCGGTCAGCGCAAGGGGGCTTACGGACCCTATTTTCTCAGATTGAAAACTCCGCCACACAGTGGAATCGGTATTCATGGCACATGTTTCCCCGAGTTGCTCGGCACGGCATCGTCTGAGGGATGTATTCGTCTGTCAAATGAAAATTTGCGCAAGCTTGTGAAATTGGTCAAAGTCGGGACTCAGGTTACGGTCGAGCCTTAGGCTCTGTTAGCAAAATATTGGAATCGTTAAATGTGAAAAATATAAAAAGGAGCTTATCACTAAGCTCCTTTTTATGGTTTCCAATAGGTACAATTTCTAAGGTAAAAAAGATTGTTTTAGGTTTGCGTTACAAAGGTCGCTATTTTGGTTTACCCCACAAAATTTTTTGTTATGTTATATAACATGTTTTTAAAAGTGAATGTCAACTCGATTTGATCGGCCTATGTTGTTATATGCCTGATAGCGATAGCTTTAAATGATTGCAAAACTGAGTTTTGTAAGATCAATAAATGTTAAATAGGTTGCAGATGGTGGCATTTTGCTACGAAAACCTGCTGATTGTGAATTTTTCACCATCGAAAGAACCGTATGAGAAATTTGTGATCCAATCACCGAGAATAATTGTCCGGCTGTTGAAATTTTTGTTGTCGCAGTAGTCGAAAACGATGTGCCGGTGTCCGAAAATGAAATATCCGACAGGTTTGTCGGGGTGGATCCGGTTGTATTCTTTCGCAAATAAAACAAATTGGTCGTCGCCGGGAGATGAAGGTGTTTCGTCGCCGTTGCCGGTCATTCGGCTATGGCTCGACCAGGCGTGGGCAAACGGAATAGTCCAGCGGGGATGAATGGCGGCATACAGTTTCTGACACAACCGGTTTCTGAACATCGCCCTGATGAATCTGAACGATGGTTTCAGCTTTCCGACAGCATCGCCGTGGGCAATGTAAAAACGGCTTCCGAGAATGTCGGTCACGATTTCACCATCAACGACAGTCAGGCCGATTTCTTTTTCAAGGTAGTCAAACAGCCAGATGTCGTGGTTGCCGATCAGCCAGACGATTTTGACGCCTGCATCGGCCAGACGGGCGAGAGCACCGAAAAACCTGACGTGGCCTCGTGGAACGACTGTGCGATATTCATACCAATAGTCGAGTATATCTCCAACGAGAAACAGCGACTGCGCGTCGTCGGCGATTGAGTCAAGAAACTCTACGACCCGACGTTCATGACTGCTGTCGAGATATCGTGCGCCGAGATGCAGGTCGCTGATGAAATAGGCTTTTTTTCCCATTTTTTTTCGAGGCTCAAATCTATGGCTGTATAAGGTTTTACAGGAAACCGAGTTCGAGTTTAGCTTCCTCGCTCATCATGTCTTTGGTCCATTCAGGTTCAAAGACGATGTTGATGGTGACTGATTTGATTCCGTCGATTGACTCGAGTTTGTAGCGGGCGTCGTCAACGATGAAATCGGCCATGGGACAGTTAGGCGCGGTCATCGTCATGTCGATTGTCAGGTCGGCATCGTCGTTGATATCGATTTTGTATATCAGTCCGAGACTATATATGTCAACCGGAATTTCCGGGTCAAAGACGGTTCTGAGAATAGAAATGACTTTTTCTTCAAGTTCAAGTCGTTTTTCGGGTGTCATCGCTCATTTTTTTTGTTTGATTGCAAAGATACGAATAAGTCGAGAGCAAATGCAAATTTATTTGCGATTTGCCGAGCAAAAGTATCTATGACCAAAGGTCAAAGATAGTAATAGGTGGGGCAATGCAAAATTTATCTTACGATGATTTGGCTACTAAAAAATAAAGAAGGTCTCTGTCGAACCTTCTTTACCGATCAATTCCCTGAATTTGATTGACAAGGGATAATGTGTGCCTTTGTTATTAGAATTGTGACAATTTAAATCTGATGCAAAATTAAGTTGTTGTAGTTGAACCTGTGTAGCTGTTTTGTCAATTTCGTAACGTAAATCATTGTCAAAATGTGAAAATCAGCTATTTTTGTCAGGATGACATCTTTTTTTTGAATGAGTTTGGCGTGATTCCACTGTGAGTAGCGCAGAAAGTGCGGTGAAACACAGACGCGTTTGAGAAACCGGTCATCTCGGCAATTTTGTTTACAGGAAGGTCTGGCCTTTCAGTCAGGAGCCGTTCAGCTTCTTCAATTCTCAGATGCTTTATGACATTGCTGAAGCTGTCGCCGAACCCTTCGTTGAAGATACGTGAGAGATAGCTGCGGTTGAGAGGCAATAGTTCTCTGACATCGATGAGTTTGAAGTCGGAACGCAAAAATGGTTTCTCGGTGATGAGCCACTCTTCTACCAGATGTTTGTATTCGGCCAGCCGGCATGAGAACGAGTCGTTGTCGGGCAGTTTCTGGCTTATTTTTTCGACAGAGGTCAGTGTGGAAAGTATGGTCTCTTCTTCTGCGAATGCTTCGTCGCGTGCTTTTTTCTCGTCGAGAGTGAACTTGAAGAAGCCTTCGGAATAGGGGTTTGAATGAAACAGTCCGTTGTAGAGGGCTATGCAGAAAAAGCCTAATACCAAGATTTTGTGAATTATAGACGCTGTCATGCTTCCGGTGACGGCAATCCAGGCATATGCTGTTCCGATCAGAGCAATGAACGCCGCATAGCTGATCAGCCATGTTATCTCAAAATTTTTCATGGTTCCGAAATTGTTCTGGCACCAGTCTTTGTATGATTTCTCATATCTTAAAATGAATACCATGATGACCGTCAGATATATCAAGGTTGAGATAAGAAACACTATTCTGTACCAGATTGTGAAATCGGTTATGTTGGCGGTGAATTCGTCGATTGTCCTGATTGAGGCCGGCGGTCTGCCGCAGATAGCCGATCCGACGAAATATATAGCCACAATGGCGAGATAGGGGGCAAAAATCAACATCGTTCTTTTAAGATTGAGCCAACCGGGTCTGAGAACTTCGATAGGGTATGGCAGCAGAATCATTATGAAGAAATTGCCTATCAGAAGAAAAGTCGGATCAAGAACAATGTGTCGTGTGAAGTTGACGACATGGAGTCCGTCTGTTATGTCCTGGACTGTGCGGTAGAGGTAGACAGTGCCCCACAGCAACATTGACATGGCAAGCCATTTTTTCGAACGTATGCCGTCGGCTCTAAGGAATATGATGATGGAACCGCCGATACACAAAATTGACAGCATGGCGATTAGAGTGTGCAGAAGTTCTGTTGCTTCTCGAGGTTCCAAATGATTCCAATTTTAAAGTTAGAAATGTCAAATGTAGCGAAATGGAGCGACTTTACAAATTTAAAAGTTGTCATATTGACTAATTTTGCGTCAAAAAATCAAGTTATGGTTTCGGAGGGGTAAAATTTATGTAATATCAATCTGTAATTGACGAAATGTCAATAGTTTTTTATTGCACGATAGCGTATTTGTCAATTAAAGTTGCTAAATTAGCGGTTGAATATGGAAAATGACTATCTGGCATTGGTATCGTGGTTGTGCGGTCTGACATTGTTTGTTATCACCGTAGTGACAGCGTGTGTGGTCATCTCGGAGAACCGTAATCCGGTAAGGTCACTGGCCTGGTTGACGGTGTTGACTGTTGTGCCGGTGTTCGGACTCATGCTGTATTTCATTTTCGGCCGCGATGTGAAGAGCAAGCGTGCGGCCTTAAGCAGGTCGATGAAACGGAAGTTGAGGCGTCGCGAGAAGGCGGTATGGCCCAATTCAGCGTCAATTCCGTTGGCCGACGAATCGCGTCAGTTGATCAAGGTGGCCGGCACATTGACAGGCAACGGAATTCACACCGGCAATGGAGCGACGGTCTATGACAATGGACGTGAAATGTTTGATGCGTTGATAAAAGACATAGAGGGGGCTACGCGCTACGTCTACATTCAGTTTTATATCATTGAAAACGACGAGGTCGGACGGCGTCTTCAGCAGGCGTTGATCGGGGCATCGTCCCGCGGAGTCAAGGTCTATCTCATCTATGATCCGGTCGGATCGGTCGGCACGGGCAAGAAATTTTTCAAGTCAATGGAGTCAGCGGGAGTGGTGGTCAAGCCGTTCATACCCGTAAGGTTCCCCGGATTCGGAGTGCGCATCAACTGGCGCAATCACCGCAAGCAGTGTGTGATCGACGGAGCGTATGGCTATGTCGGAGGCATGAATATCGCAGACCGCTATGTTGACGGGGGCCGTGAGTTTGATTCGTGGCGCGACATTCATGTGAGAGTTTCGGGTTCGGTTGTCAGATCGATTGAAAGTTCGTTTGTCACCGACTGGGGATTCATGGGCGACGATTTCGACGCATTGTTTGATGAACAGCCGTTGACGTCGGAGGGGGGAGAGCTTACCATGCAGGTGGTCACCAGCGGGCCGACGAGCCAGTGGGCCAACATAGAGCTTCTTTTTCTCAGGGCTATAGGGCGGGCACGCAGGCGCATATATATCGAGACACCCTATTTTCTGCCGACTGAAGGCCTGCTCAGCATGCTTCAGTCATCGGCACTCGGAGGTGTTGACGTCCGCATAATGGTTCCGCGGCGGAGCGATTCGGCTGTGCTGACCTATGCATCGTCGAGTTATGTCGCCGAGTGTCTCCGTGCCGGAATAAAAATCTACTTTTATGAGCCCGGCATGCTTCACAGCAAGACAATGATTGTCGATGATGAGATGGTGACGATCGGATCGACAAACTTTGATTTCAGGAGTTTTGAACATAACTTCGAGGTGAACCTGTTCATATATTCAGCGGCTTTCAATGAGGAGATGGCCAACCGGTTTCATGAGGCACTCAGAAATGCCACCCGTATTTTCCCCGACAAATGGGCCGGACGATCACGCGTTAGGCGAATCAAGGAGTCGCTTATGCGTCTGCTGGCACCTATCTTATGATGATTCTGCATAATCTTTAAATATCATACAAAAATGAAGAAACAAATTATTTTTTCAGCGGCACTGCTCGCACTCACAGCCTGCGGAAACAAGCAGACCGATCGAAACTATGTGGTCACGGCCGAACTGTCAGACTCTGACAACGGTCAGTATGCCTACATCATCGACTATGACACAAGTGACAAAATTGACAGCGTCGTTGTTGAAAACGGCCGCGTGGTCTTCAACGGAAAGATTGATAAGCCTGTGCTCGCACGTCTTATAGTCAACGGGGCGCGACGCGGTTCATTCATTCTTGAAGCCGACTCGATCACTGTCGGCGGTCCGGAGGTCAAGGGTGGAGAGCTGAACGGCCGGCTGAATCAGTATTACGGCGAACTCGATGCCATTGTCGAGGAGTTCCGTGCGCTTCCCGATTCGCTCCAGGAGGCACAGATGGGCGATTTTGAAAAGCGTTCAGAAGAGTTGAATGAGAAATATCTTGCCGCCAACGGAGATAACCCGGTCGGTTACTATGTCTTCCTTCAGCAAGCCTATGAGATGGATGCCGACCAGCTTGAAGCGGCACTCAAGGCCAATCCCGAACTCGGCAAGTCGGTGCGCATTCAGAAACTCCGTGATGCATTGATCAAACGGGCCGAGACGAGCGAGGGCAAGATGTTCAAAGACTTCGATGTGGTCTATAACGACACGACCTATCGTCTGAGCGACTACGTCGGCAAGGGAAAATACACTCTCGTCGATTTCTGGGCGAGCTGGTGTGGCCCGTGCATACGTGAGACTGCCACAATAAAGGATATCTATAATGAATATGGCCCGAAGGGTCTTGATGTGCTCGGTGTCGCTGTCTGGGATGAACCTGAGAATACACTCGAAGCTATCAAGGTTCACGAACTGCCGTGGAAGCAGATCATAAACGCACAGACAGTTCCGACCGATATCTACGGCATCTCGGGTATTCCGTGCATAATTCTTTTCGGACCCGACGGAACCATCGTAAGCCGCAACAAGCAAGGTGACGAGCTTCGCGAGGCTGTTGCCCGGGCTATGGCGAAGTGATCTTCAAAAAACATTGAAACAGCTTCCGGTATTCAGATTTTTGCGAAAAAATTTGGTGATATCGGAAGCTGTTTATTATATTTGCGTCGTAATTCACACAAAACGTAATATACAGTTTTAAAAAATGAAGCTCCAGCAATCAATAATCAAACGTGATTATCCGTGGCCGACAAGGTTGCGGCGGTAGTGCCGGTGTCTGATTTAATCTTCAAAATTAATCGCGACAATGCCGTTCACAGCCCGTGGTGTGTCCTGACCGGACCGTCATGATGGCAACGATTGCAGAGCACATTGACATTTTGCAGCGTGGACAGCCGGTTTCAGGAAGGCCTGAGACGGTGGTTCATGTTTTTTTATTTTATCCAATAATTAAAACTGTATAGACTATGACAATAAAAAAGACAAATATTTCGATTGACTCTCTCCTTGTTCAACCCTATGACCCGTCGAGCCGTGTGGCGAACAGCTATCCGGGATTCATCTATTTCTCCAAACGCCACGACTTCATTCTTTTCGGCAAGATGCGCGGAATCGCTCTCGCGCTGACAGCCACCAATCTGACTTTCGCTACATCGCGACACCGAACCGCGCATGGTTCGTTCAGAGCCGATCTGGTCAATGTCGATACCAACGAGACCGTCACATCACGCTCTTTCACACTTCGCATCGACAGTGCTACCGAAGCTGTCACCGAACGAATCGACCTGATATTGAAATCAGACATGGTCGACCCTACGTGCAGCTACATTGTCGAGATCAGAGACACCGAGTCAGATGAACTCGAGGTTTCGACACCGATTTTGTTCTATCGATATGAACGTTTGCCTCACGGCTATTTCCGGCGGTTAAACGCCTCGCTTTCGGTTGACGGCGTCGATTATTGCAACATTCCATGTGACAGCGACACGTCGTTGCAGCTGAAGTTTGGTTTCGAATCGACCTATCCGTCAAATTTGAGAATGCCCGAATTCACCTTCCGCTATGTCAACGGAGACGGAAAACAGTTTGATGCGCAATGCTCTGTTGTGCAGAAACCCGACTTTGTTGTCTCAACGCAGATAGATGAAGGTCTCTGTGGCATCGTCTATGGCGAGGTCTGTCTTTTCGGCCACGCAATCGCTTCTGTGATTTTCAATGCCGACGGAGCCTCTGTCTCCGGGCGTTATTCAGGTGATGACTGTTCGGCCGTCAGAGATTATGACCGCATCTCCGGCTATGACCTTTGGCGCGAACGCCTGAACCGTGCTGTCGGAGATGAGGGTGCCGCCGCCAGGGCTATGGAACGTGCAATCAAAGATGGCGAACTCGCAGAAGAGGCCGAGGCACGCCGCCAGCTCGACATGATGGTCGGTCTCACATCGGTGCGCGGCAAAATCACGACATATGCCAACATGACCCGACTCAACGTTTTGCGTGGCAAGGCATCTCTGAAGGTCAAACCGGCCATGCTCCACTCAATGTTTCTCGGTTCGCCGGGAACCGGCAAGACCACCGTTGCCAAGATCATGGGAAAACTTCTCAGAGGGGCCGGTGTGCTTTCCAAAGGCCATGTCGTTGTTCGCGAACGGTCAAACCTTGTCGGACGCTACTATGACTCCACGTTTGAGAATCTCCGTAACGCAATCGAGGAAGCCGGAGGAGGCATTCTGTTTATAGACGAGGCATATCAACTCAATGTTCCTGAAGATCCGAAAGATCCCGGGCGCGATGTGATCGATGGTCTGCTCACTCTGCTTGCCGATGAGACACAGCGTGACATAATGGTGATTCTTGCCGGATATAGCGAACCGATGAAGCGGATGTTTGACATGAATCCCGGATTGAAATCGCGTATTCCGGAGTCTAATTTCTATCATTTCGAGGACTTTACGGCTGAGGAACTGACTGAAATCGCGATGCGCTATTTCAATGCCAACGATTTTGTGCTTACGGAGGGCGCGAGAACCAAGATCGAGACGCTGCTGACGAGCGATTATGAAGCGCGCGATGAGAAATTCGGCAACGCGCGTCACGTTGTCTCCCTGATTGAAACACGAATTTTCCCCGCCATGGCAAACCGTCTCGCCAAGATCGATGAGCCCACAGTCGAACAGCTCACGACGGTCACAGCCGACGATGTTCCTGTGCCTGCCCCGTCTCTTGTGATCAGGCAACGTAGACTCGGATTTGCGTGCTGATAATTCCTGTAATAGAAATGTAACAAAACGCAACTTTTTTGACCGCAAAAATAATCAACTGAAAATCAATGAGTTATAAACGGGGGGGGGGTAAATTTATGTAAAAATAATTTTGAAGATAGAAAAAAAGCATTTAAATTTGCCAAAAATTATAAAACCAAGTAAATAAACACACGCAATTTTAGTAGCAATGTAGGACACCATACTATCATGTGTTGATATGTAGTGTATTCTCCCATGCAATGTATGGTGTTTCTATGTGTAATATATTTTAGTGTAATTACAACATGGTAACACGTAAACTGTTAGCCACATTTATCGTTATGCTTTCGGCAACTGTGTCGCTCATGGCACAGACGACGGTAATCAAGACGAACCTGCTCTATGACCTGACGGCAAACGCCAATGTCGCGGTCGAGACGGCAGTAGCCCCCAAGTGGACATTTGACATGTCTGCAAATCTCAACCTTTGGAAGTTTTCCGGGGGTAAACAATGGCGTAACTACGTGTTGCAGCCGGAGATGCGCTATTGGTTCTGTAACAGGTTCGCAGGACATTTTGTCGGCGGTCACCTTCTCGGCGGCCAGTACAATATCGGCAATGTAGACCTCGATTTCAAGATGCTTGGCACAGATTTCTCGAAACTGAAGGACACTCGCTATCAGGGTTGGTTTGCCGGAGCCGGAGTTGTCTATGGCTATGACTGGATTCTCTCGCGCCATTGGAACCTTGAGGCAGAGATAGGTCTCGGCTGGACCTACACCCGCTATGACCGTTATCCGTGTGCGGTTTGCGGAACCAAGCTCGAGAGCGGTCACCACAACTACTTCGGACCGACAAAACTCGCTGTCAACCTCGTTTACGTATTCTGATCATTTAACCTGATTCAATATCTCAATATGAATAAAGCACTTGTAGCAGCACTGTTGGCAACGGCATTCGTTTCGCCGGCAGCTTTTTCTGAGGCACCGGTTCAGGTGAATGTTCCTGTCAACGATCTTAAAATCAGCCGCGACGGCTCGAGAGTCAACATGTCGATGACTCTCGATGTGAAATCGGTCAACCCCACCAAAGACCGTGAATATACCCTCACTCCCGTTTTCGTCGCTCCCGACGGAACCGACAGCATCATGCTTGAGTCGGTCATAATCGCCGGCCGTAATCTCTATTACGGGCACCTGCGCGACAATGATCTCGGTCAGACCCCGATGTATCGCGGCGGAGAGAAAGAGACGATAGCCTATTCAGCTTCTGCCGGCGATGAGCCGTGGATTGAGAAATCAAGGGTGAAAATCAATGTCGAGATGCGCAATTGCTGTGACATCACCTCATGGTCGAAACCGATCGCCCGGTTGACCAAGCCCGAATATGAGCCGGTGTTCAACTATGTGACCCCCCTCGGCGACTCGGTCAAGGTAGGCGAACTGAAACGTCGTGCCTACGTCAACTTCCCGGTGAACCGCACCGAGATGTATCCCAACTACATGAACAACCCGATAGAGCTGGCCAAGATCACCAACACGATCGATTCGGTCAAAAACGATCCGGACATCACGATAACCTCGATTTTCATCAAAGGTTTCGCCTCGCCTGAAGGCAGCTATGCAAACAACGTTCGTCTGGCAACGGGCCGAACCGCTACACTCAAAGACTATGTCGAGTCGCTCTATCATTTCGGTCCCGATTTCATCAAGACGGCCTCTGAGCCTGAAGACTGGGAGGGACTTCGCGAGACAATCGAGAAATCGACTCTGATAAACCGTCAGGCAATTCTCGATGTGATCGACTCTGATCTCGAACCCGACGCCAAAGACCGCAAGCTGAAAGTTGATTTTCCGGTAGACTATGCCTACATTCTGGCAAACATCTATCCGTGGCTGCGTCACTCAGACTACCGCATCGAATATCGAATCCGTTCGTTCACGACAGTCGAGGAGATCATGCGTGTGATGAAAACAGAACCGTCGAAGCTCAATGTAGGCGAATTTTACCGCGCAGCCATGAGCATGCCGGTCGGATCGCCCGAGTATAACGACGTCATAGAAATGGCGGTCAAATACAATCCCGACAACGCTACGGCCAACCTCAATGCGGCCAACGTAGCAATGAGCCGTGGTGAATATAAGTCGGCCGCCAACTATCTGGCAAAAGCCGGTGATTCGGCCGATGCGGAATATTCACGAGGTGTGCTCGCCGCCCTTCAGGGAGAATACGGCAAGGCGGAACGTCAGTTCGAGACCGCCAACACAGCCGGAGTTGCACATTCCGCCGAGGCACTTGAGGCTGTCAGACTGATCAACCGGGCCAACGGAGGATTCCTCATCGATCTTGAATAACCAACATTAAATAATAACCATCTATTAATTAATTTTTTATGAACACATTTTCTAAACTTTTCTGCGGCATCGCTCTTGCCGGCATGATGTTCTCATGCAGCAACAACGACGAGCCCAACATGCCCGGAGAAGAGTCAAAAGGTGATTTCTATTCTACCTTGACTCTGCAGCTGCCCAGGGCCGTAGCGCCACTGTCACTCCCGACGGAAACACCAACTCAGACAGCGGTTTTGAGATCGGTCAAGATTATGAGAACAACGTGCAGGGCGTTAAAGTCGTTCTCGCAGTTCTCGAAAACGGACGTTACAGCCTCCTCGCTCAGGCCGACGGTACGCCTTCATCTGTCGGCGGCACACATGCTCCCAACCACATCGCTTATAACCTGAAGTTCCAGTCATCTGAACTCGTTGAGCGTGCGGGCGAGAGAGTCTATGTCTTCGCTTTTGCCAACAGCCCCGCTAATCTCAATATCGCCGATGCTCTCGAAAACGGAACACTGTCGATCGAAGATGCCGACAAGGCCGCTATCTGGGCCAAGAGAGCATTCTTCATGACCAACTATTCGATCACTTCGAGAAGCCTTCCCGTTTCAGGCGAAATGTCAAAGTATGACGAGAATAATCCGTTTGACCTCGGTGTCGTTGAGATCGAGCGCGTTTCTTCACGTTTTGACTTCCGCGCCACCAACAACAACGTTTACCCGATCAAAGAGGTTTCTGAAACAGCTCCCGTGAAGGCCAACGTTGTTCTCAAAGGCATGGCAATGGTCAACATCGCGAAAGAATACTACGTTCTTCCCCGCACATCAAAAGACACTGATCCTGCAAATGCTGTGATCTGCGCTCCGGAGACTCCCAACAACTATGTTGTCAGCCCCAACCAAGCTTTCAAACTCAACCCCGTCTGGGCTAACTCCGCCACCTATTTCTTCAATAACAACGGTACTTTCGTCGACGGTTTTGACTTCGAAACTTTGACCTATACCTCGGTTGAGTCTGTTCTTGGCAATGACGAGGATAACGACGAGAACTGGAATGCCGGCGAGGGTGTCGACAAGACAGGCTACCGCATCTGGCGTTATGCTACCGAGAACACCGTTCTCGGAATCGATGAGCAGGTTCACGGCATCTCTACCGGCGTTTACTTCAAGACAGTTCTCGAGGCTGCTGAAGGCAACGACGATCTCAAAGCCGCAATGGAAGCCAAGAGCCCGCTTTACGCTCTCAACGGCGTTCTCTACGGTGACAAGGCTGCTGTCGAGAAATATATTGAGAACAACAAAGTCTCTACTCTCGCTGAAGAGTGGGCAAAAGCTGCCGTAGCTGACAATGTTGACGCAAACGGTGACCTTCTCGGCCACGGTGATAGCAACATCACCATCTATCGCGCTGACGCCAACGGTGACTATGCAATGTACTACTGCTACTACAACCGCCACAACAATAACGGTGACAACAACGTAATGGGTCCGATGGAGTTCGCTTCTGTCCGTAACAACGTCTACAAACTCGCTGTCACCAACATCATGCGCTACGGTCATCCCGGCAAACCCGGTGACGATCCCGATCCCGAAAATCCTCCGACACCCAATGAAACTCCCGAGACATGGTTCACTGTCGAGCTTCACGTTCTTCCCTGGGTTGTTCGCGTAAACAACATTGAATTCTAATAAACATTTTGTAAAAGAACATTTCTAAATGAACTTTTTCAAATCCATATTCCAATCCCGGTTGGTCGGTGCCGCACTTCTCGCGGCACCGGCAATCGTCGGATTGTCGTCGTGCGACGCATTTGACGAAGATCTCGATCCCTGTCCTCAGGGCGTAGTGTTACGTTTCAGATATGACTACAATCTGGAGTTTGCAAATGCTTTCCCCTCGCAGGTCGACTGTCTGACGCTGCTCATCTATGACGGCAACGGCAATTACATCGGCAAGCGTTCTGAAACATCGGCTGCACTGGCCGACGAACACTACTCGATGACCATTGACCTTCCGCAAGGTGACTACCACTTCGTGGCATACGGAGGTATGGAGTGCGATAAAAGTTCGTTTGAGTTCGTCAAGACACCGACAACGGGTAGTCTGCTGAGCAACCTTCAGGTCGAACTCAATCCCGATCAGGTCGGTAAGAACCTGCATCCGTTGTTTTTCGGTGACCTCGATGTCACTGTCAAACCCGACGCGATGGACTATGTCTGTGACACGGTCCCGATGATGAAAGACACCAACAACCTTCGTGTCGTCCTGCAGCAGTTGAACGGTGAGCCGTTGAAAGCCGCTGACTTTGATTTCAAAGTCGTCGACGACAACACCCTGATGGGTTGGAACAACGCTGTCATCGCCACATCGCCCACCGACTACACACCGTGGAGCAAGGGAGAAGTCTCGACCGGACTGACCGAGAGAGACGATGAGCTCGTCATGGCCTACGCCGAGATGAGTTTCCCGCGACTCGTAACCGAAAACAAGCCACGTCTTGTAATCACACGTCACGACGGCAATGAGACCGTTGTCGACATTCCTCTTATCAACTACCTGCTGGCCCTCAAGAGCGATGTATTGGCCTCTATGCCCTCGCAGGAGTTTCTCGACCGCGAAAGCCGCTGGTCAATGATATTCATTCTCGACAGCCGATATAAATGGGTGGCCGTGCACATAAAGGTGCGCGACTGGACTGTCAGACTCAACAACGCCGAATTTTAATAAACCATAACCATGCTGAAGCATCTGGACATAACTGCATTGATCATGCTCCTGATCTCGCTCTGCTCATGTGAGAAGGATAAAGACCCCGTGGCCACAGGCGACGGAATGGTCAATATGGTCATTTCGGTTAAAACGATCGATTCTCAGCTGTCTGCGCTGACACGCGCAAACGAAACCTATTTCGAGGATCCGACATCACGTTTCGAGAGGATCCACACCCTTCGTTACATCATCGTTCGACCCGACGGAAAGGTCGAGCACAACTATATAATCGACTCGGAGTCTGAGACCGACTATGTCAACTATGTCTCGTTTAAAGTTCAAGGCGGCGAGAAAAAGCAAATCTATCTGATCGCCAACGAGGCGTCGGTGACCGGTTATGATTTCACCAAGTTTGTCGCCGGTTCAAGTTTTGATGCCACCGGGGTTGAAGCGATAACGCTTCAGACGCAACCGGGCAAGCCTTTGTTTGACAATAGCGCGGAAGGAAATCAGAGCTATCTTCCAATGGCCGAACATTTCGAGATTGAGGTCAAGATGCCCTCTCCCGGAACCGACGGGCCGACCTATCAATATGAGACGTTGTTCATCACCCGCACTACGGTCAAGTTCAGCTTCTCGGCCGTTGTCAGTCCTGTCTCTACAAGCGACATAACTCTTAAGAAAATCGTATTCAATCAAATCGGCGACTGCCAGTATCTTTTCCCACGCAACACGGTCTACGATCCGGCGAAATATCCGGCCGATGCCTCCGACCGCATGATAACGGCCTACGAGGTGCCGCAAGGTGCCGTGACCGCCGACGTTCCGTTTGAGATAAACTGGGAGTTTCCCCCGATGAACGGGCAAGGTAAAACCGGCTCGCCGGCACTCTATTTCCCGGAGACGATGTTCGACGGAAATTATACGGCCACGATTGTCGTCAATGTCGACGGCGATGATTTCACCTACACCGCCCAATTGCCCAATTTGCCGTCGTTGCCGCGCAACACTCATGTCAAGATCGACATGGTTCTGACCGGACATGATGTGACTTGCATCGTCGACGTCGCCCAATATATAGGTGTGATTCTCAAGCCGCAGTTCGGCTTCGAGGTTCTTCACCCCAACCAGCAACCATAACCGATATCGCATTTTTTACTGAACAATGAAGAACAGTTGGTTTACCATAAGCATGATCACTCTGATCGCGGCACTGACATTCACCGCCTGCACCGACGAGATTGACTATAAGCGTTTCGTTGTCGGCGAGGGTGAGGCTGTCATTTCCGCGTCTATCGAATATGAGCCCAATATCTCGTCGCTCGACATGCCGACCAGGGCGGCAGGAAATGCGATAGGCGAGATCAACGACCTGTCGATTGTCATTTACAGTTCAAAAAAAGAGTTGCTGAAAATCTACAGCAGTCTCAGCGATGACGAGAGCAAACAGCTTTTGTTGAGCCATTCGATCAATGTCGAGAAGCCTTCTGATTATGTTCCGGGCATGGACGTTGCCGAAGACACCACAGCCCGCGTCACATTCACTCTGCCCGAGGCACTGCCGTTCGGCCGCTATTACATGTATTGTGTGGCAAATCTCGGCAAAGCTGTCACGGAAGAAATGGCCGCTACCGAGGAGACGCTCAAGGGCCAGACCGTCACATGGCAGTTTGGCGATGTCTCTAAAAATGCACAGATGTTCGGCTACATGACTGCCGATGACAACCGCACAAGCAGCGGTTTTGACGCTCCGTTGCTGATTGTCAACAAAGCCAACACCACGCTCCACTCGTGGATCAAACGTCTGGCATCGAAAGTAACCGTAGCCTTCGACGGTTCAGGTCTGCACCAGAACATCTGGGTGTATGTCCACAATGTCTCGATTCGTCAGATTCCGCTCTCCTGTAAGCTCGGGGAAAACAACACGCCCGACAGCAAGGATGCGGTCAGCCCCGACGGCTATCAGGCTGACCACGGATATATCCCTGCCGGCGAACTGCCGCGTGAGCAATTTCTGATCTACAACGACAGCATGATTGTCGAAAGTGACAAATATCCCAAAGAAGAGGATTACAAACACTGGCTGACCGTTGCAAACGGATCGGGTGTCAAAGGATCTAAAAACCACACCAAGAATGATCCGGCCCTCTACTTCTATGAGAATATGCAGGGTGACTACGCCGACCGTCCTGACAAAGATAAGTTTGACAAGGTTCAGAATCCCGACAAAGTCGGTGAGAATGTCACTCCAGACATGGACGACTACAAAGACAATGTGCCCTACGGCACTTTTGTCGAGGTAGAGGCATATTATGTGTCGAACAATGTCGGCAACATCAGCAACGGTCCGATCAAATACCGCTTCATGCTGGGACAGAACACGTCGTTCAACTACGACGCGATACGCAACCATCACTATAAACTCACGCTCTGCTTCAAAGGTTATGCAAATCAGCCCGACTGGCACATAGAGTACTATGAGGAGACTCCCGACATGTTTGTACCTGAGGTCTATCTTCCCTATCTCTACAACTCGTCGGTCGATTATCCGTTGCGCTTCAACGGAAACCTTATAGCCCTTGACCTCGAGATCATAGAGAACAACTGGGCACCTTACGATGAGACTTCTTTCGACGAAGTGCCGCCGGAAACGCTTGGTAACGATGACTTCGAAAACCGTGTGCTCCAGTTCAATTGGAACAAGACAGTATATATGAATGGAGACGGAAGCCAGCAATGTCCGCCGGCCAATCAGGCAGCTCAGTATAAGGGTCCCGGGGGTGTTGATGTTGAAACGACAACTTACGCAAGCAACTATCTCTATGGCCGCCATATCACTGATTTCAAATATCTTGAAGGTGATAAAAAAGGCCAGAATTACAAGGTCACGCCGATCTGGGTCGGATTCTTGCGTCTTCAGCAGCCGAAGGCATACGAATCTGAATCAGTTGCGTTGCCTATGAATATATTTGCCGACGATGCGAGCTGGTTCTATTATAATCCGAGATACCAGGGAGAAAAAGATGTCAGAGGCGGCATGAAGAAATACTATGAAGGTAAGGGTGGCACAGGAAAATGGACCAACGGAGATACAAATCTGGGCAAGCGTACGTTTGAGGAAGCGGATCTGACTCCTGGATCTCATGGCACAGGACGTAATTCCTACACTGTAGAGCGTTCAACATACCAGGGAGAGAACACCACGACGGTGAATTTCAAACTCTGGACCCAACCGAAGACAATGGGTTATATATCGGGCTTCTCCGGCAATAACCCCTATGAGACATATCCGCGAAAAGCCGTCGTCAGGGTAACTGCCAAATTCAAGGTGGAAACCGGTACGGAGACGAAAGAACGTACGTTGATTAAAGACGTTCCGATCATTCAAGGCCGTCGTCTGATCAATCCTAAAGGAATCTGGAGATCATCGACCGATAATGACGGTTTTGATTTTGTGTTGCTTGAGCGACGCAAGGCTGGTGACATAAACTTCACTCCGTTGCGTTCTATCGGCGAGTGGTCGGCAAGTGTGGCGCAAGGAAGCGGTGTGACTCTGTCTCCGATGGGCGGTTCACGTCCCAGTTCAAAATATGCAGGCGGAGTTGAAGGTGACACTGATTCTGAAGTCAGGTTCAAGGTCAATTTCAGCGGCGGTAACAACTGCGCGATCGTCGAGGTCAGATATCATGGAAACAGTTGTGTACACAAGGTGTTTTGCCGGCAGGGCTATGATGTTCCGTTGGCGATTGTCGACGGCGGTGCTAAATGGAGTTCTTATTCGGTTTTCAGTTGCGATCCGAATTTCACCTTTGGCAAGCAGGATGACAGGGTTTCAGCCGACTTGACTGTCAATCCGTTGGCATTGGGAACGATGTATAAGAAAGGAAACTACCGTGAGGGAATCAAGGTGTCAAATGCAGTCAAATATCCTGTGAGACAACCTCTTGACGGCGGTTTGCTCGAGTTGACCAACAATGTGGCGTCAAAAGCATGGGGTGATATAATCGGCATAGCGAGATCAACTGTGATAAAAGGTAATATACCTTCGGCGTCGACTAACGCAAAGACAACGCTGATTTATGATGTTTATGATGCCCAAGGTAAAGTCATACGCACTGATACGACAGAGTTTAATGCCCAAACCTGGAAGTGGGCGAAGTTTGCAGGCAAGAACCATGTCGGTGCAATCAAGAATTACAGAGTTGCGTCATATCAAGACTATGCTGATCTGATGTCAAAGGGTGATGTCGGTGTCGGTGTGCTTTATGGTGACGGCGCTACGTCTCCGCAGACGCAGACCAAAGAGGCATTCGGTTTCTTTGACACGACCAATGAGCAGGTCACAAGTACCCAGGGCATGCGTGGGTTCTTCTGCTACAACAAGACAAACGGAAACAACCTGTTTTTCCCGATAGGTACGACCGGTATGGGTCGACGTCTGATGCAAGGTCTTAGAACCGACGGAACCGAAGACGGCTGGAAGCGTTGGGCCGGAGTTTTGCGCTATAGTGCTGTCAACATGTTGTTGACACAAGGTTATACGACTCTTAATCAGTTCCG
The DNA here is from genome assembly GCA_910588035.1 of uncultured Muribaculaceae bacterium. GTDB lineage: Bacteria > Bacteroidota > Bacteroidia > Bacteroidales > Muribaculaceae > CAJUPY01. The sequence continues at coordinate 35,485 of CAJUPY010000011.1, read as the reverse complement.
TCCGATACCCTACAACATGCCTTCTGCTCCGGGAGCTATCTATTGGATTGAAGGTGAGGCAAATGTCGCTGGCTGGATGGCCGGTTGGGATATGAATTTCTTCGACATGAACTTCTATGGCTATGACTATGCGATGAGTATCGGACCATATGGAGATGCGGTGCCGATCAAGCTTGTCCTTGAATAGAAACTATAATATAAGAAGAGCGACGGTGGCATTTGTGCACCGTCGCTCTTCTTATATTGAAATAGAACCTTATTTCGTCAGGGTGGCGTTTATTGTCTCGCGTCCTTTGACAGGGAGTTCATTTTTCTGATATCCGTCGAGAGTGAATGTCAGAACGTCGTTGTCTGCAATCTTGACTTTGAAAGATCCGTCTTTGGCTGTTGTAGCGACCTGACATTTCAATTTCGACGAGTGGACAGCCACTCCGGCAAGAGGTGTCGCCTGAACGTCACGCACGGTTCCGCCGACTGTCATCTTGCGCCCTGTTCCCTTGAATTGCTCTGCCTGAACATCTTTGGCGGCCGATTGCGCTTTTTTTCCGATTGTGAAAATATGGTGAAGCGGCAGATTGTCAGATGCTTGGCCGACCATTATTTCGAAATCGCCGTCTTCAAGTCGGCTTTTGCCGGTGTTATCGGTGAAGCGCAGTTCGTCGACGGCAAACGAAAGGTTGACAGTGCGGGTCTCATCTGGTTTCAGATTGACTTTGTCAAAGGCTTTGAGCTGCATGACGGGAGTGGCTGTAGAGCTGACAATGTCGCGTATGTAGAGTTGAGGCACGGCACGGCCTTCGCGGTTGCCGGTGTTGGTGACGTTTACCGAGACACGGATTGAGTCATTTCGCGAGCTGTCGACGGTGAGGTCAGACAGATCAAACGTCGTGTAGCTCAAACCGTGGCCGAATGCAAACAGGGGGTCAGGAGTAGAGAATACGTAATCACGTCCGGGGCGTTCGTAGGTACCGCGGGCGCGGTAATAGCCTTTGTCGCCCGGAAGGTGGTTGTAGTAGGCCGGCAAGTGGCCTTCGCTGCGAGCGAAAGAGACGGTCAGGTGTCCTGACGGGTTGACACGCCCGAATAGTATGTCGGCGATCGACTCGCCCTCGCGTTCTCCGGCATACCATTGAAGCAGAATTGCAGGGATATTGTCTTTTTCCCATGACAGTGAGTAGGCCTTGCCTGTAACCGCGACGAGCACAACCGGTTTACCGGTGGCGGCGATGGCGCGTATCAGTTCCGGCTGTGCTCCGGTCAGATTAAGGTCTGGAGTGTCGAATCCTTCACCACAGTTTGAACCGGAGTAGTCACGGGCGAGAGACGCGCTTGAACTGCCGCAGAAAATGACAGTCACATCGCTTCGGCGAGCCGCCTCGACCGCATCGGCTATACCCGAAGTGTCTTTCGACATTATCTCGCAGCCGCGTGCATAGTTGATTGTCAGCTTGTCGCCGGCGAGGTTTCTTATTGCGGCGAGTGGAGTGATTCCGTTGCTGTTGTCGCGGCTCCAGGAGTAGTCGCCGAACTGAACCTGATCGGCGTTGGGTCCGACAACGGCAATCGACTTGAGTTTAGAAAGATTGAGAGGTAGCAGATTGCCTTCGTTTTTGAGCAGTACGGCCGATTGGTCGGCAATTTCTTTCGACAAGGCGACAGATGCGGGAGAGTGCATCGCCGCCGAGGCAGCATAACGGTCGCCGTAGGGGTCTTCAAACAGTCCGCTTTTGAACTTGGCCAGAAGCACACGGGCTACGGCGCGGTCGAGCGTAGCCATGTCAATGATGCTGTCGGCAATGAGCTGCGGAATTGTCGGGTAACAGTCACTTGACGCCTCGACATCGAGTCCGGCCTCGAGTGACTGACGGGCTGCGTCGGCCTTTGTAGCGGCTGTTTTATGGAAAGTGCGCAACATTTCGATCGCGCCCCAGTCTGAGTAGACATAACCTTTGAATCGCCATTTGTCACGGAGCAGTTCTGTCAGCAGGTAGTGTGAAGAGGAGTTGGGCTCACGGTTCCATGTGTTGTAGGTTGTCATGACGGCCATGACCGGCAGTGAGGTGATGACCTTCCGGAACGGATACATGTAGACATCGTTCAGTTCGCCGGGTCCACAGTCGACACCCGACAGATTCAGTCCGCCCGACGGGTTTCCATGAGGCCCGAAATGTTTGAGCATCGGTTGTATGCCGTTGTCGAGATAGCCCTTTACTTCATTGCATGCGAAACGGCTGTTGAGAAAAGGGTCTTCGCCATAAGTCTCCTCTACGCGCCCCCATCTGAGGTCGCGCACAACGTCGATGCAAGGCGACAGAACCTGGTTTATGTTCTGGTAGTGTAGGTCAGATGCCGTAGCCTCGGCGCGGCGATATGCGAGCGAGGGGTCGAAAGTTGAGGCGAGAGCGATGTTCTGAGGAAAGATCGTCGACCCTTCGTGAACAGAGCCGTGGAGCGATTCGGCAACGATGAATGCGGGAATGCCGAGACGCGTGTTCTCAACCATGTGGCGCTGCGCTTCCCTCATGTTTTTGCGACACTGTTCGCCGGTCAGCGGAAACCCCTCGATGAATCCGTAGGCCACATCTCCGGCGATAGCTTTGACATTATTCTGACTGAAGTTATTGCCGGGAAAGATGTCACCTGAGTGGAGATGACGGATCTGTGCCACTTTCTCGTAAACGTTCATGCGTGACAACAGATCGGCCGTGCGTTGCTCCGGAGTCAGAGCTGCATCGCGATAGTCATTGCGTCTCAGCGTGACCACTACGGGGTAGTGGTCTGACACTCCTTCGACACGGTCGACACGTGCGCCGGTGCAGCGTTTCATCAGTGCCGGCGACAGCAATACGTAGTCAATGTGTGAGTTTATCGAGTCGAGCCGCGGGTCTCCCGGTTGCATCTTGCGGCTGTAGGCCGTCGGGTGGGTCATGCGGTTTTTGGGATTGCGCACAAATTTCCATAGCGCATCGGTAAGTCCCGACGACAGGAAGCGTGAGATCACCGAGGTGTCAAACATTCCCTGCTCGTTCAGGTTGTTCCAGTCGGGTCGTTTGGCATCGCCTTTGCGTGCTCCGTTGAGCCATTTCTTTTTCTTGGCCATGAAGTCGGCGTCGTAGGGTGAGATCGAGTTCAGGTCGCCTGCAATCAGATAGTCCTTCAGACCGAGGCTGTCGGCGTAGTTTATCAGAATCTCAGCTTCCTGACGTCGGAACTTGTAGTCAAACGGACTCAGGTGGGTTATCAGCAGGTCGAGACCTGCGGTGCGGGCGTGAAGCAGTCCGTGCCACAGGCCTTTTTTCTGGCCGAGAACGATCTCCATTGGTGTGATGATGCGGTTGACGGTTTCGATCGGAGTCTTGGAGACTACACCGACCGGATACCATTCCTCCTTCAGCAATGAGGAGTAGGGGAATCCGCAGTCTTCGGCCAGTTTCTGGAGTTTGGCGGGCGTGAAGCCGACAAGTTCGTCGAGCATCAGCACGTCGGGTTTGGTCGAGTCGATCCATGCCGTGAAACGGGCTTTCCGTTCGGGATCGTTATCAAGCCCTTCCCAAATGTTGTAGGTCGCGACCGTCAGCACATCGCCGGCCGTCAACGAAGCGACGGCGGCGAGTGTGGTGACGGCTGTTAACAGTTGTCTAAGCATCAATAGTTGCGTTTCAGTTTTATGTTGAGTGTCTTCGGAATCCACACACGGTAGCGCACGTCGGTGGCCCAGGAGTTGCCGGCAGAAGCGAAGTCGCAGAATTTGACGTGGCGGTCTGCATCAGTGCCTTCGAGGTTGGCGCCTACGGTCACCGGAATCTCGATTGTCTGCCATGCGAACGAGCCGTCGGGCGAGACAATGCGTGCGTCTTCAACAATTCCGTTTTCAGAGGCCACTACGGCCGATTCATCGACAAATCCGTCGCCGAAACGGCTGTCTCGTGCAAAGACAAGGGGACCGCGTGTGATCGCCTGCATGTTGTTTTGCTCAGTGACTTTGACGGGCATGTCAAATGCGATCTCGATTTTATCACCTTTTTTCCACTTGCGGTTCAGGGTGAGATATGAACCCGGACACGGTTTTGCCACAGGCTCACCGTTGACGGTCACTTTTGTATCGGTGCTCCATAGCGGCATGCGCAGGTTGAGGGAGAACTCTTTCTCTTTTGCCGGATCGACTGTGATCTGTGTTTTGTCGGTGGCCGGATAGTCGGAAGTCTGCGAAATTCTGACCGTGTTTCCGTCAAGATCGGCGGTGGCTGTCATGTCACCGTAATAGTTCAGGTTGATTGAGTTGGCTCCGGTCTTCATCGCAAAGTCGGGAATGAGAGCGAAACCGCGCGGGCCGTTGGCGTTGCAGCAGTTGATGTGGAGACCACACTGTTCCTCACCCTCGAAACGGTGGCCTTCGATCGGGCTGTACTTGGCAATCTGCGAGGCGTCGTCCTTGAGCGAAGCCATCAGGGCGTTATAGAGCGTTTTCTCTATCTGGTCGGCATAGAACGGGTTGCCTGTGAGCTCGAGAAGTTTGTCGCAGATCTGCATCCAGGTGAATGTCACGCAGGTCTCCATTGTGTGATATGTCGGGATTGTCTGGAAGTCTTTTCCGTGATACCAGCACTCGAATGCACTGCCCGAGCCGGCAATGTTGATCTCGTTTTCGACAATGTTGTTCACTGTTTTCTCGATGACATCGAGATAGGTAGGGTTTCCGGTCAGTTTGTAAAGCTCGAGCAGACCGACGTAGCACGACATCATCTCATATGCTTTCTGTCCGTTCTCGGGTGAGAACCAGTCGTCGGGGTGAGGGAAGCGCGAAGCGACGTCAACACCTTCAAGTGCCTTTGAGATAAGTTTCGCCCCGTCGGGGGTTTCCCATTGGGCTACAATATAGTTGGCGAAATCGAGATATTTCTGATTGCCGGTCGCTTTGTAGAGATAGATAACAGGCTCGAGAACAGAGCTTGCCGCCATTCCGTGGTAGTTTCCGACTTTGGCTATGTCAGCGTGACCGGGACCGACCTCGGTCATAAGGTGGTCGATCAGTTTCGATGCAGCCTCAAGAGCTTTCTTATCGCCTGTCAGATTGTACCAGGAGAGCAGGCCGAGGGCGGTGTATTTGCGTCCCCACACGTCCCATTGAGCAAGATGATATTCAGGGGCGTAGTTGCCGATGTAACCGTCGGGTTGCTGTGTCGAGATAATTTGGTCTACGCTCTTTTTGATTTTGTCATAGAGAGCCTTGTCGTGGTTGTAACGGTAGGACGCAATCGCTCCCTGCACCCATTTTCCCCAGAATTCGGTCTGCCATGACGCAGTGTCGTTTTTGTGTGTGAACGGTTGAGTGATGTGGTCGACGTCTTGTCCGACAACACGGGTGGTGATGCAGTCGTCGATTCGTTTGCCCACATATCCGCCGAGCTTTATGTCGCCGGCCGAGGCTGTGCCTGAGATACAGGCCAGTGCCACGAATGATAATAATGCTTTCTTCATCGGTTTATTTTCTGAAAAAGTGGAATCCCCGACACAAGCCGGAATTGTTTCGACATTGTCATCGGGGATTCGACAGTTATCGTTGGAAATTATCAGTATTTGGGATCAACTTCCCAGTGCATGTTCCTGAACGTGTGAACTTTCTTGTTCTGTTTGTTCGGATCGAGACGCATGATGCGGTGGGAGCTTGCGCCGGTGTTTATCGTAGATGGATCCATGAAGTTGAATGTTTTCTTACATGCGTCGGTGAGATTCCAACGCACTGTACGCCAGTAGCCGTTGGTGTTTCTCAGACCGTCGTAGCCTTTGGGGTCATGGACAGTGTAGTCTTTGTACTGCACCATTTTGCTCGGCGGATAGTCGAGATAGAGACGGAGGTTCTTGATGTTTGTCTCAGACTTGTAGCGGAACACCAGAATCGTTCCTGTCGGGTTCTGATCGAACTTCGAGTAGGCATAGGCATCGGTTCCGGTCGAGGTGATCGTGAACTCGGTCTTTGTCTCGTTGTTGAACGTGTACTCCATCACATTGGCATTGAAGAAATTGTTGAACACGTAGGAGATCGCCGGATCGTAGATGTGTTCGACGGGAACTTCAACTTCAAATTCCTGTGTCAGAGTCTCAGACTCATCGCCGGTCTCGTTATCGCGCATGAAATAGGTCATCACGATGTTTTCCTCGATAGGCAGGTTTTCGATGATCTCGGTTTTGGGAGTGCTCGCGTCATATTCGTCGACGAGTTCGGTTGTCGGTTTGCCCGGATTGTAGTAGTCGAAATGCTTGACAACGAGGGTGAGGTCGGCGTCGAGCTCGTTTTCCCATGTGATTTTTGCCGATTCGACACCGGGTGTGAACTTGACGGTCTTGACAATGTAGTCTTTAGCTTTTGATTTGTCTTCGGGGGTAGCTTTGACCGATACGGTTTCAGAAGCGGAGCCGGCATAGTTGTAGGCGGTTACAGAGAACTCATATTCGTTTGTGTCGGTGAAACCTGGAATGACGGCACGAATGCGGTTGGGATTCTCTGAATCGACACTGAATTTACTTACTTTGCGGTCTACTTTCTGACCATTGTTGTCAACGTAGCTGACCACCGAGTAATAGTATTGCTCATTCTCGGGCAGGTCCCAATTGAGAATGACGGCACCAACATAGGGTGTGGCCTCGAGATTGGTGACAGGATCGATGGGTGAGTCTTTGACCACATCTTTATCGGCGTAGTCTTCACCGCAGCTCCAGAGAAGGAGCGCGGCGAAGGTAGATATGAACAGTTTCTTTTTCATGATTGATTACTTTTAAAGATTATTCCCAACCCGGATTCTGCCAGTTTTGACCTGAGAGCTGGAACATTTTGGAAACATCGCTCTGGTTGATCGGATAGAGGTAGAATTTAGATGATGCGCAGTTGCGGTCGGCCAGTTTGAAACGTTTGTAACCGAAACTTCCGTCGGCGTTTCTGGTGATTTTCATTCCGGTCACGAAACGGTCGGTCTGATCGAGAATTTTCCAACGGCGCACGTCATAGAAACGGTGGTCTTCAAATGCGAGCTCGACGCGGCGTTCCTTACGGTAGCGGCGTTCGAAGTCGGCTTTTGACATTCCGGCGGGGAGTCCGGGCATGTTGACGCGTGCACGTACAACGTTGACAGCCTCGCGAGCCGACATATCGCCGATCTTCTGGTCGGGACCGACACTCTGATATGCAGCCTCGGCAAAGTTCAGATAGAGTTCAGCGAGACGGAATAGCGGCATGTAGCCGTCGTTGGCGTTTGAACTGTTTGACTTGTAGTTGTTGAATTTGCGCATGTAGTAGCCTGTGCGGGTGAAGCGCACGTCAGTGGCGCGGTCAGAAATTCCGCAGTTTCCACCGACGAAAGACTCGATTACTGATTTTGGATCGTCGAGGTTACGCTGGCATCCGTTGAAGTAAATCGAGGCGTAGAAACGCGGATCACGGTTGGCGTAGGGGTTGGCCTCGTCATAGCCGGAAGCTTCGTTTACAATGGGCTGCAGGTGGTCGCTGTCAAGATAGCCTGTGATCGCTTCAGAGCCGTCGGCCATGTCGTAGCTGTCGACAAGTTCCTGAGAGGGGCAGGGGCCTGCCTCTTTCATGCCTGTGTTTACCGGAGTTCCGGCAAATTCCCAGATCTTGAGGCGTGTGCCTGACTCAAGAAATGTTTCTTTGTCGATGCTTCGGCTGGGATCGCTGCGGGTGATGAAGTAGTTGTCATAGGCGTTTATAGCTGCATTTGCCTCGGGTGATGTCTTGAACAGTTCGGCACCGTGTCCCAGACATGCGTCGAGCGAAGCTTTCGTGATTTCGGCAGCTTTGCTCCAGGTGTATTTACCTGAGTTGTCGGGGTTGAAAAGCGGGCTTGCGGCATAGAGAGCCACTTCTGATTTCAGGGCGTGGGCGATGTAGCGGGTCATTGCCGAACGGCTGTTGTCGATCCATTTGAAACCTACAGAGAGACCTTCGGTCTCGGGACAGTCAAGAGCCTCGTCACATTGGCCGATGATGAAGTCGGCACACTCTTCGATTGTGGCACGGCGTGCGTTGGCATAGTCGAATCCCATCGGATAGGGTTCGCTTGCAAGAGGCACACCACCGTAGCGTTTCACCAGCTGCCAATAGTAGTAGGCACGCAAGACTTTGGTCTGCGCGATCCAACCGTTTTTCTGGTTCTCGTCAAAAGGATATGTGGCGATTTCCGGATCTTGAATGTTCTTTATGAAGTTGTTGCAGTTATAGATGGCCTCGAAATATTTATCCCACGGGTCGATACATTTCGATGTGAGCGGGTTTGACGTCGATGATACTCGTCCGTTATACCAGTTTGATACGACGTGTGTTATGCCGTCGTTTGCGTCCTGGGCCTCGTCAGAGAAACCTGCGAGCATCGGTGTTGTCGAACCGCCGTAGGTCAGAGTCGTTTTCGGAAGAGAACCCGAAAGAGTCGCAAACATCTGGGCGGTGCGGTCCTGTCGCGAGAAAATGTCTTTCATCTGCAGACGACCGTCGCTGTCCATGTCGAGGTCGGCACAAGAGACAGCCGAGACGGCAATGACGCCGAGAGCTAATATTTTTGTGATCTGTTTCATTGATTGCTGATGTTAGAAAGTGACTTTTACTCCGAGATTGAAGACACGATAGGTCGGGAATGCCGACAGTTCGCCTATTTCGGCGTCGATGTGCTTGCTGCGGAGATGATCGATTGTGAATAGGTTCTGACCGTTGAGCGCGAAACGAATCTTCTCGGCAAAAAGTTTCTTTGAAACCGAGTAAGGGAGAGTGTAGGCGATTTCGGCGTTCTTGAGTTTCAGGTATGAACCGTCCTGAATGAAGTAGTCGTTGTCTGTATGGCTGGTAGACTTGGTGATCGAAAGTGCGGGATAGTCGATCTTCTCGCCGGCAGTCCAGCGTTCTTCAGTCCATGCGTTCATGTGAATGTCGTTAAAGACCCCTTGGTTGTTAGTTTCGTAAGAACCGATTCCGCTGAGGTCGACCGAGCGTTTGGTTGTTCCTTGCAGAAGGAAGCTGACTTCGAAGTTTTTCCAGGCGAAACCACCGTTGATCGAGTAGTATCCGCGGGGAATGTTGCTGTAGCCGATCGGGGCTTTGTCTTTGGCGTCGATCTTACCGTCATTGTTGAGGTCTTTGTAGATGAAGTCACCGGGACGCGGAGTGCCGAGGGCTGAATAGTCGAGTCCGCTGGCCGCGATCTCCTCTTTGAAGTTGAACATGCCGTTTCCGTTGCTGTAGTCAATCAGGTATCCCCATTTCTGGCCGATGCTCTGGCCTGCCTTGGCGTAAGGATAGGCATATCCCTCGCGGTAGACCTCTTTCATGTCTACCATCTCGTTTTTATTATAGCTGTATGAACCGCCGATGAAGACTGTCCAGTCGCGGTTGATCGCCTTGTTGTAGAGAGCGGCGATTTCAAAACCGTGGTTCTTGATCTTACCCGAGTTGACCATGGGATAATATTCGAGGGGCACACCCTGGAACGACGGGATCAGTGTTGAAGATGAAATCAGCACGTTGTCACATTTCTGGTTGTAGTAGTCAAACGACAGGCTGAGATCGTTGTTGAAGAATCCGAGATCGATTCCGTAGTTGATCTTTTTGATCTCCTCGGGTGCGAGAAGCGGGTTGCCGCGCATGTATTCCTTACCTTGATAGTCAACGTTGTCGGCATAGAGCATTCGTCCGTCGCCGAGCTGGTCGTTGTCGTTGATACCCCATGAGAAACGCAGTTTGACAAGGTCGACCCAAGGTTTCAGACCCTGCATGAACGATTCGTCGGAGGCGATCCAGGTTGCGGAAACCGACGGAGTGGCGTGCCAGCGGTGGTCGGGGTGGAACTGTTCCGAGCCGCTGTAGGCGATGTCACCGCGAATGAAATACCGGTTTTTGAAACCGTAGGTTGCGGTCACGCCCATCGATTCACGTTTGTAGGGCAGAATCTCCGCACCGTCGGCACTTTCGGTCTGACGTTCCTGATAGAAAATATATGCCATCGAGTTGATGTAATGGTCACCGAATGTGCGTTTGTAGTTGGCAAACGCCGACAGGTTGATGTTGTAATACATCTGACGATATTTCGAATAGCTCAACGGAGTGTTTTCATCGCTGCCGAGTCGAGTGAAGGTCACTTCATCGCCATTGCGGTTTGCTACCCAACGCTGATAATCCTGTTTTGTCGAAGTGCGGTTGTTCGAGCTTGTCTGGTAGGCGACGACAGCCGAGAGCGACAGTCCTTTTGTCAACATCGACAGGTCGGCGTTCAAACCTCCCTGTGCCGAGATGTCGGCTTTCAGGTGTTCAATGAAACCTGAACGGTTCAGCATACCGTAGACCGGATTGTCAACACCGTCGATTGTCAACACCTGGTTGCCTTCGTGGGTGATCTCACCGTCTTTCTCAAGCACTGACGAGAGAGAGCCGTAGAGTGTGGGCGGTAGTTTGAAAAGGGCTGTATAGACGTTGCCGTTTGAGTCGCCTGCTGTTTTGATGCGGTTGATTGTTCCGCTGATGCGCATCATCGCTCCCAACCAGCTGTTGATCTTCACATCGATGTTTGAACGGAAGTTGAAACGGTCGATGCTTGGTTTCGGATTGTAGTCCCAAGCCTTGTTCTCCTCGGTTTTGAAAGGAGATGACTCATGCATGTAGTTGACGTTTGCGTAGTATTGCAGACGGTCGGTTCCACCGTTGATAGAGAGACCCGCACGTGTCATCCACATTGTTTTGTTGAACAACTCGTTGTAGGGGTCATAGGTTGAGTAGAGCGAATTGGTCGGGTCGTCGAAGTTGTCTATCTCTTGTTGCGAGAACTGCGAGAAACGTCCCAACCCGTCGTTATAACCGGCTTGGTTGCGCAGGCGGGCATAGTCGCCGGCCGAAATTTCAAACGGGGTCTTTGTGACGTGCTGGAGCGATTCGTCGAAATAGACTGATACGCTGTTGCGACCTACTCGTCCGCGCTTTGTCGAGATGACGATTGCGCCGTTTCCTCCCTGAATGCCGTAGATCGCCATTGCTGAAGCGTCTTTGAGAACCGTCACCGATTCTATCTCCTCGGGGGTGATATACATGTAGTTGGCGTTGGGGCTGATCTGTCCGTCGATGATTATCAGCGGTTTGTTGCCGTTTGAGGTTGTCAGTCCGCGAATGATCATTGACATTCCGTTTGCCGACGAAGATGTGGCGGCGCGTCCGGGTTCACCGTTGTTTTCCATTACGGTAAGACCCGGAAGACGTCCGGCAAATGTTTTTCCGAGATGTGATTCGGGCGATTTTGCCAGAACAGATCCAGACACTGTCGATACGGCACCTGTCAGTTCGCGGCGTGTGACTTTATAATATCCAAGATCGATTATCTCGTCGAGCGATCCGGCCGGTTCGCCCATGGATACATTTCCGTTGCCGGCCGCGATGTTGACAGCCACGGTGCGGGGTGAGTATCCCACATAGTGGTAGTTCAGATATTTGCTTCCGTCGTTAACGGTGATCTCATAGTTTCCGTTGAGATCGGTTATGGCCTCATTGCCGTTGTTCGACGATTTGATCATGGCACCTGCGACAGGAATTCCATCAGCATCGCACACAACGCCTCTGATCTTGAGAGGAGAAGCCGCGTCCTGGGCAAAGGCCGGTATCGAAGCCACCGACATCATCGCGCAAGCTGCCATTATTTTTATTTGATGTTTCATAAAAAATCGTTTTTAAAGGCTTGTCATGTTAAATGAATGATTTACCAGCCGGGATTTTGCCAGTCAACACCCGTGCTGCTCTTGAGACGTGCCGCCTCGGCTGTTGTCAGAGGCAGAAGAAGGTCACGTGTGTCAGCACCACCGCGCTCCTTAGACCATATGTTGCGGCGTTCATATTTGAACGAGCCGTCGCTGTTGCGGGTGATATACATCGCTGTCAGCCAAGAGCATGTGGTGTGGAGGTTGCCTTCGGGTGATTGCCAGCGGCGAAGATCGAAGTAGCGGATCTCTTCCCAAGCCAGTTCGACGCGTCGTTCGTTGTGTATTCTGAGAATCGTCTCTTCTTTTCCGAGCGAGGGGAGTTCGGGCATTCCGACGCGTGCTCTGACAGCATTGGCAGCCTTGCGTGCTTCGTCGAGATGACCTGCTTCGGCAGCTGCTTCGGCCAGGTTGAGATATATCTCGGCCAGACGGTAGAACTTCCAGGGGAGCATCGTTCCATAGACGTTGCCGGAGCCTCCGTCGATGTTCGGGGCGACAGTCTTGCAGTGGTAGTATCCTGTGCGGGTATTCTTTCGGTTAGATGGATCGAAGTTGATTTGATTTTTTCCACCAACAAAAGATTCAACAGTCTGTTTGGCTCCGTCCCAGATAAATTTGTCACCGTTGCAAAGAGCAGTCTCATGGAGACGGGGGTCGCGGTTTTCATATGGATTCTGCGGATCATAGAGTTTGTTTGCCGCGTTGTAGTTGGGTTTCAGATGTTTCTCGTCGAGATAGGGATTGGCGAGATTGAGAACCGGCTGTCCGTCGGTGGTCTCGAAAGCGTCGATCAACTCCTGTGTCGGGCAAGCCTTGCAGTATGCAGTGTTGTTCATGGTCGAACCTATGTATCCGATGTGCCAGATCCAGTGGCCGTTGTTTGCGCGGTGTTGGAAAATTGTCTCCTTGTCGCGCGGATTTGACGAGATGTCGGCCTGAGTTGCCACAAGTTCGCGGAATGCGGAACCTTTGCCCGTTCCATAGACGGTAGTGTTTTTAACTGTCGTGTAGAGCTCGTAGTTGTTTGAGAGAAGAGCTTTCAGAGCCTCGTCGTTGATTTTATAGGCCCATTCCCAATAGTTGTTGCCTTCGTTGAAGAGCGGACTTGCAGCTGTGAGACTCATGCGCGACTTGATTGCCCAGGCGAGGGCTTTGGTCATTCTCATGCGTTCTGACGATATGTCGATGCGCCACGGCAGTTCGGGACAATTGATCGCGTAGTCACAGTCAGAGATGATGAATTTGACGACATCATAGACCGACTCGCGTTTCAAACCTGAGAAATCGGCATCGAAGGCATAGGTGTCTTCCACGATCGGGAGTTTCCCGAACCAACGGACGAGTTCAGAGTAGAAGAATGCACGCAGAAGGTGAGCTTCGGCTTTGTAACGTGAGCGTATCGCCTCGGCTTTTGTCGGGTCATTGTCGACGACAGCGCGGTCGATGAGATTCAGAAACTGGTTGCACTGGTAGATCTGAGCCCAGTAGTTGGCCCAGTAGGAACCGATAGCAACACCTGATGTTGAACCGCCGTTGGCGACGTTTCCGCCAGTGTCACGCAGTGGATGCGACTCTGCGTTCTGACGTCCGTTGTAGATCACGTTGACCGGAAGACCATTGTAGCCTTCATCGCTCGACCAGGCATCGTCGCTAAGCGATGTCGGCAGCGGCTCGAAGTTGGAGTATGTGTAGGCCTTCTGCGGAATCTTGTCATAGCACTTTGCCAGCAGACCGCTCACTTTGACCGGATCCTGAAGAATCTCCTCGATGGTCAGCGAGCCGTCGGGCGCAGTGTCAAGCACGTCGCTGCACGATGACAGCATTGTGGCTGAAAGCAACAGAGAGGCTGAGACTATTATTGAACTATATTTCATAGCTTGTGAATTCTGTTTGATTGGTTGGTAATTTTAGAACGTGACGTTCAGACCGAATGTAAACATTTTGGTGATCGGATACTGGTTAGACGTGGTCTGCTCCGGGTCGATGCAGTCGGTCTTCATGTTATGCCAGGTCAGGAGGTTGGTCCCGCTGACATATGCTCTGACCTTGGTCAGGTTGATTGCCTTGAGTGCTTTCTTAGGCAGTGAGTATCCGAGTTCGGCGTTCTTGAGACGCAGGAACGAGCGGTCCATGATGAAGAAGTCGTTGGCCTGGTGGCTGACAGAACTTGAAGCCGACAGGGCGGGATAGGTGATCTTGTCGCCGGCGGCATAACGTTCGGGAGTCCAAGCTGTCATGTGATATTTGGTGTAGAAACCCGACAGACCGAGCTCGTTGACACCGGCTCCGCTGTAGGCTTTAGACACTTTTGCCACACCCTGGAACTGGCAAGAGAAGTCAAATTCGCGCCATTTGAGTGTCGCACCGAAACCATATGTGATGCGGGGAATGTTGCTGTATTTGATCGGTGAGATATCTTTCTCGCTGATGACACCGTCGTTGTTGACATCTTGATAGAGGAAGTCACCGAGACGGGGTGTTCCGATCTTATACATCTGTTTGGCTTTTTCAAGTTCCTCGGGGGTGTTGATGAATCCGTTTCCGTTTGAGTAGTCGATCTTGTAACCCCAGCACTGACCGAGGCTGTAGCCTGTCGAGCGGTAGGTGTAGGCGTAGCTCTCGTCATATTTCACCTCGTCGAGATATTTCACCTCGTTCTTGTTATAGGCGAAGTTTCCGTTCAGGCTGAAATTGAGTTTCTTGTTTATGCGTTTGTGCCAGCTGGCATCGATCTCGAAACCAGAGTTGTCGACTTTACCCATGTTCATTTTGGGAAGTGAGGAGAGCGGACGGCCTTGGATTTCAGGAACGGTTGAGCGGCTGATCAGAATGTTCTCGCGGTTTTCGCGGAAATAGTCGACGGCGATCTGAAGTTCGTTGCCGAAGATTGTAGCGTCGACACCATAGTTCTGCTTGTAGGCGATTTCCCAACCGATGTTCGGGTTACCGATCTTGGTCTGGTTGACATATTGTCCGTTTCCGAGAGAAGGTATGCCGATGTTGTTTGAGCCACTCGACATGACGATGTTGTCGAGATAGAGGAAACGTGCCGAACCGAGGTTGTCGTTACCGACTTTACCGTATGATCCGCGGAGTTTCAGGCGGCTCACAAACGTGTTGTCTTTCATGAAATCCTCGTTGCTGATGACCCAACCGAGAGAGAAGGCGGGGAAGAAGCCGAAACGGTGTCCTTTGGCAAATTGCTCTGAACCGTTGTAGCCGATGTTGACCTCAGCGAGATAGCGGCTGTCGTAGCCATAGGTCGCGCGGGCTGCCACACCGATCATGTTGTAGGGCAGGTCGGCCGAATATTTCTGCCAGTTGTCACGCTGCACCAGGGCCATACCCGTCACGCGGTGGGGACCGAAGTCACGCTCGTAGTTGATCGAGTACTGAAGGTTGAGGTAGTAGTTCGTATAAGATGTCTTGGTCAGAGCCAGGGCATCGTTTTTGTTGATCGAGATAGCCGTGAAATAGTTTTGTCCGTTTGCATCGGAGGCGACTGAGCTGCCGTATGCGTCATATTCGCGTTGGGCGTTGCGGGTGTTGTAGGCTTTTGAGTCGAATGCGACGAGCAGTTTTGTGCTGAGACCTTTGGTGATGAAGTCGAGACCCCAGTCGACGATAAACGAAGATTCGAGTCTCATGTCTGTCTCCGCCATGTAGCCGCGGCGGTTGAGGTCACCGAAGATGTTACGTCCGGCCGGCGCGCCTGCCTGTTGCAGAATCTTGTCGGGTTCGACCGGTGTTCCGTCGGGCAGAGTGTAGCCGGCGGTTGTTGTCGGACCGACCTGTGTCGGGTCAGTGAACCAGACATAGCTCATAGCCTCGGTCACCATCTGTGAACGTCCCGAGAAGATGCCTCCTGAAGCCGGGCTGTTGATCTTGCCGAGATAAGAAGCCACGTTGAGTGACATCTTGAAGTTCTTGAAGATGTTGAAATCGAGGTTTGAACGGAAGTTGAAGCGTGAGCTGTGGAATCCGGGGTCATAACCGAGTTTGTCTTTGTCTTCGGTCTTGAGCTGGCCGCTCTGACCGAGATATCCGATGTTGAGGAAGTAGCGGACTTTCTCGTTACCGCCGTTTACGTTGACGTTGATTCGGGTCTGTGGTGCCCATTTCTTGAAATACTCGCCATAGACGTCGCGGTCGGGATAGAAAATCGGGTCTGTTCCGTTTTTATACATGTCGATCATGTAGGGAGTGTAGGGCAGACTCTCCTCGCTGTAACCGTCGTTGCGGAAAGCTTCGTTGCGGAGCGCGGCGAATTCCCATGAATGGACTCGTGTCGGACGTGCAACAAATTTCTGGAGGCTGTAGTTTGCGGCGACGCTGACCTGAGCTTTTCCGGTCTCACCGCGGCGGGTTGTTACAAGAATCACACCGTTGGCACCACGCACACCGAAAACGGCTGTTGCCGACGCATCTTTCAGAATAGACACGGTCTGAACCTCGTTGGGATCGAGCTGTGAGATGTCGTCGCGGGGCACACCGTCGATCAAGATGAGCGGTGACTGGCCGTTGGTGGTGCTGGCACCACGCAGATAGATCGTCACATCGTCAACACCGGGCATACCCGAAGTCTGGAGAGTGGTAAGACCCGGGAGACGGCCGGCAAGCGCGGTTGTCAGGTTGGCCGATGCGTTCTGTGAGATGGTTTCTGCGCTGATAGCGGCGACAGAACCTGTCATGGTCTCTTTTTTCTGTGTACCGTAGGCCACGACGACGACTTCCTCGAGAGCCTGGGCGTTGGTCAACATTTTCACGCTGAGCGGTCCTGTCGACTTGGTCACTTTGACTGTCTGCGGTTCATAGCCGACATAGGTGAATGTCAGTGTGGTTGGCAATTTGACATTGAGAGTGAAGTTTCCGTCGAAGTCGGTGGCCACGCCGGTCTTGGTGTCTGAGGCGATGACACTGACACCGATGAGCGGTTCACCTTCCTCATCGATAACTGTACCCTTGACGATTCCGCTTGTCTGAGCCGTATGTTTCTCAGGGGCCGCATTGTCAGCACCTGATGTAGTGGCCGTGACCGGCGAGACCATCATGGAAAGCAGGAACAAAGCGGTTCCGGCTCTTAAGTTGAATGATTTTTTTCTCATGTTTTAATGATTCACGATGATTGGTCTAAAATTAGTTTCAAAGATTGATTTTCATGGTCGGCAGCTGAGATCAGCCCCCTCATTCAGTTTCAGTTTCTTTCTGTTTTTTGTTTTCTTCTTTTGTTGGAGTTTAGAATTTATATTATAGATTGTTTCACGAATTTTCGGTAACTCGTCGACTATCAGATAATAGTCATATTCAAACACCGAGTTTTTTTTCAACTTCTGGCTGCATAGCGGGGCGATATAGCTTGTCGCCATGCTTTTAGCCTCTCCTTCGGTCGAATCAGAGAATCGTCCGGCAAGAAAGCGTTCGGCCTTCGGGCTGAATACTCCCATGCCCCAGAGATTATCGTCGACAAAAGCCATCCATTTTTCAGGCACAGCCGGATATTTTCCCCAGAAACTGCCCGGTATATTGAAATCGAGTTCAACTACCGATGGATTGTCGAGGGTATCGTTCTCAAAAGGATGGTTTCCAAAATAAGAATAAAGATTCTTGAGTGATGAAATAGGGTAGACAGCCGGAATTTCCTGGTCATTTTTCACCGGTTTGTCTCCATAGATTGAATCGGTTCGGTTACATGTGATTCGGTTAGTCACTTTTATTGTGTTTCCGCTGATTGAAGTCCATTGTTCCATAACCGCCTCGGCTTCATGGTTGTTCATGTCCCAAAGCATCGGAACGCATGCAATGTAAAGTGTAGAGTCGGTTTTCTCACATTTCAGAATGCGTGCTCCGACGCGGGCGAAGTTTCCGCCCTGAATCGGATTCCATTGCCAGGGCGACCAGTTGGGAGACTGTCCTTCATTGCGGCGGTCGACGACACGTCCGGCGTAGTAAGACTGTTGAATGTATCGCCCTTCATCATAAATGTTGACGATATTACGTTCTGTACCCGTCTTGGATATGTGGCAGATCGAGCCTCCGCGTCTGAGGTCTTGTCTGAGAGTCAGCGTCGAGTTTGAGATCTCGACTGTCGAATCGTTATAGGCAACAGCGGCCTGCGCTGCAGTCTGCAGCGCGGCCGACATTGCTGTTATCAGCATTAAGAGTGTCTTATTTTTCAAGGTTATCAGTGAGTTAGATTTATTTGATTCTGTAATCTGCTGTCAGAATTCTGACGGGACCGGTAAGACCCGACGGCTGAAGTTCGTCTCCCGGTTTCCATATCTGCTGGTTTGTCCATGTCGACCGTTCTTCATCAGGAAGCGATAGGTCACCGATCAGTCTGTTTTTCCAGTTGTTTATCACTTCGACTTCAACCGTGTTCTCACCTTTCTTGATAAAAGGTGTGATATTGAGACGGTAGGGTGTCGTCCATACTCCTCCGGCATAGTTCCCGTTAATTTTCACCTTGGCAGTAACCATCACCTTGCCAAGATCGAGATAACATTGATTTTCGGGATTGTCTATGCTGAAGGAGTTGCTATAGACGGCCGCGCCCGAGTAGTTTCTGATTTTCGGGTCGCTGTTAAGGATCCAGTCCTGGAGAGAGGAGAATGTGACAGGCGAATCAGGACCACGCCTGCTGGGGTCGAAGCTGACGGTCCATGGTGAGTCAATGGCAGCCAGCTGTTTCATTTCAGGGAAATTCAGTCCACCGGCATTGGCGTTTTCACCATGGCGGAAGACAACGAATGAACTTTCAAGAGGTTGGAATTCGAGTGGTATGGAAATATAGTTTCCGTCGCGGGTGTATTGAGGCAGATAGCGGCATTCGCCTGTGACGGGATTCCATAGTTCGGGATAGACATTGCCGTTTACCCGGAAGAGAGAAGTGACCGATTGAGTGCGTTCTGTCGGATTGGCGACAAAATATATCTCGGAATCACTGTTAGTGCGGTGTATGAATGATAGCGTGTCGGTTCGATTGACCGAGCAGATGAAATCAGGAGTAACACCGATCTTATCAAATATTTCCTCGATCTGGCAATCTTGGCAGATGTAGCCTTTGCCGAAGCGGTGCATCTTTTCTTTTCTGTCGCCCCACATCTCGGTGGCGATCGTCTTTACTCTCTTGTCGCATTCAGGATAACCTGCAAGTCCGGGAGACGCTACAGGAGCCGGTCCGAGAACTGTGAGACCATCATTTACCATATCGCGGATGACAGCAAGCAATTCGGGTCTCATCGTTGTCTGGCGGGGCAGAACAAGCAGACGGTATTCCATTCCGCTGTCGAGAACCAGACGGCCGTCGACGATTCTTGAATTGTTTTTCAGAACGTCGGCGTTGATATAGTCGAAAGAATAACCCGCAGGAAGCTCCGGATCGCATATTCCGGTCATCTTTGGCGCGTCCTCACCGATGAAATATGCTACATCGGCGACATAGCGTCCCTGTTGCAGCATGTGGTTGCATCGTTTCAGGTAGTCGCTGAAAACATCCATGTGTTTAAACCATGTGTTCTTGCGGTTGAATTCATTGCCGAACCAGGCAGCGAGCCCGGGTTCGCTACGTTCGGTTTTCTCATTCTGATGAATATAGAGGTGGAGCAGCGTCGCATTTATGCCTTCTGTGAAAAATCGGTCTACGCGCTGTTTCATGATCGCGGGGTAACGGCTGAAAACTGGTCCGCCGCTTGTGCATGATTCAGCCCAGATGAGCTGTTTCCCGTAGATGTGGCCACATGATGATGCGGCACGGTTCTCAATGTCGCCCAACGAGCCTTCGCTCCAGAATTCACCCGCGATCTCATCACTTTGTGAACCATAGAGAAGAAACTCAGAGGGGAAACCCCAGTGACCGTAGTTCTCAAGCCAGGTGGTGAGCCCGTGGCTGTTGGAGATGCGGCGCAAGCCACCGACATATTCATAGGCGATCATGTCGGCTATCAGGCGTCTTAGATCCCACAGAAAACGTTCTGATTTCTCAGCGTTTCCGACTGTCACACCACGCAGCACGGGAAGGTAGGGGATAGGAGAGTAGCCGTAGGTAGACTCAAATTTAGAAGTCAGCCCGTCGGTCCAGTTCTGGCCACCTGTCTCATAGCTGTCTTCAACAACGACTCTGAACGTTTTTCGTTCTGATGCCGGAATGCGTCGGAGAATCTCACCTATGAACGCATCGAAATGGGCCGACAAATGTTTTTCGTTCATTTTGTCGATCTCAAGACCTGTTGCATCGGGCATTGCCGGTGAGTTTGTGACTCCGGTCGTTACCATTGCCACACGCGATATTGTCCAGTTTCCGGCCGGAACGTTCCAACTGAGACGTCCGTTCTTGACTTTGTCGGTCAGGATAATGACTTTTTCGGGATCAATGTTCCATGAGTTATCTGAGGCTTCCGCAGCCGGAGTCCACATGTATTGCCCCCATAGCGGCAGAGGTTCCTGAAACATTTTTGCAAGCGATTTCTCGGCATAACGTTCAATCATCTGATTTTCAGAGAGTGTCACTTCGACATGGCCGTTACCTTTTTCGCCTATTTCCAACAGATATTCGTCGGCTTTTGTCTCGGGAATCGAGATGACGACAGGAGCATAAGGATCGAAGCCCACATAGAGCTTGTCATTGTAGCGGTCTATCTCAAATTCTGCAATGGTCGTCCAATTTTTTCCAACACGGGCTTTTAGGGTTGCCGGGGTTCTGAAGACATCGCTGACTTTTACAGAAAGAGTCCGGACTACTTTTTTATTGTCGGGGGTAAGAGTGGCTTTGACCGGCTCTCCCTCATTTTTTGTAATATGCCAGGATTGTGACCATGGTTTTTTCCCCGGAGTCTGATATGCGATGACTGCTACATCTTGTCCTCCCGTAATCTCCGGCAACTCTATGGTTTTCGTTCCTTTTCCGTCTACGGTTGTTTCTGCCGATTTAAGATAGCGCATCGATTGTTCAGGTTTTACCCACGGACCACCCGATTGGCTCCAGCCGGGTGAATTGAATATGCCGATCTCAATGTCGAGATCGCCGGCTGTTTTCAATGCCTGTCTGACCACGTTCCACCATTGGTCGCTCATGAAACTGACATCCCCGCATGGCACATCTTCAATACCCTGGAATCCGATGAACGCACGGTTGATGCCTGCCTGTTTCATCGAATGAAGGTCTTTTACGACACCTTCCTGCGAAAGGTTGTCGTTCAGCCAATACCAATAGACAGCAAGCTTCGTGGAGTCGGGGATCTCCATGAACCCACGCTCGATATCTGCGATTCTGTTGTCGACGCGTGGGGTTGCCGTGGCCGCTGCTACCGAGAACAGTGTGGAAAGTGTGATCAGTTTGATCTGATTGGTAAAATTCATTTTAGAGTTAGCTAATGTGATGGTATTAATCTGGTGCAAAATTACGCCCAGATATCAAAAAAGAGTTTCACCTGTGTAACAAACGATTTAATTTCTGTAACAAACAACATGTTTTTGGTGTGTTAACACCGTGTCAATAAAGAAATTTAGATTTTAGAGCGGTTGTTTTCGAGATATTGTTTAGGAGTCACTCCAAATTCGCTTTTGAATGAACGTGTGAAGTAGCTCGGGCTGCTGTATCCGACTGCGTAAGCGACTTCGACAATCGTCGTGTTGTTCTCAAGCAACATTTTTGCAGCCTTTTTGAGGCGTATTGTCTTGATGAAATCAGATGGTGTCTGGCCGGTGATGTTCTGCAGTTTGCGGTAGAGGTTCATGCGGCTCATGTTGACATCGTTGCTCAATTCGGCCACACTATAGTCAGAGTTTGTCAGGTTTCGGTCGACACACTCTTTTATCTTGTCAAGGAGTGCTCTGTCAATAGGGGTAAGATCAAGTTTTGTGAAGTCGCTTTCAGGTTCCTTTCGGAATTCAAGGTGCTGTTGGTTGCGCCGGGAAATAAGATTCTCGATGCGGTTGATCAGCATCTGGAGGTTGAACGGTTTCTGTACAAATGCGTCTGCATGGTTCTCATATGCCGTCAGTTCGGCCGAGTAGTCGCTGCGTGCGGTCAGCAGTATGACTGGAATATCAGATGTCGCCACATCGTTCTTGATCAGCCGGCAGAACTCATAGCCGTCTCTTCCGGGCATCATGACATCGCTGATGATGATGTCGGGGTGTTCTCCCGTGGCAAGACGCATTCCCTCGAATGCATCGGGAGCGTCGATTATCGTATACAGATCAGACAGTTCTGTGTTCATGAACTCCCTGAACTCATCGTTATCTTCGACAATCAGAATTTTCTTGCGTCCGTCGGCAACGTCAGATGCCTCGGCTGCGACTTCTTTTTCCGGAGCAGGCGCGACATTGATCACCGGCAGACGCACGGTGAATGTCGTACCGTTGCCCGGAACGCTTTTCAGTTCTATCATTCCGCTGTGCATCTTTGTGTATTCTTCCACCAGATGAAGCCCGATGCCGCTTCCGGCTGTAGACGACGCGTTTTCTTCGGCCTGATAGAACCGGTCGAAAATGTGGGCTTGTTTCGAAGGATCGATGCCTATTCCGGTGTCAGTCACTTTAATTACGGCAACTTCGCTTCCGTCTGAAGACTCTTTTGAGATGTCGAGTACAATGGAGTCTCCGGCCTGTGTGAACTTGAAGGCGTTTGAAAGAAGGTTATTTACGATTATTCTGAGTTTGATGATGTCGAAGTCCATGTAGAGGGAGTCGCAATGGTTGCAGAAAGAGAAGTCGATCTGCCGTTCAGCCGCCAATGGTTTGAATTCTTCAAAAATAGACTTTGCAAATCCGACGGCGTCACCTTTTGACAGGTTGAGCTTTTCGCCGCCCATTTCAAGACGGCGGAAGTTCAAGATGTTGTTGATCAGGTTCATCAGTTCGACCGCGCTTTTTCTTATCGCCACAAGCTGTTTCTTGATCTGGCCTTCGTCACATTTTCTGATCATCGAGTCAAGCGGCGTGATTATCAAGGTCAGAGGTGTTCTGAGTTCGTGGGTGATATTGGTGAAGAATCTGAATTTGGTCTGAGTCAGTTCTTCTTCAAGTTTCTTGCGGTGTTGCTCTGCCTTTGATCGGTTGTAGCCGGCCACAATGGCTGCTATTATGACAACGAGAAGCATCATCAGCAACAAGTCGAACCAGAATGTCTCATAGAACGAAGGCTTGCGGTTTATCAAAATGTGGCTGACGATGTCGGGTGTGGAGATGTTGTCTCCGTTGACACATTTCACCTCAAATGTGTAATTTCCTTTTGCCAGACGGTTAAGTGTGACCCTATTGGTTCCGGGTGGCAGTTTTTGCCAACGCTCGTCGGAGTGTTGTCCCGACAGACGGTAGGCGTAGGCTATGTGAGGCGCGTTTATGTGGTCATTGGTGCTGAACTCGATTTCGATATCGCGGTCTGAAGGGTTCAATACGACAGCTTTGCCCTTGGCCGGGATGTCGATCGAACGACCGTTCACGTTCAGTTCAGTGATGTAGACTTGTCTGAAATTGTCGTTGTCCAGGTTGTG
Organism: uncultured Muribaculaceae bacterium; assembly: GCA_910588035.1. Lineage (GTDB taxonomy): Bacteria > Bacteroidota > Bacteroidia > Bacteroidales > Muribaculaceae > CAJUPY01. Next base: position 12,257 of record CAJUPY010000011.1, on the reverse strand, counting down.
ATAGTCTTTGTCGGTCGGAGATATCACACACAATCCGCCGGTTCCTCCAAAAATGATTTTGCCTGAGCTGTGAATTGCATATGACCTGGGGAAAAAGTTGAACAGGCCTATCCGGTTATCGTTGACATAGTAGTATTTCAACGCAAGTGACGAGGGAGTGATCTCAGTGACACGTTGCTCAGACTGCACCCACAGCCTGTTGTTGCTGTCGACAAACAGGCCTGCTATGTAGCCAAGCGGAATATAGTCTGAAAAAGAAGAAATAGGTTCCGGATTCTGAGCGTTTGGTGCGCGATACAGTTCTCCGGTCCTGGTTCCGAGCCATAGCGTCGAGTCGTTGGTAATGGCTACAGCCGAGCATTCCAGGTTGAAATCACGGAACCCGTTCTTGACACCGTTTTTAAACCATGTGACCGACGAGTGTCCGTTGTCGTCACATGCCGCAACCACTACACCGTTGTTGTCACATGATTTTATATCAACGACTTTACCGATTCCGGTGGCTATGGTGGTCAGTTTGCGTGATTCGGAATTGTAGGTGTAAAGATTTTTTTCAGTTCCGATCCAGAGAATGCCTGCGTTATCTTCAAAAATTGTGCGTGGAGACAATTTACCTGAGAAATCGATGTGGTCAGCGACGTTGATTTTCCCATTAGCCTGATATATGCGATAAATCGAGTTGGGGTTCTTGCAGCAGGCCCATACTCCTTTTCCGCAGCGGGATTTGCGCATTAGATACAGCGAACCGACGTTGTTATTAGTCGTGGCAAATGCCGAGCTGACCTCGCTTTTCAGACTCTTGGTGTTTAAATCGTAGAGATAGAGTCTGTGGCGTTCTTGAAAAACCCACAGTTTGTCGGGATCATCGTCAACGCAGGTCTGGGATATCGTGGCGACATGTCCGCTCTCATGTTGAATCGCTTTCAGATCGAGGGTTTCGATTCCCGGTTTGAAAGAGATGATGAAACTCGGAACATTGTAGCCTCCGACCCACAGGTTGCCACTGCGGTCTTTTATAATTTCGGTTAGCATCTGATATCGGCTTGGCTCGGGAATCATCTGGTCAACAGGCTTGAGCATGCCGTTTTCAGGATTGAAGACCTTAAGACCGTTCATTGTCGTTGCCCAGATGTAACCGTTATGGTCGTCCTGGACCATGTGGAGCATTGCGAAATCGCGCTCATCGTCTGATTTCAACGACTGCATGGCAGCATACATGCCGTTCTGATCGCCTGCATCGGGATTGAATTTTATGATGCCATGAAGCCATGTGCCTACCCAGAAAAATTTTCCCGAACGGTCTTCGGTGATTCTCATCGCGCTCTCCTTGAACGGCCAATGGTAGTAGTTCCACAGGTTTTTGTCCTGGTCAAGACGACAGATGCCTCCGCCGGACAATGTCATGAAAATACGACCGCGGCTGTCTTGATAGAGATCGTTGACCCGTGTCGGCGCATTGTTCCACATGACCGGATATTCCTCGCTGAGTTTTCGGTCGGGAGTAAACCGATAGAGTTTTCCGTCTGTGCTGAGCCAGACGCTGCCGTCTGAAGTGGAGTCAAGGGTAACGATTTCTGACGATGTGATGTCGGGTTCTGTAACAGGAGTGATCTTTTGGGTGCTCTTGTCAAGAATGAACGCTCCTTTAGTGGTGCCGAACCAAATGTGCCCGAGTCCGTCGGCCGTGACACATGTGATCTTATTGTTGTCAGGACTGACTCCCGGCACTTTCACAGGATAATATATTTTAACGCCGTGTCCGTTGTCACGACACAACCCGTCTTCAGTCCCGTACCACATTTCACCCTCGCGGTCTTGATAGATTGTCAGAATGCAGCGTGATGGCAACTGGTCAATCAATGGCACACGCGTGATTGTGACGCTGTTTCGGGGTGTCCCGGCTATAGTGGCCGAGACGTGAAGCGCCAGTGCGAAAAGTAGCGTGAACAGGGTGATAGAACGGTGCATTGATTGGTTTATCAGGTTTTTCAGTCGTAAAGATACGAATATTATCAATTATAATAATATTTTGAGTCAATTTTTAACACAACTCTGTTGAATTAAGTGAAAAATATGTCTACCTTTGTCGTAAAACTCCTAAACCATGAGTTAGGCTGAAAAATAATAATTCTCTCTATCATTACCACATTCTAACCCCGCATTAAAAATGACTGACACGAAAGCCATAATGCAACGGTTTGGCATAAATGTCAAAGCCGATGACATCAGGCCGCTTGGAAACGGTTTGATCAACGATACATTTAAAGTCACCACTCCGGGTGATGAGCAGCCCGATTATGTTCTGCAGCGAATCAACCACAATATCTTCACCGATGTGGATTGTCTGCAACACAACATCGAGGCTGTCACCGGCCACATAAGGAAAAAATTACGTGATGAGGGTATCAGTGACATAAGCCGCCGGTGTCTTGAATTTGTAAAGGATAGCGAGACCGGAAAAACTTATTACTTCGACGGAGACTCATATTGGCGTGTCATGGTCTTCATCAAAGACGCGTACACATATGAGACTGTCAATGCCGAATATTCCTATTATGCCGGTCTCGGATTTGGCGATTTTCAACGAATGCTGGCTGACATTCCCGACCGGCTTGAGGAGTCGATTCCCGATTTCCACAACATGGAGTTCCGTTTGCAGCAGTTCCGTGATGCCATAGCTGACGATAAGGCTCAGCGGGTGGCTGAGGTCGGAGATCTGATCGGGCAATTGCTTGAAAGAGCAGATCACGCATGTCTTGCCGAACGTCTGCATCGTGAGGGGAGTCTGCCGAAGCGCATATGCCATTGCGACACAAAAGTCAATAACATGTTGTTTGACGCAGAAGGCAACATCTTGTGCGTGATTGACCTCGACACGGTTATGCCCGCATTTGTCTTCTCTGATTTCGGAGACTTTCTGAGAACGGCGGCAAACACCGGTGCGGAAGATGATCCTGATCTTGACAATGTCAATTTCAATATGGAGATATTTGAATCGTTTACCAAGGGCTATCTTGAAGGTGCCGGAAGTTTTCTGCTTCCTGTCGAGATAGACAATCTGCCCTATGCCGCGGAGCGGTTCGCTTATATGCAGGCTGTAAGATTTCTCACTGACTATCTCAACGGTGACACATACTACAAGATCACATATCCCGGCCATAACCTTGTCAGGACCAAAGCCCAGTTCAAATTACTCAGGTCGATTGAGGCAAATCTCGACCGAATGAAGGCTGTGGTTGAAAAATACAGAAAGTGATGGACGATGTTCTCGAAATCGCCCGTATAGGGCAATGTCCGTCTACAGCAGACGAAGTTGAAGATGTGCTGGTTTCAAACTCAATCAAGCCTGTTGTGCTCGGGTGTTCAAACTGGAGTGATGACTATCCATGTAAACCTGAGGTTGAATTCAGGGTGGCGCATACAGGCGATTCAATTTTGATATCATGGAGATGTCGCGAAGATTATGTCAGAGCGGTCGAAGACGATAACGGACATGTGTGGGAAGACTCATGTGTTGAATTTTTCATCTCGTTTGACGAAAATACATATTATAATATAGAGTGCAATGCACGTGGTGCGATGTTGTGTGGTTTCGGAAATGGAAAATCAGACCGACTCCCTGCCTCCGGTCCGTTGCTCAGTGAAGTCAGACGGAAGTCGTCGTTCGGGCAAGACAAGTTTGAGTCGAAGAAAGTCGGTGAATCATGGACAGTGTCCATGATCATTCCGTTGGCATTGTTTTTTGCCGGGGCACCTGACGATCTTTCGGGAGTCTGTTCGACAGGAAATTTCTATAAGTGTGGTGACATGTTGCCTGAACCACATTTTCTGTCGTGGAGGCCGGTGAAGACAGCGGTTCCCGATTTTCACCGCATCGAATTTTTTGGAAAATTGAAATTTGAATAAGTAGGATACTCTCTCAATGAAAAATAAATTGCTATCTCTCCTTGTGGCTGTCATCATGGTGGTGACAGGCTGTGACAACCGCAGACATCTGACGGCCGATTATCATGTCGTTCCGCTTCCCGACAGTGTGAAAATGTCAGACAGTGAGTTTTTCACGGTCTCCGACGATACACCTGTCGTATATGCAGGCAGCGATTCCGCCATGATTGAAAATGCGAACTTTCTGGCGGAATATATAAAACAGTTGACGGGTCTTGAACTCAAGGTCTCTTCAACGCAGACAGATAATGCGATAGTATTGAAGGCAGATCTCAAAAGTGACAACCCCGAGGCTTATGAGCTGACAGTTGATGGCTCCGGAATCATGATCAATGGCGCGTCTCCTGCCGGAACTTTCTATGGAATTCAGACTCTTCGCAAGTCGTTGAAGGAAAAAGGTGAGGCTGATGTCGATTTTCCTTTTGGTCAAGTCGTTGACAGTCCGAGATTTCCCTATCGCGGGGCGATGTTCGACGTATGCCGATATTTTTTCAGTGTCGACGAAGTCAAAAGGTTCATCGATCTCATGGCGATGCACAACATGAACCGTTTCCATTGGCATCTGAACGATGATCAGGGTTGGCGCATAGAGATTAAAAGTCGTCCACGGTTGACCGCTGTCGGTTCGATGAGATCTGAGACAGTCATAGGCCACAATACCCCTGAGTTTGATGGCAGACCCCACGGCGGCTATTACACCCACGATGAGATTCGCGAGATTGTCGACTATGCACGCCGCCGTCACATAGAGGTCATACCCGAAATCGATATGCCGGGACACATGCAGGCGGCTCTGGCTGCTTATCCGGAACTCGGATGCACAGGCGGTCCCTATGAAGTGTGGAAAATATTCGGCGTGTCAGAAGAGGTTCTATGTGCCGGAAATGATTCGACATATGCTTTCCTTGAAGATGTTTTCAGCGAGATTACCGACCTGTTTCCGTCAGAGGTCATTCATGTCGGAGGTGATGAATGTCCGAAAAGAAATTGGGAAAAATGTCGGAAATGTCAGGCGAAGATCAAGAGTCTCGGTTTGAAGACCGATTCACATTCAACGGCTGAAAACAAACTGCAGACTTATGTGACTTCACACGTTGAGAAGTTTCTCCAGAAGCGCGGACGTCGCATCATGGGGTGGGATGAGATTCTTGAAGGCGGACTCACCGACAATGCGACTGTTATGTCGTGGCGTGGTACGGACGGAGGACTCACGGCCGCACGCAGTAACCATGATGTGGTCATGGCACCGACAGACTATTGCTATCTTGATTACTTCCAGTCGGAGGATGTTGAAAATGAACCTGATGCTTTTGGCGGATTGATCACGGTGGAGAAAGCCTATTCGTTTGAACCGGTTCCGACCGAGCTTGAACCCGAGTTTCAGCGGCATATTCTGGGTGTCCAAGCTAATCTGTGGACCACATACATTCCTGATTTCGATCTGGCCGAATATATGCTTCTGCCGCGGTTGGCGGCTTTGTCAGAAGTGCAGTGGACGAAACCTGAAAAGAAAGACTTGAAAGATTTCTCTGTCAGATTGAAACAGTTGCAGAAACACTATGACGCTGCCGGCTATCGCTATGCCCGTCACCTCTATGATGTGAAACCGACTGTTGCCTGCAACCGTTCTGACCGTACCGTTGAAGTCGGGCTTGAAACTGTCGACGGTTCACCGGTGAGATATACGCTCGACGGATCAGAACCCGGCCCCGGGTCTGAACTCTACACACAACCTGTTGTGATTGACAAGACGAGTGAACTGAAGGCGAAAGCTTTTCCTGAAAACGGGGAGTCTTCGGCTGTCTATTCTGAAAAATTTCAGTTGCACAAAGGTGTGATGCTGCCGATCGACTTGAAATGTGATCCGGTTGAACGATATCGCTACGGTGGTGCTTCCACATTGTCTGACGGACAGACCGGTACGGCTGCATTTCAGTCAGGCCGCTGGATCGGTTTCTTTGACAGTGACATGGATGCGGTCATAAAATTTCCGAAGCCGACTGAACTATCTTCGGTTTCAGTCAATTCATGCGTGGCGAAAAATGATTGGATCTTCGACATGAGAAGACTTACTGTCAGCGTGTCAGACGACGGAAAGGAATTCACTGAGGTTGCAACCGCCGAGTACCCGAAAATCACGGCAGCTTCACCAAACGGGGTCTATCCCCATGAACTTAAATTCACACCGGTCAAAACCAACTTTGTCAGGGTTGTGGCCGAAAGTGAGCGCGAACCCGAGGGGGTTGAAGTTCATGGCAAGGGATATCTTCTTGTAGATGAAATTGTAATTAATTGAATATGAAAGAAATGAATGATTATTGGACAGAACGGGCGACAGTTCGCCGCTACACGTCGGAGCCTGTATCTGATGAATTGCTCAACGATCTGTTTCTGAAGGCATCACATGCGCCTACGACAGGTAACATGCAACTCTACAGTGTCATAGTCACACGCGATGAGGAGCGCAAGAAATTGCTCGCACCAACCCATTTCAATCAGCCGTCGGTCATGTCGGCTCCGGTTGTGCTGACATTCTGTGCCGACTACAACAGGTTTTCCGAATGGTGCCGCAGGCGCGAGGCAGTTCCCGGTTATGATAACTTCCAGTCGTTCATCGCGGCATTGCTCGACACGGCATTGCTCGCGCAGCAGTTCAACACTGTGGCCGAAATGGCCGGTCTCGGCTGCTGCTACCTCGGCACGACGACCTATAACGCACCCGAAATATCGCGTATTCTCGAACTCCCCCGGCTCGTGGTGCCCGTGACAACGCTCACAGTCGGTTATCCCGACGGCGATTTCGCACCATCCGACCGTCTGACTCCCGATGCGTTTCTTCACAGCGAACGATATCACCACTATGACGCTGCCGACATTGACCGCATTTATGCCGCCAAGGAATCGCTGCCCGACAGCCGTCGTTTTATCGAGGAAAACGGGAAAAAGACCCTGGCTCAGGTATTTACCGATGTCAGATACACGAAAGAGGCGTCTGAGTTTTTCTCAAAGGTATATGCCGATTACCTGAAAATGCAAGGTTTTTGAAATAGATATTAATATGGGACTATTTGATTCAATTAAAAAGAAAGCTAAAGATCTCGGTATTGATACCTCTGATCTCGACAATGTGTCAGTTGGCGGTATGAGTCTTGGAGATATCAGGAAAGTTGTTTCTGAAGCTGGTCAGGTTACAGGAACGGTTAAAGATGCTATTTCTGAATTTACGACATCTGTCCACTCCGGCGAAAAACCGATGTCAGATAGTGCTGAAGCCGCTCCGGCCGTAAATACCTGTCTGACTCCAGAGGAAGTCCACGATGTGTTGTCAGATCTTCCTGAAGCTCATAATGTGGTGTTTGACAGTCAATCCAATGAGGTTGAGGCATATTTTATTCCGGATCGTAATGACGACGGTGTGCCTGTGGTTGATCCGTTCATATCGGCACGGCTTGACGGTGGCGGACTGATAGTGAGGGCAGGCTATATGTTTTCGTCTTACGACCGCAAAAAGACCATTGATCTTTCCGGACGATTGCTTGATCAGATTGCATCCGTGCTCGCCGAATCCATAGGCGGCGGTGTAATTCCGTGTACGGCTTCCCGAAAGGCGTTGGTTTACATACGCATACCGTTCGACCAGATAAAAGATGAGAAAGCGTTATGGAATCATCTTTACAATATGTTCTGTGTCCTTAACAACACGAAGACGAAAGCTAAAAATATCTATTTCGATGCCATTGGGTGTGGATCAGGCAGTTGTGTCTCTACCGGAAACACAACTGGGAATCATGAACGTGAGGTGCTGAAGCCTCGTCCGTTCATTGCGACACTTGAGAGTGTGAAAGAAATTATGGACGAGCTCGCCGGAGGTGATAAGGTGTCTTTGGATACTTTATTTCCTGTAGTGATTCTTTCCGGGAAATCCTCCAAGACAACCGGTGGAGATCTGTTGCTGTCACCATCTGTCTTAGTGGAAATCAAAGACGGAGAGCTCTCGATTTCTACCGGTTATTATTTGAATCGCAAATTCGCAGACGAATATATTGATATTCCGGAATCATTTGCCGTAACTATCGCCGAAAAGCTCGGAAAGGCAATGGGGGAAGGCTATAGTGCCGATCTCTCCAGATCAAAGCCAAAGGCTCTAAAAAAGATTCCGCTGGCTTCTGCTACTGATCGGGCTTCCTTGAAAAAAGAAATACAACATGCCCGTAAGGTGCTTAACGATCTCATGTCGGAATGCACCGACAGGTATATAACCCAGGTCAACGAATCTATCCGAGAAAAAAAGGAGAAAAAAGCCCGCGAAGAAGAAAGAATGCGAGATATCTCCTCAATGTTGTCGGCGGCAAGGTCTTTGATGGAGGAGAAAAAACGTCTTGACGGGGTTGCCGCTGAAGAGGCCAGACGTCGGGAGGCGGAAGAAGTGAGAATAGAACTACAGCGTGAAACAGACGCTGAGGCTGAGCGTCGCCGTGGATTGGCAGACGGATTCACCTACACGCTGAGATCAAACGGCACGATTCGCGGTTTGCAGGAAGCTTTTACTGAAGATTATCCTTACCTCCGCATAGGGGTTTATATGGTCAAAACCGGAGAAGAAGCTAATCGTTACGGTGGTGAAATCACGTCTTACGACAGCGATACCCGGTTTGGCGACATACGGTCTTTCAAAGGCGATTGCAAGTTGGAAATCAACGGAAACGACACTCCGGAAGAACTTGAACGATATTTCCGAAAAAATTCGGGACTTGTGATCAAGATATGTTACAACGACGAGGACGATCACCGATATTACATCAGTAAAGATTCGGAAAATTACACGATGTATATCTACGATCTCAACCGCAAGTTTCGTGACGACGGCTACGAAAAAGCCGATATTTCATAGAGTGCGATACACATTAAAGATAGACAGACCGCGGTCACGCTCAAATGGGTGGCTGCGGTCTGTCGTGATTAAGATGAAGGTTGTTGTTTGTGTGTTTGTTGATTTCTATTAGATATTTCTGTATAATAGGGAGCGTACCGGTTGATGAAATCTATCACTTTGACATGAAAAAATAATTATAATATACGAAATAGTCTGTATTGTTTGCAAAATAAAATTAAAAACGTTTATTTTGCAGTAAATTTTAACTAAACAAACAAAAATAGGTAAAAATTATAATGGTTTCAATTAAACGGGTACTGCTTCCCACGATAGGTTTATCAATATGCCTGACTTCGGTCGCCCGGTCTGAGGTTGACAAAATGGTAATTCATCTAAATGGCGGTGGTGAAGCTAAGGAATTTGTCATTTCTGACAAAACGAAAATCACATTCGACGGCAATTCAATGTCGGTTTCACAAGATGTCGGTGACAGTTTCATGGTCTCGGTCGCTGATGTCGACAAAATCAGTTTTGACCTGCAGTCGTCGTCGGTTGAAGAGATCGAGACATCGCTTGGAGACAATGTCTCGGTTGTGGTCAACGGTGGATGTGTGACGATAGGCTCGACCGACGGAGTCTCCGCGGTCAATTATGGTGCATATTCGACCAGCGGTCAGACGGTCGTCTCAGGCGTGACAGACAGAGAGGTGACGATCGATTTCACCGCAATGCAGCGTGGTGTCTACATCATCAAGGCTAATTCCAAAACAATCAAGTTCATCAACAAGTAAGCTCAAAAAATGAAAAAAATATCAACTCTTTTGTTTGCAGTCGCTATGACGGCGATTTCTGCAACTGCCCAGCAGACATCTACAAAGTTGGTCGTGACAATGAAAAACGGTGCGACAACCGAATACAACCTCGATGAGGTCGACAATCTGTCGTTCAAACTTCCTGAGACACCGAAACCCTCCGATGAAGTTGCCTATCGCTTCATGGTGCCCGACGATTTCGGTGCATGCCGTGTCCAGAAGGTGATGGCCGATGGAAAGCAAGTGGCCGAAGTCGATTATGAATATATAAAATCGCTCACAGCCAACCATGTTGTGGTATATCCTATGAATGGAGAGGGGCGTGCCGATCTGACAAAAGGAATTTCAGCCGAGAACGGCGGAAGCGTGGTCTGGAATCTGACGGCAAATACCGCCGAAGTAACGGCGGGAGGTGGTGCCGTCTCGACATTCTATATCGTTGACGGAGCGTTGACAGCCAATGAACCTTCAGATGTCGAGATCGTGGACGCGACAGTCTCACCCGACTATCTGGTCGATACTCGCGGTTCCGAGTCAATAACTTATCCGATCATTAAAGTCGGAACACAATATTGGATGGCAGAGAACCTGCGCGCGACAAAATATGTCAGCGGTAAAGACATTGAAACTTTCAACACAACCGATAAAAGCGGCTGGGACGGTAACACGACGGGCTGTTACCATATGTTTGCCGATGACTCACAGTCGGTTGAGGTGTATGGACTCTATTACAACGGGTATGCCGTTCTCAGTGACGAAGGCCTTGCTCCCGAGGGTTGGGAAGTCCCGACAAAAGCCCAGGCGACAAAACTCCGCACCGCCGGTGGTCCCGCCGCTAAAAATTTCAAATCAGACAATGCTACGTGGTGGAATGGAAAGCAGGGTGACAATATGACAGGATTCAATGCCGATCCATGCGGTTACTACTCGACGGCTACCGGAGACAATGGTGACGGCATAGATTTCTATGGATGGACCTCAACCGTCTACAGCGACTGGCTTACAAAAGCACAGGGGCTTGAGACAATAAGACTTAACGCCAATTCGGCAAATATGGCGATCAGCAATGAGGCCGGCCATGACAAAAAATTCGGCCACAGTGTTCGCTGCGTTAGAAAATGATCAATCGTTGCGACAACAAAAAAAGACTTGAGTTTTCTCAAGTCTTTTTTTGTTGTCGGGGTGAAAGGATTCGAACCTTCGACCCCCTGCTCCCAAAGCAGGTGCGCTAACCGGACTGCGCTACGCCCCGAATTGTCTTCGCTTTGTCGGCTAAGACGGGTGCAAAGGTAGATAATTAAATTAATATATGCAATGCTTTGTCGATCAAATGCGAGAAAAAATGAAAATTTCAATCAACAATGCCGAAAAAATTTGGTTAACAACCGAGAAATACGTAACTTTGCAAGCCGATTTTATCCAATCAACAGAATCGGGGACTCTTACCGCTGTGTCTTTGGCCGGATACGGAGGCGATGAGTGCCCAATTAATTAACATCATTTCAAATATTTAGACGTGGATACTCTAAGTTACAAAACGCAAACTCCCAACGCACAGAGCGTTGAACACAACTGGGTGGTCATCGATGCCACAGACCAGGTGCTCGGCCGTCTCTGCGCCAAAGTCGCAAAAATTCTTCGCGGCAAAAACAAACCCACCTACTCACCTTTTGTTGAGTGTGGTGACAATGTGATCATCATCAACGCCGACAAAGTTCGTCTGACCGGCAAAAAAATGACCGACCACATCTATCTGAACTTTACCGGTTATCCCGGCGGTCAGCGTGAGCTTACTCCTGAGGTTCTGATGAAGAAATCATTCAACAAACACCTCAAACCGGGCATCCACCCGCTCTTCGTGCGTGTTATGAAAGGTATGCTTCCGAAAAATCGCCTTGGTCGCCGTCTGATCGAAAACATGCATGTTTACAACGGACCGAATCACCCCCACGAGGCTCAGAATCCGGTCGTTCTTGACATCAACAAAATGAAATAATCGAAGGAATTATGGAAACAGTTAACGCAGTAGGCCGTCGTAAGGCTGCCATCGCACGAGTAATCGTCAAAGAAGGTAACGGCACAATCATCATCAACAAGCGCCCCCTTGATGTTTATTTCCCCTCTTCGATTCTTCAGTACATCGTACGCCAGCCGCTCAACACACTTGACTGTGCAGAAAAATACGACATTCAGGTGAATCTCGACGGTGGTGGCTACAAGGGTCAGGCTGAGGCTCTCCGTCTCGCTATCGCCCGCGCTCTTGTTAAAATCAACCCCGAAGACAAGCACGCTCTCCGTGTCGAAGGCTTCATGACCCGTGACCCGCGTTCGGTTGAACGTAAGAAACCCGGTCAGCCCAAAGCACGCAAACGCTTCCAGTTCTCAAAACGTTAATATCTGCCTTTCGATGCTGCCTGATGTTGCATGAGGCAGCGTGAAAAAGCTCTTATTATAAGTGTTTAGTATCTAAATCCCGGCGATGGACCACGTTCCCTACCCCGGGGTTGAATCATCGGAACGTAAACAACAAAAACAAAAAATGTCAACACCAAATTTTGACCAACTTCTTGAGGCAGGTTGCCATTTCGGTCACCTCAAACGCAAATGGAATCCTGCAATGGCTCCTT
>CAJUPY010000010.1 GCA_910588035.1 uncultured Muribaculaceae bacterium | reverse complement strand
AACCCAGGACCCCAACATTAAAAGTGTTGTGCTCTACCAGCTGAGCTAGCGAATCATCATTTGCTCTGATTATGTTTCCTTCTCAAAAGCGATGCAAAGGTATGGACTTTTTTTGATACGTGCAAATGTTTTTGTGATTTTTTTCGCATTTTCGCAAAAAAAGATGAATTTAAGGCAGTTTACGCCAATTATTGGTCATTTTCACCGTATCAAATCATGATGTACGTATGCAAATCGAGACGAATTAGATGCAGATAAAAAATAAATTTGTTTATGCCCACTCTAATTCGTACTTTTGCAGTATTATAATTACGGAATCATGGATCAACCGATCAAGCAGGAAATTCTTGACAAACGTTATTTGAGAATGGCTCGTATCTGGGCGGAGAACTCATACTGCGTACGACGGAAAGTCGGGGCTATCATAGTGAAAAATTCAATGATTATCTCTGATGGTTATAACGGCACGCCGTCGGGCTTTGAAAATGTGTGTGAGGAAGAAGACGGTTTAACAAAACCTTATGTTCTGCATGCCGAAGCAAATGCCATTACCAAAGTCGCCCGCAGTAACAATTCGAGTGACGGTGCGACGCTCTATGTGACAGCATCACCTTGTCTGGAGTGCTCGAAACTGATAATTCAGGCCGGCATCAGGAGAGTGGTTTTCAATGAGCTTTATCGATTGTCTGACGGCATTGATCTTCTGCGGCGTGCAGGTATCGAATGTGTCCACATTGATTCGTTATAAAGAAACACATTAAGAAATAATGAAAAACAATAAGAAACTGTCGGTATGGTTGCCAATGATTGTTGCAGCCGTCTTCGTTTCAGGTCTTCTTCTGGGAGCGTTGCTCCAACATAGCCGCGGGGGATCGGCTGCTAATAAAAAACTTGCCATGATTCTCAATTTGATCGAGAATGAATATGTTGACGATGTCAATATCGACAGTCTGCTTGAGGCTACCCTACCCCAGCTTTTGTCGAATCTCGACCCTCACTCGGTCTATATTCCCAAATCAGATCTTCAGGATGTAAATGATGAGCTCGAGGGTTCTTTCAGCGGAGTCGGCATTCAGTTCATGATCAACAATGACACAGTTACTGTCATAGAAGTCATTTCGGGAGGTCCGTCGGAAAAAGTCGGTCTCATGGCCGGAGACCGCATTGTCAGTGTCGATGGTGAGAATATCGCCGGTATCGGGATTTCAAATGAAGAGGTTATGAAGCTGCTCAAAGGTGAGACAGACTCTCATGTTTCCTTGGGCATAAAGCGTTCCAATTCAAAGAAGACTCTTAAGTTTGATGTCACGCGCGGTCCCGTTCCGGTCACATCGGTTGATGCCGCATATATGGTAAACGACTCAACCGCACTGATAAAGATCAAGCGTTTCGGGCGAAATACATATAATGAATTCATCACCTCTCTCATTTTGCTGAAGGCAGAGGGTGCACGCAATTTCATTGTCGATCTCAGAGGTAACACTGGTGGATTCATGGAGATCGCCATTTTGATGGCCAACGAGTTTTTGCAGCCTAATTCGGTCATAGTTGCCAAGAAGGGACGTGACGGAAAGAACGATGAGGTCTTTTTAAGCGACGGCACCGGCACATTCAAAGAATCAGGTATCGTGGTGTTGCTTGACGAGTATTCGGCAAGCTCGAGTGAAATTTTCGCGGGAGCAATTCAGGATAACGACAGAGGACTGATCATAGGACGTCGTTCGTTTGGCAAGGGACTCATACAACGTCAGGCTGACTTGCCCGACAGCAGTGCGGTCAGGCTGACTATTGCCCGTTATTACACTCCGTCGGGTCGTTGCATTCAGAAAGATTACACTAATGCGCTCCATTACCGCAATGACATTGCAGAACGTTATAACACCGGTGAGGTTTTTGCAGAAGACTCGGCAAGGCATGAGCTTGGAGAGGAATTCAAGACTGTCAACGGGCGTACGGTTTATGGCGGAGGAGGCATCATGCCTGATATTTTTGTACCTGTCGATACATCAGGGGTGACGAGCTATTATGTCAATGTGGTCAATGCCGGACTTATGCACCGGTTCGCTTTTGATTATTGTGACATGAACCGAGACATGCTTAATGAAGCTGAGGATGTCTTGTCTGTTCTCCCCTCCGACGATGTGTTGTTACGTTCTTTCATCAACTATGCGTCACGGCAGGGTATCCCGGCCCGTTGGTACTACATCAACATTTCACGTGATTTGATTGTTAATCAATTGAAGGCTCTGATAGCACGCGACATTGAAGGAGACAATTCTTTCTATAAAATCGCCAATCTCAAAGACAATACTGTCGGTAGGGCTATTGACGAAATTTCGCGCGGCAACACTGCTTTTCCGATTAAAAATCAATCTATTGAAATAAACGATGAAGAAAGCTGACATAAGGCGTGCCGTCAGCGCACGAAAAGCACTACTCTCGGCCAACGAGAAAATCAATGCAGCCAAGGCGGTGTTTGACCGTCTTGAGAAATCTGCCGCATTCACGTTGGCTGAGAACATTCTGATGTATCATTCATTGCCCGACGAACTGTCGACACACGAGTTCATTGACCGATGGGCTGATCATAAACATTTTTATCTGCCACGCGTCAACGGCCTCAATCTTGAGATTCTTCCATATGACAGAACCAAGCTCTCCCGTGGGGCATTTCTCATAGAGGAACCTGAAGGTGATGAAACTGTCGGCATCGAGTCAATTGAGTTGATTGTCGTTCCTGGAATAGCCTATGACCGTGCGGGCAATCGTGTCGGACGTGGCAAAGGATATTACGACCGTCTGTTGGCCGAGAGTCACGCAACCAAAATCGGTGTCGGATATGATTTCCAGCTTGTGGAAGCCATTGAAAGCGAACCACACGATGTCGCAGTCGACATTGTCATCACCGAATCAAACAATATTGTAATAAAACGCAGACGGCAGTAGCACAACCATTGCACCGTCATTATAAAACAACCCACCCGCATCATCGGCAATTGCCAACAGATGCGGGTGGGTTGTTTTATTTGATCAAATAAACGGCTATCTCAGTTTCAAACGCTGTCCGGGACGCAGTGTCGACGTTGTCTTGAGACCGTTAAGGCGGCAAATCTGTTTGACCGACACTCCGTTTCTCGACGCTATGCGGCTCAAGCTGTCACCTTTTCTGACCGTATAGGTGTTATGTTGCTTTGCTGAACGAACCGCCGTCGCCCGTTCAGGCTGCGGGTGATTCTTCAGGTATTCGGCTTGATAAGCCTTGGCATATTCGCTATTGGCGGCCGGATCGTAGTTTCTGGCCTGCTGATATGTCTTTTTAGTAAATGTATAGGTATCGGTATGAACAGTCTGGTTGGCAAAGTCAAAAATCGCGGAAGGGTTAATCGGATATCCCATGTAGCGTGTCTCGAAATGGAGATGGGGTCCGGTTGAACGTCCGGTGTTGCCTCCAAGCGCGATCGGATCGCCGGCTTTGACATACTGATCTGGTTCCACAAGAAATTTAGAGAGGTGTCCATAGACCGTCTCGAGATCGTTTGTGTGACGTACAATTACATAATATCCATATCCGCGACGCTCAAAGTTGGTCAGTCTGACTTTTCCGTCAAAAGCGGCACGAATCGTGTCGCCGATGTGCACTTTAAGATCAACACCTTTGTGCTGACGGCGGAACCGACGACGATATCCATAGGGCGACGTCACATATCCGGGATGCGGCATTACAAAATTGCTCACATCGATGACTTTTGAATCGGGAACGTCAATGCTTGAATAGGGGTTTACAAGTTTACTGTTCCAACCTTCGGTATAGATGTCAAGTTCGGGTTCTTCTTCCTCTTTGAATAGGTTGTCAAGAAATTGCTGTGTGTTTTCAACTTTGATTCGGTTGTCAATGTTTTCCTGAGCTGCAATCAGATCGCGGTGTTCATCGGTGTGCGCACCCGGCAGACGATAGCTCTGGGCATCTGCAGCAATACAAAAACCGGCAGCTGAAAGCAGAAAGAGTGAGATCTGTTTTTGAATGGTAAATTTCATTTTCATTTTTCAGATGATTCTTCCGTCGACATTATTCAATCGAGTTCATCGGGAGAATAAATATATTTTAGAGTTAAAGGTATGTAATCAAAAATTTCTTCAGGTTTGAAAAATCGGCATGTCTCGATCTTTCCGTTCTCAGGTGAATCAGACGCATGAATGATATTCTCCTGTGAACTCATTCCGAAATCGCCTCTAATGGTTCCCGGAACGGCTTTACGCGAGTTTGTAGCTCCAACCATTGTACGGACCACGGAAACAGCATCTTTCCCTTTCAGGCAGATGACTACAACCGGAGATGCCATCATTGATTTGAGTATATCGGGGAAAAATGGTCGGTCAGCGAGATGTGCGTAATGCTGACGAAGAATCTGTTCGTCGAGATTCATCATCTTCAATCCGGCTATAATCAAACCTTTCTGTTGAAACCGGGTGATGATTTGACCGATCAGTCCACGCTCTATTCCTGATGGCTTTATAATGATCAGTGTTTGTTCCATTGGTCTGGCTTAATTTGTTCAAAGTTACAAAATTAAGATGTCAATACCTAACAGCGGGTGTATAAAAATTGCTAATTAGCATTAATTATTGATTATCACCAGTGTCACATGCATGATAATCAGCAATTTACGCAAAACATGTTTTATAACATATTATTAAGCAATCTCAACAATTTACGCTGTCTGTTCACTTAATGACAATCTTAGAGGTCAACTCATCGGTTTTTAAAATATAAAGGCCCGGGGCAATATTCAAATTGACCGACGTGTTTCTTGATCCTTTAACTGTTTCGGTCAAGCTACCGTCTATCGCCAATATCGTGACGTTGCAATCACTATTGAACGAAATGTTTCTGCCATTTACATAAAACGGTCTCCGACATTTCTCTATCGTTTCAATGCCTGTCTGCCCATCGGACAAGACCGGTCGGTCGGCAATGGTATATCGCGCGATTCCGCGGTCCGCCGAATATACATACAGGTCGATTGAGGGTGATTCTGCCGTACTGTTGTCAACAGAAACTATCGTGGAGGTTTTTCTTGACGGTTTTGCCGATGTTGGTTTGGTTTGAGAGATCAATGGTGTCTTTTCGGGAAATGACGTTATCGGAGAGGCCTCGTGGGTCATTGTCTTCTCATCATGATCACACGTGATCTCATATTCCGACAACATGACGCTCAATGACTCATCAGGCAGTATATAGGGCGCGGCAAGAAACTTTGCTTCTCCATAAGAAAAACCAATAGCACCGGTTGCCGAGACTGCGTTCTCTGGAACAAAACCGTCGCCTTCGATCCGGGAGTATCTGGTGTCTTCGAAAGTACGGCTCATTCTGAACATATGGGGCTGGGGAGAGATTGAAGCGACTGCGTAGAAATAGTCCTTATATTGCTCATATTTTGAAATGGGGAGTCCTGTTATCCAGAATACAGGGTTGAATGAGACATCTGTATCGGAGTGGTCTACAGCCTCGGGATAACCATAGGCATCTATAGTGTCCCAGAACACAGACGGATTTTCAAATTTTATTGACTTAAAGTAGGGCGATTCACCGGTCAATATATTTTTTTCAGCATCAACAACCGTATATACGTTTGGTGTATACCATGTCAAGAAAGTCGGCATTGTAGATTTCACCGCCAGTGTCGCGATTAAGTTCTCACCTGTGATAAGATTTCCTCTCACCGAAACACGATCATAGTCGACATCGGCAACAAACAGGCCTTTTTTTCCTTTAGAATACACCAGTTTGGGTTGTGAAAGAGTCCATTGCCTGATCACCTTGCCGTCTTCGTTGATCACACTGATTATATCATCAGGAAGGGTGAACGGCACCCAGTTGACGCTCAGATGATCGTGATCACTCTTGTGGTAAGATGCGGCAATATAAAGATTACCCGCATCGTCGTTTCCGAGATGTCCGAGGTCTGTAGGCGTGAAATCACCGAAATCAACGGTTATTTCGGTATCAAACAAGCCTGAGCCTGCATTGAAACGTAAAATGCGTGGCGATTCTGAATCTGTACGGTCAGCAATATAAAATTTATCACCGGCAACGGCAAAACATTCATGGTTGACGTATGTACCTTTCTGCCACTCTATTGTTTGTATCCAACGCGGTGAGGCAAACATTTCCGTTCCGTCTTTGAGCTTAAAATTACGTGTAGTCTCATTGCCGGTCGTTACTTTCTCCGGATATTGGGCATTTGAAAGATTTGAACAGAATAGAATTGAAGCCGACAGAAAAATCGTTGTTCGGAGAGATTTAGTCATAATTAAATATGGTTAATTAGTAATATCCCCAAATATACTACATTATTGTAGTTTTAATGCAACACTAATGTATGAATTTCAACTTTTATTAATAACATTTAACAATTATCCTGGTAACTGAACTTGAATCCACAGATCAGATCTATAAAAAAACTCCCGCACCAATAGTGAAGTGCGGGAGTAAAATATGTTATTTCAGTACATCTGATTACAGGCTCATCGCATCAGAGTGCAGAAAACAGAGACGATGAGTTGGCCAGATTCAGAAGGTAGTTATAGAAACAGCTTACAACACCGAGGCAAAGGATGCCTGCGACTGAAATCCAGAGACCGAGACGCTCGCTGCAAGCTGAACGGAATGTCGGAATCACACATTCCTCTTCTGTGTTGATAAACATTGCCTTGACAACAAGCAGGTAGTAGTAGAGAGAGATGATTGTGTTGATCAAGGCAATCAAGACAAGAACATAGATCGCAGTTGTGCCTTGTTGGAGCGCGCCAGTGAAGATAAAGAACTTCGAGAAGAATCCGGCGAACGGCGGAATACCTGCAAGCGAGAACATTGCAAGCATCATGGCGAACGACAGACGCGGGTTTGTCTTATGCAGACCGTTGTAATCTGTCATATCGAGTTTACCGGTAGCATTCTCGATTGCGCCGATGACACCAAAAGCAGCAAGGTTTGAGAAAATATAAACCAAGATGTAGTACATCATCGAGGCGAGTCCGGTCTCATTCATGGCAATCACACCAAGCATGATATATCCGGCCTGGGAAATCGAAGAGAACGCGAGGAAACGCTTCATGTTGCGCTGACGAATCGCGAACAAGTTACCGATTGTGATTGTCAGAACGATCAAGGCATAAAGCATCCATTCCCACACTTTGGCATAGAATTGTCCGAACACCTGAACAAGAATGACAAGGAAGGCAAACGCCGCAGCCCCTTTGGAAATGACCGACAGATAAGATGTGACTGAAGTCGGTGCGCCTTGATAGACATCGGCGGTCCAGAGGTGGAACGGAACCAGCGACAGTTTGAAACCGACGCCCGAGATAACGAAAGCAATCGCGACAACAACCATCGTTGAGTTCTGGGCACCGAGCGCGGCATAGATGTCATAGAAGTAAAGCGAGCCAGACAGGCCGTAGACAAACGAGAGACCCATCATGAAAATTGCCGAAGAAAAGACAGCTGTAAGCAGATATTTAACCGCTGCTTCATGGCTCTCATAATGTTTCTTATCGAAAGCGACCATAGCAGCCAACGGAAGTGATGCTGATTCGAGGCCGATAACGAACAACAGGAAGTGACGGGCCGAAATCATGAGATACATTCCGAACAGAGTCACAAGGAGTAATTCATAAAATTCGCCACGGCGCATGATCTGGAATTCAGAATCAGTCCACCGCATTGCCTGAATGAGCACAATCAAAACACCGACATTCAGTATGTTTTTGATTGCCGCCATTACCGGGCCTGTGACATACATTCCTGAGAATGCGGTCTCATTGCCTGTGCTACCGAGACAAAAGAAACTCAAAGCAGTGAAAACCGCGAATATCACGCAGGTGAAACCGGCGGTAGCGTTCAATGCTTTCTTGGGCATGAACGTGTCATAGAGGAAGACAAGGAGAAAGACGACAAGGAGTCCGATCTCCTGCTTCATTGCTAAAAACTGAGAATAGTCCATTTTTCGTCAATTGATTAGTTCATGCCGAGTACTGTGAAGATCTCGGGGCTGAATGTGAATTTGATCAGACTTGCAAAGAAGTTGGGGAAACATCCGATAGCAGCGACACATACGATCAATGTGGCCGTTGAAAGTCGTTCCCACCATGTGGCGTCGGTAAGTTCAAGATGATGTTTATCCTGAACAGGGCCAAACAGAAGTTTGCCGACAACACGAAGAATGTATACAGCGGTGATCACAATCGAGCAGCATGCGATGATAGTGAAGACACGGTGGAACATGTCGGCATGCTGGAACGATCCGACAAAAATCGTCATCTCGGCAACAAAACCCGAAAGACCGGGAAGACCGAGTGATGCCATACCGGCGATAACATAGCATACGGCGAGATAAGGCATGATTCTCATCAATCCACCCATCAGCCTGATGTCACGGGTGTGGGTGCGTCCGTAGATCATACCGATCAAGGCAAAGAAGAGGGCTGTCATCAGACCGTGAGAAAGCATCTGCATGATAGCACCTGTCATTGCTGTCGTGTTGAGCATCAGAATGGCAAACAGCACAAGTCCGCAGTGGCTGACCGATGAATAGGCATTGATGTATTTGAGGTCGGTTTGAACACATGCCGAGAAAGCACCGTAGACGACAGAAATACCGGTCAGGACGAGGAAAATCCAAGCCAATTCGTTTGCAGCCTGAGGCATCAGATAGATAGCGACACGGAAGCAGCCATAACCACCGAGTTTCATAAGGACTCCGGCATGGAGCATTGAGACGGCAGTCGGAGCTGAGGCGTGACCGTCAGGACTCCAAGTGTGGAACGGGAACATTGCGCCGAGAACACCGAATCCGACAAATGTCATCGGGAAAAGGAACAGCTGCCAACCATGTGAGATAGCGTTGTTAGCTGAAATTTCAAGCAAATTCCATGTAAGGGGCTGACCTTCGGGTGCTGAATGATAATAGATTCCGATCAGGCCGAGCATCAGGAACGCAGAACCACCCATGAGCATCAGTGTCAGCTTCATAGCCGAATAGTTCTTGTTTCCTGAACCCCAGACACCGATCAAAAGATACATCGGGATGAGGGCGACCTCGTAGAACATGAACATGGTGAACAGGTCGATCGAGATGAAAAATCCGAAAACACCTGTCGAGAGGAGAATCAGCCAGAGGAAGAACTCCTTGGGTTGCTGAATTGTCCAGGAAGCGAATGAGCCTGTCAACAGAATTATAGAAGACAGAAGCAACATCGCGATCGAAATTCCGTCGACACCGACCGCGAGGTTGATGTTGAGCGGAGTGAACCAAGACCATGAGCCCTGATAAAGCATTGGAGCAGTGTCACCTGCAGCTCTTAGCGCGAGATAGTCTGCGAGCAAATAAACCGACAGCGCGGTCAATGCTATCGAGCCTACTACGGCTACCGCACGAATCTGCTTGATGTTTTGGCAGAGTGCGACTCCGGCAAGCATGATTACCGGAATGACAACGAAATAAATTAATATATTGTCGAACATAGCTTACTTTTATTTAATGATTGGCATAGTTTTGTTGACATTAAATCAAGCAGAGAACTGTGATCGATCCGAGAAGAAGAACTCCGATGAGATAGATCCAGACATAGGTCTGAACATTTCCTGACTGAAGTCCGCGAATCGACCATGAAAGTTTATTGGTGACAAATGCCAGTCCGTCCATCGTTCCGTCGATAATATGACGGTCGAACCATGCGATCGGTTTACAGATGAGGCCGAAGATAATGCGATGCGTGATGAACATATAGAGTTCGTCCCAGTAGAAACGGTGGTGGCACCATTTCCAGAGATTGGGAAGAGCCTGCTCCATTTTGTCGGGCAACGGATTTTCTTTCATGTACATCTTGGTGGCAATCAGTATTGCGATAACCGCAACTGCAAGGCTGATGCAAGCTACAGACCAGTCGAGGTGCTCGAGATTGGTCAAGAAACCGGCATGGTCAAACATCGGGTGACCATTCCAGGTGACGAGATTGCCAAAGGGAACAAATCCGGCGACACAAGAAACGACTGAGAGGATAATGAGCGGGAGAGTCATGGTCCAAGCCTGATCGTGTGGAGCGTGGTGTCCTTCATGAACCTTGTGTTCTTTCCACCAGAAAATAAGATAGTAGAGACGGAACATGTAGAACGCGGTCAATCCGGCAACGAGAGACATCCAGATGTACCAGACCATTGAATGACCGAAGCAAGCTGTAAGAATCTCATCTTTTGAGAAGAATCCTGCAAACGGGATAATACCTGCGATAGCGAGACAGCCGATGAGGAAAGCGATGTGTGTGACCGGCATGTATTTGCGCAGTCCGTGCATCTCGGTGTAGTCATTTGAACCGATGGCATGTATGATCGCACCGGCGCAAAGGAAGAGCAACGCCTTGAACATCGCGTGTGTGAACAAATGGAACATCGAAGCCATGTAACCGATTCCGTGATGGAATTCAGGACGGGCGACTCCCAATGATACCATCATGAATGCAATCTGCGAGATTGTCGAGAATGCAAGCACACGCTTGATGTCAACCTGGGCGCAAGCGACCATAGCGGCATAAAGGGCTGTGAACGCACCGACAACGACGATGATGTCGAGAGCGGCAGTCTCCATGAGATAGAGCGGGAACAGACGTGCGACAAGGTAGACACCGGCGACAACCATGGTTGCAGCGTGGATAAGGGCTGAAACAGGGGTCGGGCCTTCCATTGCATCGGGAAGCCAAATGTGGAGAGGCATCATAGCAGACTTACCCATACCACCCATGAAAATGAGCACCAATGCCCAAGTCATGACTGATGCCCCCATAAACATCGGGGCAGCACTGTTGGCAAAAACACTCTTGACAGCTTCTGCTGTTCCTGCGCTGACCTGATATACATCAGCTATACCCTCGACGGGAACTGAGGTAAGTTCAGTGAAGTTGAATGTGCCGGTGTAGTATGACAGAATCAAGATACCGATCAAGAAACCAAGGTCGGCAAAACGTGTGACGATAAACGCTTTCTTAGAAGCTGATACAGCCGACGGTTTGGTGTAATAGAAACCGATGAGAAGATAGGAAGAGGCACCCACAAGCTCCCAGAATATATACATCTGGAAAATATTGGTTGCCACAACAAGGCCGAGCATAGAGAAGCTGAACAGCGAGAGAAAAGCATAAAAGCGTTGGAAACCGGTTTCCCAAACACCGTGGTGGTCTCTCATATAGCCGTTGCTATAAAGGTGAACCATGAACGAGATTGTCGTGATGACAACCAGCATCATTGCAGCGATCGGGTCGAGCAGGAATCCGAGTCTGATCACCAACGTGTCGGTAAACTGAAGCCAGTCGACATTAAAGACAATTGACTGCAGACGCTCACCGGCTCCATTGATGAATTCGGGATTTCCGGAGAAGAAATATGTGAACGCCACGGTGTAAGCGAGAATCATTGTGACTCCCATTCCGAGCGTTCCGAGAATTCCAGCCCATTTATGTGCCATATATTTCCCGAGGAGCCCGAGAAAGAGGAACATGAACAGCGGAATCGATAAGATCAAAATAGGTAACGTAGCTTCCATAGAGTTTAGAATTTCATTTTATTGATTTCACGTACATCTATGTCGCTTGCGACGCGGAAGATGTTGATGATGATAGCGATAGCCAGGGCTGTCTCGGCAGCTGCTATAGCAATTGCAAACAGGGTGAAGAACATACCCTCCATGTTGCCCGGGAAAAGATAGCGGTTGAAAACAACAAAATTAATGTCGACCGCATTAAGCATCAGTTCGAGCGAAATCAAGATCGCGATCATATTCTTGCGTGTGATGAATCCATATACACCACAGCAGAACATGAAAAGGCTCGGAAGAAGATAGCAGAGCATTGTCATTTCCATGATCTTTTAGTTTTTACGGGCGACAACAACGCCACCGATTATACATGCGAGTAACAACACACTGATCGCTTCAAAGGGAAGAAGATATTGGAAATGTCCTGTTCCCATAAGCGTTTCGCCAACTTGCTGCATGTCAATAGACTGCATCTCGGGGCGGTCAACAAGAAATTCGATGCGGCTGATCAAAGAGTAGCCTGCGACAAGAAGCATCGCGGCAGCTCCGGTCAGTCCGAGCGTTTTCTGTTTAGAAGCAAGTTTCTCGCTATTGTCACCCGGACGGCTTGTCAACAGAATTGAGAATACAAACAAGACGACGATACCACCTGCATAAACCGCAATCTGAACAGCCCCCAGAAACTCATAATCGAGTTGGAAATAGATAGCGGCTGTAGCAAAAAGGGTGAAAAGCAGGTAGGTGGCAGCACGCAAAATTTTTCGCGTGGTAACAGCGAGAATCGAGAAAATGACAATCGAGAGAACGATTATCACATACATGATTATACTTCCTACTGATTCCATATTTAATGATTGTTTATTAATCTATTTTTTGTGAATCGACAGCCGGAGTCCCATCGTTTTGGCCTGCGGCGGCAGCGGCGGCGGCTTTCTTGGCGGCGGCAGCTTTCATAGCAGCCTCGATTCTTGCTTTTTTAGCAGCTTCGGCAGCCGCTTTCTCCTCGGGAGTGGGTTCAGGATCGGGCACCTCGGGAAGGTAATTGAGCTGCTTGACCAGTTTAGACCGTGTGAAGACTGCCTGCTCGAAATCATTTGAGAATTCGAGAGCATCTGTCGGACACGATGTCACACAAAGCTGACAGAAGGTACAACTTCCGAGATCGTAGATGTAACGATCGAGCTTCTTTTTCTTCTTGCCGTCGGGAGTCTCCACCATTTTTGACTCGATGGTGATTGTTCCGTTAGGACAGTTGCGCTCACATGTTCCGCAAGCAATACATTTGTGCCGTCCGTCCTTATCGTAGATAAGTTCGAGACATGCACGAAAACGCTGTGGAATCTTGTGAGTTTCGCGGTTTTCGGGATATTTTTCCGTGATCTTAGGTGTTACAAGTTCCTTGCCGGTGACCGTAAGACCTTTTACAAGGCTCGCGATTCCCTGACCTAATGATGAAAAATAATCTTTTACACTACCCATAAGAGAAATGAATATGATTCTGTGGTTAATTTATTATCAATATATTTACTTGACTTGTCCGCCCAAAATGTCGAGCAGCTCTGTCGTGATGCTTTGCTGACGAAGTTTGTTATATTCAAGCTGAAGCTGATCAAGCAATTTCTTGGCGTTATCATTGGCACTCTGCATTGCCATCACGCGTGCAGCCTGCTCGGCGGCCCGGTTCTCAGTGAAGATCTCCTGCATTACAGACAGAAGATACAGAGGCATGATCTCACGGAAAATTGTTGTCACATCAGGTTCGAATAAATAAGGACGGGCACTCTGAGCCGGAGTCTGCATGTCATCGAATTGCTTCTGATCAATCGGCAGCAATTGTTCAAAACGAGGCACCTGGCGGCTGATGCTTTTGAAATTCATATAAAGCATGTCGACCACATCAACTTCACCGTTGATGAAACGGTCACGCACGCCCGACAGGAATTTTTTGACATCATCGCCGGTCGACTTCGAATCTATGCCATCGACCACAATGGTCTTGATTGTGTCTGACTCAATCTTCTTGCATGCCTTCAGCATCTTGGCTCCGACAGGAATGACCGAGACCACCACGGAATCGCCATATATCTGACGATAGTGCGAGATGCGTCCGAGCAACAATTTGAAGATATTTACATTGTAGGCACCACACAGACCGTCGTCAGAGCCCCATACGATTATACCGACATTAGAGACTTCACGTGACTCAAGCAACGGAGACGAGAACTCGGCATCGGCCGACAGCAGGTTTCCGATAATGGTCTCGATCTGCTGACGGTATGGAAGCTGTTTCTTCAGCGCCTGCTCAGCCTTATGCATTTTAGCAGACGAGATCATCTTCATCGCACCGGTAATTTTCTCAGAAGAGGCTACCGAGCCGATTCGTCCTTTTAGTTCACGTAGGGTTGCCATTGCCTTGAGCCGATATTGTATTAACTTTTACAGTTCTGATTACCATTGATTAATTGAAACGTCCGGAGACTTCTTTTGCAGCCTGGGTTAATGTGGCGGTCACTTCATCGGTGAGTTTGCCGGCTGCGATTTCGTCGAGAGCTGACTGATATTTTGCGTGGAGCAGCTGGAGATATGACTTCTCAAACTCGGCGACTTTATCGAGGGGCACAGACTCAAGAAGGCCATTGACACCGCAGAAAATCACCGCGACCTCATCTTCAACCGCAACAGGGTGATACTGAGGCTGGATCAGCAAGCGTTCATTCTTACGACCGCGGTCAATAACGCGTGCTGTCACGGGGTCAATGTCACCGCCAAATTTGGTGAAAGACTCCAGCTCACGGAACTGAGCCTGGTCAATTTTCAATGTACCAGCCACTTTCTTCATCGATTTGATCTGCGCATTTCCTCCGACGCGTGAAACAGAGATACCGACGTTGATAGCTGGACGTATACCGCGGTTGAACAATGCTGTCTCAAGATATATCTGACCGTCGGTGATAGAAATCACGTTGGTCGGGATATATGCGGAGACGTCGCCTGCCTGGGTTTCGATTATCGGGAGTGCAGTCAGAGATCCCCCACCCTTCACAATAGGTTTGAGAGCGTCGGGAAGGTCATTCATCATTGAAGCGACGTGTTGGTTGTCAATGATTTTGGCCGCACGTTCAAGCAGTCGTGAATGAAGATAGAAGATATCGCCTGGATAAGCCTCACGTCCGGACGGACGCTTAAGAATCAGAGAAATCTCTCGATAGGCGACCGCTTGTTTTGAAAGGTCATCATAAACGATCAAGGCATCGCGTCCGGTGTCGCGGATAAACTCGCCGATCGCCACACCTGCAAAAGGTGAATAGTAGCGCATTGAAGCTGAGTCGGCAGCTGTTGCGGCAACCACGACAGTGTAGTCAAGAGCACCATGCTTGCGCAGTGTCTCAACAGTAGCCGCTACTGATGATGCTTTCTGTCCTATTGCCACATATATGCAATAGACAGGTTTGCCTTCTTCAAAATTACGACGCTGGTTTATGATCGTATCAATGGCGATCGCAGTCTTTCCTATCTGTCGGTCGCCGATGATCAGCTCACGCTGACCACGTCCGATCGGCACCATAGAGTCAACGGCCTTGATGCCGGTCTGAAGCGGCTGCTTAACAGGCTGGCGGAAAATTACACCCGGTGCCTTACGTTCAAGAGGCAGGTCAATCAAGTCGCCCTCAATGGGACCTCTGCCATCGATCGGTTCACCAAGTACATTGATCACACGACCGAAAAGGCCGTCACCAACGGGAATTGAAGCAATTTTGCCGGTGCGCCTCACTGTCATGTTTTCGGTAACCTTGTTCACGTTGTTCAAAAGAATGACGCCGACATTGCTCTCTTCAAGGTTAAGAGCAACGCCCTTCACACCGTTTTCGAATTCGACAAGTTCGTTAGCACAAACATTATCGAGACCATAAACGTGGGCAACGCCGTCACCAACCTCAAGAACTGTGCCGGTTTCTTCAAATGAAACCTTGGAATTGACGTTCTCGAGTTGGGTTTTTAATACTTCAGATATCTCGCTGGGGTTAATCATTGTTCAGTTAACTAATAAGTTTCAAACGCAATTGTTTCAGTTCATTTTTTATTGACGCGTCGAGTCGCTCGTTGTCGATAGAGACAACAAATCCACCGATCAGCGACGGATCGGTATCTGTTGCAAGCTCAATCGACGAGCCCTCGGGAAGATGTTTGAGAATCAATTTATTCAACCGATCGGTCTCTGTCTTCTCGAGAGGAGCCGCTGATGTGACGTTCACAATATAAATTGAATTGGCCTTACGGTAGATATGCTGATATGCAAGAGCGATCTCACGCATGAATGAGATTCTTCTGTTTTCTACGAGCAATTTCAAAAAGTCGCAGAAAGTGACATCATCAGAGGTCGCACCGGCAGCAATCGACAGCAAACCGACTTTCTCCGTGTCGGAAACGAACGGATTTGCAATTGTCGGCTGGAGCTTGTCGTTCCGGGCAAAACCGGTGATCAAAGTAGCCATCATGGCATATAACCGTTTGTCACAGCCACGTTCAACGGCTACTTTATAAAGGGCTTTTGCATATCGGCGTGGAATAAGACCTTCGTTCATCGCGTTTTAGTTTTGGTTCTCTATTTCGTCAAGGAGTGAGTTGACAAGATGTGCCTGCGCTTTGTCATCGCCCATTCGCTTGCGAACGACTTTTGTGGCAATTTCAATAGCGAGCTGTCCGATTTCATCACGAAGATTCTTTTCAGCTTCCTTGCGTGCCTGATCAATAGACAGTTTTGCGGCATCTTGCTCTTTTTTGGCTTCGATTTTCGCTTCGTTGCGGGCATTCTCGACTATCTGTGACTTCAGAGAGTCGGCCTCACGAAGAATTTCAGCCTCCTTATGACGCGCTTCAGCAATTATACCATCGGCGGTAGACTGTGCCTGTTCCAACTGCATGCGCGCGCTTTCAGCATACTCCACCCCCTTGTCAATAAGGTTGGCGCGATCATCGACGCTGTGCAGTATCACCGGCCATGCAAATTTCCATAAAATGAAAAACAGCACGGCAAAGGACACGAACATCCAGAAAACCAAGCCGAAACTCGGGGTGAAAAGTTCCATAGAGTGTTTACAGAGTTAATATTATACGAACAGTGCGAGCACGCAGACGATAACCGCAAACAGAGCCACACCCTCGACGAGAGCGGCAATGACGATCATATTGCTTCGGATATCACCGGCAGCTTCAGGCTGACGGGCTATTGCCTCCATTGCTGAAGATCCGATTTTACCAATTCCGATACC
Organism: uncultured Muribaculaceae bacterium; assembly: GCA_910588035.1. Lineage (GTDB taxonomy): Bacteria > Bacteroidota > Bacteroidia > Bacteroidales > Muribaculaceae > CAJUPY01. The sequence goes on along the minus strand of CAJUPY010000010.1, from coordinate 58,978 downwards.
TGCACCGATAGCTGCGATTGCAGCGCCAATGCTTGCACCGAGTCCGAGAAGAGCTTCTACTGCTACTAAAATCATTGAGAACATAATGATAGAGTTTTAAAGAGTTTGTTATTTAGTTGATTATTTTATGCTGTTACGTGTTCTTCCTTCCCGTGTCCATGTCCGTCTTCCTGTGCCATCGAGATGAAAATTGTCGAGAGCATCGTGAAAACGTAAGCCTGGATGAAACTTACCAGTACGTCGATGAGCAACATGAATATTGAGAAAGGAATGGAGATCAAAACTGTTCCGGCACCGGCAAATAGTCCGCCGACGGCTGAGAAAATAAAAATCAAGAGTGTGAGCACGATGACAATCATGTGGCCTCCCATCATGTTTGCAAACAGACGCACCGTCAAGGCAGCCGGTTTGGTGAACATTCCGAAAATCTCGATCAGGGGCATGATCGGGAGCGGAAATTTAAGCCACAATGGAACATCTGGCCAGAAAATCTCTTTCCAATAATGTTTCGTTCCGAACAAGTTTGTCACCAGGAATGTCAGCACCGCCATGACGAGAGTGACAGCAATGTTGCCAGTCAGATTCGCGCCACCTGGAAATATCACAATCAGGCCTAACAGGTTCATCACGAAGATGAAAAGAAAGACCGTAAGCAAAAAGGGAGCGAACCGTCTGGTTTTATCCTTCAGTGTCGACTTGATGACAGTGTCATAAATGAACCCTATGAGCATCTCACATGCGCCCAATCCGCCGCGGGGGGCTTTATTACCGTTGTTCTTATACCACCTGACCATTGCAAAGGCAAGCCAGATCACGATAAGGACTGTAATCCAGACTGCCAGAACATTTTTCGTGATCGAGATGTCGAACGGCTTCACTTCCTTTCCGTCGACCAATTCGACTACGTGGCCATGGTTGTCACCATCTGTAGGTATAGTGAAGGTTGTCGAACCGTCGACCCACTGCCTTCCGCCGGCAACACGTGCTGAAGAGAAGCAATGGAAGCCATCGCTACCGAAAACAATCACGGGAAGAGGAATGCGATGATGATGAGAAAACGGTATCTCCCACCCGTAGGCATCACCGAGATGCTCGAAGATTATCTCCTTCGGATCGATTTTGTGTTCGGCCGATGCCGCGCCGTCGGTCGCCTGGGCCTCACTGAAACCCAACGCGAGCAATGCCGCGATCACAAGCAGAACAACTATAGTCAGAACTTTTTTCATCATCATTAAAATATGCAGACTGACACTATGTTGTTATCTACGTCGACAATGCCTCCTCCTATCATGATTTCAGACTCCTTGTCGCCTGCTGTATACACAATTTTACCGGCGACAAGAGTCGAAATCAGAGAAGCGTGATTGTTGAGCACGGTGAATGCGCCCTTCTCTCCGGGCAACATCACCGATGTCACTTCACCTTCGAAAACGATTGCCTCAGAAGATATGACTTTTAGTATCATAGTTATTTTAAATGCATTAATTTATTAGAGAGTCTGTCACTTGACTTCGGCAAGCAGTTTTTTACCCTTGGCTATCGCCTCGTCAATCGTACCTACGTTGAGGAACGCCTGCTCGGGATACTCGTCCATCTCACCGTTGAGAATCATCTTGAACCCTCTGATGGTCTCGCTCAACGGAACCATGACTCCGGGCAGACCTGTAAACTGCTCAGCGACATGGAACGGCTGAGACAGGAAACGTTGGGCACGACGGGCACGGGAAACGACAAGCTTATCTTCGTCAGAAAGTTCATCAACACCAAGAATGGCGATGATATCTTGCAGCTCATTATATTTCTGAAGGAGCTGCTTGACAGCCTGAGCGGTCTGATAGTGTTCCTCTCCGATGATGTTTGGATCAAGAATACGCGATGTTGACTCGAGTGGATCAACAGCCGGATAAATGCCAAGCTCGGCAATCTTTCGGCTTAACACCGTGGTTGCGTCAAGGAAGCTGAACGTGGTTGCAGGAGCCGGGTCAGTCAAGTCGTCGGCGGGCACATAGATTGCCTGCACAGAAGTGATTGATCCATTTTTCGTTGAAGTGATACGTTCCTGCAACATACCCATTTCAGAAGCGAGAGTAGGCTGATAACCGACAGCCGACGGCATGCGGCCGAGAAGCGCCGACACCTCAGAGCCTGCCTGGGTGAAGCGGAAAATGTTGTCGATGAACAGCAGAATGTCCTTACCGCCACCGTCTTGATCGCGGAACTGTTCGGCCACGGTCAGGCCCGACAGTGCGACACGGAGACGCGCACCCGGGGGTTCGTTCATCTGGCCGAAGACAAGTGTTGCCTGCGATTTCGACACTTCGTCCATGTCGACATCCTCAAGATTCCATTCACCCTTCTCCATGGCCTTCTCAAACTTCTCGCCATATTTTACAACGCCACTCTCTATCATTTCACGCAGAAGGTCGTTACCTTCGCGGGTACGTTCACCGACACCGGTGAAAACTGAGAAACCGTTGTGTCCTTTGGCGATGTTGTTTATGAGCTCCATGATAAGCACGGTTTTGCCGACACCCGCACCACCGAAAAGACCGATTTTACCTCCTTTGCTGTAAGGCTCAAGAAGGTCAATGACCTTGATGCCGGTGTAAAGAATTTCGGTGCTGATTGTCAGATCGTCAAACTCGGGAGCAGGCTGGTGGATCGCACGCAACTTCTCGCGGTTGAGCTCGGGGAGGTGGTCAATCGCATCACCGACCACATTGAGCAGACGTCCTTTGACCTGTTCACCTGTCGGTACAGAAATCGGACGCTCAAGACTGTCGACACGCGTTCCGCGCTGCAGTCCGTCGGTACTTTCCATCGCGACACAACGAACCGTGTCTTCACCGATGTGCTGTTCAACCTCAAGAATAAGCATCGAGCCGTCGGGACGGTCAACCTTAAGCGCCGTGTATATAGGCGGCAATATATTGCCTTCACCCTCAAAAGAGACGTCAACGACGGGTCCGATAACCTGGGCGATTTTTCCAAATATCTCACTCATAGTGTCAGGAAATGTATCTATTTGTTTTTTATTCAATGGTTTGATTAAAGGTGGATTCCGTAAACGACAATCAGCACCATGATCACGAGGTTCACGAGATTGATCGGAAGAAGATATTTCCACTCGAGTGAAAGCAACTGGTCAATTCTGAGACGGGGATATGTCCATTTGAACCAAATGATGATAAACGAGAGCAAGATAGCCTTGCCGATAAACCAGAACACTCCCGGAATGAAATCCATGATGTGGTTGAATGCTTCCCAACCGGGGATATGCAACGGCATCCAGCCTCCGAAAAAGAGGAGAGCGGCCGTACCCGAGACGATAAAGAGGTTGAGATATTCGGCAAGGTAAAAGAAACCGAAGTGGATGCCTGAATACTCAGTGTGATAACCGGCAGTAAGCTCACTTTCTGCCTCCGGGAGGTCAAACGGTCCGCGGTTTGTCTCGGCGGTACCTGCAATCAGATAGATGATGAATGCAATGATTGCCGGAATGTGACCCGAGAAAATGAACCACAGGTTGCTCTGGGCCTCGACGATGCCACCGACAGACATTGTGCCGGCAAACACCACCATGGTAAGTACAGACAGGCCGATTGACAGTTCATAGCTGACCATCTGCGCTCCTGAACGCAACGCACCGATGAGGGTGAATTTGTTGTTTGATGACCAACCGGCAAGAAGGATTCCGAGCACACCGATAGAAGAGACGGCGATCAGGAAGAAGATGCCGATATTGAAATCGATGATCTGCAAACCGTTACCCCAAGGCAGAACGGCAAAAGCGAGCATCGAGGCTATGATGACCAGATAGGGGGCAAGTGCAAACAGGAACTTGTCAACGTGGTTAAGGGTGATCAACTCCTTGATAAGCATCTTGAACATGTCGGCAAAGCTCTGGAGAAGACCCCAGGGGCCGACTCGGTCGGGACCGAGACGACATTGAAATGCGGCACAAAGTTTGCGCTCGTAATAGATATAGAAGAGTGCGAGCAGTGCGTACACCAGAAGCAGACCGACACCGATCATGAGACATTCGATTGTAGTGACAAGCCAACCGGGGAAAACCGTTCCGAGGGCATTATTGATCCACTCTGTTATCAGCGAAAAGTCAAACATGTTGCTTTTTGTTTTTTTATTACTAATGTGTTATTTTCTTATCGGTCAATGTCGGGAACGATGTAGTCGAGCGAACCTCCGATAGTGATCAGGTCTGCGATTTTCTGACCCCGTGTCAAATGGTCGACCACTGCTGCCAGAGGCAAGCAAGGCGGAACGATCTTCAGACGATAGGGCTTCGCCGAGCCGTCGCTCTCGATGTAGATGCCGAATGCACCGCGGCAGCCCTCGACGAGCTGGAACCAATGTCCAACAGGGAGTTTCAGCATTTTTGGCACCTTCACACAGTATTCGCCTTCGGGAATGTTGTCGACAAGCTGCTCAAGAATTCTGGCAGACTGCACCATCTCCTCGACCCTGCATTTGAAGCGGGCCATCGAGTCGCCTTCAGTTGCGGTGACTTCGTCGAAGTCAAGTTCTGAATAGATGCTGTAGGGATCGGTCTTACGGACGTCACACGACCATCCTGAAGCACGGCCTGAAGGTCCGGTCACACTCCATGAGATGGCATCTTCGCGGGTCAGCACTCCGACTCCCTCCATGCGGTTCTTCGTGATTACATTGCCGGTGAAGAGTTTGTTATATTCGGCAATATTCTTGGGAAGCACGGCTAGCAGCTCTTTGACGTCTTTACAGAAATCTTTGTCAAGATCTTGCATCACGCCACCGATGCAATCATAGTTGAATGTCATTCGGGCACCGCATGTCTTCTCCATGATGTCAAGAATCTGCTCGCGCACACGAAGTGTGTAGAACAACATCGTCGTCGCACCGAGGTCCATGCAGAATGTTCCGATGAACAGACAGTGTGACGCGATGCGCGAAAGCTCGTCCATCATGACACGGATGACCTGGGCACGGCGTGAGATCTCTATTCCGGCAGCTTTCTCGATGCAGAGACAGAGACCATGGTGATAGTTGTGGGCAGAGAAATAGTCGAGACGATCCATGAAATGGAGGGTCTGCGGATATTGCAGATTCTCGCACAGTTTCTCGACACCGCGGTGGATATATCCGCAGTATACGTCGATTTTCTGAATTGTCTCACCGTCAACAGCCGTGCGGAAACGGAGCACACCGTGGGTTGCGGGGTGCTGCGGACCGATATTCACAACAAAATCGTCCTCCTGGAAGACTCTCTCCTCACGGCTGACGATTTCACCTTTATCGTTACGCTCATAGACTGTTGTGAAGTCACTCTGGCGTTCATTTTCAATTGAGACCGGATTCTGGTCAGAACTCATGTCGTAATCCTTGCGCAACGGATAGCCTTTCCAATCTATGGAGAGGAACAGTCGGCGCATGTCGGGATTGCCGAGGAAGATGATACCGTAGAAATCATAGACCTCGCGCTCGAAGATACCTGCGATCTTCCAAAGATCGGCGACCGACGGAATTGCAGGTTTGTCGCGGTCTTCCACCGAAGTTTTCACCGAGACATGGATATTGTTTTTTGTTGATGTGAGATAGTAGATGCAGCCAAGTCTGTCACCCCAGTCCATACCAACGATGGTGACCAGAAAGTCAAAGGCGAGCTCATTGTCATCACGCAGAGTCTGCGCGAGCTCATGGAGCTTTCCGGCCGGGATATTGATCAACAAAATTTCGCCTTCCTCGAAAGTAGCTTCGGGAAAAAGGTGTGCTATTTTGTCCTGTATATTAGCCATATTATGTGGTTGTGACGTGATTGTTAACTTTTAAAATATCATTCTTCTGTGATAGGGTGTTGAGCGAGAAATTCCTCACGGCTTTCCTGACGGTTGACTCCGCCGAAGAAACGCTCAACTTTTATTTTGCGGGAGAGCTGCATGATTCCGTAGATCATCGCTTCGGGACGCGGAGGACAGCCGGGAACGAAAACGTCGACAGGCACAATATCCTCGATGCCTTTGGCGACATGATATGATTTGCGGAACGGGCCGCCCGAGATCGCGCATGAACCACATGCAATCACATATTTTGGTTCAGCGAGCTGATCATAAAGGCGACGGAAAACCGGAACCATGCGGTTGACAATCGTGCCGGCAACCATCATGAAATCGGCCTGACGGGGTGAGGCACGGGCAACTTCCCAGCCAAAACGCGCCATGTCGAAACGGGCTGCGCCGAGCGACACAAATTCAATGCCGCAGCAACTGGTGGCGAAGGTAAGTGGCCAGATTGAGTTAGACCGCCCCCAGTTGATCAGTTTGTCAAGGCTTCCGACAAGCACATTGGTTCCGCTGTCACGAAGCTCCTGAACGAGTTTCTCGATATATTCATTGTCTTTCCATGCCTCATAAGGCATGCTTTTGGTCGTAACCTGATCTTTCACTTCCATTCCAAAGCTCCTTTCCGCCAGGCATAAACGAGGCCCAGCACTAAGATTCCGAAGAAAATCGCGATGCTGATGAGACCGGCGCCACCGAGTTCCTTGACGCGTACTGCCCACGGGAACAGAAAGACTGTCTCAACATCGAACATCAGAAAAAGAATAGCAAAAAGATAGTAACCCACATGAAAACGGGACATCGAGATGCCGCGGGTCGGGATACCGCACTCATAAGCCTCACCCTTCTGCGGGTTGAATGAACGAGGCGAAATCAGACCGGCGAGCCACAACGCAAGGGCGACAAGCGCCACTCCGGTCAAGAGAGCGACAATCGCCATGAGTGCATTGTTTTGAATTCCAAAAATGTCTAATGATAGCATATTATAACAAATATATCGGTTTTCTTATCATGGAGGCTCCGACGGACGGAGCCGTAAAATCACGGTTACAGGTTAACACTCAAATAATTAACCCGTCGACATGATTCAATTTCATGCTGACGGCCAATTTTTCGTTTGCAAATATACAAATTTTTTCGTGTGACAAACCATTTACCTGCAATTATTTTTCAACATTGTAACGGTCGCCGGAAAGAAAGAGAGCCGTGTCGTTATGACACAGCTCTCCAAGACTCTTTCCGCGTTGATGCGGTTTGATTTCAAATGTGGCTTGTTCCTACTTTGTAGATAAATCCGAGGTCAAGTCTGACAAGGAAACGGTTTGCACATGTGAAGGTGATGTCAAGGTTGTGCATGTTGTTTTCAGAGTCGGGCTTCGCGTCAAAATCAACCACGCCATAGAAGTCGGTCACGCCATAGTCGGGCTGCTCGGTGTTTTCATTGACATAGAGTTTGAGCGAGGCAGAATCAAACACAAGACCTTCCGAGGTCACCTTGACCGGGATATCCTTGATGACCATGTTCATCTTGGGCATATTTGAAGCAAACTGCGCGTTATACATGTAAAGACGTCCTGTCACCATGTTTTTGTCGGTATCAACTGACTGTGAGTCAAGAGCGAGGCAGTAGAAAGCCTCGGTTGTCTCCGATTTCTCGCCGGTTGCGATAATAGTCACGTCAGATTTTCCGAAATAGTAGGTGGTGTATTGAACCACATTGACCTTGAATCTCTGATTGACCTCAAACGAGATCGCCCATGCCGGATTGGCCACTGAAGAGGAGCCGAGCACAACCTGACGGTCGAGGAAACGCATGCTGAAATTATTTATGACTACATTGGTTCTGGTATCGATGTAGTTGGGAATGTTCACCAGAATCGAACCGGTCTGATCAAAAGTGAACTTCTGATCTTTGATGTCGAAAGAATAGCTTGATCCACCGGGAATAAGTTGAAGTCCGCTCACCGAGATGTTGACAGTCGATTCGGTATAATTGATCTCAAGGTTATAAGCACCTCCGGTTCCGATTAGACGGCTCGTTCCCTTCTCAAGATCCTCGACAAAGCTGCCGTTCTGACCCGAAGTGAAGGCGGTGGTGGTGATAAGTTTGTCATTGCTGCTCAGGCATGAGCTGAATGCGATGGCGAGAACAGCTGCAAATAGATAATTCAGGATTTTCATAAATTGTCTGATGTTTATTGTTTGTTTTTAAAATATAAATCTTAGTGTTCCGTAGAAACGGCGGGGCAAGCCACGCTGAACAAACTCGTTGCCGACCGATTTGAAATAGAACACGTCGTAACCGGCATCAAGAAGATTCTCCGCCTTGATCTCCGCGTCAATGAACCGTGCTATCTCAAGCGTGAGCGAGGCGTCGGTCAAGACATAGAACGGCTGTCTGACAGTGTTCGCCTCATTCCAATATATAGAACCCACACCGCGCGCACCGACATGTATTGACAGCGATCTCATCCACTCGCTGCGTTTGAAATCAAAGGTGTATTCTCCAGACACATACATTGTGTTTTGTGGCGCGTAAGGCACCCGGTTTCCACTGAAGTCATCCCGTCCGTCGCCAAACTCGACAAAACGGGCGTTGGTAAATCCATATGCTCCGTAAAGTGCCAGCCTGTCTACCGGAGTCCAGCGCAACGACAGCTCCGCTCCGTAGCTTCGGGTCTTGCCGGCATTTGCCATTATGCGCCCGGTCGTGTTCCCCGCCGGGAACATTGTCAATTGTTGGTCGAGACAATCGATATAGAACAGCGCGGCCGACCCAGACATATTCAACCGAGGGAATCTGAAATGGACCCCGGCCTCATAGTTCCAGCTTTTTTCAGGCTTGTAGGTTATTATATCCTTGACAGGATATGTCTCGGAGATGCCGAACTTGCCCATCAGCTTCTGCTGCAGCACATCAGAAAACATCTGCGTATTGTACCCTCCGGCCTTATAGCCTTTGGCAACCGAAACATATGTCGAGATGTCGCCGAAGTCATACTCTGCCATCAATTTGGGCGTCAATTCGGTGAAAGAACGGTTCAACCGCTCACGCTCGTCGATGTCTACCTGGATATGCTGATATGGTCTCTCCGGATCAACGGTCGTGTCCCACATTGTTGCCGAAGTCGATGTGTAATTGTGATAGTCAAGACCGACATGCTCATAGTCAAGACGTATATCCGCGCTCAATGACAACCGCCCGAGCTCAAGCGAGCTGCGATGATAGACCGCCAGTCCGTAGACAGGCTGCATGAAATCACTGTTCAGCACAAAACTGCGGTCGTTCCACCTTATCGGGTATTTCGAACCCGGCTGATTGGCGTTGTTCTCGATCAAATGTCTAATGCCGTCGTCTTTAAAAGTCACCGGAGCCGACATGTTGGTGCGCTTATAGAACATGAACGCCCCGGCAAGCCAACCATAGCCGCGTTTTTTTCCCTTGGCGATAAAATCTTGAGTAAACGCCCACTCATGGCGTCTTTGAGAAAGCGTGAAATAACTCTGAGGCAGGAAATCCTGATCGAGGGTCACATCGTCGTTGATGTATTGGAAACTTGAGATCGACGAAAGAGTCACACCCGGCAACGTCCAATTCAATGTCAGACCGTCGGCAATGCCGGTACGTTCATAGTAACAGGTGTCATTATAATTGATCTCACCGGTCTCGAGCGATTGATATGCATAGCCCGACTGCTTGTTGAAATTGACCGATGCCGTATTCTCGGCCGTCAACACATCCGATAGTCTCCAGACGGTTTTCCAACGCAGTCCGCAGCTCTCCTCCTTTCCGGTTTTTGAGCCATTGAACCCATTACGGAAAAAACCGTCGGTTTTCACTGACGAAAGAGTCACCGACATTCCAAGACCGGGTTTCAGTTTGAAATAATAACCGATATTTCCGTTGAAACTCGTGTTGGTTCCGATCTGCCCCATGAGCCTCAGCCCCTGATAAGAGAGCGGCGACAGGGTGTAGACACTTACCAGACCGGCCATCGTGTTGCGCCCATACAGAGTGCTCTGCGGACCGCGATAAACCTCGATGCGCTGGATATCGGCCATGTCGAAGTCATAATTGTCTTTATTGAGAAACGGAACATTGTCGACGTTCAGCCCCACGACAGGCTGGTCTATCCGCGCTCCGAGGCCACGGACATAGATCGACGAAGTCATTCTCGAGCCATAGTCGGGGATATAGAAATTAGGGACCAGCGAAGTCGCCTGCTTGATGTTCACTATGTCGAGCCGCTCAATCTGCGCCTGGCTGACCGTAGTGACCGAGCCCGGCACAGACAGCGGAGACCCGCCATTTTTAATAGCAGTCACCGACACCTCATCGAGCACCATGGTCGAGTCGCTCCACTGAACAGGAGATGTCTCGCCACGAGCCATGCTCAATGACAGTGCAACCATCGATGCTGAAATTGTCGTCTTGAGAAATCTCATTACAGTCGTCTGTGAACAATCGGTTTAGTCAAACAATCTGCAAATTTACTAATAGTTTCGCGTAGTGACAACACTTGATTCCGTTTTTATGATTTTTATACATCTTTTATATATTATTTCGTTAAACGTCGCCGCTGTCCGTAGCGTGGTAACGGGTGACGTGGTAACTTTTTTAATAAAAAAATTTAAAAAGCGTCATCAAGATTGATTTTAATAAAAAATAATGACTAAATTTGATTCGTTTATCAAACAAAAACACCCGACGTGATGAATGCACCGATACCCACAGACAATCCTGAACTGATCGCGCGGTTGCGTGACCGGGCAACGTGTCGCGATGCGTTTTCCGACGTCATAAAACTCTATGGTGAACCTCTCTATTGGCAAATAAGGCGCATGGTTGAGAACCACGACGATGCCAACGACCTGCTCCAGAACACATTTCTCAAAGCTTGGACATCGATCGAGAGTTTCCGCGGCGAGGCTAAGCTGTCGACGTGGCTCTACAAGATCGCTCTGAACGAAAGCATCACTTTTCTGGCAAAAGAGCGCAGACGATCGAATGTGTCGATCGACGACGAAGCGTCGATGCTCACCAACATGATCGAGGCCGACCACTATATCGACGGCGACGAGCTGGCCCTGAACCTCAGAAAAGCGGTTGCCAGGCTCCCCGAAAAACAGCGCATTGTCTTCAACATGAAATATTACGACGAAATGAAATATGAGCAGATGTCGGAGATTCTCGGAACGACCGTCGGAGCCTTGAAGACATCATATCATCTCGCGGTAAAAAAAATAGAACAATATTTCAAAAACGCGAATTAAACCATTTGGGGCGCGTGGAGTCAAAACAGACAAGAAGGTTTCAAAAACAACGATATATTATAATGAGTGACCAAAACGAAATATTAGACAAAATCGGTCGTCGTGACGGAATGACGGTTCCCGAGGGCTATTTCGAAAGCTTCGCCACACGAATGCAGGCCATGCTGCCTGATCTGCCCGAAGCAGAGCACACACCGCGCAAGACATTCTGGCTTAAAGTCAGGCCATATGTCTATCTGGCAGCCATGTTTGCAGGCATTTACTGCATGATGGAGATGTTCTCGATCATGAGAGGCAATCAGAACGGTCTGAACATCGAGAGCTATCCCACCCTTACGGCCACCCTCGGCAACGACACGATGGAACCCGAAATCATCTATGATGTCGACGACTATGAGATCATAGAAGACATGCTCAACGAGGGTTATTCGGCCGATGATCTTTTCGTCACTGACACCACATTTGAGACACCAGAAACATTACTCCCCTAAAACAATAGCGTCATGAACAGATTGTCTATTCTGATTTCTTTGGTTCTGTTTATCAGTTCTTCATTCAACTTGTCGGCCGAGATTGAAAAAGAGGGAGAAGACCTGCGCCGACAAGCTCTTCTGAAAGAACTGCGCGACTACAAACACCGGTTTCTTACCCATGAACTCGAGCTGACAAAAGATCAGCAAAAACCGTTTTTCAAGCTCTACGATGAAATGGAAGACGAGACAACAAAGCTGAACTCAGAAACCAGGGAACTCGAACGGCGCATAGCCGAATCGCCTGAAGATGTGACAGACCTTGAATATGAAAAAGCCACCGAGGCACTTTTCGATCTCAAGATAAAAGAGGGTGAGATAGAGAAATCATATGCCGATCAATTCAAGACCATTCTGACAAACAAGCAGCTGTTCATGCTCAAGTCGGCAGAACGCAACTTCAGCCGCGACCTGATGCAACACCAGCAGCGGTTGAGAATGGAGCGCGGACGCGAACGCCACCAGTGAACATTTCTGACATATCTGACATTTTCTTGTATATGCAGGGGCGGAATTTGATTCCGCCCCGTCTCAATTAAAAAGCTTTCAAATCAACTATTAACCACATATAATTATGAAACTACAGCGTCTGACGGCACTCTCCGTGATACTGCTGGCATTCTTTCTGACCGCACGAGCCGAAAAACCCGATTTCGCTTATCCGAAAAAAGTTTCGGAAACGAGCGAGAAAGAGCTCCAGAAGGCAATCAAATCAAATGACGGTCAATCGATTGTCAGAAATCTGATGAACTACACACTCGCCGAAAGTGAGATCAGCGACAAGTCTCTGTCAAAAAGCCTCGCCAAGATCAGAGAAACCGCGGCTGAAATCGACAACAATGCGGCCAAAGCACTTTTGTCGCTGCTCCAGGCTGACATCTATGCATCGGTCTATAGCCGCAACCGCTGGAAATATGATGAACGCAAGTCACCTCTCTTACCTCTCCCAACCGATTTCAGCGAATGGTCAGGTGAACAGTTCAGACATGTAGTCGACAGCCTTACAGCTTCGGCCACCGGACATCATGCCGACCTCTCACAAGTTCCGTTAAAAGACTATTTGTCGGTGATCGCCATTGACAAAAATTCAGAGATGTTCTACCCCACCCTGTTTGATTTCGTGGCCTACAAATCGCTCTCGTTGGTGACAACGGTCAATGGGAGACCGTCGGGAATCACGCCACGGTGGCTAAACAACACCGTCTTCACGACAGCAAACGTGTCGGCGAAAAGCGGAACATCACGGTTCGGCATCGAGATATACCGCTTGCTCGGAAAATATGCTGCCGATCGTCCGGCCGTGGCGATTTTCACCGATGTCAACCGTCTGAAATGGGTCTACGACAACATCTCCTACGGTCTTCAGACCGATAATCTCGACAACTATTTCAATGCTGCAATAAATATCTATCAACAGAACATCGACATTCCCCAATCGGCCATCGCCCTGTTGTCGATCGTGAACAATGATCTGACGGTCGACCAGAAACGTAAGATCTTCGGCTTGCTGACATCTTACAAGAGCCGCTTCAAAGGTTCTGTCTATGAAGCCGATGTCGACAAAGCTGCCGCATTGCTGACAAAACCCTCGGTCTCGGTCAGTTTTCCGTCAAACGTCGTGCCTGGCAAAGAGTTTGATGTAAAAGTGAGCATCACTAACAACCGACAAACGACAGTCGGTCTTTACACAGCCATCGCCCCGAGAAACACAATCGGCCAACTGATCGGCTCTCACGAAATTGTGATTGACCGCGAGGGACCGTTCGAAACAGATACAGTGATACATTTCACCGTTCCAACCTACGGATTGTTTACAGTCGTTCCGTCGACAACAGACATAAAAAAAGAGCGGAACTATCTGTCGACCCTCGTTGCGAGCGATATGTTCGGCACTGCGATATCAGAGTGCGACGACAAAACCGCGGTCTTTGTCTCGGATGCGATAACCGGACGCCCGGTCGAAGGTGCCTCGGTAGCCTCAAAGGAGTGGCAAAAGACAGCCTCCCGACCTGTCAAGACCAATTCAGAAGGTTTCGCATTGACCGGAAAAGGATCAATCATAACAATCACAAAAGGTGCCGACCACTATCTTGACGACATCTATGTCAACAGATATCCGACAGCACGTGACAAGATGTCAGCGACTGTTTTCACTTCGCTGCCGGTCTATCATCTTGGAGACAAAGCCGAATGGAGCGCGGTCATCTACAACACTTCGTCAAAATCGTCATCGCCGGTGTCTGACAGACAGATTGCCGTGATAGTGCGCGACGCCAACTATCAGAAAGTTGATTCAGTAACCTTGACGACCGATGGTTTCGGCCGCATACATGGCTCAACACAACTTCCCGAGACTGGACTCACCGGATATTTCCACATCACCGTTCTGGAGGGTAAAAAATATCTCGGAGAACAAACTTTCATGGTCAGCGACTACAAACTGCCGACTTTCGCGGTGAAAATAACATCGATCGAACGCGACACCCCCACCAAAGGTGAGATCACGATCAAGGGCGAGGCAATGACATATTCAGGGTTTCCCGTTGCAGATGCCGGGGTAACAGCCAACATACAGTCGGCCGACAACCGTTCATGGTTCTACAGTTCTTTCACCTCGTTCCACACCACAACCGCCTCAACCACATCAGACGGATCATTCTCTGTCACACTCGACAAGAGTGTGCTCGACGACTCTCCATGGCCCCATGGCGTCTTGAAAGCTTCATTTGACGTGACATCTCCTGCCGGAGAGACTCGGTCGGTCTCTGCAACGTTCTCTATCGGCAAACCCTACTCGATCAATAGTGGATCAGATCGTTCATTTGACATCGACGGAAAAGTCACGCTCGGACTGAAAGTTGTTGACCCTATGCTCCGGCCCGTTGATATTCCGCTCACATGTGCGGTGTTGACCAATGACACCACGGTTGTTTTGAAGCGCACCATGGAGACACCTTCCTCTCCGGTCGATCTGTCGGCGTTGCCCACCGGACGCTACGACATCGCGATAGCTCCCGTCGACACCACCCTCGCCGATCAGATCAAATTGAGAGGTGTCATTCTCTATCATCCTTCACTAAAAGAATTTCCTATAAAGGAAATGATGTGGACGCCACGCCCACACATCGACTTCAAATCTCAGAAAGGGACAGTCTTGATCGGCACCGACCGCGATTGTCTGATCGTGAACATGTTCGTCTCCTCTGACCGGAAAATGATCGAGCACCGCATTCTCGAACTAAAGAGAGGTCTCAGCAAGATTGATCTCACGCTGCCCGATTCTGTCACCACAGCATCGATCGATCTTGTGTCTGTGAATAATCTTCAGAACGTGACGACACGAATCAGCGTGACAACCCCGGCCGCACGCGAGAAATTGAATTTCTCAATAGGCAGTTTCCGCAACAAAGTTACACCCAACGAAACCGAGACATGGACATTCACCACAAGATATCCGGCCGGAAACGGCATCAGGAGCGCGGTGATGCTCAACATGTTCTCTCAATCGATAAATGACATTCTCCAACATTCCGCACCCTCGTTCAGACTTACAGGCAACTATGGCGTAGGCTTGAACACCAGCAATTTCGGCTCACGCAACAATCATATCAGCGGCAAGTGGGTCAATGTTCCCCAATTCAACCAGATGCCGTCATTTGAACTCTACGGTCTCAATTGGACAGGCGGAGGCAATCTTAGAATCAGAGGCCTCAATTATCATTCAGCCACCACCTTGTCTGAAGACGTTGTAGTCGAGGAAATGGCCTACGATTTAGCCGCTCCTGTAATGATGAAAGCTGCGGCCAATGGAACACTTGGCGAAGCGAAAGTCGAAAGCGAGGCCGTAGCCGACAGCGAGGAAGCTGACGCCGGTTCAGCAGCACCCTCCCCTCGTTCTGACAAACCTGAATACAGACCCTCGGAAATTCCGCTCGCTATCTTCCAACCGATGCTCACCACTGACGACAGCGGAAATCTGACGTTCTCTTTCACCTACCCCGACGCCTCTACAACCTGGCTTCTCAATGCCACAGCCTACGATGCCAACATGCACAATGCGTCATTGTCACGGTCGGTCATCGCCTCTCATCCGCTTATGGTGCAAGGAAACATACCGCGGTTTCTACGTCAGAACGACACCGCGGTGATTCAAGCCACGGTCATGAACAACACCGACAATGCGGTTGACTCCGTAATTACCCGGTTTGAAGTAAACGACATGAACGACAACACTCCGTTGGTTATGGCTGAGGACACTTTGTCGCTCGCGCCGAAATCATCAAAGGTCATAGCAGTGAAACTGACCGTTCCGTCAAATGCCTCCTCTCTGGCTGTAAAGGTCAAGGCATCGACCGACAGCCATTCCGACGGCGAGCTTTCTGCAATAGCCGTGATGCCGGCAAGCGAGCGTGTCATCGAGACATACCCGTTCTTCATGTCGCCCGACACAACATCACTGTCCCTTGAAGTGCCTGTAGGTGAACATAGCGATGTGACACTCCAATTCTGCCAAAATGCCGTGTGGGAAGTTGTGACAGCACTTCCCGGATTGGTCGCCGACCGCAACTTCACCACAGCCAACGAGGCAGCAGCAGCCATTTTCTCTGCCGCTGTCGCCGACGGCATAATCAAAAGCAATCCGGAAATAGGCAACGCCCTCAAGACATGGCTAATGTCTGACCGTTCAGACTCGACACTCGTGTCAATGCTTCAACGTAATGCCGACCTGAAGGTGGCGTTGCTCAATGCCACGCCGTGGGTGGTCGATGCGATGAACGACACACAGCGCATGACACGGCTGGCCCTGCTTTTCGACCGCAAGGAGATTGACCAGACATATGCAGCAGCTATTCAGGTTCTCGGTCGCCTTCAGCGCAACGGTGGCGGTTGGGCATGGACCGACTACGGCGATGAGGCATCGGAATGGGCCACCGAAAACGTTCTGTTGATGAACGGATTGCTTGACCGGCTCGGTTTCCTCCCCAAAAACAGCCGTCTGAATTCCATGACCGCCAATGCGATCAAATATCTCGACATTCAGGTGGCGAAACGCAAAAACTCACGCGGACATGCCCGGCCAGACATGCTCTACACCTATCTGCGCACTCTCTACCCCGGATTGCGTCAGCCCACTGCCGCGGCGAGAGTATCGGCCAACACGGTGCAGGAAATCATATCGTCATGGAAATCATTTCCGCTCGGAAGCAAAGCGATAGCAGCACAGATTCTCGAAGCCAACGGCTATCACTCGACAGCCCTGACCATACTCAGGTCTCTCGACGAGTTTGCGACCTCCACGCCCGAACGCGGAATGTGGTGGGACAACCTCGATTCATCATCATGGTGGACCCCGGGAGCCGTTGCGACAACCTCTCTGATTCTTGACGCATATGCCTGCTGCGAACGCAAATCGCCGGCCATAGATAAGATTCGCCAATGGCTAATTCTTGAAAAAAGCCGCCAGAACTGGGGCTCGTCAACAACCACAAGCATGGCCATTGCCTCGATTCTGTCAACCGGAACGCGCTGGACAGCATCTGAATCGCCCCGCTGCATAGTGCGTGTCAACAATGAAATAATTGAACCCGACAATTTTGAGCGCATTTCAAGCTATATGCGTGCAGACATTTCCACTGTGAATCACGGCAACATCAACGTCACTGTCGACAAGGTGTCTGACACACCCGCCTACGGTGCTGTCTACACCTCGTCAGACCGTACGATGTCGCTGGTCGAACAGGCTTCTGTCGACGGTCTGTCAATCTCAAAACGGTTCCTGGTCAGACGTCTGACACCTCAAGGTGAATCATGGGAAGAGACCAATACATTTGCCGTCGGTGACGTGGTCAAGACCATGCTTACGGTCAAAGCCGATGTCGAGATGTCTTATGTCGCCATTATCGATAACCGCCCGGCATGTCTCGAACCTGTCAACCAGCTTCCCGCACGAATTTTCAGTCAGAATCTCTGTTTCTACCGAGAAACGCTTAATGATCATTCTTCGATCTTCATCAACTACCTGCCAAAGGGAACGTACATACTTGAACAGGAGTTTACAGTCACCCAGAACGGTGTATTCAGCTCGGGGCTCGCGACTATTCAAAGCCAATACGCTCCACAATACACAGCCCACTCTTCAGGAATGACCCTCGAAAGCAGACATTGAATTCACGACCCAAGAACAGGCTTATGCAATAGTCATCATATTGCGTAAGCCTGTTTTTTTATGACAATTTATTTTATTGAAATACGTTATAATCTCAGTGACATATTCTTTTTGCCTGTCCACCTCCGATAAATGCTTAAAAAATCACACGAGGGGATCTGACAAAGCGTTTTTTTCTGTAATTTTGTCACATTAAAAACCCTTTTTCTGATGAATCGAATTCTATTTCTCTCTGTCACACTTACAATGTTGGTATTGTTGGCCGGCTGTGGTGGCGCAAAACTTGCCACTGCCGACGAACAGCTTGAACGTGGCGAATATTTTGAAGCTTCTAAAACATATCGAAAGATCTACAACAAACTGACCAAACGTGAGGAACGCCCACAACGGGGCATGGTGGCTTACAAAATGGGACTCTGTTATGACAAACTCAACATGAGCGCACGCGCTTCGGCCGCCTTCCAGAACGCAATCAGATATGAGTATCCCGACTCCTCCACGCTTCTGCTCTTAGGCAAATCGTTGCAGGCTGAAGGCAAATATGCACAGGCGATCAAAGCCTATGAAGATTATCTTGCGGTCAATCCGAAGTCTGACTATGCCGACAACGGAATCGCAGGTTGCCGCCTCGCTCTTGCCGCCAAAGGAAACCCGACGCGCTACGTTGTCAAAAATGCGCGTCTGTTCAACTCCCGCCGTTCCGACTTCGCGCCTATGTTCCTCGACAAAACCGCCGATCAGCTCTATTTCACCTCAACCACTGAAAAAGCCAAAGGTGATAAAAAAAGCGAGATAACCGGAATGAAAAAGGGAGACATCTATGTTGCAAAAAAAAATGAACGTGGCGAATGGCAACGTCCCGAACCGGTCGAAGGTGAGCTCAACAGCGAACTCGACGAAGGCATAGTCTCGTTTTCGCCTGACGGATCAACAATGTATCTCACTAAAGCACGCAGGGAACCTAACGCCAACACCGGTGTAGAGATCTACACCTCACAACGGACAGACGCCCAATGGAGCGCGCCGGTCAAATTTGAGATCACTGCCGACACAATCTCGAGCTACGGCCACCCCGCAGTGTCACCCGACGGCATATGGCTCTATTTCTCATCAGACATGCCCGGTGGGTCAGGCGGCAAAGACCTGTGGCGCATCAACCTTAAAGAACGTGCCGGCACTCTTGAAAACCTCGGCGAGTTCATCAACACCGATGGTGATGAAATGTTCCCATACGTCAGAACCGACAGCGTGATCTATTTTGCCTCTGACGGTCACCCCGGATTCGGTGGTCTCGACCTGTTCAAGGCAACTCTCACCCCTTCAGGAGGTTGGAGCGTAGTCAACATGGGTCAACCCATCAACTCTCCGGCCGACGACTTCGGAATAACGTTCGCAGGTGGCGAAAACGGTTTTTTCAGCTCAAATCGTGGTGACGGAAGAGGCTATGATCACATCTATTCGTTTGAACTGCCCGATCTGAAAATCATGATCTCAGGCTGGGTCCTTGACAAAGATGAAGAACCGGTTCCAAACGCCGTGATCAGAATTGTCGGCAATGACGGTTCCAATCAGAAAGAAGTCGCCCGAAGCGACGGTTCATTTAAATTTCCATTGCAACGTGGCGTAAGTTACGTCATGCTCGCAGGTGCCAAAGGCTATCTGAACGCAAAGCAGGAATTTACAAGTGACACAGCCGAAGAAGATGCCGAATATGGTGTCGACTTCATTCTCGCCTCAATAAACAAACCTGTGGTCATCGACAATATTTTCTACGACTATGACAAGGCGACGCTGAGACCTGAATCAAAAACCGCACTCGACGAAATGGTTCAGATCATGAGAGATAATCCTAACATAACAATAGAGATGGCATCTCACACCGACCGGCACGGCAGCGAGAAATATAATATAGACCTGTCGCAACGACGGGCAAAATCGGTAATCGACTATCTCATTGCAGCAGGCATATCTTCAGATCGTCTTCAAGCGCAGGGATACGGAAAATCAAGACCGAAAGTAATCACAAAGAAACTTGCGAGACTCTATCCTCAGTTCGCCGAAGGGACCGAACTCACGCCCGAATTAATCGAGACCCTATCTGAAACAGACCGTGACACCGCCGATCAGATCAACCGGCGCACCGAGTTCCAGGTTCTTTCAATTGACTATCAAATGTTCTAAAACTAATTGCGATGGATTTCAGGACACCAGTCAGACCGATCACAACCGACATCAGAATTGACCATCGTCACCCAGTGGTCATGACCGGATCTTGTTTTACCGGAAACATTGGCCGGCGCATGGAACGCGGTCTGTTTGACGTCCTTGTCAATCCGTCAGGAACAATTTACAATCCACTTAGCATATCGCGGACAATACGCAATTCGATCGAGGGCAAACACACCAATGGCAGTGATCTGGTTTTCCATGATGGTCTCTATCACTCAATGGACCATCATTCTTCATTTTCATCATGCGACCGTGATGACGTCATCAGCCGTGTCAACACCTCAGCCGATCTTACCCGAGAGTATCTTAAAAATGCTTCCGCTCTGATTGTGACATGGGGAACGGCGCGGACTTACCGATATGTCCCCACACAGTCGGTTGTCTGCAACTGCCACAAACTTCCGGCCGGAATGTTCGAGACCGTAAATCTTGAAGCCGATGACATCTGCCGCGACTGGAGCATGCTGATAGAAGAACTACACAGCCTCAACAGAAATCTGAACATAATCTTCACGATAAGTCCCATACGCTACAAAGCCTACGGGTTGCATGAATCAAATCTCGACAAAGCCGTTTTGCTCACCGCCGCAGACCGCCTTGTCAAACGTTTCAGTGACCGCACCGTCTATTTTCCCGCCTATGAGATATTGCTCGACGACCTAAGAGATTACAGATTTTATGCGCCAGACATGATACATCCGTCAGAGACTGCTGTCGATTATATCTATGAGATATTCTCAAAGTCGTTCTATGACGAAGCCACACAAAAATTTGAAAAACAATGTTTGAAACTCACCTCGCGGTTATCTCACAGATTCATGACCGATAACATCGAGGCAATAAACGAATTTAAACAGTCAACCGACAGCCTTGCCGCAGAATTGATTTCAAAATGTGGCGAAGTTGCCGCAACAATTGAAAAATTCAGACAATGACACTATCCGCCCCCTACGACATACACCGGCTCTCCACGATACTTTCTGTCGATGAATCGTCTATGCCTCTGACCGGCAACAGAACGATAACACGGTTTGAAATAGACAGCCGGTCGGTCACCGACCCTGCAAACACCCTGTTTTTCGCTATGACGACACCCAACAACGACGGCCACCGGTACATAGGCGCACTTTATGAAGCCGGGGTCAGAAACTTTGTCGTCAGCCACCGCCCCGAAGGCTTCGAAGATGCCCGTTTCTATGTGGTCGACGATGTTCTGTCCGCACTCCAGACCATAGCGTCAGACTACAGATCGAGACTAAGAATGCCGATTGTAGCCATTACAGGAAGCCGTGGTAAAACCACCGTAAAAGAATGGATAAACACGATCATGGACGGAAACCTCTCACGCAGTCCCCGCAGCTATAATTCTCAGATCGGTGTGGCTCTGTCAATTTTATCTATTCCTGAAGAT
Source organism: uncultured Muribaculaceae bacterium (assembly GCA_910588035.1). Classification (GTDB taxonomy): domain Bacteria; phylum Bacteroidota; class Bacteroidia; order Bacteroidales; family Muribaculaceae; genus CAJUPY01. The sequence goes on along the minus strand of CAJUPY010000010.1, from coordinate 37,534 downwards.
GCTCCCTTTGCCGTGATCGAATGTGGCATCTCCCACTGCGGTGAAATGAAATCAATAGAGCAGATGCTAAGACCCGACATCGGCATTCTGACCGACATAACAGGCGAACACGATGACGGATTCAGCTCACGCAGGGAAAAAATTGACGAGAAACTGAAATTGTTTGACAATGTCAGACAACTCATAGTGTGCACCGGCAATGAAACCGACAGCAATGTCTTTGAGGCATTGAACGAGTTCCCGGAATCGAAAATTATTGACTGCAGAGATTGTGACTGCAATGTTCCCGACGGATTTGACAATTTCTCGAAACGCATGGCCAAACTTGCAGCCACTGCCTCGCGACTTATAAACCCCGGCGCCAACATGTCGGCAACCATGCGGTTCCAGCGCGTTCCGACACGTATCAGCCTGCTCAACGGAGTAAACGGCTGCCAATTGCTCCACGACCGGTTTACAAACGACATTCCGTCGCTTGAACTTGCGCTTGACTTCGCCAGACGCAGAGCCGGATTCGGTCAGACTCTGACACTTGTTCTGGCCGATGAAAACAAAAACATCTCTGAAATGCTGCCGTCAGTAGCTCAAGAATATGGGGTGAGCCGCATCATTACGGTGGCATCAGGTTCAGAATTCAAGCGTCGTTTCACCACAGACGACTTCGCCGATGAAATAATCTTGATCAAAGGCACTCCGGCAAGCTGCATGGACGAAGCGGTCTCGATGCTTGAAGAGAAACAACACGAGACCATACTTGAGATAAATCTTGACAATATCGTCAGCAATTTCAATTTCTTCAGAAGCAAGCTCAAACCTGAAACCGGAATTGTCGTGATGTTGAAAGCCGCCGGATATGGGTGCGGATCACTTGAATTGGCAAAGACACTCCAATGTCAGGGTGCCGCCGCCGTGGCAGTCGCAGTGATTGACGAAGGGGTCGAATTGAGAAAAGCAGGCATTTCCATTCCGATCATAGTCCTGAATCCGCGATCAGACAACTATGGCCTCATGTTCAAATATCGGCTTGAGCCGGAAATATACAGTTTTGAGATTCTCGACAGCATAAGCGAACGGGCCAAAGCCGCCGGCATCAACCATTATCCTGTTCACATAAAACTTGACACCGGAATGCACCGTCTCGGATTCAACCGCGAACAATTGCCGCGTCTTGTGTCTGAACTCCGATCCGCCGATACCCTCAGAATCAGCTCTGCATTCTCCCACCTCGCGACAGCCGATTGCTTCGACATGGACGATTACACTCTGATGCAGCTCAGACTGTTTGATGAATATGTGGGTTATCTGCGGGAAAACATCAACTACCGATTCAACACCCACATTCTCAACACGGCAGGTATACTCCGCTATCCCGGATATCAGCACGAAATGGTCAGGCTCGGCATCGGCCTCTATGGCTATCCGGTGTTGAATGACGGTTCAGAAAAAGAGCTGAAACCGGTTGCATCGCTTTATTCTACTGTCATATCGGTCAGCAAGCGTCACGAAGGCGACACTATTGGCTACGGTCGAAAGGGACACATTTCCGGAGAACGCGAGATTGCCACAGTTCCTGTCGGATACGCCGATGGCATCGACAGACATCTCGGCAACGGAAACACCTCTTTTATAGTCAACGGGCACCGGTGCCGGACCGTCGGAAATATCTGCATGGACATATGCATGATAGATGTGACTGGGGCCGGATGCAAAGTAGGTGACCGCGTTGAGATTTTCGGTCCCACAGTCAGTGTCTGTGAATTGGCCGACACGCTGTCAACGATACCCTATGAAATAATCGTATCTATATCAGAACGAGTAAAAAGAGTATATTACAGAGATTAAACGCCCCATTAAGCTATTTTTATGAACATTATCAAGAAACGAATCCTTGAAGACGGAAAATCACTGCCCGGAGGCATTCTGAAAGTCGACAGTTTTCTGAACCACCAGCTCGATCCGAATCTGATGATGGATATTGCCAGAAGTTTCGCTGAAAAACTGGCCGGTAAACCGATCAACAAAATCGTCACAATTGAGGCGAGCGGCATCGCCCCGGCCATCATGCTCGGCTACGTCATGCAGCTGCCGGTGGTTTTTGTAAAGAAAAAAGTTCCGAAGACAATGGAAAACATGCTTGTGCGCGACGTTCACTCATTCACGAAAGACCGCGTCTACACTGTCAGCATCTCATCTGATTTTCTTACTTCAGATGACCACATTGTTTTCGTTGACGACTTTCTGGCCTATGGCAATGCCGCACGTGGCATAATCGACCTGTGTGCCCAGAGTGGCTCGACGATCGAGGCCATGTGTTTTGTCATTGAAAAAGGTTTTCAAGGTGGTGGCGACGCACTCAGAGCCGAAGGCTATGATGTGGAATCACTCGCCATTATTGATTCTCTTGATGATTGTAAAATAACATTCCGATAAATGATTGATCCCAAAGATATAAAGATAGACGATTTCGACTATCCTCTTCCAGATGAACGCATCGCCCGTTACCCGCTTTCACAACGAGACAAATGCAAGCTCCTCGTGCGCGACACATCAGGCAAGATCTCGACACTCGTTTTCGATGAATTGCCCGATCTGTTACCAAACGACAGCATGCTCGTCTACAACAACACTCGTGTAATCAATGCGCGTCTTCGTTTTAAAAAGGGTGATGACAACAGCGGTGCCACAATAGAGATTTTCTGTCTTGAGCCACAATCTCCGCGTGACTATGCACGATGTTTCGAGTCGACATCGCGATGTTCATGGATTTGTTTCGTTGGCAATTCAAAACGTTGGAAAACCGGCTTACTTAAAATGAACATCGATGTTGACGGCACTGAGATCATATTGACTGCAAACCGTGTGTCACGCGATGACAACAGCTCTACCGTAGAGTTCTGCTGGAACAACAACGACGTCACGTTTGCACGTCTGATCGAGGCGGCCGGAGAGATTCCTATCCCCCCCTACCTTAACCGCTCGACCGAGCAAAGCGATTCAACCGACTATCAGACAGTCTACAGTCACATTGATGGTTCTGTCGCCGCTCCGACTGCAGGACTGCATTTCACCGACCGCATTCTGAATGCTATCGACACACGGTCAATTCCACGACGGGAACTAACTCTTCACGTCGGAGCCGGGACCTTTCAGCCGGTCAAGAGCGAGAACATCGGCGATCACCCGATGCACAGCGAGTTTATCGCCGTAGACCGCACCCTGATCAGCGAACTATCCAATTGCGACCGACGCGTGATTGCTGTCGGAACAACATCTGTAAGAACACTCGAAAGCCTCTATCACATTGGCTGCCTGATTCATTCCGGCCAATTTGAAGGAGAGGTTCCGCAATGGTATCCCTACAGTCTCTCCCACCCACGACTAACGGTCGCGGATTCAATGGCTGCCATTCTGAGATATCTCGATGAAAGACAGTTGCCGTCACTTGTCGCCGCGACACGAATAATAATAGCACCGGGCTATACCTACAAGATTGTCAAAGGCATGGTCACCAACTTTCATCAACCACGCTCAACCTTACTGCTGCTTGTGTCGGCCTTTGTCGACGGAGACTGGAAACCTGTCTATAACCATGCGCTGACGAACGGATACCGCTTTCTGAGCTATGGTGACGCATCTCTTCTGTTGAAGTGATAGAAACCGGAGCCGGCAATGATCTAAACAAATAAAGTATATGCCACAGAACTATGACGAAATAATCGAGACACGCGCACAGAATGTGTTTCACGCAATGGAAAAAAGAGTGTCGGCCGACGATCTTGTCCGGATAAAGCAAGCTTTTGAATTTGCCAGAATTGCACACTCTCATCAAAAAAGGAAGACCGGAGAGCCATACATTCTACACCCTGTCGCTGTCGCCACGATCGCGGCCGAGGAACTTGGTCTCGGTGCCAATCCGGTCATAGCGGCATTTCTCCACGATGTTGTCGAAGACACCGATCACACCATAGATGACATCAGGAAACGTTTTGGCGATGACGTGGCATTTCTTGTCAAGGTTCTGACAAAACAGAAGAAAGACAAATATGAAATGTCAAAACAGCTCGACAACTTCAAGCAAATGCTCAACTCTGTTCAATATGACATTCGCGCTTTGCTGGTCAAGCTGGCCGACAGGCTTCACAACATGAGAACACTCTCATCGATGAGGCCCGACAAACAAATGAAAATCGCAGGCGAGACCGACTATTTCTATGCCCCACTCGCCAACCGGCTTGGGCTATACAACGTCAAGACCGAACTTGAGAACCTAAGTTTCAGATTCAGGTGTCCGGTTGAGTTCGAGCAGTTGCAACAGCAAATCGAAGCCGACCGCAACTCCGACCGCGAAAAACTCGACAGTTTCATGAACAGGATAAAATCGGTGCTCAGCGATCATGGCATTGAGACCGAGGTATATGCCGAATATCGCCGGCCATACAGTTTGTGGCGTAAGATGCGTAAATTTGGTGATGATTTCTATCATCTTAAATACCGTCATTTCATTGAAATCGTTTTCGATACCGAAAACGAGACTGCCGAAAAGGAGATGGCATTGAAAATATACAGCATCTTGACCGACCATTTCCGTGAAAAACCGGGAGGGATCTCAAACTATATCGATACGCCGAAAGAAAACGGTTACCAAAGTTTTCACCTGAAATTGCTGTCAGATTTCGGTAAATGGCAGGAAACGCACCTTTCAAGCCGGCGTATGATTCTGAATTCGCAGTTTGGGTGCATTGCCGAACGCAGCGAGGAAAACATCAAGAAATGGATTGAAAAATTCCGCATCATTCTGCGCGACATCGCTTCTCACGGTCATGACGGTGCCAACTTCATCGAAAACGTTGTCACCTCGTTCTATAACGATGACATAATGACATTCACTCCCCAGGGAAAAAGCATTGTGTTGCCCCAGAGAGCCACTGTTCTTGATTTCGCTTTTGAAGTGCACAGCGAAGTGGGCAAACGTGCGAAATATGCCCGCATAAACGGCCGTCTGGCTTCTATCAAGACAAGACTCAGGCGTGGAGATGTCGTAGAGATTTTCACTGCCGCAAACAACACCGTTTCTACTGACTGGCTCGACAACACAGTCACATACAAGGCCCGCAAAACAATCAGAAACTATCTCGACCACTTGCCTGTGCCGGAATATGACCGTTGCACATGCTGCAATCCGATTCCCGGAGAAGAGGTGATCGGATTCAAGAATGAGGCGACGGGACGCATAACGATACATAAACGAGATTGTCAGGTAGTGATCAGCCTTGCCTCCCAGCATGGCGACGACATCGTCTCGGTTGACTTCAATGCCGACAGAACTCTTTATCATGTTAAAATCACCGTCATCGCCGTCGACAGATATCACCTGTTCAGCGACATCATAAGATCAATCACCGACGATCTGAATCTGTCGATAAACTCGATAAACACCGACACGGTTGATTCAATCGTGACTATGACCGTCACTTTCTCTGTTCATTCCTTTTCTGATCTCCAGACCATCACAAACCACATTTCAAAAATTCCCGGTGTAGATGAAGTCAAGGGAGAAGTTGTGTGACAACGAAGACAATATCCATAAAAAACAAAAAGCCTGTCGGCACATCAAACCAGTGCTACGGCAGACTTCGGTCATCTCAGAGACTTAAATTTTGGGTCAAATAATCAGAGGAAGGATTAACAGCTTCAATCCTACCTTCAGGATTGATAAGAAATGTGTTGTACCCTGAGTCAAGGTCATAATCACGGCGCAGGCGGCCGGCAACCTCACCCTCTACATAAAATTGTGTGTCATCGTCAAGGTTATCCCTGCGAACAATCTCGCGAAACAGTTCGTAGCTACGGTCAAAATTAACTGCTACGAAGCAAACCTTCTCTTCCGCGTCTGTCTGTAGACTGTTGATACGGTCTACAACCGATGTCATTTTCTTGCATCTCAGACGCGACCGGGCATCGGCGGCAGTCCAGAATGAAAGAACGACATATTTTCCACGGCAATCTTCGAGAGAAACTGATGTATCTTCACTCCCGACAGAAAATCTTGGAGCATAGTGACCGACCGACGGAGAAATTCCGTTGCCGGTAAATGCCGAGGAAAACAGCAGAAGAGCCACGATGCTAACACAAAGCATCAGTGTTTTCTTCATTTGATGAAATTAAAATTAAACAAATAATCCGTGACACGACTCATCGTGTCTACAATTTCAGTGTCGCGGTTAATGACAGTGACAATGTTGGATTATGCCGATTTTCGGCGACTCATGCATCGCTATGCAGAGCCCGTGGTTTTCAAAACCGATGCAAAGGTAATACTTTTTCGTCACTCAGGCAACATCTAACGCTCTGAATGACAAGACATGAACTCACAGAACCGTCGGAAAAGCCCATGGACAGACGGTTTCAGATGTCTATTAAATTAAGTTAACGACGGACAGGTGAGTAACCTGAATTGACCAAAGAAGCCCTCGAATTATAAAACTCAGGGGTCAGCAGAGTGGAGATTTCAGTCGACTGATTATTTCTCATGTAGCTTTCCACAATACGGTAACCGATGAAACGGCCAAGCATGCCAGGAGCGTCCTTGTGCAATATTGAAGTTGCTGACGACGGGTTATTTAATTTGGCTGACACCATTCTGTCGGTTGAGTATAGCAATTGTCTTGATGCAAGTGATGCCCAGGCGTCTGCCTCATTCTCCAATGCCCATTCCCACTGCTCAGGAGTATAGGCAAGCACCTTACGGGCATCGGCATCAGGGATGACACGCGTCATCACATATATCAAAGCACCTTCATAAAGCATTCTGTCAAGTACAACGCCAGATTCTGTCGAGACATAGGGATAGTCGGCCGCAATAGTTGCCTCGGTCACGTCAAAAGGAATTCTGTCGACAATCTTCAGACGTCTCACATAATCTTCAAAACCGTCATAACCTCCATAATCAGCTCCGAGATAATGGTTCAAGCCGACAAGAGTGACGCTATCAGAAGTTATGACCGATTGCCTGAACGGAGTGATCACACCATAGAGAGCACGCGTTTTAACATCAGGAAGTATTTCCGAAAGCCCCTCCCTGACATTTCCGAGAACCTGACAAACGGAGTCAAGCTGCGGCAAATATAGGTCAACATCGGGTTTGAAAGTCCTGACCGCCGGCGAACTTCGATAAGCCTCGAAATCGACAGGTTCATCACGTTGACTGTTAATCACGCCCAACAACAGGTCTGCCGCAGGTTGCATCAATCTGATCTGACCGGAATCTACAGCGGGATATTGTTCGGTAAAACGATCAAAACGTATAATATTTTCAGGGGCTGCTTGCAACCGTGTTTTCTTCTCCACACACGACACCAAAACGGCCATTAAAATGTATATCAGGAAATATCTGCGAGACATGGTTCTATAATTATTGAACAGATTTACAAATATAGATGTTTTCAATCAAGACCGCACAAATAATTTGTTCCAAAATTCATCAACATTTGGCGAAAATGTTTAAAAAAGTGAATTCGCAGTCTCTATTAATTGTTTAATGTGTATATTTGCATAGAAATAATTCATCAGATTTGAAATTCAGACATTCCATAATAACAACACTGTTCAACCTTTTTCTGTTGACCTTCATCTTTGACGCTGCGGCCGCAAGAGAGTTCGTGCTTGTGATTGACGCCGGTCATGGAGGCAAAGATTATGGTGCGCGTGGCAAAATCACGAATGAAAAGACAATCAATCTCGACGTCGCCCATCTTCTCGGCAATAAAATCACAAAGGCATTCGACGATGTGAAAGTTGTCTATACACGCGACGATGACACATTCGTTTCCTTGAAAGACCGTGCAGACATAGCCAACAAGGCCAACGGCAACCTGTTCATCTCGATTCATGTCAACTCAGTTGACCGAAGATCTAAAAACCGCACCACAGTCAAAGGGGCAAGTGTCTACACTCTTGGGTTGCACCGCTCTGAGGCAAACCTCAACGTCGCAAAAAGAGAGAATGCCGTAATGGCTCTTGAAGATGACTATTCGACCACATACGAAGGCTTCGATCCGGAGTCATCAGAAAGTTACATCATATTCGAGCTTTCACAGAACAAGCATATGGAACAAAGCATATCTCTGGCCGACAAAATCCAGCATGAATTGACCACAACCGCATCTCGCGCGGACAAAGGAGTCAGACAGGCCGGATTCTGGGTGCTTTGGGCGACAGGCATGCCGTCCGTGTTAGTCGAACTTGACTTCATATGCAACCCTACGCAAGAAAAATATCTCGCTTCAAAAAAAGGCAAGGAAGAGATGGCCTCGGCTATTTTCAATGCTTTCAGCTCTTATAAGAATTCAGCGTCAAACCGCATGCCTGATGTCATAAATGACATTCCAATGGACGGAACTGTCGTCTCTGACGATGCCATATATTATAAAGTGCAGTTTCTCACTTCGTCAAAGTTGCTCAAAAACGGAGCTCCTGAACTGAAAGGCATCTCTGACGTTTCTTATTATAAAGAGAACGGACTGTATAAATACACTTCGGGGAAATTCAAAAATGAACGCGAGGCATCTGATTGGCTCACACAAATCGAGAAGAAGTTTCCCGCTGCGTTTGTCATTACAATGCAAAACGGCAAACGATTGAAAAAATAACAGCGAATTCACGCAAATCAACTATAAATTGAAAAAACGAAAAGACATGAATAGCAAACATAACAAGGAGGTAGTAATCGGACTCTGTGTCATAGTCGCCCTGTGTTTCCTGTTTTTTGGAATTGACTATCTGAAAGGCATCAACGTGTTCAAGCCCTCAAACTACTACGTTGTCTCATATACCGATGTCAAAGGACTCGCTCTGTCTGCCCCTGTGACTGTAAACGGCTTCAAGGTAGGTCAGGTCCGATCGATCAATTACGAATATGACAACCCCGGGCATGTCCTTGTCGAACTGAGCCTTGACAAGGCTCTCCGGGTGCCTCGAGATTCAAAAGCTATAATTCAGGCCGATATGCTCGGAACGGCGAGTGTCGTGCTCGAAATGGCCGATAACAAGGATTTCCACGATGTAGGCTCTCATCTGATCGGTGAGACCGCATCGGGCATGCTCGACAATGTGTCGACCGAACTTCTTCCTGCAGTCTCTGCCATATTTCCAAAAGTTGACTCACTGCTCAGCGCATTGAACACTTTGGTTTCTGACCCCGCACTGCTGTCTGCCGTGAAACGTCTTGACAACATTTCGGCTAATCTTGATGCCACGATGAAAAAACTGAACACTTCAGTCAACGCATTGCCTTCAGTTATGAACAACGTCGATCAGACAACGGCAAATCTTTCTCAGCTATCGGGTGCGTTGGCCGAACTTTCAAACGATCTCAAGGAATTGCCGATAGACTCGACAATGAATAACATTCACACCTTGTCGGCAAACCTTGCAAAAATGTCGGAAGATCTAAACAAGCCTAACTCAACCCTCGGGCTGCTAATGAATGATCCCGCTCTGTATAACAATCTCAATTCGTCAGTAGCAAGTCTTGATTCTCTGCTGATTGACATTAAAAAGAACCCGAAACGCTATATCAGCATCAAGTTGCTTTAAAAACCGATGACAACCGTTTTGTAACCGTTATTTAGATTTAGTCTAAATAACGGTTACTAATATGTGTATGTCACATAATGTACCGTAATAGCGGTTTAGAGTATCGTCATGCATCATGCCGGGGCATTTGGCCAAGCCGGCGAATGAGAGCCCTTGATGTCACATAACCATTTGTAGCTCAGAATAATAAAGTCAAAAACCGCAGCATTGGTCGAACAACACGTTCAAGCAATGGTTTAAATGACTGAAATTCAGCATAGTTGCAATTATTTTGAATTATCCAAATAAAAATCGAATTGTTTTTTAACAATATAATGACGAATTTTGTACTCGGAATAAACTCAATTCATTAAATGGAAGTTACCCACATACAATTGTGGGAGAAGTGTCTCAGCATTATCAAGGACAACCTCTCTCCCGAGCAGTTCAAATCATGGTTTGAACCCATCAGGTCGTTGGGATACGCCGATGGGAAGCTCTCCCTTGAAGTGCCCTCGTCATATTTTGTCGAACATATCGAGGAGCATTACCTGCGTTTGCTCGCACCGGTTCTAAAACGTGTCTACGGGCCTGACGTGCAGTTGTTCTATAAATATGACCAGATCGGGAACCGCCCCGACACGTCTATCAACCAGCGTAGCGAGAATCCATCTCCGGCAATTCGTCCGGGGCTTCCTCCTGCCAATCCATTTGATGTGAAAATCGAGGCAACCATTGACTCCCAGCTCAATCCACGCTACACTTTCGAGAACTACTGCGGAAGCATGAGCAACAAAGTGGCGCGGTCAATCGGCGAGACAATCGGTGACGACCCCAACTGCAAAACATTCAATCCGCTGTTCATCATAGGTCCTTCAGGCGTCGGAAAGACCCACCTCATGCACGCCATAGGAATCAGACTTAAGGAGCGACAGCCACAGATGAGAGTGCTGTATGTCACCGCACGCTTGTTCGAAAGCCAATATACGGTTGCAGCACACAACGGAAAAATCAACGATTTCATCAACTTCTATCAGAGCATCGACACTCTGATCATAGATGACATACAAGATCTTATAGGTAAGGAAAAGACTCAGAACGCTTTTTTCCACATCTTCAACCACCTTCACCTCAACAATAAACAGATCATTCTCTCAAGCGATTGCCCGCAATCAGAGATGAAAGGTCTGCCGGAACGAATGATGACCCGTTTCAAATGGGGCATGACAGTCAAACTCGACCGCCCCGACCTGGAGTTGAGACGCGAGGTTCTGAAACTCAAGGCACAGCATGACGGTCTCACGATCGGTGACGACGTGCTTGACTACATCGCTGAGAGTGTGACCGGCAGCATTCGCGAGCTTGAAGGCGTGATGGTGTCGTTGATGGCTCATGCAACGATACTCAACCTCGACATAACGGTCGATCTTGCTCGCAATGTCATCTCAAATGCCGTCAAGGTTCATAACAGCCAACGTGCAGTCAACTTTGAAATGGTCACACAAGGTGTCAGCACCTACTACAAGATAAACTCCGACCAGCTTTTCACCAAATCGCGCAAACGTGAGATCTCCGATGCACGCCAAATGGTGATGTATATGGCAAAAAAATATGCCAAGATGCCTCTGACTGCAATCGGTACACGACTTTCACGCACACACGCGACTGTTCTTTACGCATGCCGTAACATCGAGGAACGTCTTCCGTTTGAGAAGCAGCTTCAGGAAGATGTCGCCGCTATCGAGCGTATGTTCACGAAAGAGCAGACACAGGCGTGACCGGCAATGCAACATCATATCTTAAACGATATTTCGGCTACGACTCATTCAGACCGGGTCAGGCCGAAATAATCGAACATATCGTTTCCGGACATGACTGTCTTGTCATAATGCCCACCGGCGGAGGCAAATCGGTCTGCTACCAGATTCCGGCATTGATGAAACAGGGATGTGCAATTGTTGTGTCACCGCTGATAGCTCTGATGAGCAATCAGGTGGAATCACTGAAAGGAAACGGCATCGCGGCAGCTACCGTCAACTCGATGAACAGCGAGGAAGAAAACAAGCATATCATTGAAGAAGCCTTCAAAGGCAACTTGAAACTGCTGTATATCTCGCCCGAGCGTCTTATCACAGACATGCCGGCCTGGAACAAAGATTTCAACATAAGCCTCATCGCTATTGACGAGGCCCATTGCATCTCGCAGTGGGGTCATGATTTCAGACCGGTCTACACCCGACTCTCGATTGTACGCGAACAGAGGCCGGAGATACCGATAATGGCTCTGACAGCGACTGCCGACCGACTGACCCGCGACGACATAGCACATCATCTAAATCTACGTGACCCATATCGACATTTCGCCTCTTTCGACCGTCCCAACATCTCGCTCAGTGTTCTCCCCGATCCCGGCAAAAAAAAGCGTCTGGAAATGATCAGACGCCTTCACCAAAAATATCCCGACGACTCGGGCATAGTCTATTGCCTGTCGCGTAAAAAGACCGAAGACATCTACCAGAACCTGTTGGCGACCGGTCTTGACGCGGTTTGTTACCATGCCGGCATGTCAAACGACGAAAGAGCTGAATCACAGCGGCGTTTCATAAGCGGTGACGCGAAAATCGTCTGCGCGACAGTCGCTTTCGGCATGGGCATAGACAAGAGCAACATAAGGTGGGTCGTGCATAACAACGTTCCGGGAAACATCGAGAGCTACTATCAGGAAATCGGTCGTGCAGGCCGCGACGGACTTCCGGCTGAAGCAGTGATGTTCTATAACTATGGTGACATCATCACCCGTGAGGCGTTCATCGCCTCGAGCGACATGAGCGATGTTTTCCAGGAGAAGCTCGACCGGATAAAGGAATATGCCGAAGCCTCGGTGTGCCGCCGCCGCATTCTGCTCAGTTATTTCAATGAAGAACGCACCTGCGACTGCGGCAACTGTGATGTCTGCCAGAATCCGCCAGTCAGATTCAACGGAACAATAGCCGCTCAGAAAGCAATGAGTGCGATCATAAGGACCGGAGGCAACACCGCGATCGGTTCGGTTATCGACATTTTGAGAGGATCGTTAAGGGAAGAGATCAGGATCAGACAGTATGACCGTCTGAAAACCTTCGGCGCAGGCCGGGAGTATGACGCGCCAAGGTGGAAACACTTCATCTCACAAATGATTCAGCTCGGGCTGATTTCAATAGCCTATGAAGAGAACAATCATTTGAAAGTGACCCCCTACGGAATGAAAGTGCTCCGTGGCATTGATCAAGTGTATCTGACCGACATAAACGGACGTTCGTTTCAACGTCCGTCGGCAAAAAACGAAAAACAGATTCCGGCCGATCCTGTCGAACAACTATTCGCGCAACTCAAGAAAATCAGACGCAAAGTTGCAAAAGAATCGGGCATGGCCGATTATGTACTGTTCAACGACGCCACTCTCTATGACATGGCACTCAGGCGTCCGGTAGACCTCACTTCTTTCGGTGAGATTTCAGGTGTCAGCGACATAAAGGCATCGCGATTCTGGAAACCGTTTGTCGGAGCGATCAGAAAATTCGAGGGATTGAAAGCTACCTATGAAGGTGCGACCTATCAGGAAACACTAATTCTCTACAACGCCAACCGACGCCCGACCGAGATAGCCAAGATAAGAGGTCTGAAACTGTCGACAGTCTACACCCACATCGCACACCTCATAGAAAATTCACTGATCAACGATTTCGAACGTATTGTCACCCCTACACAATACAACCGTTTCATCGAAATGAAAGAGCGGGAGCCTGAAAAATGGCATGAGTTGCTCGACGATGAAATGCCCGACGGAATGTGGCGCATCATCCCGGCTATCGAAAAGCGCGGAGGATTATAATAATGGCCTCGATCTCACGTTATTAATTAGACTAACAGGTCTGAACAACAACATGAGACATATACTGATTCCATTAATATTTCTGCTTTCCATAATAACCGCATCGGCCGCTCCGGTCGGAAACGAGGTGAAAATTCACGGCAAGATCATCGATGAGAAGAACGAGCCGCTCGAATTTGTCACAGTCAGAATCGCAGGCACTGCCGTAGGAACCATGTCGGGACTCGACGGTGGTTACTCGATCTCGACACATAGAAACGACACGATCACCATTGTTTTCACCTGCATCGGATTCCGGGAGGTGGAACGCAAACTGATCGACGCGGCCGACGATGTCACGTTGAATATCTCGATGCACCCTTCAAGTCGTGAGCTTTCCGAGATCGAGGTGACCGATTTCAAGAAACAGACTTCACAAATGCAGACAATTGATGGGAAAGCCGGAAAAATGATGCCGTCAGCTTCGGGTAACGGTGTCGAATCACTCATAACAACCATGGCCGGTGTCACCTCCGGTGATGAAATGTCGTCACAGTACTCTGTCAGGGGCGGAACCTTTGACGAGAATTCCGTCTACATCAACGGCATTGAAGTCTATCGTCCGCAGCTTGTCACATCGGGCCAGCAGGAAGGCCTCAGTATCATAAATCCCGACATGGTCGGCTCGATCGGCTTTTCTACCGGCGGTTTCTCATCGGCGTATGCCGACCGTATGTCGTCGGTTCTCGATATCACATATCGCGAGCCGGAAGCTCTTGAAGGCAATCTTTCACTCAGCCTCATGGGTGTATCGGGAGCATTCGGCCAGAACTCGAAACATTTCTCTCAACTCCACGGCATCAGATACAAACGCAATTCATCTCTTCTAAGCTCGATGGATACAAAAGGTGAATATGATCCTTCGTTTTTCGACTACCAGACCAACCTGATCTATAAGATCTCACCAAAATGGCGCGTTTCGTTTCTTGGTAACATCGCTATCAACAACTACAAGTTTGTGCCGGCCTCACGTACGACAAATTTCGGCACATCAACCGACGCCAAACAATTCAAAGTCTATTTCGACGGTCAGGAAAAAGACAAATTCGAGACCTGGTTCGGAGCGTTGTCACTCGATTACAGACACTCACGCTCCTCTTCTATCTCCTTGCAGGCATCGGGCTATCTGACCAATGAACTTGTCGCATACGATGTGTTGGGAGAATATTGGCTCGACCAGGCAGGCACTTCCGGCGACAATTCGGTCGGAGGCGAACTTGGTGTAGGCCGCTATCATGAACATGCACGCAACCGATTGAAAATGAGCGTATTTTCGATCGGCGTAAAAGGCACATCAGGCATATCACGCCACAATATCTCTTATGGTCTGAATTTCAACCACGAGACGATCCACGAACGTGCCCGTGAGTATGAGCTGCGCGACTCGGCAGGCTACACCCTACCCACTGATCCGTCGGCCATCAAAATGATCTACAATCTGACATCTGCTCAAAATCTGTCAACCAACCGTTTTTCGGCCTACGTCGACGATACTTACCGGTTTGAGTCTCCGGTCGGATACTTCAACCTTAACGCCGGATTCAGAATGAGCTACTGGGACTTCAACAAGCAATTCCTGTTCTCCCCGCGTGCCAATGTCGCATTCGTGCCCGAACGCAACTCATCGTGGACGTTCCGCTTCGCAACCGGAATCTACTACCAGATGCCTTTCTACAAGGAATATCGCATGCCTGTCGATGACGGAGACGGAAACAATGTCATTGTGCTCAATCATGACATCAAGGCCCAGCAGAGCATTCATTTCATTCTTGGCACCGACTACACGTTCCGTGCTTTCGGCCGCCCATTCAAGCTGTCGGGCGAAGTCTACTACAAGAAGCTCAACGACCTGATTCCCTATGAGGTCGACAATCTGAAAATCGTCTATTCGGGCATGAACGAGACAAACGGCTACACAGCCGGAATCGACATGAAACTTTTCGGACAGTTCGTTCCCGGAAGCGATTCGTGGATCAGTTTCTCGATCATGAAGACCGACGAGTTGCTCAACGGAAAACACGTTCCGCGTCCGACTGACCGCCGATATAGTTTCGCACTTTATTTCACAGACTATTTCCCGAAAATTCCACGTTTGAAATTCAATCTGCGGGGCATTCTGTCTGACGGTCTGCCGACAACCGCCCCCCACTCCTCACGTGACAAAGGATATTTCCGCGCTCCGGCCTACAAACGTGTCGATGTCGGCGTAAGCTATGCTTTGATTCCCGAACTCAAGGAAGGTGAATCACGCACCGGACTCGGCAAGATATTCAAATCGGCATGGCTCGGACTCGATGTCTTCAACCTGCTCGACATCTCAAATGTCTCGAGCTACTATTGGGTCACCGACGTTAACAACATTCAATATGCCGTGCCAAACTATCTGACACGCCGCCAGCTCAATGTCAGACTTACCCTTGACTTCTGACAACCGTCATTACTTGCTCTCGCTGATTATCAACAAGACATCGCCTTCCCTGAGATTTCTCGTTCCGTTAGGCACGATGTAGTCACCGTCGCGCTTGATCATCATGACAAGCGATCCGGCCGGCAGTTTCATGTCTCTCAAGGTTGTCCCCGAAGCGAGATCGTCGGCCGTCAGAGTGATTGTCTGGAGCGATGTCGGAAGCTCATCGGCCAACTCGACGCCGAAATCATCTTCATCACTTTCATCTTCGTCGACCAGACCAAGTTTTTTCGCACCCGAGATTACGGTCGTGCCCTGAATGACGAGCGAGAGAATTGTCACGAAGAAAACGATGTTGAATATCTGCCCTGCCCCTTCGATGTCTGACACAACCGGATAAGTCGCGAAAATAATCGGCACTGCGCCTCGCAGACCTACCCATGATATATATGCCTTTGACTTCAAATCGATTTTACCGAATGGTGTCAATGACAGAAAAACGCTCAGAGGGCGTCCAACCAGAATCATGAACAGACCGATCAACATCGAGACCGCCGCCACACTCAGCATTTCATGGGGATTGACCAAAAGACCGAGCATCAGGAACACCACTATCTGCGCCAGCCACGTCATTCCGTCAAGAAACTTGGTGATAGCCCTGCGGTTGCTCAGTTTCGCGTTGCCGATCACTATTCCGCAGATGTAGACGGCAAGATAGCCGTTGCCCGAAAGCATGTCAGTGACAGAGAATGTCAGAAACACCGAACCGAGCATCATTATTGAAATCATCGACACTGCCTGTGAGGAATCTTCCTTTGTCACAACTTTCCTGCCCATTCGCTCATAAAGAGCTATCAGCCTCAGCGTTAACCGGCCTGACATCAACCCGACTGCGCCGCCGACAACAAACTGGAGCAGCAACTCTGTCGCGATTGTAAGCCCCGACATCTCTTTGCCCATGACGATTGTCTCGATCAACATCAGTGTCAACATGTAGGCCATCGGGTCATTCGATCCGCTCTCGAGCTCAAGCATCGGCCTCAGATGATTTCTGAGTCCAATCTTACGCTGACCGAGAATTCCGAACACCGACGCCGAGTCGGTCGACGACATTGTGGCGGCAAGCAGCAGCGAGACCATGAACGGAAAATGGATATTGGTCCATGACATGCCCGACAGCCACCAGATGAACAGTCCGGTGAATATAGCCGTCAGCAGAACCCCGACAGTCGAAAGCACCAATCCGGGCACAACGATCGGCTTGATGACAGACAGTCGCGTACCGACTCCACCAGAAAACAAGATGATGCACAATGCTATCATGCCGGTGAACTGGGCTGTGTGCATGTCGCTGAACTGAATGCCGAGACCGTCGGTGCCGAAAAACATGCCGACAAACAAAAATATCAACAACATCGGCAACCCCGAGCGATAAGACAGTTTTCCGATCAGAACGCCCGAAATCAGCAGAACCGATCCGGCAAGCAAGATGTTTTCAGACGAAAGTAGTTCCATATAGGCCTGATATGATGAGTTTACAGTGATGATTTACAAATTTCTTTCCCACCATGACTATTTCTCGTAGTCTTTATAATCGCGTAATGTTCCCGGGTGAGTGGCTGTATATATAACTTCTTTTATACGTAAAAGATCAAGTTGCACTGTTGAATTTGAGAAATCGCCCGAAGCTGATTTGCATTTATACTCGGGAATAGTTTCATTTAATCTCGCACCACCTTTTTTCAAAATATCAAGAAATTGATTATAGAACGTTTCTGCTTCTTGATGTGTGTCAAACTTAAAAATATATTTGAAGCCATGGTGATCTTTGGTTGCGAAAGCCTGCGCTATGGACATCTTGTTACCCCAGAATATGACGTCGGGATACCGTTTACCATAATGAAGTCCTATAGGTTGATAATCCCAACGATGTTTTTTCTCGTCAAAGTCATAGTTCCAATTGTTAGTTCCCATTTCCAGCGAGTTGAGTTTACGTTCAAACTGAACCACATTTAAACTGTGATCAAATTTGACCCTGCCAATAAACGCATTGGTAAACTTTTTGATATGCTCAATTTCGGCTGAAAGATTGTAGGAGTCCGTAGTTTTACTAACATTTCCCGACTTATTAGAGGAATTATTGTTACTGCTCGTTTTAGCCGTAGTAGCAGGTTTCTTGACATTTGACGGTGTCGTGCTTTTTGCTGGAGATTGATTGGCAGTTATGTTCGTTTTCTTGCTACCTATGTAATCTGCGTAATAATTGCGTTCATTGGCGGGCATCGAATTTATAGCGGCATTGAAGAGATCGCGTATCACCGGTCTGCTGTCAAAATCAAATCTGACAGTAGGACCTCCGTTAACTGAGACACTTTCGATTTTATTATTTACAATATATGTCATATCTTGATTGCATAAGGCCTGGTTTGAAGAAGCAGCATTTGGCCTACGACCCAAATACATACAATAATCAGTATCCATATATAAACAATGACATTTCAGAGTATTTCCATTATAAAATTTAATTGTAGCTGTAGTTTCACGAGATGAAACACTATTATTGTTATAAAAGCTTACAGATAATCCAGAACCTCCGATTGAAGCATATACATCAAATCTGATACCTTGAATAACACTTGTTTCTGTTGCAAAATAAAAATTCAAACCGTTATTTATTTCTTTTTCAACAATTATTCTGGCATTTGTCGGCATCACAGTAAGAGTCAGCAGCAACAAAATGGCTATAGCTTTGATTTTATTCATCGTTATGGTTGGTATTGATTAGTTCTGCAAAAGTAATTAAAATATTCAGTGCCACAAGTTATAAATACATTTTTAGGCTCTTAATCTCGCGAGATTTCGAAGTTTTATCACTTTTGTTCATCGGCCCTCGCTTTGCTGATCGTCACCAGCCACACTCCGGCAAAAATCAAGGCTACCGCGACTACCTTGGTCGGAGTGAAACGGTCGAGGCCGAGACAGATTCCGATCGCCGACGCGACAATCGGTTGGACATAGTTATACATGCCAACCAGTGTTGGCCTGAGATTTTTCTGCCCGATCATGACGAGTATATATGCCACGAACGTCGCCCCTAAAACGACAAATGAAATTCCGGCAAACTGCATTCCGGTGATATCATGCCACGAAGTCGACACTATCGTCGGTAGCGAGACAGGCAGAAGTGCCAGAGCGGCGAACAGAAACATCCACTTCATCAGCGTGACGAGCGAATAACGACGAATGAAATTCTTATACAGCGTCAGATAAAGCGCGTAGCTGAACTGGGCACAGAAAACAAGCATGTCGCCGAGCATCGGCATCGAACCGCTTCCCGACATCTTTCCGGCATTAAGCACAAGAAGCAGTGCGCCTGATGCTCCGAGCACTATGCCCCCGACCTTCTTCAACGTGATCGGTTCTTTCAGAATGACTGCAGCCAGAACCATGACCCACATAGGCATCGTGGTCGTTATGATCGACGCCTCGCCGGGCGATGTCAGTCCCACGCCGAAAATGAAACACCCCTGATTGAACAGAATGCCTAAGAACGCCGCACCCGCAAGTTTCAGCAAATCACCCGCAGGCACCTTCTCTCCGGGCATAAACATCGACAGAATCCAGAACAGCATCGCCGCTCCGATAATTCTGAAATCTGTCATCAGCAACGGTGAGACAACCGCTCCGGCCATGACCATTTTGGCCACCGGCGACATCATGCCCCACATCATATTTGCACCGAACATCGCAAGATGACCCTTTATCTGTGTTTTTTCCATCTTTCCTTACCTTTTTCTTTATTTCGGCTGCAAAGGTAGGCCTTTTTTGCGTTACGTGAAAACTTAACGTTTTTTACATTGTTTTTTCTATATGAACATCTTAACCGAATTCATTTCATGCTAACCCAATTAAAACTATATTTATGAGCAATCAGCCACAACAAGCTCCCGATTCAGGCACCACCAAATCAGGACGCAAAAAAATCGTGTCTACCGCGAGCGGTACAATCACAATGGCGGCAATGGCAATTATGATCATTACCTCGATTTTAAGTCTCCGTGGACTACCGTCAGAAGCGAAATATGGCGTACAGTCTATTTTCTTCTATCTGTTGGCAGCAGTTGTCTTTCTATTGCCGTTCTCTCTTGTCTGCGCCGAACTGGCATCTACCTACACCAAATCGGGCGGACTCTACCGATGGGTCTCAGAAGCGTTCGGTCCGCGATGGGGCTGGACCGCCATGTATCTCGAATGGCAGACCGTTGTCATCTGGTTTCCGACCGTGCTGATGTTTGGAGCAGCTTCGCTTGCCTACATATTCTGGCCTGAAAGCTTCGACCGGGCTCTCGCATCAAACAAAATCTACACCCTCGTCGTGGCACTCGTGATGTATTGGGCAGCAACGTTCAATGCATTCCGCGGACAGAAATCGGCCAACCTGCTCAGCACCTACGGTGGTCTTGTCGGCACTATCATTCCGGGAGTGATTCTGATCGTGCTCGGAATCATATATTTCATTGCGGGCAAACACATTTATCTCACCCACGAACCGTTCTTCCCCGACTTCTCAAATATGGGCACCATAGTTCTGGCAGCCTCGATTTTCCTGTTCTATGCCGGAATGGAAATTCAAGCCGTCCACATCAACGACATGCGCAATCCGTCGCGCGACTTTCCCCGGTCGATATTCCTCGCAATGCTCGTAATCGTGGCTGTATATGCCCTCGGGACACTCGTCATCGGATTAGTCATTCCAACCGAGAACATAAATCTTCTGCAATCTCTTCTGGTTGCATACAAAGCATTGTGGTCATCATTTGGCCTCGGTTGGCTCGGAAATATAATGGCACTCTTCATCATGTTTGGCGTTGTCGGTCAGATCAGCGTACTTGTCACCGGTCCCTCCACCGGACTGATGTCTGTCGCACAGTCGGGCTACCTTCCCCGCTCACTGCAGAAAGTAAATAAAAACGGCATCAACAAATCGATTCTGTTCATCGAAGGCGCATTTGTGTCAATTCTTTGCCTTGTTCTGATAGTTCTCCCTACCGTTGAGTCAGCCTATCAGATAATGTCTCAGATCGCGACCATCATATACCTCATACTCGTCATAATGATCTATGGAGCATTCATCAGACTGCGTCACACCCAGCCAAACAAAAAACGCGGATTCAAGGTCCCTGGCGGGAAATTCGGCGTCATTCTGACAGCGACAGTCGGAATTCTCGGCGCAATGCTCGCTCTCGTTCTCAGCTACCTGCCACCGGCACAGATCACCACCGGCAACCCCGTTGTCTATGTATTGATCATCGTCATCGGCGTAGCCGTCATTGTCGCCCTTCCACTGATTGTCTATGCTCTCCGCAAACCGTCATGGCGCAACCCCGACTCCCACTTCTATCCGTTTGACTGGCAGATCGAGGGAAGAAAACCCGACCAGATCTCGAAATGGGCTCCAGGCTACGAACCTACCGAAGAACAGGTTGAGGAAGCCGAAGGCATAGCGATTTCAAAACATGCCACTCAAAAACACTGTTGATACCAAACTTATAAAAGCAACGCCGTGGTCTCACTTGATGACCACGGCGTTGTCATGTCTTTATTTTAATCAAGCTTCAACACAGCCAGGAAAGCTTTCTGAGGCACCTCGACAGACCCGATCTGTTTCATGCGTTTCTTTCCTTTCTTCTGTTTCTCAAGAAGTTTGCGCTTACGCGAGATATCTCCACCGTAACACTTTGCCGTGACATCTTTTCTAACCGCCTTGATTGTCTCTCTGGCAATTATCTTTGCACCGATAGCAGCCTGAACGGCAATATCAAACTGTTGACGCGGTATCAGTTCTTTCAGTTTCTCACACATCTTGCGTCCGAAAGTGACGGCATTGTCAACATGTGTCAGCGTAGACAACGCGTCGACACTCTCGCCATTGAGCAAAATATCAAGCTTGATCAACTTAGACTCGCGGAAATCATGCAGATGATAATCAAACGACGCATATCCCTTTGATATCGATTTCAGCTTGTCATAAAAGTCGATCACGATCTCTCCAAGCGGCATATCAAACGTCAGCTCTATGCGGTTTCCTGAAATGTATTCCTGCTTGATCAACTCACCCCTTTTTCCGAGACAAAGCGTCATGATCGGACCGATATAGTCGGCAGCAGTGATGACCGACGCCCTGATATATGGCTCCTCGATGTGATCTATCATTGTCAACTCAGGCAAACCCGACGGATTGTGAACCTCGCTCATATTGCCCTTCTTATCATAAACCTTATATGACACGTTGGGAACAGTCGTTATCACCTCCATGTCAAACTCACGGCTCAGACGTTCCTGGACAATCTCCATGTGGAGAAGACCAAGAAAACCACACCTGAACCCGAAACCCAGAGCGGCCGAAGACTCAGGCGCGAACGTAAGAGACGCATCATTGAGCTGCAACTTCTCAAGCGACGCACGCAGATTTTCAAAATCTTCAGTCTCTATCGGATAAACACCCGCGAAGACCATTGGCTTGACCTCTTCAAAACCATCGATCGCAGCCTCACACGGACGCCCGACATGGGTAATCGTATCACCCACCCTTACCTCTCTCGAAGTCTTGATGCCCGAGATGATATAACCGACATTTCCGGCCGACAACTCCTGTCGCGGAGACATCTCAAGTTTAAGCACGCCTATCTCATCGGCATGATATTCCTTGCCGGTCGACACAAATTTCACAAAATCATCTTTCCTGATGCGTCCGTTGACAATCTTGAAATATGCGATGATTCCACGAAACGGATTGAAAACAGAGTCGAAAATCAACGCCTGCAACGGAGCGTCGGCATCACCCTTAGGCGAAGGAATACGCTTCACGATAGCCTCGAGAATCTCCGGCACACCGACTCCGGTCTTGCCGCTTGCCCTGATGATCTCCTCGCGCTTGCAACCGAGAAGCTCGATGATCTGATCCTCGACCTCATCAGGCTTCGCACTGTCGAGATCGACCTTGTTGACAACAGGTATTATCTCAAGATCATTTTCAATCGCCATATAAAGATTTGATATCGTCTGAGCCTGGATACCCTGCGACGCGTCGACAATCAACAACGCACCCTCACACGCGGCAATCGAGCGTGAAACCTCATAACTGAAATCAACGTGTCCCGGAGTGTCAATCAAATTGAGCACATATTGCTCCCCATCGAGCTTGTAATCCATCTGAATGGCATGACTCTTGATCGTGATGCCACGCTCCCGTTCGAGATCCATGTCATCAAGCACCTGAGCCTGCAGATCCTTGCCGGCGACAGTATTGGTATATTCAAGCAATCGGTCGGCCAACGTCGACTTTCCATGATCAATGTGGGCTATTATGCAGAAATTTCTGATATTTTTCATCTGTTGCGGTTTTGGAATGCAAATTTAATGATTTTTCGCCGATTTTTTATCGCTTGCCTCAATTTTACTTACGAACACTCCTGCTCAACATCCCGAAACAATCAATCGTCATGAAAAAACACTATAATCACCCCAAAACATAAAAAAGACACAAAAAAATTTTGCAGAACCAAAAAATAGACTTACCTTTGCAATCGCAAAAGCCCAGGTGGCGGAATGGTAGACGCGCTCGTTTCAGGTGCGAGTGTTGAGAGACGTGCAGGTTCGAGTCCTGTTCTGGGCACTGTAAAAGCGAGATAACTAATTGAAATTTCAATAGTTATCTCGCTTTCTTTTTATCCTACGTGCATATTACGTGCAAATGGTGTCAACCGAAGTCTGCCGTTCACCCTCCCCTCGAACCTCATCCGGCGGTGCGCCCATTATTTTTCGGAACTTTTGTCCTTCCCTTTAGCTTTTGCATCGATGTCTTTTATTGTGTCGAGGTAGGCTCGCTCTACGGGGGACAGTTCGCGAACTTGGAACAGACGATATTCCTGCTCGGCTTTTTCCATAGCTTGCTGATGGCTGACCGTGCCGGAGCCGTTGAGTAAAGCTTCGCCTGTCGAAGACAGAATATTGTCAAGCTGCTGCACATAGTCGCTCATATACATCGGGCGGCGTTTCATCGCCTGAATCTCCGCGAAGTCAAAGTATCCCGACACAAGATTGTTCAGAATCTTCAATTCATCCTCGCTGAGATAGTTCTTGGCAATCTTGGCATCGCGCAAGGTCGGATGGTCGCCCTTGAAAGAAGTAAGCCCCATCATCGGTGATTCTGCATTTGCTCGATGAAAGATAACCTCAGCTGCAGTGTGACCATGAGCTGCAAAGTGTAGCTTGTTCTGCACAATCTTAAAGAACTCCACCGAGATGTCACTGCGAGGGTCATAATCCACGGCGGTAGCATAAAGGTCGAGCACCTGACGGTACATCACCTTCTCCGACGAACGAATGTCGCGAATACGGTCAAGCAGCTCACGCCAGTAAGCGCCACCTCCATTACCTTTCAACCGCTCATCGTCCATAGTGAATCCCTTGATGATATATTCTTTCAGCCGCTCAGTAGCCCATCTTCGGAAATGCGTGGCGATAACCGACCGAATCCTATATCCCAACGAAATAATCATGTCGAGATTGTAGAAGGGAATCTCACGCGATACCTGTCGGTTGCCCTCCTGCCGAACCTGTAAGAAATTCTTACAGGTTGCCGACTCTTCCAATTCTCGGTCAGCATAGATATTTCTAATATGCTGAACGATGTTAGGACGAGATGTCTGATACAGCTCAGCCATCTGCTGCTGCGACAGCCAAACCGTTTCGCCAGTAAATTTCACTTCAATGCGAGTCCCTCCGTCCTCACCCTGATAAATGATGATTTGATTGCCTAAATCCATATTTTATTTAATCGTCAATATTCATCAATAAATGCTTTTATTTAGGTAGATTTAAGTTTTACATATTGGTTTTCAAATCTTCTATTTATCAAGATAGGTAAACAGATTTGGGGCGTTATCTTGTTGGCGTTTGACATCCTTTCGTTTTCCTTTATCTGTTACTATATTCTTGGAATCCACCACAAGTTCATATACTTCCTTAACGACATAATCTGACATCTTGACATCACCTTCATCATTCAGTAGTCGATTATATTTCAATTTACATTTAATGGCCATCCCTGCTTTGAAAGTGTATATACCAGCTCTGACCTTTACAAGAAATTCAGAGTCTTGAACATTGAAACTTATAGGGGTATTATTGAAAGTTCCTCTCCATTTATAATCTTTCTCCGAAATTACAGGGCTGTCTATTACAACAATTGCATCTTCAAGTTCCTCTGGTTCAAGTTGATTCGAGTCTAATATATATGATTCAAAAGAAGATCGATTTATCGTAGGCGTAGTAAATCTATCATCACATCGAGACGATGTGAAATAAATACCAGTAATAGCGTCATCTTTTGATGCAGCCTTGAAAAAATCTGATTGCTTCTTGATAAGACCGTAATTAGATTCTAGTTCACATCGTTTTTTCTCAATATCCAACCGGAGAGATTCCTTCTGGAGATCCGAAAGTTCTGTATCTTCAAAGAGTTTATCAATACCTTTTTCAAGAAGGTGGTTGATTGGGTTATAGAACAGAGCTGTTAAAATCGCTCCATAAATAGTTACCCGTATGCTTTTTTCTTTCCAGAGAATCCGAAAATCCTTAATTACGCTTCCTTCTCTAAGCGCAGTTGTTTCAAATTTAATCTCACAATTATAAATTTTAGCAAGCTGCTTCGCAAATTCGAGAAATGCAGTGGAGCAAGCAACCTCAACGAAGGCATCTATGAAATGCTGATTATTATCTGTCTCGAAATGAACAGAGACTACCTCCTTGTCAAAATTTAGATACATAGCTGTGGAATACTATAGCTTACTTGAAAACTTAATCTGAAAAGGCCTTATACCCGTTCAAATTTAACTTATATTGAGGATGTCCATGGTTATCATATTTGACCAAATCAATAAAGCCACACATATTAAGACGCTTGATGAAATCTTCAAATTCTGCAATTTCCTTTGCTGTCGATGCTTCTAATCCCAAAGTACCGAATCTGAACACACACCTGCCGCCCATAAAAAACATTTGCGTCAACATATTAACGTTTGAACTACTCCATTTCTTCATGATAGATACTTCATCATCTGAGAAAGTCACTTTTTCTTGCTCCGTCGCTTTTTCCTTGCTCTCTGACACGCTTGAAAGGAATTCATTTTGAATTAAAAGATGGAGCTTGGTAGAAAACTTTTTCTCAAAATCATCTACGCCATTATAGGTTTCGTAAAGACCAATTAGCTGGCTACGATACTCTTGAAGTCCTTTTAATTGGTCTATGTTTTGGTTGAAATCCAAGTTTTCACTAAAAAACACCATAACCGGCTTTCCAGCTTTGCGATGCTCCTCAATCTCCTCAACCGTTCCACTCACGTAATTTTCCGTTGGAGATCCTAATCTTGAACCAAAAATAGCAACAAGAGCATCGCTTTTTTCAACTAAAATGTCATCAATATGAGCCTGCGCAGGTTTCCTCAGTGATGGGTATGAAGAAGATGTCCAATGGTGTGGAATCAAAGCCATATTTTTGTCATAAGAATTAAGGACATTCCAATGATTGATGCATTCAATTGCTTTTCTAGCGATATCTATGACATCACTCGGTGAACCAACCATAATGTTAAATATACAACCGACTTTCATATCATCAATTTGAAAAGTTATTTTATGCTGCTACTATGGGATAACGGTCATAGACGTAATTGAATACCTTCTGAGAGTATTGGTCAATGCTATCAATGGCGTAGGATTCGGGAAGGTCTTGATACAGTGTTTCGTGGATGAGGGTTGCGACTTGGGCGCGGGTCTCATCCTTTTCACGCCAGTTATGCAACTCTTTGATGCGCGATTTGACTTTGTCAAGAAGTTCGACGGACAGCCTTTTGAGTTTGGCAATCTCGCTCTTTGAGATGTTTGGGTCAAAAAGAAGGTCGTAGAATGTGAGTTGCTCATCATCGGTGAAGCCCTCGCGGACAAAACGTTTTTCCTCTCGGTCGAGCGACTTGGAGAGGTCTATCAGAGCCATGAATGTCTTCTCAATCGTAGCGCGGTCTTGTTCTGCGTTATATTCTTTGATAATCTGTTGATACTGCTCGTAGAAGTTGATGCGCGAAGGATTGTTACGGAGCATGGCATCAAGACGTTGCTTGATGAGTTCGTCAATGTCTGACAGAACGAGATTTTGGTGCTTGGTCTTCGTAAACTCTTTTCGAAGCATATCGAAGTCGATAGCACTAATGTCAAACTGACGAGTGCCCGAAAGACTAGTGTCGGGTTGAGTGCCGACTTCATCGCTGATAATCTTATGTATGGCTACCGAAAGGTCGGTGGTATCAGCATTCTTGCGACGGGTCTGCAACTGCTTGTAAATAGCGATTATCGCATCCTTGTCTGCAATTATTCTCCTATTGGTTATGTCGTCACGAGTGACGAATTTCATGAGGCGCACAATGGTAGAGCCGAATGTGCAGAAAGTTTTCCTGATTTCTGCAGTTTCACACATTGCATTGGCGGCATCTTTCAACAGTGACATTTTTGCAAAATCGGTTGCGTCCACAAGCGTTTGAAGTTCAAAACCATGTTCATGCAAAAATGTTTTTGCACCTGCAATGGCTTCGAGAAGATGTCGGATAAGCTCATTTTTATCAACTGTGATGTCACCACTATAGCCTCCTTCTCCACCAGAAGTTGTGTAATCGGCTAAGGCTTTGCGTAATGCTTTGACTATGCCGATATAATCAACGATAAGTCCGTTGGGCTTACCATCGCACACGCGGTTGGCTCGTGCAATTGTCTGCATTAGGGTATGTGCTTTCAACGGTTTATCGAGATATAGGCATGAGAGCGATTTCACATCAAAGCCGGTGAGCCACATGGCGCAGACGAATACGATGCGCAGAGGATTCTCGCGATCTTTGTATTCCTTATCAAGTTCGCGAGTTTCCAATTTCTTGCGATGTGGTATGATGTCTTTGCCCCACTTTTGGAAGTATTGGATTTCATTCTGCTCTTGCGAAATGACAACAGCCATTTCGGTTTCTTTCATCCATGAAAGCTTCAGTTTCAACACCTGTACCTCCTGTTGATTATTATTGTGGGCGATTTCCTGTTCAAGATTGGCAATAGCCTCTTGCCAATAATCCTGAACATAATCATACATCAACACACAAGAAATGCGGTTGAGACATACCATCATGGCTTTACCACTCGTCCAAAGGTCGGTATAATGCTGAACAAAGTCACGGGCTATCATTCGCAAACGTTTCTCTGAGAGAAGCAGATGGATTTCCTTTGCAAATTCACGCTCTACCTTCTCCTCTTGCGATGGGTCGAGCTCTGCCTCTTGAATAGCAGCAAGGATGCGGTCGTTGATGGCATCCGATTTCAATTCTTTCAACTTGTCACCACGGTTTTCATAATAAAGCGGTACGGTGGCATGGTCATCAACGGCTCGCTTGAAGTCGTAGATAGAAATGTAGTCACCGAATGTTCGCTTGGTGATATTGTCATCATTAAAAATCGGGGTACCGGTAAATCCGATACGATGGGCGGTGGGAAGCAAACGCATCATATTGTCGGCATATATGCCGTTTTGGGTGCGGTGGGCTTCATCGCTCATAAGTATGACATCATAGTCTGGAATATACGATTCAGCCTTTGGATTGTTGAATTTGTGTATAAGGGTAAAGACGTATGGAGGATTCTCCTTGATACGCTTTATAAGGTTGGCTCCGCTTGAGGCCACAAATTCTTTTGCTTCGCCTTTTATCAGACCGCAGTTGACAAACAGCTCTGAAATCTGTTTGTTAAGTTCCTCGCGGTCGGTCAGCACCACGAATGTAGGACTGCCCGCAAATTTGCGGTTCACCTTTCGGGCGAAGAATACCATCGAATAGCTCTTGCCGCTACCCTGGGTGTGCCAGAACACACCGAGTTTACCGTTCATAAACTGGCGGTTGCGGTAGGCTTCGATGGCGCGGTTTACGCCAAGGTATTGGTGGTTTCGTGCCAATATCTTTGTGATTCGTCCGTCGGAGTGGTCAAATATTACGAAATTTTCGAGAAGGTCAAGAAATGTCCTCTTATTGCAGATACCACGAAGCATGGTCTGCAATT
The DNA here is from genome assembly GCA_910588035.1 of uncultured Muribaculaceae bacterium. Taxonomy (GTDB): domain Bacteria; phylum Bacteroidota; class Bacteroidia; order Bacteroidales; family Muribaculaceae; genus CAJUPY01. Next base: position 8,498 of record CAJUPY010000010.1, on the reverse strand, counting down.
CGACATTGCCCTCATCTTCCTCTTTGAGTCGTTTCCATTCGTGGAAAAACTCATATTTGCTGCCGAGAGTTCCGACTTTAGCCTCGTAACCATTACCCAACATCAAAAATGCGTTGTAGTGGAACAACTGAGGAATGGTATCGAGGTAATCAGTATAGTTATTATCGTAGGCGTTTTTAACGTCAACGTTGGTGGCTTTGAGCTCGACGAAAAGCAGAGGAATACCGTTGACAAATCCGACTATATCGGTGCGTCTACGATATAACGCACCATGGATTTTCATTTCCTTGACTGCAAGAAAATGATTATTGTCAGGATTATCGAAGTCGATAATACGGGCATTGATGGTTGACGCGCTTTTGCCGGGGCGGACATCTGTAACCTCGATGCCCTCGCGTATCATCTTGAATTTATCCTCATTGATGTGAAGAAGCGAGTCCGTTGCAGAATAGGCCATGAACTTCATCATAGCCTCTGTAACTTGACTATCTGTAATCCACGGATTGAGTCTGCGCAGAGCCTTTTCAAAATCACGGGTGAGGATTATATCTCTATATGATGTGCGTCCAAGCGTACCATTAAGACCGAGAACTTCCTGATTATATGCGAACACGACATCCCAGCCGAGTTCATCGTGCAGGAGATTCCCGGCACTCTCTTGAACGAGTATGTTTTCTGAATAGTCGTGTGCCATAATTATGCGTCTATTTTAATGTCGCCGGATATGAGGCGAGGGAGAATTAGTTCTTTTGCTGAAAGACAATTTTCTTGGAGTGTTTTCAGAATGTTAACATGTCCGAAATATTCTTCTACAATTTGCCCAAAATTTTTAATCAAATCCTTTCTTGGCAAAACAAATTCAACGTTTTCCAACATAGCATTTGTCAATTGTGGCTGTGCAGAACCTCCTACAATTCGTGTTAATTGAAGTTGCTTTAGGCAAAAGAATATATATGATAGAGGAATATCGCTATATTCGTCCTGACATGATACAATAAATGAATTGTTCGTCACAAAACATTCTTTATGATATGTTCTATGAATTTTTCCAGAGCCGTTTCCTCTACTCGTAATCAGAACGCGATAATCAGTAATATTTTGCTTATCGTATTGACCAATATAACCAGAAGAACCATAGACTGGATAAGCACCATCTTGATGAAGTTTGGATGTTGGCAAGGTCTTGCCATATTCAATATTAAAAACATTGCATAAATTACATAATTTCCAACCTTCGTACAGGCCGTTACAATCTATTATAGCTGATTCATGGCCGGGGAAACGCATATCGACGAACCATTCTCGATATAGTCGTTGAGCAGCTTCTTCGAGCAATGCAATCTGCTTCTTGCAGTTGTCAATCATATCATCATAGGAAGAAAGTATTTTGCCTATCCTACGCTGAATATTGAAGTCAGAATGGACTTTAATTTCTATGTTTTCAAAGGCAGACTTCGCAATGTACTCACGGCCAGAGGCAGTACCTTTGTTATATGATTTGAGTGTCGGCAAAAAGTTGTGAAGCAGATAATAAACGTAGTCATTATCATAGTCTTCATTTGGCACAACTGCATTGATTGACTGATTGACAAAGCAGTCACAAGGAGTCATAGTGAGCTTCGTCCCGACTGTGCCGATGCAAGGCACGCAAACAGACTTTGCCGGAACCATGCGGCTACGGCAATCATGAGCAGCTTTCTCTGAAAACATTTCTTCGACAACAGTGGTATACTTTTCGTCAGGATTTATGTCGGTGGGTTTTATCCACAACGCATAATCCCCGTAGTTGTCTAGATTCTTTTTCGATGGAGTGCTACCTGTTATAATATCTCCGAGGTCGCCTATGTGAATTGTTTTCATTTCCATAGCAGCGACTCGTTTGCTTTGATTGTGGCGAATATCTGTGCCGACTCATTCTGCAACTTTTCAAGTTCGGCATGTATCTCTTTCATTCTGGCTGTGAAGTGAACATCATCTGAAGCAGCTTCCTCCGCTCCTGTGTATGCTCCGGGAGTAAGTGAGAAATTCTTTCCCTCGACTTCGGAGATGTCTGCGATGCGGCATAAGCCGGGAATATCGCGATACATTCCGTCCTCGCCGAACTTATCAATAAGCCAAATGAGTTGATTTATCACGTCAAGAGCCTCGGCGATTTCGGCAACCTGCATTGTTGTTTTCTCAACCAACTCTTTCAGTTCCGCTTTCTCCTTGCGCTTGCGAGTTGATTTCATATCGGCTCCGAGCTTCTTTAGATTCCCTTTGAAACATGCAAGTGTTGCCTCGATACCCTCACGGTATGCTTGCCACGATTGCTCCTCAGGGTGAAGTGCAGCGTTGTCATAGCGATTAAAGAAGTCATTGAGCCACATCCTATATGTGGAAATCAGATTACGGTATTTATCTGTTTCGCCACGATAGAGCCAAACGATGGCGTTGATATTGCGCATCTGCCATTCATTCCACTCATTGAGGGTTTTCTCTACAACGGTGTAATAGTTGCGAGAATCAATGAACAAAATCTTATCACGATTTTCTTCACGCTTGTTTTTGTCAAAGAACCAAAGGGTACATGGCAAAGTCAGCGTATAGAAAAAATTGTTGGCTACTGAGATAAGGCAATCAACATGCCCCGTTTTGACCAATTTTTCCCGGATTGTCCTATCCTTGCTTTGAGAATCTGTAGCCGACGACGCCATGACGAATCCAGCGCGTCCGGTTTCGTTGAGATAAGCGTAAAAATACTGAATCCAAAGATAATTGGCGTTACTGATTTCTTTGTCTTTGTTTACAGCAGGGAGACCGAACGGCAGACGGTTTGAGCCGGAAACAGCCGCCTCCTCGACACCATTCACATTGAATGGTGGATTTGCCATCACAAAGTCGCACTCACCGACGAGGTTATGGGCATCCTGAGTGTAGGTATTGGCTTCATCGCCACTCTTGATAATGGCATTCAGTCCGTGGACGGCCATATTCATCAAGCATAGACGAGCATTGAATGTCACCTTTTCCTGCCCATAAAATGTAAGGGCAGAGTTTGCGTTAATGCCATGATTGTTGACGAAGTCGCCTGACTGCACAAACATACCGCCACTACCACAAGCCGGGTCAAGAACTGTGCCGTGAGAGGGTTCAATGATATTGACAATCATCTGTACCAACGACTTTGGCGTGAAGAACACACCATCATCATCGGCAATAGCCTTGGAAAATTTGCCGGTGAAATATTCGTAGATGCGCCCTATGACATCACCACCAACCTGTTCCAACTTGTTGTTGTTGAAAATGCGAAGCAATTTGGCAAGGACCTCATCGTTGATGATGTTGTATGTGTCGGGGAGGATACCCTTCAATTGATTGGTCTGTTGCTCAATAAGTCGCATGGCGTAGTTGACCACATCACCGAGGCTCGTCAATTGGCGGTTTTGCTCATCAACGATATTTGCAGAGGCGATATTGCCCGGCAGATTAAGCAGATAATCATATTGAGCCTCACGAGGTAGAAAAAGTGCACTTTTGGCACGGAAGTCCTGCGTCGTGACAGGCAGCTTCACCCCTCCGCGTGACGGACGGTTTTTCATCAGCTCTGCCTCGACTCTCTTGTATCGCCCGTAGGCATACTTCAAGAACAATAGGCCCAGCACCGGCATACAATATTGATTCGCATTCAGGTTGGCACTCGAACGCAATACGTCAGCCGCACTCCAAAGGTCGGCCTCAAGCTGCTTTATTGAGGATTGGTCTGCCATAATCAATATCGAAAACACCTTCGTAGCATCTGAAGGCCGACCAAAGCCTGTAACGACTACTAAGGAGTATTCAAAGGGTTTTCGGCTCGCGCCGTAGGTCTTTTATTATTAGTTGGTCATTTTCAGATAGACGTTACTATTCCTAATTACAAAGTTACAAAGAATTTTTGAGACAACAATCGGTTATGCCGGAAAACATAACCGATTGTTATTTGGGACTAAACGCCCTGTCCCTCAAAATTTAGGCTCATTTCACTTCGTCGATGCGATGGGAGCGGAGGTAGGCGTCCAGGTCGGTGCGGTTGACGTAAATTTTGCGGCCGATTTGGGAGAAGGGGATGACGCGCTGGTCGCGGTAGTTCTGCCATGTCTTGGACGAGACTCCGAGTAGTTTTCGCGCGGCTTCGGATTCCAGCCACTCGGCGTCGCGGTCGGAAGCGTTGCGGTTCTCAATCATCTCGGCGAGGCGGTCGAGCTTGTCGTTGAGTGACTGCCATTCTTCCTGTGGAATCATGACCATTGTGATGGGTGAGATTGTTGACGGTGGCGAGCTTTTGCTCATTCGTGTTTATGTTTCAGCAGTCGAGGCTGCCAATTTCAACTTCTTCTCCAATGAAAAAAACAGTCGGAGGATGAAGTTGCCGGTGTCTCAAGGTGTGGCATCCAACATAAGAAAGGATGCAGTTTGGTATTGAAGGGGCCAAATTGCCCCTCATTTAATCTTAGTCGCAATGCAAAAATAATATCGGGAGGTGCGGATTTCCAAATATTTGCACCCCTTGGACGCGCAAAGTATATCTATAGCCGCATTTGGCCACATAAAAACAGCCAACATCCAATAGATTTTTCCGATAATTATCTGCCATTTCTCGTATTGCAGCGTATGGCCCATATGTCCATAAGTCCTTATAGACCTATATCCAAAATATTAAGAGAAATATGTTTATATATCGCTGTCTGAATAGTAAGAACTATAATTGTATCTTAGTATCTATATGAATGTAGAAATATCTCAGTAGCCAACGATTTATAAAAATCTGTATGGTAAAAATAATATATGGATTTTAATATCAATGGGCATTGAAAGAAATACATATCTCTTACATGGCATCCATAAATACGGATTGAAATATTAGTATCCACACTAATCCACATTGGAATATTTGTCAGCACGTAACCGCAAAAAGTATGGATATGGCCGTATTTTCGCCATTTATACAGGTGCGAATCCACTTTGGACATGGACATCCGTACATAAGTACCTTAGGAATTGAGGAACTTAGGAATCTATTGTTCAATAAATTGACTTTTTAATCGGTTGATAGCTCAACAAGATTGCTAACACATTGGATTATAGATAATTCAATGGACAAACACAAAAATAGAAGTGCCGTTCCGAAGATTAGTATATTGAACGCCCTATTTGTAGGTTTGTCAATCAAATTCTTTGCAAATATATAATCCAATCATTCAGATTTCCAAATATTTGCATAGCTCGACCGCATAAAGCACCCATATTTCCGCATTTTTCCGCGTGTTTTCCACCTCCTGTCTTGGCTTCATGCCGATAAATCTCATAATTTCTGTGGCAACAAACCTATTCCGCATTGCAATCATCAGTTATAATATGCAGGATGTTCACATGAACATAGCAAGGTGTCTTTTGAGTAACTCAAAAGGTTTTGGGGAACCGAGGCCCCACAAAACAACCTTGCAATGTAAAGGGAGTGCTCCGAAGTCGCACTCCCCATTTTCCGTTCCGCTGAAAGCTGAGATAGCATGTTCAAACGGCGTTGAAATTTGTATCAAATCCCGTTGCCACGGCTTGGTTACAGCAATTTTTTTAGGTCTTCCACATCTGGCAATGCCTCGCGTAGTTTCTCAGGCATATCGGAGTTCATGCGGTAAGTGGCTACGCCCATCGGCTTGGCGTAGTCCTGAATTACGTATTCAACGAAGTCTTTGTCAGCGGTCTTGCAAAGCACGATACCGATTGATGGATTTTCATGGGGCTTCTTTACCTTATCATCGAGAATACGCAGATAAGTCATCAGCTGGGCGAGATAGCTGGTCTTGAAATCGCCGGTTTTCAGTTCCACGACTACAAGACAATTCAACTCGCGGTTGAAGAAAAGCAGGTCGGGGAAGAAGTCGTGAGAGAAAACCTCAAGATGATATTGATTGCCGACGAAAGCAAAATCGCGCCCGAAAGTCATGATGAACTTCTTGATGTTGTGAACAATCTCTTTCTCTACCACTCGCTCATCAATATCCTGATAGTCGCGGATGCCGATTTCTTCGGTGTTGATGAAGTCGAGGAGATATTCGTCCTTAAACATACTGAGGGCCTTGATGGCATCGCGGCTGTCTTTGATGGTCACTCCGAAATTGGATGGCATCACACCGTAATGGTCGGCGACATTTTCTTTGATTTGCTGCTGGAGGAAACGTGTATCCCACTTGTTTTCAAGAGCCAGTTTAATATATTTCCAGCGTTTGTGAACGTCTTTTTCGCCATTCAAGATTCTGACATGATGAGTAAAACTCAAATTGCCAAATAACTCCAAATCGTCAATCGTGATTGGCGATTTGGGTGATAGCAATAGAGTGGTCTCTATTTCGCCAATCATGATTGGCGAAATAGCCAACGTGTCCTTTGATTCAAAGACTGGAGACCATTCTTCATAGAACATTCTCATATTCTTGAGACTGCTTTCCGAGAACCCTTTCAGTCCGGGGAGTTCCTTGCGCAGTCGTTCAGAAATGGTCTTGATGGCGCCAGTTCCCCAGAATCCTTCACGGGAATTGGCAGAGATATATCGTCCGATGCCGTAATATAGCGACAGCATTTCACGGTTGACCAACCTCGCCGCCTGATACTGACTGCGGAGAATGGCTTCTTTTATGGTGTTGACCGCAACGCTATAGTCGGTTGTCGGGTTCGATGAGAATTTTTCTATCTTCATGGCGATTGCGAATTTACGAATTATTTGTCGGTCGGTCAAATTTCTTTCAGAATCGCGCACCGAGCTAAAGCTCGAAATACGATATTTGCCGACTCGCGAATATAACTATTTTTGAATTGCCGAGAGTATGGCGGCTATCTCTTCGGGTGACATTCCTTTCAGCGCCTCAATTACCTCCTCTTTCTTATCCTTGGGCTTCTCAACGCCGCCGAAAAGGTTGATAAGGGCGTTATCAGTTTTCTGAGTATCGAAGTTACCCATATATCGCTCGGTGGTGGCAAGGTTGCTGTGTGCCAACAGTTCTTTAACTATACCGCTGTCAAGTCCGGTTTCCTTTGCAACTTTGGCGAATGAATGGCGAGAGATGTGAAACGATACATTCTTGCTGATTTCCGCTTTCTCTGCAATCTTTTTCAGGTATTTGTTGATGAGAGCATTCTTCGCGGAGACAGCGGCATAGAGCGTTTTGCGCATATCCGGTGTGATTGTCTTCTTATCTGCGGTAGTAACATATTTCGCATACGGAGCCGTATTGTCGAGCAGTGGGAAGATATAATCATCAGGTTTGGCATCCGGTCGGAAATAATGCCTCAAAATCTCCAATGCCTGCGGCACGAGGACAATGTCACGGAATTTACCGTTCTTATCCATTGAATAAGTCAGTCGGCCCTCGGAAGACACATTGCGCCAGCGCAACTGAATGAAGTCGGCGGCGCGGATTCCGGCGCAGTAGAAACTGAACAGGAAATAATTCCTTACGTTCCATATCAGCGAGCCTTCCGGCAAGTCGAGATTGATGATGCGCTGAATCTCCGCCATTTCCAACTTCTCTTTCATAGTAGGCACACCCTTGTATGAGAATTTCAAGAAGGGATTTTTGTCGGCCGACATATAACCGAGATTGATTGCGCGGTTAACGAGAGTCTTGAAGATGTTGAGTTGCACCTCTATGGTATTCGGGTGGAGCAACTTTTCGGGATTCTTCTCATTCTTCCACTTGTGGAGAAAATTGTTGAACTTGGTCAGGAACTCCACCGTCAGGTCTTCCATCGTGATGTCGTGCATACGCATCTTCTTACGGAAAGCGTCGAGTTTATTGCAAAGCCCTACATACTTGCGCATATTCCTGAATCCACCCTCCTCCTCAATCTCTTTCGCTCGTTCACGGGCAAAGGCAAGGAATGAAGGCGAGACAATCTCCTTGTCCATAGTCTTGATAATACGGGCCGATGATACCTCGCCATCATCTTCAAGCTCATTGTATGTTTCCTGCGCCTTGACCAACATAAGCCGCAACTGCTCATTGAGAGCTTTCGCATCGAGCACATTTGCACGAATCCAGTTATTGCCCTTGCACGACGGATTGAAATCGTCAATGTGTTTCAGTTGAATACCGGTTTTCTTTTTGGTGCGCTTCTTACCCACCGTCACCATCAGGTAAAGGTTGTAGGTCTTGTTTCTTGTCGGACGATGGTCTAGCTCAAATCGGAATGTAGCCATATTGGAGAGAATTAAAGGGTTAAAATCAGATGGAATCACAGCCACTGAACGTAGCAGCACGCAATCCCACTGCAAATATAACTCAAACACGCTTTACGTGCAAATTTACGTGCAAAATTCCTCATTTTTAACACTTCAAAACTCCATGAAAGAAAAAGCACCAGTTGTATAATACACTATATCAGTGTAATATAAGCGGTATTTCAATGTAATAGAAAGTAATCACATTAGTTCTGTTCTGGGCACTGTAAAATCCCGCAACTCATTGAAAATCAAGAGTTGC
>CAJUPY010000009.1 GCA_910588035.1 uncultured Muribaculaceae bacterium | reverse complement strand
CTTATCAATCCGGCATTTAAACAGGTCCTGTCCTTGACTATATACTGGAAATACCTCCGGTATTTCCCCTTGATTGTGATATAAAAGATATCACCCGGTTTGATTATTACTCTCTTCGCCATAATTTCAATATTTTACCGGTGGAATACCATATTGCTGCCAATATTTAGGTACAATACTGTTGATTTTATTGTTAAGGAATATATCTGGTCCCCCAAACTCATTTATAAAATTTTGTTCAAGTATCCTAGCATTAAGTCTGTTTGGTACTGTTATAATATCTCCAAATTTATATTTAACACCAAATGGTGCCAATGATTGGTGTTCCCCTACTCTACGTTCATAATTATTCGTTATTCCGAAGTAATTGATTTCACGCGTTTCAGCATTTCGCCTAACATAAACCGAAATTTGTTCTTTCTTGCCCGATGTAGGAGTTGTTACTGTTTCAGACATTGTCGACTGAAAGCCTTCAGCCATTTTTTTTAAGGTTTCATCAGAAGCTAGTAATTTATTCTTATTTAAGACATTTTTTATATTTGTAGCTATTTTCTGCGCTCCCCAAGTCGCACCACCCAACAATGCGCCGCCAAATCCACCTATGCCAGCAGCACTCAACCCCGACAGAAATGCTTCCGAGGAATTCGCGCCATTATAAAGAGCATTGGACGACTCAAGGACAAAGCCACTAATTCCACCGTCTAACGCACCGAACCACATTGCTTCTGTAAAACTGTTTGATGCCGCGCCTAACGATGATGCACTGAATGCAGCTACTGCTCCGAGTCCTTGCGTCGCAATGATAGCAGCGGCAGTACCGACGCCTCCGGCCAAAGCACCGATTCCGAAATAGCCAAGGCCTCTCATGAAGCCTCCTCCGGGAGAGTTGATCTCGTCCCAGTGAATGGCTACGTTGACAACACCGCCGATCAAAGCTCCGATTCCGACAGCAGCCCAGAAAAATTCTCCATTTTCGTCTACATAGACCATCGGATTGTTCAACGCATAGCTGTAGCGGTTGAAGTTCTGGGTCATGTAGGGCATCTGAACGAACGGATCGGGCGACAGGAAACGGCCGAGAACGGGGTCATAGAGACGGGCGTTCATGTTGATCAGCCCGAACCGGGGCAGGTGTTCGTGGCCGGTGTAGCCGCGCCCGAGCATCAGCTCGGGCTCCTCGCCCTGGGCGTAGACCTCGAGGGTCGACGGGTCGCGCAACCGTCCCCACGCATCATAGCTCGTCTCCTCAACCACGTTCAGGTCTTCGTCGATCACCCGGGTGATGCTCCCGAGATAGTCGCGGCCGAGATAGTACACTTTGTTCTGTCCGTTCTGCCTCACAACCACCACCGGGGCGGTGTAGGCGTCGCCGCCGATGTAGAGCCGCTCGACCGTGCCGCCCGGGGTGACGTCGCTCTCATAGCGGTCGCCGATGTAGTAGCGGGTCAGTTCGCGTGTCCTGCCGGCGGTGACGGTCATGCGCGTGCGGTTGAACTCCTCGTCATAGTCAAAGGTGGCCGTCCGGCCGTTCTCCTTGATCGTGAATGGCCGATCAAACGAGGTGTAGGTTATGGTCTGGTCTCCGGTGTCGATGTCGTCGACAGCCGGAGTGAGGCGGGTGACGGCATAAGGCTTCGACGCGTGGGTGTAGTCCATCCGGCCGGCATCAGACTTCGAGACGATGTTTCCTTTCTCGTCGTAGTCGACCGTCCGCGTGCCGTAACCGGCAAGGCGGTTCATCTCATCGTAACTGAACTCCTCTTCTGTGCCTCTTATATAGTCTTTGCGCGACAGAAGATTTGAACGGTCCTGATCAAATTTATAGAAAAAGCGTTGGAAATAGGTCGGACTGGGTGCATCGGCCGGTGCCTCGTCTGACCACACCCAGGCATCTTCCGAGCCGGGGGTCATGCCCTCGGGATAGAGCGTGACTGCTCTCTCCACCGGATAGCCGAGTTTGTCGTAGCGGTAGCGGCGGGTCAAGGGGCCTGTCTTAGCCCACGTCGGCTTGCCTGTCGCCGTCTGGTTCGTCAGCGCGAAGACCGGTTCGTCATCATCGTCGAGGGTGATCTCGACGACCTCGCCGTTGACATGGTAATAATGCTCGGTCAGCAGCTTGCCGAGGTTTGACGTATAGGTGATTGTCGCCGGCTTCGCGGTGACACCGTAGGTGTAGTCTCTTCTGAGCCATTTCATATCAGGAACCGTGATGGTCTCTGAGGTGACACGCCCGACGTTGTCATAGGTGTAGCTCTTTTCTGTCCTGAAGCCGCTTGTCGGGTCTATAACCGAATTGATGATACGGTCGGACGAGTCATAGAGGTAGTCGGCGAAGTAATCAGCACCCGAGACATAGCCCAGAAGTCCGTAACGGTCGTAACCGTAGGTAGTCTCCTGACCTCTGGCGTTGGTCACGGTCGACAGGTTTCCGTCGGTGTCATAGGCGTAGGTGGTCGTTCCGTTGCTCGGGTCGGTCATCGATATCTTCCGCCGGAATGTGTCATATCCGAACGTTGTGACCGCCGTTCCGTGGGCGGTAACCTTGAGAGGTTTGCCGTCGGGGGCGTACTCATAGCTGACCGTGCCCGAATTGTCGGTCACCGACGTGACATTCCCACGGCTGTCGCTGACCGTCGTGGTCGTGATGCCGTTCTCAGTCACCGTCTGTTCGTTGCCCGAGTAGCTGTAGGTCACGGTCTTCCCTGTCGACCATGTCTTGGAGCTGACGCGGTCAAACAGGTCGTAATCATAAGTGATCCAGACCGTATCGGCACCCGTAGCCCAATCGGCCTTGTCGGAGTCGTCTCCACCTACCGGTGGCCAGATCTCGACCGAGGTGAGCGGCCGCGCCCAACCTATGCCATCGCCTTCCACAGGCAGTGACTCTTTCGACAGACGGCCGTAGCTGTCATATTCTTTCAATCTGTAGGTCACCAACGTAGCCAGATCACGGCTACTGATAACCTCGCGGCCGAGTGCGTCATAGCCCGCGCTTGTCGATTCGTCGATGTTTTTCCTGTCGACATAATAGAGACATTTGCCGTCTCCCGCCCAGCGGTAGGTCGTTCCCGTGATGAGACCGGTCGGGGTTGTCTCTCTGACAAGACGGCCGAACGGGTCGTAGCCGTATGTCCACTCGTTCCCCCTGAAGTCGGTCTTCGATTTCAGCCACGGCGAGTCGCTGTCATAGACGAAGGTTGTCGACCGTCCCTTGACGTCGGTCTCCCTGGTCCTGCGTCCGAAACTGTCATATTCAAATTTCTCGGTCAGGGCGTTCGTCGACCCGAACTTTGTAGTGGTCTTCTGCGTGACGTTCCCGCGTTCGTCGTAGACGACGGTCTCCCGGCCCGACTCCGCATCACCCTGACAGGTGATCACCTCGGCCGGCAACAGTCCGTCATAGCGTCCGACAACGGTGCGCTCGCTCAGCGTGCGTCCCCCCGAGGTCATCGTCTTAGTGACACCCGACTTGATTCCGACATAATATGTGTCGCCCGTGACCGGATTGTGGTTGTAGCTGTTCTCCGTAGTCACGCTGTGGCCGTCGGAACTGTCGATCCGCTCTGTCAGTACGTTGCCATATTCATCGTGGCTGTAGGTCGTGGTCGATGTGTTGCCGGTCGGATTGTCGACGCTGTTTTTAGATACAAGGTTAATTTTCAGGCGTCTGTCATCGGTCAATTTTATATCATAATCAAAATTGACTTCAGCCGATTTTGAGACGGAACGTCTGACCACCCCATATCCATACGGATCATATTCTGTCTTTGAACGTTGATTCCGGAAATCTATTTTTTCTATAGACGAGAATCCCACGAAGCCAAGTCCCTGGCGATGCATGACAGCATTTTCATAGACATATCTGTCGTAATTTGTCTTGAAGCCGTCGACAAATGTTTTCGTCTCGACAAGAACCGGAATCGGCTCGTTTATATTCACATAGGGATATTTCGCGCCTTCACCCTGTTTAAATTCCGTTATTCTACAGTCAGTCAACAACTTGAAATCATTATGCTCGACAACGCCAAAACTGTTGGCAACACATGTCAGCAACCGCGTTTTTGAAACATCGCGTTTGAATGTGTATTTGTTGATGATTCCGTTTTTATAAGCTATCAGCTGAGTGTGGACCGAGTTGGAGTTTATGTCGACCGGAATCAGAACCGAGCCTTTATCAGAGTCTTTATATTTTACAGTTGATACAATCTCCTCGCCTATGATATTGTCTGATGCGAGGAGGGTTCTGAAGCCCTCGCTGTCAGCATCTATAAGGTCTGTAATTCCGTCGCAGTTGACATCATGAGCAATGAGAGTTGTGACTGTCGGTTTGGAAACTCTTCCACATCTGAAACTTCTTTTTTCAAATCCGTTTATACCGTTGGAATAATAAGCGAACCACTCATAATCGCCCGATACGGCAGGAGAGACGAGAAGATCCATTAGCCCGTCGCCGTTCAGCTCCACGGGCATCACAGACCGTCCCTTCAGATTTTTCCGGCTCAGATCGGCGCTGTATCCTACTCTTTGCGGCAAAAGACCATGCCCGTAATCCTTGAAACTAAAAACCGATGCATGATCTGATGCTATGTGGAGTATATCATCCTTGCCGTCCGCATCAAAATCAAACACATATATTTTGTCGGAATTCTCTTGCACAAATGTTGCATCGGTGCGTTTTTCCCAAATCAGCTCGTGAAAGAAATTGAACTGTGAGGAACGAATGACCGTGTTGTCTGCTATATCGATCAGATAGCACCACGTCGGCATACTGCCTGTTGACAATGCCAGTGCGCTTCCAACGACAAAAATCTCCTGTTTGCCGTCTCCGTCAAAATCTCCGGCATAATAATACTTCGGCTGTATGCAACCGTTGTATACCGTATTGAATTGGTATGACCGCTCATAAACAGTGGTCAGTTCTTCCGAAATGTCGTTCCGGTAGACCGAGAATCTCACCTCGTCCATACCGTCAACCACCGTATTGTTAATCCTGACAATGTAATCGTTCTGTGTGCCGTCGATATCGGCGCACAGTATATCGATGAACCCCTCTCCTGTCTTTATTTCAGAAGATGTGTTTATGCGGTATCCGTCAAGTGATCTGTAGACATAGATATCCTCATCGCCGTCATACTTATTGACAATCTTCGAGGCACTTTTCTTCTGATATGGATTCTTTGAAAGCACCATGACCAGACCGGTATGGTTTGATCTGTAGTCAAATTTACCTGATGTCAGCCTGACATCCTCGTTTTTACCCGGTACGATCCATTTGTCCAATTCATGACGCGTGTTCCCATATTGATTATCCGGTGCTGAATTAGTCCCGTAATAAAATCTGAGCGGATTCAATTCTTCTTTTCCCGACGACAGGTCGATTTGAGTCAGAAAAGAATATCCATCGTTATTTTCATGCGTCAATGAATAGCGTTTGACTTCCGATCCATTGAATTTCACTGATATTTCCCGCAACAGATTGCCGACCCTGTCCATTCGGCCCGCATGGGCGCCGAGTATCTCATCTGCCCTGTCACACCCATACTCAAAATCGACCGAGACTCCCGAATAACCGACATGCCTGATCTCATAATGGTTGCTGACAGCGTCATATTGATACTCTATCCTGTTCCCCCTGCTGTCTCTCATCAGCGTTATCGGATAGATCATGTTATCGATATAACTGTCACTGAATCCGAAAACAGCCTGACGTCCGTCTGGATAATAGACGTCAAAGTGTGTCAGTACACTGCCGTCGTAATTGGCCTTGGCCCTGATATTTCCGACAAATGTCTGGAAAATGTTCTCTGAAGATGTCTTTATGAGCCTTATTCCGTCGAATATGAAATTATCGCTGTCTGAATACTCGACACTTCTGACTCTGCCATCGAAAAAGATCGAATGGCCCGATCTGGTGATTGACGACAATCCGTTTATCGCCCAACCGAAGCCGACAATGGAGTTCCCCGACTGGCTGTTGTAGGAAAGTGACAGTTCCGGACCAAACCCGCCAAATCCCTCTATTCCATTGATCGGCACATCATATGTTTTGGATCCCGATCGGGTGACGACTGATGTTATTCCGATCTCTCCGACTGCTTTTGATTTGTCAATCGCTACTGTCTGCGGTCTTTGCCCGGAGATGAATGACAAAGCAGTGGAAAGACAGCATAGGAATATCAGGAATCCCGTTCTCATGACGGCCTCACCGTTTTATGACGTTCCACGTTTTGACATCATCTCCGATCGCCACACTCAGAATATAGCTTCCCGACGGAAAGTCGCCGAGATCAATAACCGAGCGCGACTCACCTTGGCTGCTGTAGATCAGGCTGCCGGAGGCTGAATACAGTTTCAGTGAGACCTGCCCGTCACCGTTGACCGGAACCTCGACACACAGTTGCCCGTCGGTCGGGTTTGGATAGACCCTGACGCTCACCCTGTCGAATATGTCGGAAACAGCTCTTTTCGATTTATCAGCACCTCGGCCGACTGACATCTCCGTCACGACGAGCCCACGGCTGACACGGTTTCCCGACTCGTCATAGTCGTAGGCTATGTCACGCCCATGACTCACCAGCGGAACCAATAACAGGAACAGAAGCAGTTTTTTCATGACATCAGGTGTTGAATAATGTGGTAATGATTTCGCAAATATATTGATAATAAAATAAATATGCAAAATATTTTCTGCAATTTAGTAACAGATTGACAATCCACCACCAATTTCAGTTTAACTAATTGCATTTCAGAGGTAAACTCTTCAGAAAACCTCGTTTCTATTGAAAACGCCACTGCAAATTTCCCATAATTTTCCGTCAAGCAACACCCTCCCGGCCATACCTTTGCGAAAAAACAAAAACAATAAGTAACTATGGAAACCACACCACTGCGCCAACAGCTCCGTTGGGCTATGCACACTCTCTCGACACGATCTCCCCACACCGGACTCAGCGGATTCTACCGCGACGACTATGCCGAAGAGATCTCGATTCTCACCAGACATCTCCGGGTGACACCCATTCAAGCCGTGTTCATCGCCCTATTCTTTGAACGTAGGGACAGACCCGTAGACCTATACAAGCTCTATGACCAAACCTGCACATACTACGCACGCTGGCGCGACGAACACTTTGACGCAATCGACGCGCTCATCGAAATGGGCTACATCATCGTCACCGTCAGAAACAACAGGCAATATCATCAGCTCAACCCCGACGCCATTGAGTCGATACTCCGCGGTGATCCTTTCAACCCAAACCCCACCCCGGAGCCCCGCAGGGACGATGTCATGACGTGGCACTCATCCGAGGAGCCGGGTGTCACGAATGACGCTTCAGCAATTCATTCTCGACGTCTGCCAATCCACAACCCATTTGCTCGAGAAGCACAAGAAGATGATAGACAAG
Source organism: uncultured Muribaculaceae bacterium (assembly GCA_910588035.1). Lineage (GTDB taxonomy): Bacteria > Bacteroidota > Bacteroidia > Bacteroidales > Muribaculaceae > CAJUPY01. The sequence goes on along the minus strand of CAJUPY010000009.1, from coordinate 77,252 downwards.
GTCTGAAGCCTCATACAAAAAACGGTCGCGGTTGCCGTCGACGGCCTCGATTGTCGTCTCAACAGCTTCCTCGCCGACCTTCTGTGCAATCTTCTTCACCCCCTTGACAAAAAGACGGGTCGTGTAGCTGTTGTCGGGCATCTCGGCATGGCGCCGGGCTATAAGCTCCGACAGCGAACGGATGAAACCGTCAGTCGCCGGAGTGTCGAAACACGAAACAGTGCCACGGTGGCATGTAGGTCCGTGCGGAATGGCTTTTATGAGCAAGGTGTCGCTGTCACAGTCGCGATACATCTCGACCACATCAAGATAATTGCCGCTCGTCTCACCTTTTTGCCAGAGGGTCTGACGCGACCGGCTGTAAAAAGTGACTTTACCGCTCTCGACCGTACGATCAAAAGCCTCGCGGTTCATGTAGCCGAGCATCAAGACTCTCAGCGTCACTGCGTCCTGAACTATCACAGGCAACAGTCCGTCGCCACATTTCTCAAGATTGAATTCTTCAAATGTCATGGTGTCATTAATGTTTCGAGCTTTTAACAATAAGCTCTTAGATTCTTACCTCGATTCCGGCTCCGCTCAGCCGGCGTTTCAGTTCTCCTATCGAGATCTCGCCATAGTGGAAGATGCTCGCCGCAAGAGCTGCATCAGCCCGTCCGGTGGTCAGGACCTCGGCTATGTCACCGACCGAACCTGCTCCTCCTGAGGCTATGACCGGAATGGAAACCGTCTCGGCCAGCCGGCTGAACGTGCCACAAGGGTAACCCGACCTGGTGCCGTCATGATCCATTGAGGTGAACATTATCTCTCCGGCTCCGCGTTTCTCGACTTCCGACACCCAGTCAAACAACTCGCGGTCGGTCGTCACACTTCCGCCGTGGGTCGTGATGCGCCAGACTCCGTCAATCTGACGTGCATCGACCGCGACGACGACAAACTGCGATCCGTAGCGCCGGGCAATCCCGACAATCAGATCGGGATTGGCAACGGCCGCACTGTTGACCGTGATCTTGTCGGCTCCGGCATCGAGAAGCCGGGCGGCATCGTCGACAGTCGTGATGCCGCCGCCGACAGTGAAAGGTATGTTGATGCGGTCGGATATCTCGCTGACAAGCGTGGTGAATGTCTCGCGCTGTTCGCGGGTCGCGCTGATGTCGAGATAGACCAGCTCATCGGCACCTTGCGAGGCGTAATAGGCTCCCAGCTCTACCGGATCGCCTACATCGCGCAACTGCTCGAAGTTGATGCCCTTGACCGTACGGCCGTTCTTGACATCGAGACATGGAATTATTCTTTTTGCCGGCATGGTCAGTTTCTGATAATGTAGCGTTTGATTTCGTCAAGTGTTATGCGGCGCTCATAGATAGCCTTACCGACTATCACCCGTTTCATGCCGAGTTCATCGAGTCTCACTATGTCTGACATCGACGAGATGCCGCCCGAAACAGTGAAGACAACCCCGCCATAGCGTTGCGACAGCCCGGTGTAGAGTCCTACGGCAGGTCCCTGGAGCATTCCGTCTTTCGATATGTCGGTGCAGATGACCTGACTGAGTCCGTCGGGCAGAAAGCGGTCTATCAGTTCATCGGCAGTCAGCAGGGAGTCTTCAAGCCAACCGCCGACCGACACTTTGCCGTCGCGCAGATCTGCACCGAGAATGATCTTGTCGCCGCCATGGTTCCGCAACCAACGCGACACCGTCTCGGGCGACTTGACGGCAATGCTGCCTGCAATGGCATAGTCGGCACCGGCATTGAACACGTCGCGGAGCGAGACATCGCTCTTGATGCCGCCACCAAACTCGATCTCACACAGGGAGAGCGTAGCAATTTCCTCAATCACACGAAGATTGGCAGGAGAACCCGATCGGGCCCCGTCGAGATCAACCACATGCACACGCCGCACACCGGCGTCGGCATAACGGCGCAACATTTCAGAAGGTTTCTCATCGTAGACCGTCTGTCGGTCATAATCGCCCTGGGTCAGCCTGACACATCGGCCCGCGATGATGTCTATGGCCGGAATGATCTCTATCATAGCTCAAGAAAATTTTTGATTATCTGATGACCGACATCGCCGCTCTTCTCTGGATGGAACTGGGTGCCGTAGAAATTCTCATATTTCAGTGCCGCGCTGAACATCAGACCGTGACGGGCCGTCGCCACTGTGTCGGGACACAATCCGGCATAGTAGCTGTGGACGAAATAGGCGTAGGCTCCGCCGTCAATGCCCTTGAACAGCTTGCTCTCGAGATTTGAAAGCCGGCTCCACCCTACGTGGGGAACTTTAAAGTCGGTGCTGTCGGCAAAACGGTGCACCTTCGCGTCGAAGATGTTCATGCAGTCGACATCGCCCTCATCTGAGTGGCGGCACATCACCTGCATGCCGACACATATGCCCAGAACCGGGCGTCGGAGATCTCTGATCAATTCAGGCAGCCCACGTTCACGGAGATTCTGCATCGCCTCGGCGGCATTGCCCACACCGGGTAGTATCACCTTGTCGGCCGAGGCTATCACGACGGGGTCGTCGGTCAGAACAAATTCGGCCCCGAGGCGCGACAGGGCATTCCCGACCGAACGGATATTGCCCATTTTGTAATCTATTATGGCGATCATAGAGTTCCTTTGCTTGACGGAAGATTATAACTGAACAAGTCACGGTTTATGGCGGCACGCAACGCACGCGCAAACGCCTTGAACACGCCCTCGATCAGGTGGTGGTTGTTGTCGCCCCTGGCCTCGATGTGGAGATTGCACCTCATCGCACAGCAGAGGCTGTAGAAGAAATGGCGGAACATCTCGGTCGGGGTGTCGCCGACATATTCGCGTGTGAAACCGACATTCCAGTCAAAATCGATGCGTCCGCCGAGATCGATCAGCACCATTGCCCGGCACTCATCCATCGGCAGCACGAAACCATAGCGACCGATGCCGCGTTTGTCGCCCAAAGCCTTGGCGATCGCCTCGCCGAGAGCTATGGCCGTATCCTCCATTGTGTGGTGCTCGTCAACCTCGAGGTCGCCGCGGCAGGTGAGGTCGAGAGTGATGCCGGCATGGTGGGGCAGCTGCCACAACATGTGGTCGAAGAATTTCAATCCGGTGTCGATCGCCGAGGGGCCGTTGCCGTCGAGGTCGACTGTCACGGCAATGTCGGTTTCCGATGTCTTGCGGACGACTGTGCCTCTGCGACCGCGCCCGAGAATGTGCCTGACGATCTCGTTCCAGTCATCGCTGATGAGATCACACCCTGCGGCCGCTTCCTTGTCAGATGAGATCAAAATGGCGCGTGACCCGAGATTACGGGCAAGCTCCACATCGGTCAACCTGTCGCCGATGACGAAAGACTCCGAGAGGTCATAGCTGCCGTCGAGATAGGCTGTCAGCATTCCCGTGCGGGGTTTACGTGTCGGCGCGTTATCTTCAGGAAACGAGCGGTCGATCAGCTGGGCGTCAAATCTGACTCCCTCGCCCGCCAGTGTGGTCAACATCTTGTTGTGGGCCGGCCAGAATGTCTCTTCAGGAAACGAGCAGGTGCCGAGTCCGTCCTGGTTCGAGACCATGACGAGCTCGTAACCGCGACTCATCAGACGGCTCAACCCTCCTATCGCGCCGGGCACGAACTCGAGTTTCTCAAGCGAGTCGATCTGCTCGTCGGCAGGCTCCCTGATGATCGTTCCGTCACGGTCTATGAAAATCGCTTTTTTCATTATTTGAATTCATTTATCAGTTCTATCACCCGGCGGTTCTCCTCAGGGGTGCCGACAGTGAAACGCAGACAGTTGCGGCATCCCGGCATTTTAGTGCGGTTTCTGACGATGACCCCGTTGGAGATCAGATAGTCATAGACACGGTCGGCGTCGGTCACCTCGGCCAGAAGGAAGTTGGCGTCGGTCGGATAGACCCTGACCACGCAACCGGCTTCTGAAAGCGACCGTGACAGCCCAACTGCCTCATGGCGCAACTCGGCGACCTTGCCGCTGATATCCTCGTCGAGACGGCGGAGCACCTCGGCCTGGGTCGGCCCGTTAAGATTATAGGGATATTTCACCCTGGCGAAAAGACCGGCAACCTCAGGCGACGCGAAAGCCATGCCGACACGCAGCGACGCCATGCCCCATGCCTTCGAGAATGTCTGCAAGACGATCAGATTGGGCAACTCGGGCAACAGAGGCAACATCGAGCCGGCCGTCGAGAAATCGACATATGCCTCATCTACGACAAGCATTCCGTCAAACGACCTGGCCAGCCGCTCGAGGTCGGCCACAGCGAAGGCGTTGCCTGTCGGATTGTTGGGAGAGCAGATCCACATCAGCTTCGTGTGGCTGTCGGCCGCAGCGAGCAGGCGGTCGACGGGAAGAGAGAAATCGTCGTTGAGCTGCACCTCGCGAATCTCGATGTCGTTGACGGCAGCAGCGACTTTATAGACCCCGTAGCTCGGTGTGATGGCTATGACGTTGTCGACACGCGGCTCACAGAAGATTCTGAACGTCAGGTCAATAGCCTCGTCGCTGCCGGCTCCGCCGATAAAAATCGACCCCTGATCCACACCCTTCAGTTCAGAGACGCGCTCTTTGAGCTTGCGCTGATGAGGGTCGGGATAGCGGTTCACCCCATTGTCGTAGGGCGACTCGTTGGCATCGAGCCAGACAGAGATGTCGCCGCCCTTGAATTCGTCACGGGCCGTCGAGTAAGGCTCGAGGGCAAGTATGTTTTTTCTTACATATCTTTTCATTACGGTCATCTTGAAGTTCTGACTTCAACGGCCAGAGCATGGGCATCGAGTCCCTCGGCACACGCCATGGTCACAATCACATCGGCCAGCGCGCCGAGTCCGTCGCGGGTGAGTTTCTGAAATGTTATCTTGCGGTAGAAGCTGTCCATGTTCACCCCGCTGAACGACCGTGCCCACCCCGATGTCGGAAGGGTGTGGTTGGTGCCCGAGGCGTAGTCTCCGGCACTCTCCGGCGAGTAGTTGCCTATGAAAACGCTGCCGGCCGCCCTGATCTGTGACGCCGCTCCGTCGGCATCGGCCAACGAGATTATAAGATGTTCGGGAGCATAGGTGTTGGCAAACGCAACCATGTCGTCGCGGCTATCAAACACGACCGCACGGCTATGGCTCAGCGACCGGCAGATCGAGTCGGTGCGGCTCAACCGTGTCTTCAACCTGTCTATGCTCTCATTGACCTTGCGGGCCAGATCGGCACTGTCGCAAACGAGAATCGCCTGGCTGTCAGGTCCGTGCTCAGCCTGTGACAACATGTCGGCAGCCACAAAATCGGGTTCCGAGGTTGAATCGGCCATGACCATGACCTCACTCGGTCCGGCTGGCATGTCGATCGCCACCTGACGGCTCAATATCTGTTTCGCCTTGGTGACATAGCGGTTGCCGGGACCGAAGATCTTGTCGACTTTCGGAACCGACTCCGTGCCGTAGGCCATCGCGGCTATGGCCTGAGCCCCTCCGACCCGGCAAATGCGGGTCACTCCACACACCGAGGCGGCGTACAGTATCTCCGGGGCGATTCCGCGTTCACCCGACTGGGGAGTGCAGAGAACAATCTCGCGGCAACCGGCCAGACGTGCCGGCACAGCAAGCATCAGAACCGTCGAGAACAGCGGTGCCTGTCCGCCGGGAATATAAAGTCCGACCCGGTCTATCGCAACCGGACGCTGCTCACATCTGACACCCGGAACCGTCTCAACCGACACGGCTGCCGGAATCTGAGCTTTGTGAAACATGGCGATGTTGGCCGCCGCACGGTCTATGGCCGATGCCACCCCGGCATCCACCTTCGCCCGACCGGCCGCGATCTCTTCGGGCGTCAGCGTGATCGCCCCGATGTCGCTCCGGTCAAACTCACGCGACATCTCTCTCAGAGCCGCGTCACCGCCTTCCCTCACCCGTCTGATGATCGCCTTGACTGAATTCTCGATCGCGTCATCATCGGGTATGTTACGTTCACACAATCCGCTCCACAACGACCGGTCGGGATTGACTATGGTCTCAATCATCTGATTATGTTTTCAAGATTCAACACCAAAATGTCTTCGGCCCCGAGTTGCTTGAGCTGCTCGATCTTGTCCCACAGCTCTTTATCGCCGATCACGACGTGGAGCGAATACCACTCCGGATCGGCAAGCGGCAGCAGTGTCGGACTTTTCATGCCTGGCAAAATGGCGACGGCATCGTCGATGCACCGTTTGGGAAGATTCATCAGAACATATTTCAGTCCGCGGCTCTCGATGATCGACGAGAACCTGAACCTGAGTTTCTCAATCTCGGCTTTCTTATCGTCGGAGATGCCGGGCGAGGCAATCAACACAGCTTCAGACTTCATCACCGTCTCGACCTCGACAAGACCGTTCTGAATCAATGTTCCACCCGACGAGACAATGTCGAAGATCGCATCGGCCATTCCGACAGCGGGTGCCACCTCGACCGATCCGGCAATCTCATGGATCTCAGCCGATATGCCATGCTCACTGAAAAATTTGCGAAGTATGTTGGGATAGGATGTCGCGACACGCCGGTTCTCAAACCACCGCAACCCCGTGTAACCGGCATCGCGCGGCACTGCCAGCGACAGCCTGCACGCGCTGAAACCGAGTCTCATCACGATGTCGACATCAATCTCTTTCTCACTGACCTCGTTCAGACCCACGATGCCGATGTCGGCAACCTTCATGTTGACAGCCTGAGGAATGTCGTCATCGCGCAGATAGACTACGTCCATCGGAAAACCTTCGGCATGTGAGATCAGTTTGCGGTGACCCCCTGAGACCGTGATGCCGGAATCGGCGAGTATCTGAAGTGTGTCTTCGTTGAGTCGGCCCTTGGCCTGGATTGCAATTTTCAACATTTCTTTATCAATTCAATTTTTTAAGACTGCAAAGATAATTATTTATCACTTAATCCACCAAACAGGTAACGAAATATTATGCACTACTTTTCCGGGATCATTGCCTCGGTTCTGCTCTATTTTTCGTAATTTTGCACTATATAAAATTTGATTGTCATGAACCACGGAAATACCCCGGTCTTGCTTCTTACCGGATATTTAGGAAGCGGAAAAACAACACTTCTCAACCGAATTCTCAGAAATGAGCGAGGCATACGTTTCGCAGTGATTGTCAACGACATAGGCGAGGTTAACATTGACGCGACGCTGATCAGGAAAGACGGAATCGTAGGCGGCGGAGAGAGTGACGACCTCGTCGCGCTTCAGAACGGCTGCATCTGCTGCACCCTCAAGGCCGACCTCATCAAGCAGCTTGCCGACCTGGTCATGTCGCGCAATTTCGACTACATCGTCATCGAGGCGAGCGGAATCTGCGAGCCTGCACCGATAGCACAGACAATCTCGGCCATGTCGTCGATCGAGTCGCCCGAACTTCAAGATGTCATGCCGCGGCTCGACTGCATTGTCACTGTCGTCGACGCCCTGCGCATGAAGAGCGAGTTCGACTGCGGTGACTCGCTCAAAAACAAAGAGATAGGCGAGGAAGACATCGAGAATCTGATCATCGAGCAGATCGAATTCTGCAACATCATTCTTCTGAACAAAATCTCGGAAGTCACTCCCGACGAGGCGGCACGCATCAAAGCGATCATCCGCGCCATTCAGCCCGAGGCACGCATAATCGAGTGTGACTATGCCGACGTCAACCTCCGGCGTCTATTAAACACCCATATGTTTGATTTTGAGTCCGTAGCCACTTCGGCTACCTGGGTTCACGAACTCGAGGGACATCACCACCACGATGAGGAAGAAGAGGATGAGCATCACAGCCACGGTCATGATCACGGACACCACCACCATCATCACCACGATGAAGGCGAGGCAGAGGAATATGGCATCTCGACGTTTGTCTACTATCGCCGCCAACCGTTTGACTTCCAGAAATTTGACCGTTTCCTCGCCACTGAGTGGCCACGGTCGGTGATACGCTGCAAGGGTGTGCTATATTTCAGCCACAACCTCGACATGTCAATCTTGTTCGAACAAGCCGGAGTGCAGAAAAAAATCACCGAGGCCGGATACTGGTATGCCACCGCTCCCGAAGAGGAGCTTCGCCAACTGATGTTGCTTGAACCGGGACTTGCCCGCGACTGGGATCCGGTCTACGGAGACCGCATGGTCAAACTCGTCTTCATTGGCCGCGACATGGATCGCGACGCCATTACCGCCGCCCTCGACAACTGCCTCGAAGGGTGATTGACCGATGTGATCCGATCGGCGTCCTCCGGTAGCATCAAGTTGGCAGCCCGGCACACATCGCGTGGCCGGGCTGCCGGGGTGCTGTTTCAAATATTTTTGGTTATTGTTTTCTGAAAATGACGGGGAGGGTGTAGAATGTCGCTACGGGCACGCCGTTGATTTTTCCGGGAATGAAGTTTGGAATCATGTTTACGATGCGCAGTGCCTCGTTGTTGAATGCCTCACCTCCCGAACGGATGATTTCGGGGTTTGAGACGGCACCATCTTTAGCGATCGTGAAACGGACCACCACCATTGCTTTATCGGGTTTGTCAGCACCGAGCTCAGACTGCGGGAAGCGTATCTGTTGAGCGATGAATTTCATCAGCTCCTTTTCGCCTCCGGGAAACTGGGGCATCTCCTCGACCGTATTCTCGATCACGTTCTCGCCGGCTTTGTCTGAGTTGCTGCGTTCGCCATAACCGACGACAACAATCTCGTTGTCAAGAACTTTCTTCTCAGGAGTTGACGTCTCGGTCTGGTCGGGCGACTTCAGTTCGATGAAGATGTGGGGTTTGTCAGTGTCTTTTCTGACAGTTATTGATTTGATCGTGTTAGGATCGATCTGGTTGATAGACTCCACCTGTTTGCCGTCGACCATGTAGACGGCATCTTCACCGATTTTGGCCGTCGTTGATGTCTTGACAGAATTAGATGAGGTGTCGTCTGATTTTTTGATCGAGATGACAGTTCCCTGTGTCTGGAGGGCGTCGACGACAGTTTCAGGTCCATCGTCATCGGCGGTAACGGAATTATTTGTAACTTTGTCAGGCAACGAGACCTCGCCGAGGTCGGTCATTGCATTTGACACTACCGGCAGATTGGCTGCCACGAGTGCGACGGCGAATGCCGGCACCATTGCCAGAGCGCGGAAACGGCGCCGTGGCGAATTTTTTGAATTGATCATCATAGTGATTCTTTTTTTGAGTTTACTGTGATTCAGGCTGTTGGCAAGAGACGGGAATTTTTTGCCTACAGCCTTTTTTACAAGCATAAGTTGGTATTGGCGGGGATTGAATCCGCTTTCGATGACGGCCATGTCGGCCTGATATTCGTGAACAGCCCTGAGTTCGACTCTCATCAACCAGGCGGCGGGATTGAACCACTGGGCTATCACAAACGCCTGTGCAAGAAGCATGTCGGCGGGGTGTAGCAAGGAGAGATGTTTCATCTCGTGGGCGACAATCACCCGACCGTCTGATTCATAATCGTCGCGAGACATGACAACATAGTGGAGCCAGCTGAAAGGGCTGAGCGTGTTGTCGTCGGTGAGTACAAGAGTGAAACGGCCACATTGGCGACGCTCTCCCCGGGCGACGATTCGCGACAGTCTGAACCAGGTCGCTGCTGTCATGACCGACATTGCGAACACACCGACAAAATAGACCGCCACGACCACTGCCGTCCATTTAAGGGCGGGAGCTGCGGGTTGAATCTCAGCCAGTGTCGCCGTGATCTCTCCGAGGGCGACAGAGGGGACGTGGCTGACAGAGCCGAAACGAATTGCGGCGACGGCGGGGAAAATCGTTGACACGCCGTAGATCGACAGCAACACAAAGCGGTTGAACGTGTGTTGATTCTCGTCGGCCAAAGCCCAGCGGTAGGCTATCCAGAGCGTGAGCAGCGCGATAGCCGAGACGATGATATAACTTACGAAACTCCCCATTGGTCAAGCGTTTTTATCCTCTATCATCTTAATCAGTTGTTTAAGCTCGTCGACCGAGACCTTCTCTTCCTCAACAAGAGTCGAGACTGCTCCGAGATAGCTGTTGTTGAAATAGCCTCTGATGACCTCGCCGAGCGACCGGCTGCGGAAATCATCTTTCTCACACACGGCGTAGTATCGGAACGAACCACCCTCGGCGACGTGGGCAAGCAGACCTTTCTCCTCGAGACCGCGCACGACGGTGGAGACGGTGTTGAAGTGAGGCTGCGGGTCGGGATAGAGCGCGACAAGATCTCTTACCCTCATCGGCTGACCTGCCGACCAGATCATCTGCATCACCTCTTCCTCGCGACGTGTCAATGTTTCTTTTTTTCTTCCTGGTTTTGCCATTTCTGTATCAACTAATTTTTTAGTTATGCAGCAAAGTAACAACTAAAAAATTAGTTGTGCAAATTTTTCGTTGTAAAAATTAAATTTAAAATCAATTTTGCTCAAAAAAGTCACAGATTCACCTTTTTATATGATTTATATGACCCCGGCAAAATAAGTCAGGTGATTTTTGTATTTTTGCAGCGAAATGGCAAACGACAGCATCAACATCAGAAAACCTGTGGAGCGTCAATCTAATTTCGAGCTTCTGCGCATTGTCAGCATGCTCATGGTTCTTGGGGTCCACATCGATTTCGCCTCACTGGGCATGCCCGACTTTTCGGGAGGACCGCACCCGGTGACAAGCCGCGATCTGTGGCAACTGACAGTCGAGTCGATATGCATTATCGGAGTCAACTGCTTCACAATGATCTCGGGGTGGTTCGGCATAAGGCTGAAATGGCGCGGCGTGGCGGCGTTTCTGTTTGAATGTGTCTTTTATTCGGTGCTTATAAGCACGGCTGTCATGGTTGTCAAGCCAGAGGCACGCTCACTTACAACATGGGTCGAAAGCTGGCTTGTTCTGTCACACACAGATCTGTGGTATGTTCCGGCATATTTCGGTCTGATGCTCATCAGCCCATTGTTGAATGCAGGTTCTGAAAATCTGTCAAAAGATCAGTTCGGCATTTGTCTGTCGGTGTTTGTTGCGTTCAACCTTTGGTGTGGCTGGTGGTGGGGAGGCAGCTTCAACCCTACGGGCTACACTCTGGTTCAGCTGATGATGATTTATCTGATCGCACGCTATCTGCGTCTCCATGCGGCCCACTGTCAGATCGCCGGAAGCCGCAAACCGGTCATCATCATATATGTGTTGTCGCTGGCAGGCATTTTTGTAAGTGCGTTTCACATTCCGGAGAAGGCATTCGCCTATAATTCGCCGTTTGTCGTGTTGTGCTCCGTTACAATGTTCATGTTGTTCGCGGGTTTGAAATTCAGGTCAGTTTTCATCAACCGCCTCGCTGCGGGAGCTTTTTCAGTCTATCTGATCCACAAGGCACCCCCAGTCTGGGGCGGCCTTATCAAGCCAACGGTGGCAAGGATGTGGAATCTGCTTCCGCTGTGGCAGTTCACTGTCTTCGCCTTGTTTCTGTGTGCCGCGATCTATCTCGGATCATGGTGCGTTGACCGTGTGCGTCTTGCCGTCAGCAACCGTCTGCTTCATGACCTCCGTTGATTCCAACTTTTCACACCGTCAGCACGAAATATATTAGGATTTCGTGTAATTTTGCAAGTAATTAACTCAAACTGCAATATCTCAATGACACTCGACAGAACAAAATTACATTTCGAGACCCTTCAACTGCATGTCGGCCAGGAACAGCCCGACCCGGCGACCGACGCCCGTGCCGTTCCGATCTACCAGACCACCTCATATGTTTTTCCGAGCTCACAGGAAGGGAGCGACCGCTTTGACCTTAAGTCGTCGGGCAACATTTACGGGCGTCTGTCAAACCCGACTCAAGATGTTCTGGAGCGACGGGTGGCCGCCCTCGAGGGAGGAGTGGCCGCCCTCGCCGTTGCCAGTGGGGCGGCAGCGGTGACCTATACGGTCATGAATCTGGCGTCATCGGGCGACCACATTGTGTCGGCCAACAACATCTATGGCGGCTCGTATAACCTTCTTGACAACACGTTGCCGGCTTATGGCATCACGACTACATTCGTCGACCCGACCGATCTGTCAAACTTCGAGAGAGCGATCAGACCCGAGACAAAGGCCATTTTCATAGAAACGATGGGTAACCCCAACTGCAGCCTGCTTGACATCGACGCAGTAGCCGCTATAGCCCACAGCCACAATATTCCGCTGGTTATCGACAACACGTTCGGCACCCCCTATCTGATTCGGCCGATCGAACACGGAGCCGACATCGTGGTTCACTCGGCGACAAAATTCATCGGTGGCCACGGCACGTCGCTGGGTGGTATCATTGTCGATTCGGGACGATTTGACTGGAAGCGATCGGGTAAGTTCCCCCAACTCAGCGAACCCGACCCGAACTATCACGGACAGGTTTTCACCGACATTGCTGGCGACGCGGCTTTCGTCACCAGGGTAAGAACGGTTATCTTGCGTGACACCGGAGCCGCTATCAGTCCGTTCAACTCATTTCTTCTGCTTCAGGGACTCGAGACCCTCTCGCTCAGGGTTGAGCGTCATGTTGCGAATGCCGAGAGAATCGTGAAATATCTGGCCGGTCACCCGAAGATCGCGAAGGTGAACCATCCGTCGCTACCCGATCACCCCGACCATGAACTTTACAAGCGTTATTTTCCCCACGGGGCGGGTTCGATTTTCACCGTCGAGATCAAAGGCGACATCGATCAGACCCGACGCTTCATTGACTCGCTCGAGATTTTCTCGCTGCTTGCCAATGTGGCCGACGTGAAGAGTCTGGTCATTCATCCGGCTACGACCACCCACTCGCAGCTGACGCCCGGGCAGCAGGAAGAGCAGCACATCTATCCCGGCACGGTCCGCCTGTCGATCGGCACGGAGCATGTCGACGACCTGATAGCCGACCTCGAACAAGCACTTGAGAAAGTGTAAGCACAGTCTTAAAAAGTCTTAAATCAGCCACGTCAACCAATCGTTGATGTGGCTGATTTGTTATAATTGTAACAATTTTGTAACCAAAATTCAACTATTTACAATTATGAAAACACTCGTTTCAACTATTATCGCGTTTTTGGCGTCGCTGACAGCGGCCTCACAGCCGGTTGTTAGGGAAACGATTGTGCCAAGCCTGATAGACCTGCAAGAAGCCTATGTCGAACTCGACACGGTCGCTGCCGACAAAACTGTCCACAACTCGTTTATCATGACTCACACGGGTAAACCAGATATCTACTCGATGCCCTACTCTACCACCGCACGCTATGAAAACTGGGGCCGTTTAGGAGGCAACACCGCACTGCTGTTTGCCGGTGGCTTCACCACACTGGCCATATTGCAGGTGCTTCCTGAGGACGCCACGGCATGGAACAAAGATGAGATACGCTCGGTTCCGCTGTTCACTCGGTGGGTGCGCAATGTCAAGAAAGGCCCGGTCATTGACAAGGACAATCCGATTTTCAACTACATACTTCACCCCTATGCCGGCGCGGCTTATTACATGAGCGCGAGGTCGGAAGGGTTCAACATGCTGGGGTCGTTTCTCTACAGCGCGTTCATCTCGACTGTGTTCTGGGAATATGGCATAGAGGCTTTCATGGAGATTCCGTCGTTGCAGGATCTGCTTATCACCCCGATATGCGGTGCGGTGTTGGGCGAAGGGTTCTACCGCGCCAAACGTGCGATTGTCGACCGCGGCTATTATGTTTTAGGGAGCAAGACGGTCGGCTACATACTTGCGTTTCTGTGTGACCCGGTCAATGAGTTCTTAGGTTATTTCAGGGGTAACCCGGCCCACGATTACGCAATCGACAAATCGCAGACAACGGTCGCCTACACGCCGTGGTTCGGCAAGTCGATCTATGGCAATGAGTATGGTATCTCAGTCAGATATGTTTTCTGAGGGGGCGGTCTCTATCTGATTTGTGTCACCGTGATGTTCGTGGTGGTGATGGTGCTCTGGGTTGATCTTGACTTTCATCTCGTCAAAACCTTTTCCGTAGACACCGTTGACGTTAGCCTGTGTGACAAGTGCATTGTCGTCGATTGACTTGATGATTCTGAAGATTGTGACCGACTCGATCTTGCGGCACATCACCAGCAGCACTTTTACCTGACGTTTGCTGTACCAACCCATTCCGTCGATGACAGTGCAGCCACGGTTTGCCTCATTGTTGATTGCGGTGGCAATTTCCTGCCAGTAGGGGGAGAATATGGTGAACTGGACAGCCTGGCGGTTTGTGTTGATCACCTGGTCGGTGACCCATGCGACGAGGAAGAGGCAGACGAAACCGAAGACAACGTTGTCAATTCTGGCATCGGGAACGATGAAGAGGACTGCTGATACGATGCAGAAATCGACATATTGCATTGTGCGTCCGACAGTGATGTTCGTTTTTTTGGAGACCATCGCGGCGATGATGTCGGTTCCGGCGGTAGAGCCGTTGTGGGTGAATGCGATTCCGATGCCGATTCCGCAAAGAATCGCACCGATTATGACGTTGAGGAACTTCTGTCCCTGAATGAGGGGTTCGGGAAAGAGGGGCTGCATGATTCCGATGGCGAGCGAGATCAGTGTGGCTCCGATGACGGTTCTGATGACAAACTGCTTTCCGACAATGCGGTATGCGAAGGCGAGGAGTGTCAGGTTGACGGCGTACATCGTGATTGCTACGGGCACTCCCCATCCGAACAGGCGCAGGGTCAGATAGTAGATGTCCTGTCCGAGACCGGCCATGCCTCCGACAACCACATCTTCGGGCGCAAGAAAAGCTGAAAACCCGAATCCATAGAGAATTATGCCCAATACGATGAAAAAGTAGTCCTTGGCATTAGTCCACAATTTTTGCTGAAACAGTTGCATTGTCAATAAGGTTGAATGTAATCTGCTACAAATTTAAGAATTTTTCAGCATCGTTGAGTGTCTGTAACTGTTTTTTATCATGCGGGGCTTATTTTTTTGCCCTGAGAGAAAAAGATTGCGGGGTTCTGTCGTCTCGACAGAACCCCGCACGAATGTTATTTTAATCATTATCACGCTTTGGGAGCGGTCTTGACACCGCGACGGTCGGTCAGGTAAGCGACCGGCGAAGCGATGAAGATCGTAGCGAGGGTACCGATGACGACACCGAAGATCATCGCGAAGATGAAGCTGCGGAGCGAGTCACCACCGAGAATGAAGATGCAGAGGAGCACCAGAAGGGTGGTAGCCGATGTCATGAAGGTACGGGAGAGAGTTGAGTTGATCGACTTGTTGATAGTCGAGTAGAAGTCTTGTTTAGGATAGAGGGCCACGTTTTCACGGACACGGTCGAAGACAACCACGGTGTCGTTGATCTGATAACCGATGACGGTCAGAATAGCGGCGATGAATGTCTGGTCGATCTCCATTGCGAACGGGAAGACACCCCAGAAGAGGCTGTAGAAGCCGATGATCGAGAATGCCGTGAAAGCAACAGCGGCGAGCGCGCCGAGCGAGAATGCCACGTTTCGGAAACGGAGCAGAATGTAGAGGAACATCGCGATGAGTGAGAGAATGACGGCTATATATGCGTCGTTTCTCATGTCGTCGGCTACAGTCGGACCTACTTTCTGAGAAGAGAGTATGCCTTGGGTCTCGTCGGTTGTCGAGAAGGCTACGGCATCCATGCCTTCGGGGAGGTAGGGTTTGAGGGTCGAGAAGAGTTTGTCGACGATTTCCTGCTCTACGGCAGCGTCTTCTTCATTGATCTTGTAGTTGGTCGAGATGCGCACCTGGTTAGAGCTTTCGATCGTGATGACCGAGACAGAGGCGTCGGGGAACTCGGGAGCGAGAGCCTGCTGGAGTTCGACGGTGTTGACCGGTTTCTCAAATTTGACGATGTAGTTGCGTCCACCCGAGAAGTCGATGCCCTGGTTGAGACCGCGTGTGAACATCGAGACGAGAATCACGGCGATGAACAGTGAGCAGATGACGGTTGTCACCTTGCGTTTACCAAGGAAGTCGATGTTAACGTTCTGGAGGAAGTTGCGTGACAGTTTGGTGTCGAAAGTGAGTGACTGGAATGCCTTTGACTTCGCACCGAGAATGAAGACTATTCTTGTCAGGAAGACTGCGGTGAAGAATGAGCAGATGATGCCGATGATGAGAGTAGTCGCGAAACCTTTGATCGGTCCTGTTCCGTAGAGGAGCAGGATCAGACCTGTGATGATAGAAGTCAGGTTTGAGTCGAAGATAGCCGAGAAGGCGTTGCTGTAGCCGTCGGCAATGGCGGAACGGACGTTCTTGCCTGCACGGAGTTCCTCTTTTGTGCGCTCGAAGATGAGGACGTTTGCGTCGACAGCCATGCCGAGAGCGAGGACGATACCTGCGATACCGGAGAGGGTGAGCACAGCCTGGAATGAGGCGAGGATGCCGAAGGTGAAGAAGAGGTTGCATACGAGACCGAAGTCGGCGACGAGTCCGGGAATGATTCCGTAGATGAATCCCATGACGATCATCAGGAGCACGAGGGCGATGATGAACGAGAGGAATCCGGCTTCAATTGCCTGCTGTCCGAGCGACGGACCGATCACCATGTCGCTGATGATGTTGACTTTCGCGGTCATCTTTCCGCTCTTGAGCACGTTTGCAAGGTCTTGTGCTTCCTCGACGGTGAAGTCACCGGTGATCTGAGAACGTCCGCCTTCGATAGCGGTGTTCACGCGCGGGAACGAATATACATAGTTGTCAAGCAGAATCGCGACTGACTTGCCGATGTTGTTTGTTGTGATTCGTGCCCACTGTTTGGCTCCTTCGTTGTTCATTGTCATTGAAACGACGTTACCCTGCATGTTGTCGTAGTCGGCCGAAGCGGCGATCACACACGAACCGTCGAGGGCAGGTTTTCCGTTGTTGGCCTTGAGGGCGATGAGGCGGTAGAGTTCGGTGTCGTTTTTGATGCGTCCGGAGACGGTGTCGTTAAACTGAACGATCTGAGGCTTCACTTCCCAACGGAGCTTGAGGTTCGAGGGGAGCAGACGGCGTGCGGCAGCCGAGTTCAGGATCGTGTCGATTTTCTCGCGGTTTTGTGCGAGTGCATATCCGACGATCGGCGACTCTGAGTTCTCTACGTTTACAAAATAGTTGAAGAGGCCGTTGCCGTTACCGTTTGCACGGATGTCGTTGTCGAGGCTGCTGAGAGCGTTGATGATCTCGGCAGCTGTATAAGTCTCATAGAACTCGAGGTTGGCCGAACGCTGGAGCAGGTCGCGCACACGCTGATGTTCCTTTACGCCGGGGAGCTCAAGAAGGATCTGACCGTCTTTACCCTGGAGCACCTGAATGTTCGGCGAAACGACACCATAGGCGTCGATACGGCTTCGGAGAACGTTTGTGGCCGAGTTGTTGACACGGTCTTTGACTTCGTTTTTGAGGGTGGTGGCTACCGAACCGTCGTCAGCACCACGTTTTACGATTCCGTTGAAGACGACCGACATGTCGGCGTTGGGATTGAGACGGCGGTATTGTCTGACGAACTCACCGACATAGTCATCGTTGTTGGTGGCTTTGACAATCGAGTCGGTTGAAACAATAGCCTGGTCGAAAGCTGCATCGGGGTCAGCGTTTTTCATTGAACGGAGCAGGTCGGGCATTGACACCTGAAGAATCACGTTCATACCTCCCTTGAGGTCGAGACCGAGGCCTACGCCCCATTTCTGCACCTCGTTGTAGTTGTAGCCTAAGTAGTAAGGCTTTTTGCTGAGCGAGTCAACATAGTTCTTGTAAGCCTTGCTGTACTGGTCGGAATTCACGCCGGCCTCACCTGCAATCTTCGTGGCATATTCAGCAGCTTTTCCCTCGAAGTGACGGCTCGCGAACGAGAACGAGAGGTAGAAAAGGCACACAATAACCAGGAAAATCGCGATAACACCTGCGATGATGCTTCCTAAAGTCCCTTTGTTTTGCATGTTTAGTTTTAAAATATGATTAGTTTATGAATTAATTTACATATAATTTTTCAGCCTGCAAATATACGAATAATCTTTTATAATAATCGCCGCTAAAAAGGTTTTTTACGTCAATTGTCTATTTTTGCCACATTTTCGGGTGTGTTTTCCCTGAAACAGACCATTTTTCATTCATTTTTTTATTGAAACGGTTCATTTTTATTATCTTTGGCAAATGAAATTTCCCAATAAAAACTTTCAGACCATGAATATTCCACGCATTTTTGTGTCGTTTTTCTTTCTGGCATCCATATTTTCGGCCACGGCCACGGCTCCGGCCGATGTCATCGGCTTGTCGCGCAAGGTCAACCGCCATTTCATTGACAAATATCCCGATCCGACGGTCCCGACCAATGTCGGACGAATACGTCCGAGCAACCTGTGGACCCGCGGTGTCTATTTCGAAGGCCTTTCGGCTCTGAACGACCGCGACCGTGACCCGGCCGACATAGCTTACATCGACCGTTGGGCTGACTTCCACAAATGGACTCCCCGCAACGGAACCGGCACGACCCATGCCGACGACCAGTGTTGCGAACAGACCTATCTGTGGCGTTACCGCCAGAGCGGCGACACGACCATGCTCGCGCCGACCCGCAGGAACATGGACAGACAGATAGCTACCGGACGCCATGACTGGTGGTGGTGGATAGACGCCATTCAGATGGCGATGCCGGCCTACGTCGAGATGACCTCGGTCACCGGCGACAGAAAGTATCTTGATTATGCGATGAAACTCTACACCTGCACCCGTGACACGATCGGCGGCGGGCTGTTCAACACGGCCGACGGACTTTGGTGGCGTGACAAGAAATATGTCGCCCCGTTTACCGAAAGTGACGGAAAGCCATGTTACTGGAGCCGTGGAAACGGTTGGGTGTATGCGGCTTACGCGCGTTGTCTCGAGAAGATGAAGCCTGAAGATGAAGCCTACAGACAGTTGAAATCAGACTATCTCTCGATGACCGACGCATTGATGAAATGTCAGCGCGAGGATGGTTTCTGGAACGCGAGTCTCGTTTCTCAAGACTATGCCGGAAAAGAAGTGACCGGAACCGCTTTGTTTCTCTATGGTCTGGCATGGGGTCTGAACCACGGTCTCATCTCGGGCAAAGAGTATGAGCAGGCGTGTGACCGGGCATGGACCGCATTGGCCGAGAGTGTCCACGATGACGGCTTTCTGGGCTATGTGCAGGGCACCGGAGCGGCACCGTCAGACGCCCAGCCCGTCACATTTGACCGTGAGCCCGATTTCGACGATTTCGGCACGGGCTGCTTCCTGCTCGGAGCGATGGAGTATCACGACTTGCTCAAGAAAAGAGATTGAGCAGACGACACCCGTCAGAAAACTGACAAAACAGAGCGACTATGTCGCGGAAACTTCGTAATTTTGTGGCGAACAGAAAACACCGAATTCCTTCATCACAATGAATAAACGAATCTTATTGGCCGCGACCGTGGCACTGACCCTCTCATCGGCGCAGGCACAGATCAACCGTGCTGATCCGTCGGGCTATTTCGAACGTGCGACAGCCATGTTCGAGACAGGCAATTATGCCGGCTGCCTCGATCAGATGACCGAGGCCCTGAGGCTCGACAAAGACGCCTCTTTTGCCGAAGACGCACGCTTCTACATCGCCCTGTCGGCAGCCCGTCAGGGACGTCCCGACGCGCTGTCGCTGCTCGAGCAATTCACACGCGACTACCCGGCCTCACCGCGCCGCGGCATCGTCACCATGGCGACAGGCGACATTTTTTACGACCGCGGCGATGTCACGACCGCCCTGCACCATTATCTGTCGGTCGACCCGTCGACCCTCGACGGCATCCGTAGCGAAGACTACCGTTACCGTCTGGCTTATTGCCGCCTGATGAAAAACGACCGTGACGACGCAGGCCGTCTCTACCGGACGCTCGAGACGACGCGCCGCTATGGCAATGACGCCATGTTCTACCTCGGCTACATCGACTATGCCGACGGCAACTATGACGAAGCTCTCGCACGCTTCAGGAAAGTTGTGCCGGAGACTTCCGGCCCGACCTCGATGACCGATTTCTATCTGGGTCAGATCTACTATATGAGGCGCGACTATGACAAGGCGTTGACAACGTCACGCCGTCTGCTGTCGCTTGACGGAATCGGCAGCGAATTCCGCGCCGAGGCCGCCAGAGTGGCAGGAGAGTCGTGCTACAGCCTCGACCGTCCCGACGAAGCGGTCACATTGTTGAAACAATATGTGTCGCTGACAGACAGTCCTCTTCCCTCGGCACTTTATGTGCTCGGCCTGAGTGAGTATCGCACGGGCGATTACCTGCGTGCGATAGACGACCTGACTCCGGTGACAAAACAAGACAACGCGATGGGTCAGAGCGCGTATCTTCTGATCGGTCAGAGCTATCTGCGCGAGGGAAACTACAACGCGGCCCTGATGGCTCTT
This sequence comes from uncultured Muribaculaceae bacterium, assembly GCA_910588035.1. Taxonomy (GTDB): domain Bacteria; phylum Bacteroidota; class Bacteroidia; order Bacteroidales; family Muribaculaceae; genus CAJUPY01. Next base: position 56,871 of record CAJUPY010000009.1, on the reverse strand, counting down.
GACAAAGCCTACCGCATGACCTTCGATGAACAGATACGTGAGACAGCCCTCTACAACTATGCCGTGGCCAAGATGCAGGGAGGCAAGATTCCGTTCGGAAGTTCGGTCGCCACGTTCGAGACTTTCCTCAGACGCTATCCCGATTCACGCTATGCCGCCGAGGTTCAGCAGTACATCGTCAACGGCTACATGACCGACAACAACTATGAGGCCGCGCTTGCAAGCATCAACAACATAGCGCGTCCCACCGACGCCGTTCTCGACGCAAAACAGCAGATAGCCTACACGCTCGGCACACGCGATCTCGCCTCGGGCAACACGGTCGGCGCGCTCAACCGGTTCCGTGAGGCGAAGGCACTCGGAAAACGCAATCAGGCAATCGAGCGCGAGTGTGATCTCTGGATCGGCGAATGTCTCTACAAGGAGGGGAAATATGATCAGGCCGCCAAGTCTTACCGCGACTATCTGAAAGGTCCCCGCACGCTTCCAAACCGCCCGTTGGCCAACTACGACCTGGGGTACGCCCTTTTCGGAGAAAAGAAATTTGACGAAGCCTACAGTTCGTTTGACAGTTTCATCACCAATCCCGGCAACGCTTCGTCGCTGATGAGGGCCGATGCCCTCAACCGCATGGGCGACTGCCTCTACTATGAATCGTCGTTTGACCGCGCCGAGAAGCTCTATGACCGCGCGTATGAGGCTGATCGCCAGGCAGGCGACTACGCTCTGTTCCAGAAAGCGATAATGAAAGGACTGCGCCGTCAGCACCGCGCCAAGATCGACGGTCTGGACGACATGATTGCCCGTTTCCCATCATCGGGACTCTACCCGTCGGCACTACTTGAAATGGCCGACGCATGGCAGGAACTCAACGACCCGCGTAACGCGATAGCAACCTACAACCGCCTTGTCGAGAACTTTCCCGAGACCGCCCAGGGACGTCAAGGCCGTCTGCTGCTCGCGATAGCATGGCTCAACGACGGCAACAAGGCCAAGGCAGTCGAGACCTACCGCGAGGTCATAACAAACTATCCGTCGAGCGACGAGGCAGCCACCGCAGCCGACGACCTCAAGCGCATCTATGCCGACAACGGCAACCTCGCCGAGTTTGTGTCGTTCATGAAATCGGTGCCCAACGCCCCTTCGGTCGATCCGTCAGAAATAGAGGAGATGTCGTTTGAGAGCGCGTCGCGCACATTTGAGAAGACAGGCGAGACAACCCGTCTCGAAGCCTATCTCAAAGACTATCCAGACGGCCGCCATGTTGCCGAGGCACTTCTCAGTCTGGCACGCCGCTCATCGAAAGAAGGCAAGGCGGAGCAGACGCTGCAACATGCGTCGCGCATCGTCACCGACTATCCCCACTCACCGGGTGCAGAGGAAGCCTATCTGCTCAAGGCCGGTGCAGAGAACGATCTTGACATGACCCGCACAGCCATGCAGACATATGCCGAACTTGAGACACGCGCCTCGTCGAGCCGTGCGCTGAACGCCGCCCGCCTCGGAATTGTACGCACCGCCCTTGACCTTGAGGAAGCAGAGACAGCACTCACAGCTGCCGACCGCCTGCTCTCATCGACGACAATCGGCAGCAGCGACCGTGATGAAGTCAACTTCTCGCGTGCGCTCGCCCTGGAGCAACTGAACCGGTTTGATCAGGCCGAGGAGGTCTGGAACGAACTTGCCGCCGACCCACATCAGCTCTACGGCGCGAAAGCCGCCTTTTATCTCGCGCGCCACTACTATGACAACGGCGACATGAAGAAATCGCGTGAAGCCGTCGAGAGACTGGTCAATGCCAATCCGCCCCACATATATTGGCTCGCACGCGGCTTCATTTTGCTCAGCGACATAAACCGCAACGAGGGCAACACGTTTGAGGCCGACGAATATCTCAAGAGCCTGCGAGAGAACTATCCCGGAACCGAACCCGACATCTTCCTGATGATCGACCAACGTCTCAACAAGTAATCATGACACTCAGAAACAACATCATAGCACTGTGTCTGACAGCCACCGCCGCTGCCGGAGCACAGAACCTCAACAAAGAGATCACAATCGAGAAAGAAATCGTGCCCGAACAGAGAGCCGCGACAAGACTCAACGTGGCCCACATAACGATCAAACCCGATGTGAGGCGCACCGATCTGAAGTTCTCATACCGCGATCTGCCGGTAGCACTGGTGCCGGGACTGACGCTTCTCGATCCGGCAGCCACCGCTCCGGCAATCACCCTGTCGCCCTACCGCGGTTATGTGGCAGCCGGCTATTTCCCGGCATTCAATGCCTCGGTCTCGGCCGGTTACAACCTCATCGCCGACTCGACGACGGTTCTGAACGCATGGGTCCAGTATGACGGATTCTCATATACCGGCGACGATTTCTCGGGAAATGACAGCCGCGTGATTGACAACACCGCCGATGCAGGTCTGTCGCTCACCCACTTTTTCTCAAACTGGCAACGTCTCGCCGTTGACGCCACGTTTGGCTACTCGGCCATGAAACACCCCGATCTTTACCTGAAGAGTCATCGCAACACACGGTTCGGACTCGACGGAAAATGGATCTCCGGCGACGAAAAATCGGGATATCACATTGACCTGAAATTAGGCTATTTCGGAAATTCATTCAAGAATCAGGAAGAGCAAGACCTTCCCGATGCCGTAAAAGAGATGAATTTCGGACTCGGATTCGGCATAAACTATGGTGGTTTCCGCGCCGACTTGAGCGGCTCGTTCCTCAACTACAACAGTTTCAATCTTGTGGAGGGGAATGTCTCTAACTCGCTTCCTTTCATTAATTCAGGCAACGGAAAGACCAACGGTGTGATCACCCTGCGCCCCGGATATCTCTTTGAAAACGATGCTTTCCGTGCCGATCTCGGCGTGAAAGTGCAATATACGGTCAACTCAGGCAAAAATTTTCATGTCGCCCCCGACGTAAGACTCGCCCTGGTGCCGTCATCAAAATTTTCGGCTTATGCCAACTTCGGTGGCGGAGAACACCAGAACACCCTGTTATCATTGTTTGAAGTGTCACATTTCATGCAGCCCTTCGCCGCACACAACAACTCACACATTCCCTTCACCGCCGATCTCGGTTTCGTCATCGGACCGTTCAGCGGAGCGTCGTTCGAGCTGTTTGGCGGATATGCCAAAGCTAACGACTGGCTCATGCCCGTCTACACACGACAGACATGCTTCTTCGTTCCCGTCGACATGAAAGGGTGGCATGCAGGAGCCCGTGTGCGCTACGACTACCGCGACATCGCCTCTCTGAACGTCTCACTCGAGGTTGCGCCGCAAGACAAAAACGAAGGCTACTACCTTTGGCGCGACCGCGCGAAACAAGTGCTTGACATCGATCTGACCGTGCGCCCCATGGAACGGTTGACAATCAATGCCGGCTGGGAACTGCGCGGTGACCGTCAGATGTCGTCATGGAATATGTCCGAAAGCAGTTTAAACCGTTATGAGACAATTGACCTTGACGCTGTCAGCAACCTGAAAGCCGGCGCATCTTACCGCATCACCGACGCTTTCACCGCCTTTGTACGCGGCGAGAATCTGCTCAACAAAAAATGGCAGGACGTCACCATGACCCCGATGCAGGGCATCACAGGCCTGATCGGTGTGGAATATAAGTTCTGACAAACTGATTTTATTTAACATGATGCATCATGATCTAACCTGGTGCATCATGTTGAATTTCTGTTGAATTTCTGTTGAAACCAGAGCCATTTTGCAGATTTAACACTCGCCGGAGTGACAGAATCAAAAAAGATTTGTAACTTTGTGGCCTCAATTCATGGTGGACAGATTTGGCTGCTTGCAACCACCCGATAAAAAATGCTAAAATCCGCTTGCACAGTGCGGCGGAGTAACGCTGACATCAGGATATTTTTGTCGCTATGAAGTTGAGAATGACATCTTTCTTAACTTCAATTTTTTTATCCGTATTAAATCATGAACTATCTTTTCACATCTGAATCAGTCTCAGAAGGACATCCCGACAAAGTCGCCGACCAGATCTCAGACGCCGTTCTCGACGCATTTCTCGCACGCGATCCGTCATCAAAAGTTGCCTGCGAGACTCTGGTCACCACCGGTCAGGTCGTCATCGCCGGCGAGGTGAAATCAAATGCCTATGTCGACCTCATGGGCGTTGCGCGCAAAGTCATCACCGACATCGGTTATGACCGCAGCGAGATCAAGTTTGACGGCAACTCGTGTGGCATCATCTCGGCTCTGCATGAGCAGAGTGCGGACATCAACCGCGGCGTCGAGCGTGAAGATCCCGAACAGCAGGGTGCCGGCGACCAAGGCATGATGTTCGGTTACGCGACCAACGAGACTCCGATTTTCATGCCGTTGACCGTGGCTCTCAGCCACGCTTTGCTGAAAGAGTTGTCTAAGATTCGCCGCGAGGGCGAGGTAATGACCTGGACAGACACACACGGACATGTCAGAAGCTATCTGCGCCCCGACTCCAAGAGCCAGGTTACGGTGGAGTATGACGATGACAACCGCCCGGTTCGCGTCCACACGGTCGTAGTCTCGACCCAGCATGAAGATTTCATCACTCCACGCGACGGCCAGACGCAAGCCGAGGCCGACGAGGAGATGTTGGAAAAGATACGCACCGACGTGCGCGAGATTCTCATTCCGCGCGTCAAGGCGCAGCTGCCCGAACATCTGCAGTCGCTGTGGGGCGATGACTACATTCTTCATGTCAATCCGACCGGAAAATTCGTTATCGGCGGTCCTCACGGCGATACCGGTCTGACCGGACGCAAAATCATTGTCGACACCTATGGCGGACGCGGCGCACACGGCGGTGGCGCGTTCTCGGGCAAGGATCCGTCGAAGGTTGACCGCTCGGCAGCTTATGCCGCACGCCACATTGCCAAAAACCTCGTTGCGGCCGGTGTCGCCGACCGTGCGCTGGTTCAGGTGGCATATGCTATCGGAGTGGCACGCCCGGTCAGCCTGTTTGTCAACACTCTCGGCACAGCACATGTCGGTATGACCGACGCCGAGATCTCGGCCATAGTCGACGAGATGTTTGACATGAGACCGGCATCGATCGAGCGCGAGTTCAAACTGCGCAATCCGATCTATCTCGAGACCGCTACCTACGGTCACCTCGGTCGCACTCCGCGCACTGTCAAAAAAACGTTCATCGGCGATGACGGACAGATGCACGAACGCGAGGTTGAGCTCTTCACATGGGAGAAACTCGACCGCGTTGACGACATCAAACGCCGCTTCAATCTCTGATAAATATCACCCCCGATTACAAAAAAGGAGAGCTTCAGTGTGTGAAATGCTCTCCTTTTTTTGTATCAATAATCATAGTCATATTGAGGCCTTTTGGTTTTACAAAAAACCAACCAGACAACCCACGCCCCGGCAATCATCAGATCGAAAAGGTTGTAGTAGACCGGATCGCTTATGCCACCGGAGAAATCGAGTCTCATAAGGTCTGCCCCGCCGACAAGCCTGAAGTTCCATTCTGTCTGCAGAAACTCCAGAGGCGCACTCAGGAAAGAGGGCAACGCGGCCGCTATGCGCGGATCGTAGATCAAAATGACGGCGAGACAGGTTGTCGCGCCCTCGATCAGTGTGATTTTCAAGTTTTCACCACTGACAGTCTGGTTCCCACGATCGTCGTGGGTGGCCATCATCAAGATCATGAGCATCACAATTCCATAAAGCCATATAAGATCTAACATATAGACTATCACTTTGCCGAATGTGCCTCCTTCGCGGCCAAGCAAACCGGTGAAAATGCCCTCGACACCGAGAGATGCGAGCCACACGACGCCGTTGACAAACCAAAAGGCAACCCAGACAATCGCGAGATCGAGCAAAAAATAGCCAATGGAAAATGAGATTCGTTTAAGGGTCCAGTCGTTCATGGTGTTCCGATAATTAGTGAGCATAATGATTCACAAAGATAGACATTCCTATCCTTGTTTCAAAATGCGCCACTCGCGCCGGTAGAGATTATTTGCCCTGTTGCCGAGATTTTTCATGAATCCGAGCGGATAACCGCCGTAGGTCACGATCACAAAACCGCGTGGAGTGTCTTCGGGAAGCTGTATTGCCTCACATCTCAGATAGGCCAATGCCGACCGGAGGTCGATCTCGACTTCGGGAAATGATCCGCGACGCAACGCTGACGACATTGCCAACGCATGATCGGGAATGAGGTCGCGTCCCTTGACTGTGGCGAGCGTCACACCGCGTGAGACGACATCGAGATATCGGTCGAGCAACGCAACGGTTTTGCGGTGGAGCGAAGGCACAGCCTCGATCGTGTCACCGTCACGCCTGATGTCAAACAGGTCAGTTTCGGCAAGCCAGCCTGCCGCTTCCGAGAGCTCCCGATCTTTTTTCTCACGCTTGCGGTCGGGCCGGTCGGCGGCGGCCGGCAGGTCTCCGGCTTTTCTGAGTACCGACATGAACAGCCCCTCGCCACGCACGACACCCGGCATGAACCGGTAGGCATATATGCCATTGTCAGTCAACGGCGACAGCACGACACCCCATGATTGACCGGTCTTGATCTCGACACTCTCCGCCTCATGGTTTTCGAGCAACCATGAGACCATGTCTTCATTTTCATCGCGGTTGAAGGTGCAGGTGCTGTAAATGAGATATCCGCCCGGCTTCAGTGATTTCCACACATTGTCAAGAATCTCGCGCTGACAGTCGGCACACTCGGTGACCAAAGCTTCTGACCACTGGCTGACGGCGACCTCTTCTTTGCGGAACATGCCCTCGCCCGAACACGGAGCGTCGACTGCAATGACATCAAAGACCGATTGCAGCTTTCTGAAACGTGAAGTGTCGCCACGGGAGACCACAACCGACGGATAACCCCATTTGACGACATTCTCATGCAACACCGACGCGCGGCGGTAGTCAAACTCATTGGCCACCACCAGTGATCCCGGCGGCAGAGCGTCGATAGCTGCGGTCGTCTTGCCTCCTGGAGCGGCACATGCATCAAGCATTGTGACCGGCCTGCCGGAGCAATCGAACAACTGTCTCAGAACGGTCGCCACGAACATCGACGAAGCGTCCTGGACATAGAACCTGCCCTGATGCAGCTCGGGCATGAGTGTGAACAAAGGACGGTCGTCGAGATATCGGGCCGATGTGAGCCACGGAACCTCGCCTGCGACACCGGGTGGCAACCACGGGCGCGAACCGTTTGGCCTGACCGAGACTGTCGGTTCTGAGTTTTCAAGTGCCTCAATCAGTCGGTCAGTCTCTTTCAAACCGAGCTGACGGAGCCGTGAGACAAATTGTGACGGAAGATGTGTCATGTATGATTCACGACAGAGGGTGCGCCGTCGGTTGAAGGCACACCCTCTGAAAAAAAATGATTATCGTTTACTGTTATTTCATGTTCTCGATGTACTGGCGGAGAGGCTCGTTGGTCGGATCAACCTCCAGGAACTTGGTGAAGTAGAGTTTAGCGTTCTCCTTGTCGCCCTGGTTGAGATAGAAATTGGCTATCTGGTTGTAGGCGTTGGTGTAGTCGTTTTTGCGTTTCTCCTTGTTTGCCGGATCTTTGTCGAGGATAGCGAGGGCTGCGAGGAATGCATCGACGGTAGCCTGATCGGGGGCATTGTTGTTCTTTACGAACAGAATGCGGGCTTTTGTCAGAGCAATGGTGGCGTTGTCGGGAACACGCTCGAGAACATAGTCGATGTTTTTAAGAGCGTTGTCGACGGCAGCCAGTTTGGCAATCGAGTCGGTAGCGGTAGCGGCGGCATTCTGGTAGCGGCGGGCGAGCATGAAGTAGTCGTTGACCACAGCGTCACCCGAATCAACGAAGCGTTGCTGGGCCTCTGCTGCCTTGTCATACATTTTAGCTTTGGTATACGCGCTCGAGAGGTCTTTCAGCAACTCGGTCTTGCCGGGGTTGAGCTGAACGGCGGTCTCATACTGTGCCGCACCGAGAGTGTCCTGTCCGAGTTCCTGAAGAACGGTTCCGTAGGTCGTGTAGTCGCTGGCCACATAAGAGTCTTTGTTGGCGGTCGGGTTGCTGAAGAATTTCTCGGCATATTGCTTTGCTTCGGGATATTTCTCCATTTTCGCCATGTCGAGGAACTGCATGCGCTGCATGTAGATGTTGTTGGGATCTTCCTTGAGGATCTTCTCGGCCAGATCAAACGACTCCTGGAACTTCTCGCCGAAGCAGAGAAGAGCAACGTAGCGAATCTCGTCTTTCTTGAAGTGGTTGGGGTTGGCGATATATTTGCCATACTGCTCGGCAGCGAGAGTCAGACGGTTGCTGTCGTAGTATTTCTCGGCGAGCTCACGCTGTGCGAGAGCCGAGTTGGGCTGTTTCTCGAGAAGAGCCTTGAGTTTGTCAATTGCGAACTGGGGGTTCACCGAGAAGTAGGTGCGCGCATATTTCACATATGCCTCGGGATAGTTTGTGTTGGGATCGGCCTGCTGAGCCATCTCATAGTATCCGGCAGCAGCACCAGGGTCGGTCGGAGCCAGCATGTCGGCCTCGAGAATATAGATCGAAGGTTCGGGATTTTTCTTGCTCACCTTCTTCGCATCTTCAATATATTTCTCGATCTCTTTTGCGTAAGCCACCGGATCGGCGTTGTAGTAGGCACGGGCAATGTCGACCAACATCGCTGCATCTTTCTTGTCGGCCTCACGGGCAGCCTTGAACTCATCGCCGGCGAGCTTCTTGTCACCCGCTTTGAGAGCGACCATGCCGAGACCCACGTGGTTATAGCCATACTGCGGATTCGCCTGAAGACCTTCGTTGAAGTCTTTGGTAGCTTCCGCGGTGTTACCCTTCTGTAGAGCGATCTGGCCGAGATAATAGAGAGACGCTGCCTTGTCGGTCGAAGCATCGTTGAGAGTCTTGGTCAGAATCATTTCCGCCTCCTCGGGCTGATCGGCACGGAAATACTCGATACCGTCTTTGTATCCTTGCTGCGCTGAAAGAGTCATGCCTCCAGCCAGAAGAAAAGAAAAGAGAAGTTTGAATTTCATGTCGTTGATATAGTTTATTTAAGTTATTGAATTATTGTCGTTTAAAAATGGCGATCACTCAACATTCACAAGCCTGGGTCTCACGATGGCCGGCAACACACCTGTCATCTGAATCAGTTTCTGACCCTGAACTCCGGTCACAAACGAGTAGAAACCATGGGCTGTCGAGCCGGGCGCACTTGTGCACACCATGTAGATCGAGCGGTAGAGCGGATATTGTCCGGTGAAAATATAAGCCTGATAGGGTCGGAATGCCTCGATCGAATCGTCACGTCGCACTTTGAGCACCTTGATTCCGGTGTTGAACGAGATGTCGGTCGTGTCGCTGCTCTGGGTGCGTGCGGCGCGTTCCTCTATCGATGCCGACGGGCTCTTGAGGTCTGACGAGATCCAGCTCACACCGATGACACCGATTGCATTCTTGTGGTTTTTCACTGCCTCGAAAACCGCGTTGTTTGAACCCTGTGCGTAGACATTGGGGCCAAATTCTCCACCGTTCATCAGAGAGTCGCGCATATATTTGACGGTCGACGATCCGGCATTGTCAAAAACGACGCTGATCTCACCGAGTTTGCTCGGTTCGAGCTGATTCCACTGAGTGACCTCGCCGGTCAGAATCTCAGAGATCTCTTTTTTTGAAAGAATCTCGATCGTATTCTCAGGATTGACAATCAGCGCGATAGCGTCGACAGCTATGCGTTTCGAGCGTGCTGTCTTCTTGCGGTCTTTGAAATATTTCACCTCTTCCTTGGTCAGGTCACGTGTGATTACAGCCAGCGGCGATTTCATCGACATCAGCGAGTCCATTGCCTGGACCTCGCTCAAGTAGTAGGGAATCACGCTCGCATTGGGGTAGCAGTATTCATAGACATCGATCTCCTGCTGCATTATGTTCTCGAAGCTGTTGTCGACCATGACTGTCGTCAGTCCGCTGGTCGATGTGTTGCCTTTGCGTTGCTCTGAGTATTTCTGACAAGAAGCGACTCCCAACAGCATCGCGACCGCCGGGAGAACGCCAAACAATAGTTTCTTCATCTCTGATAATTTTCGTTCAATCATTCAAGAATCATTAGTAACGTCCCGAGAACTGACGGTAGCCTCGCCAGATTCCATAGATTATGAATGCCACAGCGAGCACATAACGCGTCCATGCAATCGGGAGCAGGGAGTCAAAGAAACCCGTCAGAAGCAAGACGCCCATGCCGATATAGATCAAGATCATGAAAACGCCAAAGACAATTCTCATTGTGCGGGGAGTGTCGCGCTGGATATCATGTCCGTTATTTTCGTCGAGTGCCATTGTTTTAAGTTTTTAATAGTTGAACTTGAGTCGGTCCGGAGCCGTTCGCCGGCGGCGTCACTGACGGTCGCCGTATCTGTTAAACAAGCCCGGAGGCTATTTTGTTCTGCCTTGTCAAGTCCACACCTTTTCAAACGGCTAAGTTATAAAAAAAATATATCACTCAGGACAATTTGATAAATTAATTAAAAACAATTAACAAAACTATCAATTATAGTAGAGCGGCACGCAGCGTGTGAGGTAGTCACGCGCAACATTCCATGGCGTGTAGACGTCGGTCGAGTTTGGCAGCAGCGGCACTGCGGTCTCATTGACATCTACCCTGACATAGTAGCGGCCCGACTTAGACTTGAAAAGCACCATCTGAAGGTTGGCGGCCATCGGAACGACATTGAAGTCACACCAATGGAGCGCGACCGTGTCGAAATAGTTGGTCATGTAGTAGCAGCCTTTCAGATGCATCAGAGAGAGCAGAGGCATGAGTGTCTCGGCATGTCCGAACCTGAGATTGACGGTGGCCCGGTTTTTTCCTGCGATGAACGCCTCGGTCGTCGATATCAGGTCGAGCAGCAGCGGCGAGGCGATGTCGGCCGGAACAGTCGAGATTGTGGTGGCCGTGCGCTGAAGATACTGTCTTAGATTGAAACATGACCACAGGGCGTTATATTCTTCATTGGTGAAGTAGAGCGATGCGTCAATGTCGACCGACATGCAGCTCAGTCCGGCAATGACATAATATTCATTCAGAGCCATCTCACGCGCCTCGTTGTCATCGGCAAACCGATATCGTTCGCCCACCACGCGTCTGATGGCTGTCAACGGAATGGTTTTCGCCGCATACTGGTCGTAGGGAACACTCCAGCGTCCGGTTTTCCTGAAGTCGATATAGTCTTGGTCGATGTCAAACGGACGCATGAGCGCGGAGTTTACACGACCGGTGAGCGTCGAGACCTCTATGCGGTTATTGAGGCGGTCGAGCTGATGAACGAAGCTGAACATGCTCATCATGCATCGGGGCGCGTAAGACGAAATGGCCTCGATACGGGTGTTTTCAAACAGCCGCGGATAGTTCAGGAACATTCTCGAGGCAATGCCGCGCTGCTCGGCCATACCGAGCGAGTCGAGCGCGCCCCACTGGTTGTGACATATGTCGATCACCTCGGTCACAAGCTTCTTCAACTTGAGACCTGTCTCGGTCAGAGTGCCGGCCGAGTCGGCTTTCTGCAGCAGTTTCAGCATGTTGACACAGTGGGTGGCCGATGCCGGATAGCGTGCCCCGTGACGGCCGACATGGTTTATATAGACCGGCGTGAGAGTATCGGGAATCTCTGTCTGATGCTCAGGGGCACGATATGGGGTCAGACTTCCCTCACACTGCCACGATGTGTAGTTTGTAGACGTGGGGTCGGAAGCCGACAACGACGGCAGCATCAAGATGACCGCAACACAGAAGGCGAAAAGCCTTGAACCTGATTCTTTCATTTTTCGGAAGTTATTTGATTTTTAATGCCTGCCGATATGCTAAACCGGCAGTTGTTGACGTTTTTATTTTTAAACGTCCAAAAATAGTCAAAAGATGTCCGTTATCAAAAAATCAGCGCGATTAATTTCAGAAAACCGCCTTTCAGACGCACTCGACGTGCTGACCGAAGCGATTGCCTCCGAACCCTCGAACCCCGATCTGAGGTATAACCGTGGGAAAATCAACTGGCGTCTCGGCCGTCATTCAGAAGCGATGACAGACTATGAACACGCCTTGGCCCTCGACCCCGACAGCAAAGCCCGCCACGCGCTTGAAATCGCACGCGATGTGACCGACTACTTCAATCCGGATCTGCTCAATCCTTAATCTCGCCGCGCGTCCGGAAGCGGCAGGCGAGCGCATGGTTTCCGCCGTTGACCCACACCCTGTCGACACGGCGCATAAGCTCCATGCCGGCATATGGCGTCCAGCCACATGTCGAGACCACATCGCTGTCGGCAATCTCACGGTCGGTCTCCGCAATCAGAACGAGGTCGGCATAATAGCCACGACGAATGAAACCGCGACGGTCAATGCCGTAGAGTGTCGCCGGATTGTGGCTCATCAGCTCGACAACCCGCTCTGGTGTCAGCCCGGGTTCACGGTCGGTCATCGACAGCATCAGCGGCAATGAGAACTGAACGCCGGGCATTCCCGACGCAGCCGTCAGGGCATCACCTTTCTTGTCGGCCGGAAGATGGGGCGCATGGTCGGTGGCGATCACGTCGATGCGTCCGTCGATCACAGCCTTGAGCAACGCCTCGCGGTCGCTCCGCTCCTTGATTGCCGGATTGCATTTCACCCTCGTTCCATATCTCTCATAGTCACTTCCGCCGCCGAAAATCAAGTAATGGGGACAGGTCTCGGCCGTGATGCGCTTGCCCGACAACGGTCCGGGAGCAAACAACTCAAGTTCGTCTGACGTCGATATGTGCAGCACATGGAGCCGCGCCCCGGTTGCGCGTGCAAGCCCGACAGCCAGCCCCGACGACTCGACACAAGCGCGTCGGGAACGTATCTCGGGATGCAAACCGACAGGCACCGGCTCACCATATTTCTCTCTGTATTTCTTGACATTGCCGCTGATCACGGGCTGACTCTCGGCATGAACGGCAATTACACATTCCAACCGTTCAAACAACTGCCTGATCGCATTGCTGTCATCGACGAGCATGTTGCCGGTCGAAGACCCCATGAACAACTTCACTCCCGGCACTCGCGAGTAGTCGGCTTCAAGCAGCTGATCGAGATTGCCGTTGGTCGCACCCATGAAAAAAGCATAGTTGGCGGCCGATTTCGCCGCCGCCTTCTCCATTTTCCTTTTCCACGCTTCGAGTGTCACTGTGGGCGGTGTCGTGTTCGGCATGTCAAAAAAGGTGGTCACACCTCCGGCTACCGCCGCGCGGCTCTCTGAAGCGATGTCGCCTTTGGGACTGCCATCGCCGCCGTCGCGGAAATGGACATGGGTGTCTATCGCACCCGGAACAAGCCATTTCATCGACGCATCGATGATTTCGCCGTGGACCTCGAGAAGCGTCTGAGGGGCGTCACCCTCGCCGACTTCGGTTATGAAACAGCCGTCGACCGCTACATATCCGCGGAAACGACGGCCCTCGTTGATTATCTCTGCATTGTGTATAAGCATCACGATTGGGGTTTGGGATATTTTCTGAACCAGCTTCCGACCTTGAGTTTGACAACCCCCATGACAGCCTCGCCGAAGATGCCCGAACTCATCTTGCTCGTCCCGAGAACACGGTTGACAAACACAATCGGCACCTCGACTATCCTGAAGCCGCATTTATAGGCCGTGAACTTCATCTCTATCTGAAATGCATAGCCTTTGAACTTGATTTTGTCAAGTTCCATTGTCTCAAGCACACGCCGGCGGTAGCATACAAAGCCGGCCGTGGTGTCATGTATGGGCAACCGCGTGACAATCCTGACATATTTCGATGCGAAATATGACATCAGCACCCTCCCCATCGGCCAGTTCACCACGTTGACCCCGGTGACATAACGCGAACCCACGGCCACATCGGCCTTCTCTTCGTGGCAGGCACGGTAAAGAGCCAGAAGGTCATTGGGGTTATGGGAAAAATCGGCGTCCATCTCAAATATGTATTCATATTTCCGGCGCAACGCCTCCTTGAAACCGGCAATATAGGCCGTTCCCAACCCCAGTTTACCCTGACGCTCGATCAGGAACACACGGTCGGGAAACTGCGACATTTTCTTCTTCACGATGGCTGCTGTGCCATCGGGCGAATTATCGTCTATGACAAGAATGTCAAACGAATGGGGAAGCGCGATGACTGCGTCGATGATCGCAGCCGCGTTCTCTTTCTCGTTATACATCGGTATTATTACAACGCTGTCGCTCATTGTCGTCGGGTGGTTAAATTTAGTTTTCACAACAAAGGTAATGATTTTTTCATATACCCGTTAAAAAACACAGGTGTCTTTTCATTTTTCACCCCTGTTTCTGAGCCATCGGCTGCGGTTTTGTGTCATTCTGACTGACATACAGATTCTTGCGCTGACGCCGCGACATGATCAGATTGGTCATGTAGACGGTGAACAACGGAAACATGATCATGCCCATCAGCGACAGCACCACACAAAGAATCTTGCCTGCCACCGTCAGCGGATAGATGCTGCAACCGAGCGTCGTCACCTGCATGCAACCCCACCAGAACGCGTCCCAGTAGTTAGTGACCATTGAGTTGACCGGATGCTCGCGCTCAAAGAAAATCAGGCTCGCGAAATAGGTGATCAGAACCATGATCGAGACATATGACGAGAAAATGCTCGCTATCTTGTTGTGGGAGATGTAGCCGAGAACAATGGTCAGTGCCAGTGCACCGCGGGCAAGCGGAATAAACCTGACAAAATAGAGCGCGTCAGCCGACAGGTGTATCTGATAACGGTTGACAAGATTGAGATAGGGAATCGACAACAGAAGGAAAAGCCACCTGCGTCTGAAATAAAACCATTTGTCGGGAGCGTAAAACAGCTCGATGAAGAAATCGACAATGAACACGATGCACACAACCAGCTGAAAATTCATGTAATTCTTGTTCTGCAGAAACGGTATGCCGCGGAATGTATCGTATGAGATATATACAATCAGCAACACAGACAGAACCAGCACCACAATGTGGAGCGTGTCAAGCACTATTTTTGTAAAACGCGGCGATTTCAGATTCATTTTTCCTATTTCTTTTTGTTATTTAACAATTGCCGCAAATGAAAATATCGGCCGAAATATCATTCAATTTACCACCGTTCTGTTTTTTAACATGATTTAACGCATAAGCTTCCACCTCAGGGTGTTAAATTTGCGATAAAACCTGACTCTAAATTAGAAAAAACAACAAAAATGGAACAAGACAAGAAACTCCTCGTGGTTCTGACCGGAGCCGGAATGAGCGTCGAGAGCGGACTTTCAACCTTCCGCGACAGTGGTGGCCTGTGGGATAAATATCCGGTCATGGACGTGGCGAGCGCTACCGGATTCGCACGCGATCCGGCACTCGTACACCAATTCTACAACACACGCCGCCGCGAACTGCTCACCGTCAATCCCAACGACGGACACCGTCTGCTTGCACGGCTCGAGAAAAAATTCAATGTCGTGATCATAACCCAGAACGTCGACAACCTCCACGAACGCGCCGGAAGCTCAAACGTTCTGCATCTCCATGGAGAACTGATGAAGGTACGCGCCATAGACGACGAATCGAAAGTCTACGAACTCAGGGAAGACTCGATCGACACTACCCCCGAGACAACTATAGACGGCCACCGGGTCAGACCCCACATTGTCTTTTTCGAGGAAGCCGTTCCGATGATCGAACCTGCCATCGACATTGTCGGAAAAGCTGACATACTGGTGATCATCGGAACATCACTGAATGTCTATCCGGCTGCCGGACTGCTGAATTACGCTCGTCCCACGACCCCCGTCTACTACATCGACCCTCACCCCGCCAACGTTCCGGCCGCCATTAAGGTGATCCGGAAAGGAGCCTCTGAAGGAGTGGCCGAACTCACCCAGATCATCGGCTGATTTACAATTGCAAATTAAGAGCTTGGTCTGCCGCTCCTTGCCACCGGGCGGCAGACTTTTTTCACCCTTACACCTATGTAGAAAACTTTTTTATAAAAAAGAATTTCGATATGTAAATTTATCAAAAGATTTTCAGTAATTTTACAACCGAATTCACCCCAAACCCGAGCGAACGAAATGGAGAACGAGACATATCACATACCGGCCCTGCTACCCGAAGCGATCAACGCGCTGAACATCAAGTCAGAAGGCATCTATGTCGATGCCACATTCGGCGGTGGCGGCCATTCTCGGGCCATAGTCTCCAACCTCGGCAATGACGGTCATCTCTACTCTTTCGACCAAGATCTCGATGCCGTGAGCCGCGCTTTCACCGACCCTCGGTTCACAATCGTCCACTCAAACTTCAGATATCTCTCCAACTTCATGCGCTACTACGGCCACTGCGACGGAGTCGACGGAATTCTCGCCGACCTCGGCGTCTCGTTCCACCATTTCGACGACCCGGCACGCGGATTCTCGTTCAGATATGAAGGGCCGCTCGACATGAGAATGAACCGCAGTGCCGACCTGACGGCCGCGGCTGTCATAAACGACTCCGACGAACAGAGGCTGACAGAGATTTTCAGGCTTTTCGGCGAACTGAAAAACGCCCGGCGTCTCGCTGCCGCGATAGTCAAGACCCGGCGTGACCGCCCGGTGACTACCGTCGAACAGCTGCTCGAAGTCGTCAGACCGATGGTAGACCCGCGTCAGGAGAAAAAGGAACTTGCCCAGATCTTCCAGGCTCTGCGCATCGTTGTCAATGACGAGATCTCGGCCCTCCGCGACTTCCTGACCCAGGCAATTAAAGTGCTCAGACCAGGCGGACGGCTCGTCGTCATCACCTACCACTCGCTTGAAGACCGGTTGGTCAAGAATTTCATGAAGACAGGCAATCTTGAAGGCGATGTCGAGAAAGATTTCTTCGGCCGCAACCTGTCGCCGCTGAAACTGATCACATCAAAACCGATCGTACCGTCGCCCGGCGAAGTGGAACGGAACCCACGTTCGCGAAGTGCGAAAATGAGAGTCGCAGAAAAATTAGAACCGAAAAACACCGACCGAGTCAATGGCTGAAAAGAAAAATAAACCGCAGAAGAAAAAAAGCGACTCGCTGTTGCTAAAAGCCCTCCACGGCAAAATTCTGTCTACCGATTTCTTCGCCCGTAACTGGGGTAAGATCTTGGTCGTGATGGTAATGTTGCTGATCTACATCACCAACAAATACCAGTGTCAGACACGCATGGAGACAATTCAGTCACTGACACGACGCCTCGAAGTCGTCAAGACCGAGTCGATAAGAGAACGGAGCACCTACATGAGCCGCACACGCGAAAGCGAGATGCAGCAGCTCGTCGACTCGATGCATCTAAACCTACACATTCAGGAAAGACCACCTTATCAGATTTCTTACAAATGAAAAAGACAAACCACACCCACATTCTCGCACGCTACCTGCTCATATCGCTGCTAATTTTCATTCTCGCCGGGCTGATTGTCTTCAAACTCTTCAAGACAACGGTCATCGACGCCGACAAATGGAACAAAAAGGCCAACTCAGAGCTGCTCGTGTCTAAAGTCATTCACCCGCAGCGCGGTGACATTCTCGCGGCCGACGGCAGCGTGCTCGCAACAAACCTGACATTCTACACCCTGCGCATGGACTTCAGGGCCGAACGGTTCAAGAGCCATCCCCAGGTCATGGTCGACTACAAAAACGCGATTCCGGTCATCGCCGACTCCCTGTGCCGCTTCTTTCCAAACTACGGCAAGACACGTGCCCAATGGATCAAACACCTGTCGGCTCCGCTTGATCTTGAATTCAAAAAACGTCCGAGAGGATTCAGAATCATCGACAATCTCAGCTTCGCCGACCTCGAGAGAGTGAGAACAATTCCGTTTTTCGATGCAAAATACCCCGCCAAACATGGTCTGGTAATCGACTCTAAAGTCAGACGCACCCATCCCTACGGCAACATGGCGCTCCGATCGATCGGACGCGTCGGGCAAACCAGGGAATGTGCCGAGATACACGGCATCTCGGGTCTCGAATGCGCACTCGACTCGCTGCTCTACGGTGTGCCGGGCGTTTCGAAAAAAATTCCCCTCACCCGACGCATCGCCGACTGGACCGACACCGCCGCAGTGCCGGGTTACACCATAAAGTCGACTATCGACATCGGCATTCAGGACATTGTCGAGAACGAACTGAACACCGTGCTCGAGACATGTGACGCCGACTGGGGAGTAGCAGTGCTGATGGACGTCTCCACCGGTGACATAAAGGCAATCTCAAACCTTGAGAAAAGCCCCCGGTCAGGCAAATATATCGAGGCCATAAACCGCGCCGTGCAAGGCTTCGAGCCCGGATCGGTAATGAAGCCGATCTCAATGCTGATCGCACTGGAAAACGGACTTGTCTCCGACCCCAACCGTGTCATCTCGACCGGATTCAGCTATGCCTATGCCGGCGGACGCCCGATCACCGACTCCCACGGCTGCACCTCGATGCGCGTCAGCGAAGTCATCGAGCGGTCGAGCAACATCGGCATGACCAAGGTCATCACCGGCGACAACAGCATCTATCACCGCGACCCGTCGCAATTCTACAAAAGCCTTGAGGCAATCAGCTTCTTCAAACCCCTCAACACCGGAATCGCGGGCGAGCGCACCCCGGTGATCGAGAAAAACCCGAGCCGCATCTCGCTCTCACGAATGTGCTATGGCTACGCAACCATGATTCCTCCGATCTACACCCTCGCCATCTACAACGCCATTGCCAACGACGGCGTGTTCGTGCGCCCCAGACTCTACAGCGAGCTTCTGCGCGAAGACTCTGTCCCGACAGTGATTCCGGTCTCGGTGGTAGACACGATCTGCACCCCGCGCAATGCCGCTATCTTGCGCGACATGCTCCGAAGCGTCGTCGAAGGGGAACACGGAACGGGCAAACGTCTGCGCAACCCCCTTGTTAACATCGCCGGCAAAACCGGCACATGCTATATGGTCGATCCGAAGACCCACCAGTACAACACCGGACGCAAGCGTCTCGCTTTCTGTGGATTTTTTCCCGCCGAAAAACCGAAATACTCTTGCATAGTGCTCACATGCCACCCCAAGCAGAACATGTTCGGAGCGGCATCGACAAGCGGCCAGGTAATGAAAAACATTGCGATGAAAATGTTCTCCCGCGGTCTTCTTGACAATGTCAGCGACTTCAGAGCCGACACCCAGGCTCCCAAAGGGGCATCGCCCAAATTCTACCACACATCGACAACCGACACCTACAGGCACTCGGCTACGATCACAGGCTACCAGTGCCGGAGCGCGGCTAAACAGGCTACGTCCGAAGGCATAGTGCCTGACGTCAGCGGACTCGGTCTGCGGGAGGCCGTCGTGGCAATCGAACGGGCCGGCTACAATGTCGCCTTCGAAGGCCGTGGCTGCGTGAACAGCCAGCGTCCGCAAGCCGGACAGCAGCTGCGGCGCGGATCAACCGTGATAATCAGACTGATTTGAAAAAACAAAACAAAGATAATGACACAGAAACTGTCTGACATAATTTCCAGAATAAACACCGTCTCTACGGCCGGAACCACCGACCGCACGATAACGGGAATCACCTCTGACTCGCGCGGCGATGTCAAAGGAAAACTGTTTGTCGCCGTCAGAGGAGTCAACGTCGACGGACACCGTTTCATCAGCGATGCAACCAACGCCGGTGCCGCGGCTGTAGTGGCTGAGGAGATGCCGACGTCACCCGACCCTGACGTCACCTACGTGATTGTCGGAAACAGCGCGACTGCCCTCGGCGAGATCGCATCGGCATGGTTCGGCAACCCATCGTCAAAACTCAAGCTGATCGGAGTGACAGGCACCAACGGAAAGACCACAACCGCCACTCTCATCTATGAAATGGCCCGCCAGATGGGATTCAAGGCCGGACTTCTGTCAACGGTCAGGAACTATATCGACACCGAACCGGTCGACGCCACCCACACCACCCCCGACCCGATCGAGCTGAACAGCCTGCTGGCACGTATGGTCGACGCCGGCTGCACCTATGCCGCGATGGAAGTCAGCTCTCACGCCGCCCACCAGCACCGCATCGCCGGACTGACGTTCGCCGGCGGCGTGTTCACCAACCTGACCCGCGACCACCTCGACTACCACAAGACCTTCGAAGCATATCTCGCAGCCAAGAAATCGTTTTTCGATACCCTGCCCGCCGATGCGTTCGCCCTGACCAACATTGACGACCGCAACGGCGAGATCATGTTGCAGAACACCGCCGCATCGCGCCACACCTATTCGCTGCGTCGACCGGCCGATTTCGTCGGACGGATAATCGAGCAACGTCTCGACGGAACACTGATGTCGTTCAACCGAAACGAGGTCGAGGTCATGTTCACCGGACGCTTCAATGCCTATAACCTCACCGCCCTCTACGGAACCGTCATTCTCCTGGGCTGGGACACCGAGCGGATTCTTATCGGCATGAGCCGAATGGTGCCGGTGGCAGGCCGTTTCCAGACCATGCGCTCTCCGCGCCGGGGCTACGTCGCGATCATCGACTATGCCCACACACCCGATGCCGTGGTCAATGTTCTCAACACGGTCCGCGAGATAATCGGCAACAACGGACACATAATCACCGTTGTCGGAGCCGGCGGAAACCGCGACCGGGGCAAACGTCCGATCATGGCGCGCGAGGCGGCCCGGCTCAGCGACGTGCTTGTGTTGACAAGCGACAACCCGCGCGATGAAGACCCACGTGAGATCATAGCTGAAATGGAAGCCGGACTCGACTCCAAGGCCCTGTCGTCGAAAACCCTGACCGTGACCTATCGCGATGAGGCGATAAAAGTGGCATCGGCAATGGCACGCAGGGGCGACGTGGTTCTGATCGCCGGAAAGGGCCACGAAGATTACCAGGAGATAAAGGGAGTCAGACACCACTTCGACGACCGCGAGGTGATGTCTCAGATTTTTGAAAACGAAATGTAAGTTTACATAGACAATGCTGTATCATATTTTTGAATATCTGTCACAAATCGACTTTCCGGGCGCACGCCTGATGAGCTACATCACTTTCAGGTCGGTTCTCGCCCTGGTGATGTCGCTGTTCATCGCGATCGTCTTCGGCAAAAAAATCATAACGCTCCTGCAAAAACAACAGGTCGGCGAAATCATACGCGACCTCGGGCTCGAAGGACAAATGAAAAAGACCGGCACCCCGACAATGGGTGGCATCATCATAATAATCTCGATCTTGATTCCATGTCTGCTCGTCGGAAATCTGACCAGCGTCTACATGCTTCTGATGATCGTCTCGACCGTGTGGCTCGGAACACTCGGTTTTCTCGACGACTACATCAAGGTGGCGCGTAAAGACAAGGAAGGGCTCAACGGACGCTTCAAGATTGTCGGACAGATCGGACTCGGCCTCATTGTCGGCGTAACGATGTTCTTGAGCAACGACATCGTCATCAGGGAGAACACCGAGGTGACCAATGTAGAGACCGACGAAGTCGTAGATGTCATCTATGAGAGTTCCGACATCCATTCACCCCAGACAACAATTCCGTTTGTCAAGAACAACAACTTCGACTACACCTGGCTCACCCAGTGGGCGGGAGACTATGCAGAGACTGCCGGCTGGATTGTTTTCATCATCGTCGTCATCATAGCCGTCACAGCTACCAGCAACGGCGCGAACCTGACCGACGGTCTTGACGGACTGGCCACAGGCACCTCGGCCATCATCGGTGTCGCCCTCGCCCTGATGGCCTATCTCGGAAGCAACATAATCTACTCCTCCTACCTAAACATAATGTATATACCCGGCAGCGAGGAACTGGTGGTATACATGGCGGCATTCATCGGTGCGCTGATCGGATTCCTGTGGTACAATGCCTATCCCGCCCAGGTCTTCATGGGCGACACCGGCAGCCTCACCCTCGGCGGCATCATCGCCGTGTTCGCGATTCTGATCCACAAAGAGCTGCTGATTCCGCTGCTGTGCGCGATTTTCCTGATCGAGGATCTGTCGGTCATGATTCAGGTAGCATACTTCAAAATGACAAAGAAAAAAACCGGAACCGGACGACGCATCTTCAAGATGACACCGCTACACCACCACTACCAGAAACCGGGCGACGGCTCGATCGAGGCGATAATCCAGTCTCCGCGACAGGCTATTCCGGAGTCAAAAATCGTTGTCAGATTCTGGATCATCGGCATTCTGCTCGCCGTCTTGACTTTCATCACACTGAAAATAAGGTAACCTGATAATATATATTATTATGTCAACTGAAAAAATCAAACGTCTTGTCGTGCTCGGCGGAGGAGAAAGCGGTGTCGGAGCCGCGATTCTCGGCAAAGTCAAGAATATGGACGTTTTTCTGAGCGATATGGGAACAATCTCACCCCACTATCGCGAGATGCTTGAGAAATGGGACATTCCCTATGAACACGGACACCACACCGAAGAAAAAATACTCAATGCCGACGAGGTCGTCAAAAGTCCCGGAATTCCACCGACTGCCCCTATCGTCAGGCAGATCGTCGGTCGCGGCATTCCGGTGATCTCCGAGATCGAATTCGCCGGACGATACACCGATGCGAAAATGGTCTGCATCACAGGCTCCAACGGCAAGACAACGACTACCTTGCTGACCTACCACATCTTGCGCGACGCAGGCATCAACGTCGGTCTGGCCGGTAACGTCGGAAAGTCGCTCGCCTATCAGGTCGCGACAGAAAAACACGACGTATACGTCATCGAGCTGAGCAGCTTCCAGCTCGAGAACATGTATGACTTCAAGGCCAATGTCGCCGTGTTGATGAACATCACCCCCGACCACCTCGACCGATATGACTACAAGATGCAGAACTATGTCAAGGCCAAGTTCCGTATAATCAACAACATGACCTATACCGACGCCATAATCTACTGGCAAGACGACAAGACGATCACCGACCAGCTAAACGCGATCACTACCGAGGCCCGGCTCTATCCTTTCTCCGAGCATCTCGAGGGAGATGACACGGCAGCCTATGTCGACGACGACGGCGAACTCGTTTTCATGACCCCAGAGACATCTCTGATGATGCCGCGCGCCGACCTCGCCCTGAGCGGACTGCACAATCTTTTCAACTCAATGGCCGCCGGCCTCTCGGCGTGTCTGCTCGACATCAGGAAAGATGACATTCGCCGTGCGCTCTCCGACTTCGAGGGGGTCGAGCACCGTCTCGAGTATGTGGCCGATGTCGACGGTGTACGCTGGATCAACGACTCGAAAGCCACAAACGTCAACTCATGTTGGTATGCCCTCGAGAGCATGCCCTCGGCACGTTCGACCGTGCTGATTCTCGGCGGCAAGGACAAAGGCAACGACTACAGCGAGATAGAGTCACTGGTCGACAGCAAGGTGAAAGCCATTGTCGCAATGGGAAAAGACAACGAAAAGATCATCAGTTTCTTCAAAGACAAAGTGCCCGCCATTGCCGACACCCACTCTCTTGCAGACGCTGTCGACGCTTGCCGCAGGCTCTCACAGCCGGGCGACACGGTGCTGCTCTCACCATGCTGCGCCAGCTTCGACCTGTTCAAGAGCTACGAGGACCGCGGACGCCAATTCAAAGATGCCGTCAGAAACCTTTCACGATAATCACGCATAAAAACACACACTCCGATGTCTGAACCAACTGTCAACCCGACACCACAGCAGCCGTCTGACCCGACGGTGCGACGCCCCGACAAATATATCTGGGCAATTTTCATCACGCTCGTCATTGTCTCGATCATCGAGCTCTACAGCGCGTCTTCTTTTGAAGTGAGGGCAGCCAACGTTTTCGCCCCGTTGCTGCGCCACATCTCGATGCTTCTGGTCGGAGCGGCCATCGCGCTCGGTCTGTCGCGCATCAACTACCGCTGGTTCATTCCGCTGATACCGATCTTTGTCATCGTCAGCGTCGCCCTGATGGCATATGTGCTCGTTGCCGGAGAGATCGTCAACGGCGCACGTCGCGCGGTCAACATTCTCGGCATAGCCATTCAGCCGGCCGAGTTTCTCAAGCTGTCGGCGGTGGCATCTATCGCGCTGATCATGTCGCGTGCCCAGGAAAAGGAAGGAGTCAGGACCGGAGGCGTCGTTCTGTCGGCCGTCGTGGTTATTCTGTTTGGCGGACTGCTCTTTTCACAGGGTCTGACCAACACCCTTCTGCTAATGGGCATATCGCTGTCGATCATGCTGATAGCCGGCGTGCAATGGAAAAAATTCATTGTCGTCATCTTGTGCTACGGCGTCGTGGCCGGAGCGGCCGTCGTCTACAAGGTGAAAAGCAAGAATGAAAAAGAAAAGACATTGACGACCGAACAGCTCGCGGTGGTCGGCGAACAGTCAGACGACCGCACCGGCACCTGGATCGCCCGCATAGACCGCTACATGAACAACTGGGGTGAGAAATACAACGACACGATCGTGGCCGAGAACCGTCAGGAAATGTATGCCTACATGGCACAGGCCAACGGTGGCCTGATCGGTGTCATGCCGGGCAACTCACGCGAGACCTCCCGTCTGCCGCTGGCATTTTCCGACTATATTTTCTCGATTGTCGTCGAAGACCTCGGGTTTGTCGGCGGATTTCTTCTCCTGGTCGTCTACCTGTCGCTGCTGGCCCGTGCCGGAAACATCGCGAGCCGGTGCAGCAGGGCTTTCCCGGCGTTGCTGGTCATGGGAATGGCCGTCATGATCGTGTTCCAGGCTCTGTTCCACATGGCGATAGTGACCGGTGTGTTTCCTGTCTCGGGACAGCCGTTGCCGCTGATATCGAAAGGTGGATCGTCGATTCTGATCACTTCAATCGCATTCGGCGTGATGTTGAGTGTCAGCCGTTTCGCCGTTCAGAACGGAAAGAAGAAAGAGATCAAGGCCGAGCTCGAACTTCTGCCTGAAGAAGTCAGGGCCGACAATCCGGCCCAGGTGCAATAACCGTTTTTACAATGTTGATTCTATGAATGTACTCATCAGCGGAGGTGGCACCGGAGGCCACATTTTTCCCGCACTCTCGATAGCAGGCGCGTTGAAACGCCGCGATCCGTCGGTCAAGATTCTTTTTATAGGAGCCGATAACCGCATGGAAATGGAACGTGTCCCGGCGGCCGGATATGAAATTGTCGGGCTTCCCGTCGCGGGCTTCGACCGAAAACGTCTGTGGCGCAATTTCGGTGTGTTGCTGAAACTGTGGCGCAGCATGAGAATAGCACGCAAGGTGCTGCGCGATTTCAAACCCGACATCGCGGTCGGCGTCGGCGGATATGCAAGCGGGCCGATGCTGAAAGAAGCCCAGAAAGCAGGAGTGCCAACACTGATTCAGGAACAGAACTCCTATCCCGGGGTGACAAACAAGCTGCTCGGAAAGAATGCCGACGCCATTTGCGTGGCCTACGAGGGAACCGACCGTTTTTTTCCGGCTGAAAAAATCACGATGACCGGCAATCCGGTCAGAAGCGACATTCTCACCGCCGTAGAATCGAAAGAGGAAGCCAAACGTCTGCTCGGCTTCGACCCGTCGCGTCAGCTCGTCGCTGTTGTAGGAGGCAGTCTGGGCGCACGCACCATAAACGACTCGATGAAACGTGCGCTACGGCCGATTGTCGATGCCGGAGCCTCGGTGCTTTGGCAAACGGGCAAACTCTATGCCGACGAATGTCGTGAAGCGGCCGAAGGTGTTGAAAATGCCATAGCGACCCCATTTGTCAGCCGCATGGATCTTGTCTACCGCGGTGCCGACCTGATTGTGTCGCGTGCCGGAGCAAGCACGATCTCAGAGATCCAGCTCGTCGGCATTCCCGCCGTGTTGGTTCCGTCGCCCAACGTGGCCGAAGATCATCAGCGCAAGAACGCCATGGCTCTTGTCGACCGTGGTGCGGCGGTGATGATAGCCGACGACCGGTGTCGCGAAGACCTTGCCAAGACCGTAATCGACCTGTTGAGAGACAATGACAGACGGGAGAGTCTCGGCCGCAATGCCGCGAAAATGGCACTTCCCGGTGCCGATGATAAAATCGTTGACCTGATTTACAAGATAGTGAAATGATGAACAGACAGAAACAGAACATATATTTTGTCGGTGCCGGCGGAATCGGCATGGCGGCTCTCGAACGCTATTTCGTTGCCCGCGGACGCGCCGTGGCCGGATATGACCGCACACCGACCGAACTGACCGCTGAACTTCAACATGAGGGAATCGACATTGTCTTTGACGACGACCCGTCGCTGATTCCCGACCGCTTCAAAGACAAAGACAACACACTTGTCGTCTACACACCGGCCGTACCCGACAGCCACCGCGGACTTTCCTTTTTCAGATCTAATGGCTTCGAGGTTGTCAAACGCGCGGCAATTCTCGGCGAGGTGACCCGCGGAAGCCACAGTCTGTGCTTCGCCGGCACACACGGAAAAACCACCACATCGTCGATGACTGCCCACATTCTCCAGTCGACTCCCGGTCTCGGCTGCAATGCCTTTCTGGGCGGTGTCTTGAGAAACTACGGCAGCAACTTTCTTCTCTCCGGCACCTCGCCCTACTCGGTGATCGAGGCCGACGAGTTTGACCGCTCGTTCCACCACCTCACACCGGCGACAGCCGTCATAACGGCAACCGATCCAGACCACCTCGACATCTATGGTACAGAAGAGGCCTATCTCGAGAGTTTCGCCCGTTTCACCGAACTGATCAAACCGGGTGGAACCTTGATTGTCCACACCGGACTCAAACTGGTTCCCCGTCCCGACCGGTCGGTAAAGACCTACACCTATTCACGCGACAAGGGTGATTTCCATGCCGAGAACATCGTCTGTGGAAACGGAGAGATCAGATTTGATTTCGTCGCTCCCCACCTGCGCATCAACGACATCTCGCTTGGAGTTCCGGTCGAGATCAACATAGAGAATGCCGTAGCTGCCCTCGCAGCCTGCTCGCTGCTGCCGGAATTTGACGCCGAGGCCGCCCGCGAGGCAATGGCAAGCTACATGGGTGCGAAACGCCGCTTCGAGTTCTATCTCAAGGAGCCCGGAATGCCCGTCATAATCGACGACTATGCCCACCACCCCGACGAACTGAAAGCCTCGATAAAGTCAGTCAAGGCTCTATACCCCGACCGTGAGCTGACGGTCGCGTTCCAGCCCCACCTCTACAGCCGCACCCGCGACTTCGCCCCTGAATTTGCCGAGGCCCTGTCGCTTGCCGACGATGTCGTTTTGCTTGACATTTATCCGGCACGCGAGCTCCCGATCGAGGGCGTGACCTCCGAAATCATTTTCAAAAACATTAAATGCGTTAAAAAACAGCTCATTAATAAAGAGAATTTGATAGAAACAATAAAAAATCGTAACTTTGACATTCTATTGACAGCCGGTGCCGGAGACATGGTCGAACAGATGCCCGAACTGGTCGAGGCTGTCAGGAGTGCAAGAACAAAAAACTGACCGATGGACCGAAAAGCCCTGACATACATGCTCCTGTCGCTGGTGCTCGCAGTCTACCTCGGAGCGTCGCTGTTTTTCTCGAACAAGGTGGCGGCCGGCGAGGTGGCGGGACCCATGCGCGTCAATATTGTCTCCGGCGAAGCCCATGCCTATATCACCGCGGAAGATATTCTCGCAGACCTGAAAGCCCACAAGGCCGACACCGCACGCCTGTTGCGCGACGTCGACCTGGAGGCGATCGAACGCTATCTCGAGACTTTTGACAACATAGAGCATGTCACGGCCTATCACACCTACCACGGCAAAACCTCGCGCGTCGTTGTCGATGTCAAGCCGATGGTTCCCGTGGCAAGGATTTTCGCCGACGGAAAATCGTTCTACATCAACCGCAGCGGAAAACGTCTCACAGCGAGCCACCGTTTCCATGTCGATGTTCCGGTGATCATGACCCACAACTGCGATTCGGCGGTCACCGGCAAGATCATGCCGCTTATCGACTATCTGAATGTCGACCGCGATTTCGCCTCGTTCATCACAGCGGTGGAACTCGACCGCAACGATGACATCATATTGTATCCGATGACTGCAGGACATGTCATAAATTTCGGTGACGCCACGATGATCAAAGACAAGATTCACAGACTGATGAGAATCTATCAAGATGTTTTGAAAGTCAAAGGCTGGAACTATTATGACACCTTGTCTGTTAAATGGAGGGGACAAGTCGTCGCGACGCGCCGCATGAAAGACAGGCCGGTGCCCGCCGACCTTTTCGATGCCGACGAGGAGACTCAGACCGATCTCGGTTATCTCGACACGATTCCCGACCCAAACAACCACATATAATTATAAACAGATTACATCACACAAAACCCAACATATTTCACCCTAATCTAAAATGTCGGACAAAAGATATATCGTAGCATTTGAAATAGGCAGTTCCAAAATCAAGGGAGCCGTCGGAGTCGTCGACACCTCAGGGACACTCAACGTTCTGGCAGTCGAGGAAGAGCAGCTTGTCGACTCGGTTCGTTATGGCTGCATCCGCAAAGCACAGGATGTCGCCCAATGCATTCAACGCATAGCGACGCGTCTGGAAGCTTGTCCGGCCCTCTCTCCCGGCAAAATCAAAGGTTGCTACGTCTCGCTCGGAGGGCAGTCGCTGATGTCGTCGCAAACGACAATCGAGCGCAAGTTCTCGACCGAGACCGAGATCACAGAGTCTCTGATCAGACAGATCAAGGAACAGGCCCGCGCCACAGGTGTACCCGACCGCGACACCGTGGCCGTGCTCGCACGCGAGTTTGTCGTCGGGGCACTGCCGCAGCGCAATCCGGTCGGCACATTCACCGACGAGCTCAAGGCCGAGCTTACAATGCTCTACTGCCGTCCGCAGCTCAAAGATAACCTGAACCGCGTGTTCTCCGAGCGTCTGCCGATCGCGATCAACGGTTACGTCATTCGCCAGCTCGCCATCGCCTCACTTGTTCTGACCGACGAGGAGAAACATCTCGGGTGCATGCTTGTCGACTTCGGGGCCGAGACCACGACTGTCTCTATCTACAAGAACGGCGCGTTGAGATATCTCGCCACGATTCCAATGGGTTCGCGCAACATCACCCGCGACCTCACGGCCCTCAACTGCGTCGAGAAGCGGGCAGAGGAAATCAAGAAGGTGATAGGCGATGTCGACCCGTCAAACCGGTTCGAGTCTCAGTCGACTTTCGAAGGTCTCGACAACACCGAGATCAACAACTACATAAACGCCCGTGCAGGCGAGATAATCACAAACATAATCGAACAGCTGACATATGCCTCGGTCAAGGCCGACGAACTGCCCTCGGGCATCGTGATCGTCGGCGGCGGTGCCAAACTGCGCGGATTCAACGAGCTTCTGTCGACCCACAGCAAGATGAAAGTCAGACGCGGGTCAGTCACCGGCCCCGTCAGAGTGTCGGAACATGTCAACGCCACCGACTCGATCGACGTGATCTCGCTTTTGGCCATAGCCTCGAAACTGCCGCCGAAACAGTCGGTGGAATTTCCGGTTGTGGTGACTCCGGCCGACGAAGATGACGGAGACGACAATGTCTCGCGCATCGGCATGGACGATGACGACGATTTCTCGAGCCTCGAGAATGATGACGACGATCCCCACGCACGCCGCAGCGAGAAGAAAAACGACTCCCGGAAGTCTGACCGGCCCAGGAGCAGATCTTTCCTTGAAATAATCAGAGGCCGTGTGATGAACTACCTCAACGAAGACAACGACGACTTCTACAGCGATAAAGACAACGACGAAAAATAATTCTGACCGATCATGACTATCCAAGACTTAGACGACTCGACAAACTACGTCACCACCCCCAGAGAAGAAACGATTATCAAAGTCATAGGTGTGGGTGGCGGCGGCAACAATGCCGTGAGCCACATGTATACCCAAGGCATCAGAAATGTTTCTTTCGTCGTCTGCAACACCGACAAGCAGGCACTGAACCATTCACCCGTGCCGACACGTGTGTTGATCGGACCCAACACGACGTTTGGACGCGGTGCCGGAAACAAACCCGACGTAGCCCGCAAGGCCGCTGAAGAAAGTGCCGAAGACATAAACCGCCTTTTCGACGATGAGACCAAAATGGTGTTCATCACCGCCGGAATGGGTGGCGGAACAGGAACGGGCGCAGCTCCCGTTGTCGCACGTCTCGCCAAGGAACGCGGACTGCTGACAATCGGAATCGTCACCATTCCGTTCCTTTTCGAGAGCGAACGCAAAATTCTGAAGGCTCTCGACGGTGCCGACGAGATGAGCAAATATGTCGACGCTCTGCTTGTGATCAACAACGAGCGTCTCACAGAGATATATAAAGACCTCGACTTCATGAACGCCTTCCACAAGGCCGACGACACCCTCACCACCGCCGCCCGGTCGATCTCGGAGCTGATCACCTGCAAGGGACACATCAACCTCGATTTCAACGATGTCGACACCACTCTCAGAAACGGAGGTGCGGCGATCATCTCGACCGGATATGGCGAAGGAGAGCACCGTGTGACCCAGGCTATCGACGATGCACTGAACTCGCCGCTGCTCAAAGACCGCGACATCTTCAGCTCAAAACACCTGCTGTTCAACATCTACTATGACCCCAAGGCCGAGGTGCCGTTCAAAATGGCCGAGGCCGACGAACTTACCTCGTTCATGAGCAATCTCGACCCCGGTGTCGACGTGATCTGGGGTGTGGCATTTGACGAGACCCTCGGCAACAAAGTCAAGATCTCCATACTGGCTGCCGGCTTTGACATCACGATTCATGAAGACGGCCAGAACAAACGCGTTTTCAGGGCTCAGCAGAAACCGGGAATGGAAGACCAGCCGGCTCCGGTCTCACCGGGCAGCCGCCTTGCCGCGGAATATGGCGAGGAAAAAATCGGAGAACTGCAGCGCAAGAACGACCGCCAGCGTTATATCGTGCTGACACCTCAGCAAATGGACGATGACTCTATTCTTGAGATGCTCGAGCGCACACCGGCCTACAAACGCGATAAAAAAGTGGCCGATGACATAAGGTCGTCAATGACCCGCACCGAAAAAACCGACAACACAAACCAGGGCAATCCTCCCAGCAATCCGCTGGCCGGAAATGTGATCAGCTTCGAATAGCAACGGCCGATGATTTCACCATTCAATCATCAGTCTCACGAATCGGAGGCACCCGTATCGGCACTCGAACAGTCAACCTGCTCGAGTGTCGATGCGATGTGGCGTGAGGGAATCACACCTCAGCCGCTGACCGTCAACGCGGCACGCGACCCTGTCGTGATCGGCATTCTGCTCGCCGTCATAGCCCTTGTGATGTTCAACTTCAGCTCATGTCGCCGCATGTTCAGCCACATCACCCAGGATCTCTGGGGCACACGCCGGCGAGAGAACGCATTCGACGATCCGACGGCCAACGAGTCGCGCACGATCATATTGCTTATCGTGTTGCTCTGCACGGCGCAGGCCCTGCTGACATATCTCCATTTCAATCCCGGAGGCACTGCCCCCGACGCCTACGCGCTAAGAGTCACGCTCGGACTGATGTCACTTCTGATGTCGGGCTATTTCATCTTTCTTCTGGCAGCCTACAGCTGCGTGGGCTGGACCTTCACAGACCCGGTCGGCGCACAACTGTGGATCAGAGGCTACACCGTCTCGTCGGCCCTTCTGGGCTTGATTCTGATATTTCCGGCCCTGACAGCCATGTTCTATCATCCTGCAATCCCGTTCATGGTCGGAACCGCACTTTTTGTCTTCATTCTGGCCAAATTAATCTTCATAATCAAGGGTTTTAGAATTTTTTACCGTAATTTTTTCTCTTTGCTTTATTTTATTTTGTACCTTTGTGCCCTTGAAATCATTCCGTTAATTATAGTTTACGCAGAAGCCTCCGCTCTGTGTAAACTTGTTTTATGAACAACCACCCTACTACGAAATTTTTTTAAGCGTGAAAATCAACAGAATTTTAGTTTCACAACCGAAACCGTCTAACGATAAATCGCCATACTACGACATCGCCGCCCGCCATGACGTCGAGATCGTTTTCAGACCGTTTATCAAGGTCGAGCCCCTCACTGCAAAGGAATTTCGCCAGCAAAAAATCAGTATTCCAGATTTTACGGCAATCATCTTTACCGCAAAAACCGCGATCGACAGTTTCTTCAAAATATGTGAGGAGATGAGAATCTCCATTCCTGACACAATGAAATATTTCTGCACGACAGAGGCAATCGCTCTCTATCTCCAGAAATACACTGTCTACCGCAAACGCAAGATTTTTCACGGGTCAAACGGAAAACTCGATGACCCTGTTCTGATGCAATACATCAACAAACACTCCAAAGAGACTTTCCTTTATGCCGTCAGCGATGTCCACAAAGATGAACACAACGCCCTCGACGACATCAAGCTGAAATATACCAAGGCTGTGATGTATCGCACCGTCAGCAATGACTTCACCCCCGAAGAAGCGTTTGACTACGACATGCTGATGTTCTTCAGCCCTGCCGGAATCGACTCGCTGCTCAAAAATTTCCCCGACTTCGATCAGAAAGAAATCAGAATAGGCTGCTTCGGAGCCGCCACCGCCAAGGCCGTGACCGATGCCGGACTGCGCCTCGACTTCTCGGCACCCAACCCCAAGACACCGTCGATGACAGCGGCTCTTGACCTCTATCTGACAGAAAACAACCAATAAAGTCAACAGCGTGAGACGGCTCACCCTCGACAAAACCAACAAACTCTGCTCACTGATTGCCATCGAGGCTCTTTTCTCCAGGCAACCGGGAGTGGAGTCGGCTCTTGTCTATCCGGTCAGAGTCGTCTGGCGCATCAACCAATCGCGCAAGGCCGACCGCGAGACACCTAAATTTTTCATTTCAGTGCCGAAACGGCGTCTGAGACATGCCGTCGACAGGGTCAAGATCAGACGGCGCATTCGCGAGGCATATCGCCTCAACCGTCTTGACATGCTCGATACGGCAGCCGGGCCTCTTGACATCGCCTTTATCTATGTCGCCGACAAACTGACCCCATATCACGCAATAGAGCGTGCCGTCACGCGCTGTCTCACCAAAATCGCCGGCAGAAAAGACGGCCAGCCACCATGTTCAGCCGAGTGATGTCAGCAATCCTGATTCTGCCGATCAGGTTCTATCAACTCTGCATCTCACCATTGTTTCCGCCGTCATGCCGGTTCACCCCGACATGCAGCCAATATGCAGTCGAGGCGATACGCCGCCACGGACCGTTGCGCGGTCTGCTGCTGGCACTGAAACGCATCGGCCGCTGTCATCCGTGGGGCGGAAGCGGATATGATCCGGTTCCATGACTCCGATTCTCGACATACATCACCACGGCGTGCCTCGCCCGCGGGCGGTGACGGCCGTCGACCTTGACGCTGACTTTGCCGGCTCACCATTTCCGGTCTCGGTCGGGCTTCACCCGTGGAACACCTCAGCAGTGCCCTGTGATCTCGCCGACCGGCTTGTCGAGAAAGCCGTCAGCCTGAATGCCGTCGCTATCGGTGAGACCGGCATCGACCGTCTGCGGGGCGCATCGGCAGAAATTCAGTCGCGTGTCTTCACCATCCACGTCGAGGTTGCCCGACAACTTAATCTTCCGGTCATAATTCACAGTGTCAGATCAGCCGACATCATTCTGAACCTCCACCGCAGACTCTCCCCCACTACGCCATGGGCCATTCACGGTTTCAGGGGTAATCCGGTGACAGCCACACAACTGTCACGGCGCGGAATCTACATCTCGCTCGGACGGCTTTTCAACGCCGACGTGCCGTGTTCGGTCGACCCGCGTCTGTTGCTGGCCGAGACCGACGAGAGCGACGACCCGATTGAAGCGGTTATCACCGACATAGCCTACGCCTGCAAGAGATCGCCCGAAGAGATGACCGAAACGATAGCAAAAAACACATCAACCTTTCTCAATCTATGAATCATGGGCCATTCTGAAATCCATAACGCCAGACCGGTAAGCGACATAGGCCGATTCCCGACAATTGACGGAGAACAGAAAATAGCACCCTTGCTCGGGGAGAATGTCTCAGACGAGACCGACAGTGTGCTTCTGCAAGCCCTCAACGACATCGAGAGAGCTGCCTTGCCGGACTCGACATGGGAAACAATGAACCTCGTCGCCAATGCCAGGGAGGCTGTCGAAGGCCTTGCGAACCATGATCTGAAGAAATATCAGAAAACAATCATATCGCTCATCTCCGCACGGTCTCTCCACCTGATCGCCGTCTATGAGTGCATGACCCACGCCTCTGATCTCGCCGCCCTGACCAAGACCGGCGACACGTTTGCCGCCGCCATTGACGCCTGTAAAGATGTCGCGTCAATCAGAAAGACATTTCTCACCGACCGCCGCCAACTGATCGAGAGAGTCAGACAAGCGGCCAAAGATGAGAAGAAAAAGATAAGACAGTCGAAGACAACCTGGAAAAGGCAGCTACGGCAGCTCGACCGCAGGTTGAATCCGTGGAAATATCGTGTGCCGGTGATCATCGTGTTGTCGGTTTTGATTGCCGTCGCGATTTTCTTTTTCAAAAATTTGCCGGGTTAATCAGCTGCCGACAGATTATTTTCAGTATTTTTGCAGTTTAATAAGTTATATTCCCAATGGCAGTAATTCTCAACATCGAAACCTCAACCAACGTCTGCTCGGTCGCCCTTTCGGCCGAAGGAATGATTTTGTGTCACTATGAAAACTTCGACGGCCACAACCACGCGACTTTGCTCAGCGGATATATCAAGGCATGTCTCGACTTCGCGGCCGAGCGCGAGATGTCGCTCGAAGCGGTGGCGGTCAGCATGGGACCCGGCAGCTACACCGGCTTGAGAATCGGTCTGTCAGAAGCCAAGGGTCTGGCCTACGCACTGTCGGTTCCGCTCATCGGAGTCGACACACTCCAGCTGATGAGCGTCGCCGTCATGTTCCGTCCCGACACAGATCCCGACGCGCTCTACGCCCCGATGCTCGATGCCCGCCGCATGGAGGTCTACACCGCCATTTATGACCTCGGGCTCAATGAACTTGTCAAACCGACACCGCTGATTCTCGAGCCGTCGAGCTACGACAAATGGCTCGACCGGTCGCCCGTGATGTTTTTCGGCAACGGCAGCGACAAAGCACGTGATGTCATCTCCCACCCCAACGCGCGTTTCATCGCCGACATTGTGCCTATGGCAACCGACATGGTCGCCCTGGCCGAGCGGTCGTTCGCCCGCCGCGAGTTCCTCGACCTGGCCTATTCCACCCCCAACTACCTCAAGGAGTTCCAGGCAACCAAGCCCAAGAAACTGTTCTGAGACGAATAGCCTTATTTAACACAACTTTTTGGCACGGTATTTGTCTATAACAATAGCATAACAAATTAAAAACACTATCATAATGGAAAAAATTCAACCCGGAAAATATGTCGAGATGTCCTATGACCTCTATCGTGTCAACGAAGACGGCACCGAGACTCTCGTTCACCAGACAGATCCTAAAGATCCTGAGAAAATCGTGTTCGGCATGACTGCCGGCATGATCAGGCCTCTCGAGCAAGCGATCGACGGACTTGAGAAAGGCGGCAAATTTGACGTCACAGTAAAAGCCGACGAAGCTTTCGGTCCCTACGATCACGAGCAGATCGCCGAGCTCGACCGCGACATCTTCGTCGTCGACGGTAAATTTGACGACGAGATGATCAAGGTCGGTGCCGTGGTGCCGATGATGACAGCCGACGGATTCCGCATCAACGGCGTTGTCAAGGAAATAACCCCCGAGAAAGTGATGATGGACTTCAATCACCCCCTCGCGGGCAAGGATGTGCGCTTCAAAGGCCAGATTCTCGAAGTTCGCGATGCCACTGCCGAAGAACTGCAGCCCGCTGAACGCGGCTGTGGCTGTGGCTGTGGAGACCACCACGGCGGCGATTGTGGCGAAGGAAGCTGCGGCTGCAACGGCGGTTGTGGCGAAGGCTGCCACTGATAATTCAGTCAGATAAAAAATTAACCATGATGCAACATGCTTTATCACGTTGCATCATGGTTTTTTATTTCACCGTCTGTGGCGAAGAGGCGGCCAGCGCGTCGGCAAACCGTTCGCGCAGAGCCGACATCTGACACTTGGCGATCTCGGTGTGGTGATCGGCGAACTCACGGTCAATGCCGGCGAAAATCAAACTGAGCATACGGCTCACCACCGCGGTCTCGATCATCAGCCCGATATTGCCCTGTTTCAGACACCACCCCTCAACGGTCAGTTCAAACAGGTGGAGATCTCCGTCGCGACGATAGCCCGCGACGTTGGGAAAAAGGCCGAGCAACGTATAAGACATCACATCGTCGAGCATGAGTTCGAGCGACTTACGGCGGTCACGGGTAAGTATCGGCGGTATCTCCCGGTCATATCCCTGAGACATGAAACTTCTCAAAGCGGCACCGCCGCACACTTTCTTCACGACTTCAGTCGCAGATATTCCTATTATCATAATTCATCTTGATTTTTGTCGCGGACATCTGATTCGCTGTCGCTACGGAATTGATCATTATAAAGCGTGATGCCATAGTCAAGTGACATGAAAAACCACGAAGGCCGGCATTTCTCAACAAGGTAAAAGACCCATGGACGTCTCACCCTGCCGTTTCTGATCGCCCCCATACGTTTCAGACGTGTCAACAATTCATAGTACATCATCTGACGGTGGTTCATGCCACTGACCTTCACCGGTTTCCGCGACGACAGCATCATGTTCAAAATCTCTACCGCCCGCTCAGGTTCAACATAATAACGTTTCGGACTGCGCTTGAGCGCACGGCCGACAATCTGTGCCACAGACAGATCTTCAAGGCGTATGACCGATTCGAGATGAACCCGGTCACACTGTTCGATAAAGTCTTTATTTCTCAGGGCTGTTATTCGATTCATGGTAAAAAGATTAATAATTCGTTGCAAATATACCACGATACATGGGCAATTTCACTGCACATGTCATACGTTTTTTATGTTTCAGACACTCTCGATTTTCTCGTCGCGCCGACTGAGAAATTCAGAGAATGTGTCAATCACATCGGCAAGCGCGATGCCGGCATTCCTTACCTGACTCTCATAGCGGTCGGCACCGACTGAGGCCGGAATGCCGTTTCCGGTCAGAGCGTCACTGACACCCGACACCTCCCTCATCATCTCGAGCTGCATCTCAAGCATTCGCGACGCACCCGAGTCGAGTCCCGACGACGTCACCTGCTGCGGCTGTGGCATTCCGTTCTGCGGGTGGTAGGGAATCACCCCGCCACATTTTCCCCATCGCGAGACAAGCTCGTCCCACGACATCGAGTCGATCTTGCATCTGACCGGAAAAAGCAGAACACCCTTTGCCGAAGCCGACATTATGTGGTCTGTCAGAGTGATCAGGCGGTTAATCTGCCGCTGCTGGTCGACAATATCTTCTACGAACGGGTGAATCTCTCCGTCGATCAGCGGATAGA
Organism: uncultured Muribaculaceae bacterium; assembly: GCA_910588035.1. Taxonomy (GTDB): domain Bacteria; phylum Bacteroidota; class Bacteroidia; order Bacteroidales; family Muribaculaceae; genus CAJUPY01. Next base: position 19,367 of record CAJUPY010000009.1, on the reverse strand, counting down.
GCTTCACAACAAATGGATGTTCGCCGTGGCCGTAGGGCGAAAGATAGCTGTCGATCTCGGTGCCGTCGGGAGCGAAGATGTGACATCGCCAGCGGGTCGTCATCTCGCGCCGGGTGTGCAGGGCGGGACTTCCGGTGTTGCGGCGTCTCGCCTGCTCACGATCTATCGCGGCCGACTGTGAGACATCGCTGATGTAAAACCGGCCGGTCGCCGTGTCGTGACATCTGATCGACTCACAACACTCCAGTGCCCACACCTCGATCACCCTGCAGCGTCCGCCCGCCGAGACAAAGAAGCTGTCTGACCGGCCACTGTCGCTCAAGGCCACCGGAACGACAGCCAGACTGCTGTCAGAATCATAGTCATAGAGCTTTCTGAGTCTCGCAATCCGGCTTCGGTCTCCATGTCCATACCTCATTATGACCTCTGCCAGCGACACATCGTGCAACATTCCGACAAGCTGAATGTCCCAGCCGCGCGGATCTCTGATCTCGTTGACAAAGAAATCAGCCGGATTGACATTGTCGACAAAAGTCTCGATCACATTGCCGCGGCGACACTCGCTGACGACACGTTGAACGGCACAGCCCGAGATCAGAAATTCCTCGAGAAGACGGCTGTCAATCTCGTCAAGACGGTTGAGCCGGTAGACCCCGGCAGTCGCACCCGCCGGCCTGCGTTCGGCCAGACTGTCGCGGAAACGGCCTATGACGGTTTTGACAAGACGCCTGATCATGTTGTTGGTCAGCGGCTCACGGCCCGTGGTCTGCATAGCGGCCTCGCGCTCGGTCATACGGCGTTCCGAGGCCGTGTCGGTCACCGGATCGTCCCACTGCCGACCGAAGGTGAAATTCTTGAAACGGTGACGCCGCTCCCTGAACTCAGCCCATGACTGCCATGCGCTGAATGCTGTCTGAAATAGTGTTTTCATAGTTCGACTGTCTTGATTGTTGATAATGCTCTCTCGTCAAGCTCATAGAACCCGTCGGGAGGGAGTCTGACGGCCAGCAACCGCTCGATTTCGGGCGGATTGCCCGAAGAGTCATGGCCATAGAGGTTGAGTCGCCTCGGCGAGATGACCACCGCGACGGGCGACATCTCGCCTCCGCATGAGAATTCCGACTCCTGGAGCATCGCCAGCGGTGTGCCGGCCGTGGTCACGACGACCCGTCTGTGATTGTCTCTGAGCCTCACCTCGGTGACTCTGCGGCACCCCTCGGGCAACGTCACCTCGACGACAGGAAAATCTCCACGGCACCTGACTGCCGATTCATCGGTCACATCAACCGGCGAGAGCATCTCGACCGGCCCGTGGTCGAGCAGGTCGAGATACCAGTCGCGTATCTCCATGGTCAGCAACGAATCGGTGTCGGCCCCGTCACTCCTGACGACGGTGCAGTCGCTGCGCAACGGCTCGACATAACGCCTTAGTTTCCACTGCGCGAGCATCGATTCATGGGAGATCAGCATGGCCTCACTCGGTTGTGGTGTTCGGATTGCCGGCCTTGATTTTCAAATGGGCCTTCGGATAACGCAACACAAGGCAGCTCGCTTCGGTGATGACGACGGCATCGGTGTTTCGCTGGCCGGAGGCCCGCAGGTCGAGCATCTTGCTGTGGAACGGAACGTGGGTATATTTCGTGATATATTCCGGATCGATGATCATGGCGTCATCGCTGTGGCCACACTGGTCAAAAACCTCGCTCAAGACAACATAGAGCTTTCCGAACTTGCTGCGCAACTCGGTGAAGTCTATGCCCCACTTTGTCACTGTCTCTGACGCCGTCACAACTCTGGCATAATCGAGCTGGTGGAGTGCCTCGATAAATCCTGACCCGCCTATCAGAATCTTGCGCGACGATCCGGCATTTTCCGTGAACGCCTGACGCATCAGCTCAATGAGTTTCTTATTGTCAAACGAGCCGCGGGCATAATTCCATTCATTACCGGTCTGATTCCATATGCCGCCGGTCAGAAACACCTCCTCACCTTTCTGTGGATCGGTGAAACGGCTGCGGGCACCGAACAAGAAGTTCTTCTCCATGCCCAGACGCATGTCGATCACGGCCGCTTCCTCCTGATCGCTCAATGTCCACCCTACTTCTTTATTGGCGATCTTCACCATTGTCGAACGTTCGACCTGGGCCTTGAAAATCTGACAGTAGTTGGTCTGCTTCTGGGGCACACAGTCAAACAGACCAGTCTGCACATCGAGCTCAGTCGCCGCACGCCCCATTCTGACAATCTCAGTGCCGACAGGCAGATCGGGCACCTCAAAACCGACACCCGAGACATTATTGGGCGAGATAACGGTGATTCCGTCGTCATGTTTCCTGATGACATAAAGAATCAGCGGCTGCGGCTTCCCCTCTTCAGAACCGACAGTGACCGACGGCACTATCAACGTTTCTGACGGCTGGAAAATGCGGTCAAAATCAGTGGAAATATCCCTGGCCGAATACTCGCTGCCCGGACGCGGCTTCGATGAAGAACCCTGCGATGTGACTCTGGCTCTGATCGGTTTGGTGTCGACCGAATAATAGTCGACAACCATGCTGCCGGCGTGGCGTGAGCCCACCCAGCGCGAAATCTGGTCTACAGGTGTAGACATGGGGCGGATCTTGACCACCCGGCGGTCGATTTCGTTCAGCAACAGTTCGGGTGACGTTTCAGACAAGGTCGATAAAGTTACGGGAGCATCGACGATCATCGGTGCATTTTCATTTGTTTCAGACATAATAATTTGGTTTTTTAAATAGTTGGTCAATTGATTGTCAGACATTATTTTTCCCACACACTGACACGCCTGCGGTCAAGTATGAGAATTTCGGGCTCAGACATGGCCTCAAAGTCACGGGGTTTCGCTCTCTCGCCCTGCATCGGCATAGCCATCAGACGCGCTGCCTGCTCGTTAAGTCCGCGCAGATAGCCACGGCGTTCAGCCTCCTCGATCTGCAACGCAAACGAGTCGGGCTGTTTCTCACACGTCGGTTCTTGCGATGACACGGGTTCCTCCTCAACCGCGGCATCTGGCTGTTCAATCTCTGTCAAGAGTTCTTCTTCGCGATTTTCATCTTCCATAGTAATTGTTGTTTAGGGTTTATGAATTGTTGTTTGTTGTCTCCACCTGCACCTCTACCTCTCCTCGGGAGACACTGCAAAATTAAGCCCGTTACAAACGCTTTTCTCGGAAATTTATGACAAAAACAAAACATCAGAAAAAAAAAAAGGCCTCTTTTTGAGACCTTTACCACTCATTTACAAGTCTTTAAGCCACATTGACAAAAACAACATTTTTTATCTCAATCGACTAAAGCAGAACGTTTTTTGTGAAAACCGATGTGACTCAATCGGCGTCCTGGCGCGGACGCCACCCGCCCTATGTTGCCTGACCGGGCACGCCTGCGGCGTACCTCGGTTACTGATAAATCGTCGTCCGGTCGTCCGACCGCGGCGAGTGCCCTGGCGATAGCTGCGCAACTCATCATCTACCACGACCTCACCCGAGTGTGTCTGTAAGACGCTGATTTAGCAATTAACCGTCGCGCCAACTGTTTTCATCTTGAATACCTTCATTTTAATAGCGAAAACAGCGTGACCCAACAGAGTGCGTCTGTAAGACGCTGATTTAGCAATTAACCGTCGCGCCAACTGTTTTCATCTTGAATACCTTCATTTTAATAGCGAAAACAGCGTGACCCAACAGAGTGCGTCTGTAAGACGCTGATTTAGCAGTAACCCGGCACGCCGAGGGCGTGCCGGGCCTATAACTATCACAGAACTGGCGTCCGCGACAGGACGCCGATTAAAACACAATTCCTGAATTTATCTCCTCCCCCAGGCTTGGCATCTCAAAACAGACTCAACTGCACAGGAGGTTGCACCGTGACCCTTTTCGGTGTCTCGGGAGCCTTCGACACGATGCGCAGCGAGTGCTCCACACTCCATCCCTGACTGCTGTTGCGCAACTTCAGCTTGACAAAACCGATGAAATCGCCCAACTCACGCTTGATCACATCCATGATGTCTGAAAAAGACCGTACCCCGGTGAACGATGTGTTCAGAACCGTACGGCCCGCATAACTGACTGTAGCAAAAATTTTGTCTGATGCATTGAGTGTTCCCATATCTTTCAGGTCTTAAATTGTTTACAATGCAAATTTAAAACCCCGGTTGGGCAATATTTATGCACATCTGTGTTAACCAAACAAAAAAAGCGGTTTCGCATGTTTGCGAACCGCTTTTTTTAACTTGTCAGTCCAGAGTCTTATGCCTCTGCGATAGGCTGAACGTTGATGAAACGACGGCCGTTCTGACCTTCAGTGAACACAACTGTTCCGTCGATCAGAGCATAGATCGTGTGATCTTTGCCCATTCCCACGTTCAAACCGGGGTGGTGAACTGTTCCACGCTGGCGTTTGATGATATTGCCGGCTTTTGCGAACTGTCCTCCGAAAATCTTAACACCGAGTCGTTTGCTTTCCGACTCGCGGCCGTTCTTAGAACTACCTACACCTTTCTTATGTGCCATGTTTCAAACGATTTTAGGGGTTAAGCAATCACGTCTTTGATAACAATCTGGGTGAAGCACTGGCGATGGCCGTTTTTGCGGCGATAGCCTTTGCGACGTTTTTTCTTGAAAACGATCACTTTGTCACCTTTCACGAGGGGACGTTTAACCTCGCAAACTACTTTTGCACCTTCTACGGTGGGTGCGCCAACCTTCACTGCGCCGTCAGCGTCTACCAAGAGAACACGGTCAAACTCAACGGTTTCACCCTCTTTCTTGTCGTCGCCGAGGTAGTGGACATACAGGAACTTGCCGGCTTCGGCCTTGAACTGCTGTCCCTGAATTTCTACGATAACGTACATCTGTTGATTTTTACAGTGGTTACTCCGGCGGGCGAGGATCCAATCGGCGGTTCCTGCTTCTTCTATGCCCGGGGCGGAAAATTGCGGATGCAAAGTTACGAAAACTTTTTGAAACTCAGCCTTTTTACATCTTTTTTTTGAACCGTGACAATCAAAAATAAAAAAATTTCACACCCATGACGAACTTTTTCACACTTCAGCTCGTTTTATAAGTGCATAGCAAAATTACTTTTTCCATTGCAAAAATGTGATAATGATTGGTTTATTTAACGAATTCGGGCTGTCGCGATGACAGCCCTTTTTGTTTTTTTGGCCAACAGTGAGACACCTCCGAAAAAAATTTGCTGCAAAATTTGCACAATCACGATTTCATTTATAAATTTGCCATGCCGACAGCCGATCAGGGCTGGGCAAAGGCACACTGCACTTTTTTGGCAGTTCGGTTCCTCATCTTGGGACTGAAAGCAGTGGGACGGCTTCCTTTGCCATTAAATGTTATAAATAATCTGTATCCCGTCTGCAGAATAATTCCAACCGGTGAGACATCGGTCGGGAGTTGTTCGCAGCACGATTGACACAGTTTTAAACGCTACAGGCATCTCCCGTTTCCACCGACTGTCTTCCATTAAAAAAATTAAATTTATGGGAGCAAGTAGTTCATCTTCTTCAGGTTCACGCAAAAAATCAAGTTCATCAGGATCAGCGGTAGAATCGGCAAAACGCAATTACGAAAACGCCAAACAGGCTCTCGCCAATGCCAAAGAACGCTATGCGCGTGACCGTCAGAGTGCAGCAAACCGTGCCAACAAATCACTGATGGATTGGCATAAAGCCCAGATCGCAAGCTGCAAATCCACTGTCGACAGTGCGAAACGCGGCTACGACGCGGCCAGAGGCAAGTGACCGCCCCGTTGAAAAGCCGATGGGACTCTATCCCCGACCGTATCATCTCCGGAAGCGTGACCGTCAGGCTGAAAAAGCCCGGCGACCGTGTGGTCAGCATGTTCCAACCCGACGACTGGCACAAAATAATCACCGACATAGACTCCGACATTCAGCTCAACTGTTACCTGAACCGCGAGTCTGATTTTGTGAGATCATACATGCTCGAAGACAACGTCTCGGGCCAGACGTTCGGATGGATATTGCTTCGCCGGCATGACCCGTGGCTGTGTGACACGGTCGAATTCCACGGCGGATCATGGACAACCACTCCCGGCTGCGCTTGGAAAAAATTCCGGGCCACATGTCTCATGATCGATGCTCTGCTCAGCCTCGACATCAGGGTAACCTCAAGGGCCTTCAACGACAACAGTGCGGCAATCAGGTTTCTCCAGTCCATAGGCTTTGCAATCGTAAGGCGGAAATCGGCCAAACCCTACCGATATCTCACCCTCGAACGCCGACGCTTCCGCACCTCCCCCATATCCAGGAGATTCAAATCTTAGAATCTGATAAGAAAAATACACATGCCGACATGTCAAGGAGATGCCCCTGCAAACCATAATGAATGCAGAGGCACGTCCTTGACTTTTTTTGTACCTTTCACGATGTCATGCGAAAACATGCCGCATTAGATCAAAAACTACGGGGAATTTATTAAATTTGCACAAAAATGCTGATCAACGATGCTATACTCAATGACAGGCTTCGGAAAAGCGGTAACCGAAGCAGGCAACAAAAGATTTACCGTTGAGATCAAGTCGCTCAATTCAAAGCAACTCGACCTATCGATGAGAGTTCCAGCACCCTATCGCGACAAAGAACTCGAGTTGAGAAACATAGTAGCCTCGCGACTCGAACGCGGAAAGGTCGACCTGACAGTCTATGTCGAGAACATCGGCGGAGACACGGCGGTCGCTCTCAATCTCGACCTGCTGGCCGGTTACAAGAAACAGATCGAGCAGATGTCCGGACATCTCCACATTCCGTTGCCCGATGACTGGTATGCCACCCTTCTGCGCTTTCCCGATGTGATGCGCAGCGACAGCCTCACCGATGTGTCTGAAGATGAATCGGCAACGCTGATCGAGACAGTCACCAGAGCCGTCGACGAACTGATGGATTTCCGTCGCCGAGAAGGCCTGAAACTCGAGGAATTTTTCAGCATCAGAATCTCAAAAATCAGATCGCTGCTCGACGAAGTGCCCCGCTACGAGCAGGAAAGGGTCGCCAAAATAAAACTGCGAATCGAAGACTCTCTGTCAAAGATTCCACAGGTCGAATACGACCGCGGACGCCTCGAGCAGGAAATGATATTCTACATCGAGAAACTCGACATAAACGAAGAAAAACAGCGTCTTGCCCAACACCTCGACTACTTCAGCGAGACAGCCGCAGGACAGAAAGGGCAAGGCAAGAAGCTCGGATTCATTTCCCAGGAAATGGGACGTGAGATCAACACCCTCGGCTCAAAGAGCAATCAGGCCGACATGCAGCAGCTCGTTGTCAGAATGAAAGACGAGCTTGAGCAGATAAAAGAGCAGGTTCTCAACGTAATGTAACATGTCATAAACCGCTATGGAAGGCAAAATAATAATCGTGTCGGCTCCGTCGGGCTGCGGCAAATCGACTATAATAAACGAAATAATGTCGCGCGGCGACATCGACCTCCAATTCTCGGTTTCGGCAACAAGCCGTCCGCCGAGACCCGGTGAGACCCACGGAGTAAACTATTTTTTCCTGACCGAGGAAGAATTCCGCAACCGCATCGCCGCCGGTGAGTTCATAGAGTTTGAGGAAGTCTACCCCGGCCGTTTCTACGGAACGCTGCGCAGCGAGGTCGAGCGGGTCTGCAACCAAGGCCACAACATCGTGCTCGACATCGATGTCAAAGGAGGAGTCAATGTCGCCCGGATGTTCGGCGACAGAGCCACTTCGATATTCATAATGCCTCCCTCGGTCGACGAACTGCGCCGACGCCTCGAGAAACGTGCGACAGACTCTCCCGAAATGATTGACCAGAGGGTCGGCAAAGCAGAGTTTGAGATCTCTTTTGCCAAAGACTATGACCACATTGTCGTAAACGACTCTCTCGACGATGCCGTAGCCATGACAAGGCGCATCATCAACGACTTCATTGCCCGATGAGCAGACGCATTGGCATATTCGGCGGCTCGTTCAACCCGGTTCACATAGCTCATCTGATTCTCGCATCGACAATACGCCGTGAATGTGGTCTCGACAGCGTCTGGTTCATGATTTCTCCGTTGAATCCGTTCAAAACCGGCGACCGCTCGCTGATAGACGACCGCCGTAGACTCGACATGCTCAAACTGGCCGTAGATCCGGCTCCCGGCCTCGAGGTGTGTGACATCGAACTGTCTATGCCCCGCCCGAGCTACACTGTCGACACCCTGCGACGTATCTCCGAACTATATCCCGACGACCGTTTCTCGCTGATTATCGGAGCCGACAACTGGAACTCATTCAACAGGTGGCGCGATCCGGATGAGATACTCTCAATGGTAGACAGAATCTACGTATATCCCAGACCCGGACATGAGATTTCAGCTCCGATGCCCCCAAAAGCTACAGTTGTCGACACCCCGTTGCTCGAAATATCGTCGACCGCAATCAGAAAACTGATCGCTGCCGGAGAAGAGGTGAACTTTGTCGTCACCGACACCGTATATAAATATATCGTCAAACACAACCTCTACAGATAGCCATGCAGAAGAAATCATCTATAGTCAACACAAATTCAATTGCCTTCATCGGCCTTTGCAGTGAATATTGCAACACGCTCGAAGGAGCACGCGAAGCCGAACGCGACGAGTTTATCGAACGCATGCTGCATCTGCTGCCACGCCTTTACATCGCCGCGACCGACCTCTCGGTAAACATGATCGAAGACGAGGAGCCATATATCGACAGCTCGCTCGACGAAGACTACTATGAGGCCGTGCGCCGCAATGTCGAATATCTGATGGGACCTGACGATATCTACCTCGAAGTCTTTGAAGAAGACATGAAATACAGCGACACGCCCGTCTCGGCAAGCATATCAGAAGGTCTGGCCGATCTGTTTCAGGTCACATTCAACTTTCTGTCGATGATCCGCGACGCACCCGATGAAATCGTCGGCCTCGGACTTCTGGCCATGCGCGACGACTTCCGCGGCTACTGGAGCGCGATTCTGTGCAATGTGTTGCGCGCCCTGAATCATCTCGCCTACAACTATTCCAACGATTAACCCTACCCTTTTTTGATATCATGTCACGTTTCATCTTTGCCGCAGCGGCCCTGTTGACCGCCGCGACTTCTCTCGCATCAGACCCCGCCCTGAAAATTTTCCGCGACGACGAGGCCACTGACACCGTCAGACGTTCGAAATTCTATCTTGTCGCAGTAACAGACCCCGATGCCACGGCATCGGTCAACGGAGCGGAGACCCATGTCTACAAAACCGGTTCGTTCGGTGCCGAAGTGAACCTGAAGCCCGGATTGAACACAATCACAGTCAGCGCGGCAAGAGGCAACGACAAAACATCGGCCTCACTCGACATCTTCTATGACAATTCTCCGGCAAAACCGGCATCAGAAACACCCGTCACGAATTTACAGAAACCGTTGGAGATAGTCTCGCTACCGGGCGCATACCTTCAGTTCGGCAACGGAGGCGACCGCCTCGGAGGCTCAAAAATGAACTATATAGACCCCGATATCGCAATGACCGCCGTGGCCGAGACTCCCGCGCTCTACAAAGTCGCCCTGAGCGACAACCGCTATGCATGGCTGCCAAAGGAATATGCGACCGCTGGTGGCGACGGTGCGGAAACAGTCAACACCGGCTCATGGTCAATCGCCAACACCGGAAAAACCGACCGCATCACCATCTCCCTGCCCAAGCGTCTCCCCTACTACTCGCGCACACTGATCGACCCCTCGACAATCAAGATCTCGCTCTATGGCGCGACAAACAATTCCAACTGGATCACACAACGCTCCGAGACCGAAATGATCGACTTCGTCGACTTCGAGCAGGAAGAGAGCGACGTGCTGACTCTGGTGATCAGATTCAAAGATAAATATCAGTGGGGCTACAGCGTCGCCTACGACGGAAACTCTCTTGTCGTCGATGTGAGACACCGCCCGAGCTCACTCAAACTCAAAGATCTCGTCATCGGCCTCGACGCAGGCCACGGAGGCAAATATCCCGGCGCGATCTCACCCTCAGGACTGACCGAGAAAGAGGTGAACCTCGACATCATTCTAAACGTGGCCGACATGCTGCGACGCAAAGGCGCCAAAGTCGTGCTGACACGCGACGGCGACACGGGCCCCTCGATGAGCGAGCGAAAGAAAACGTGGCACGACGCAGGCGTAGACATCGCCCTGTCGGTCCACAACAACTCGTCGGGAAATCCGCTCACCACAATGGGCACCAGCGCATACTACAAACACATATCCAACCGCGCATTCGCCTCGGCTCTTCACCGCTCGATGCTCTCGCTCGGACTGAAAAACTTCGGACTGACCGGTAACTTCAACTTCTCGCTCAACGGTCCGACCGAATATCCCAACGCCCTGGTCGAAGTGCTCTTCATGTCGTCGCTACCTGAAGAAGAACTCCTCGCCGATCCGGCCTACCGCAAGAAACTCGCCGCCAAAATCGTCGAAGGCCTCGAAAACTACCTCGACGAAGTAAAACGCTCGCTCTGATTCATACCACCACATAATAAAAAGACTGATTCTTGCCTATTGTGACACAAAGTCACTGATAATAGACAAGAATCAGTCTCTTATATTAAGGATCTGAATTTTACAACTGTCGATCACTCGCCCGGCACGATGTGGGTCAGATGCCACAAGCCGCCCTTACGGGTGAACTCGAATGTGTGGGTGCAATAGCTGTCGACAATGCCACACTCGAGATAAGCCTTGTTATACTGCAGCTCTCCCCACGACTGATAGAACTCGTCACCGTCTTTCTCATAGGGCAGTTTCGCCGTCATGTTCTCGGGCTTGAGCACCTCTGCGAAATCGGTCAGCTCCTTCTCGGGAAGACTGATGCGCGATTTCATGAATGCCTCGTCGGTCGAGAACTTCTTGATAAAGGAATTGAAAGCCTCGGGTGCCTTGTTGCAAGGAGTCGCGGGATTTTCCATTTTTTTGACCGTAGCTTCGATCTCAGCGGCGGTCTGCGCGTTGACCGACATGGCGAATGTCATCATCAGAAGCGCGATCACAAATTTGATTTTCATTGGTTTTGATTGATTTGATTGAACTGAAGTTACTTATCACTCCCGCCTCGGCATCAAGTGCCGTCTCAGGGTTATTCTGTTGTTTGAGACGCTGCATCATCGGAATAGACAGCTGATGACGACGCGTCGTGTAATCTATGGCTTTGTCGCGGCAAACCGCGATACAGTCAAAACAATTGACACATCTCGAACCGTCGACCACATGGTCGTCGAGATTGATGCACTCGGCCTTGCACACATCGGCACACCGGCGGCAATTGGTGCATAGATCGGTGTCTATGTCGAAATGAAAAAGAGAGAAACGGCTCACCGCTCCCAGAGCCGTCCCGACCGGGCAGATTGTGTTGCACCACAAACGCCCTCTCTTGGCCGACATCCATGCGATCAGAGCCACTGTCACAAGGGTCACCGCCGTGACTGCGACCGTTGCTCCCGCAAGATCTACAAGTCTGAGATAGATCTCGGCCGGATCCAGCACGCACGCAACGGCCGTAATGCCCGCAAGCAGAGAAGCGAGAACGACAACGAGCAGCGTGTAGCGCATTGTCGACATCGGAGCGGCATATCTGAACGGCCTTTCCGACGCCATTTTACGCGTCAATCTGGGCAATCTGATAAAAATATCCTGAACCGTGCCGACCGGACAGACAGTCGAGCAATATATGCGTCCGAAAAGAAACGTCAACCCGAACCACAGCACAATCATTCCGACCGACATTGACAGAACCAACGGAATGAACTGAACCCGTTCAATCAATCCGGCAGCCTCCAGCAATGCAGACGACGTGCCGGCCCCTGTGGCGGTCATTGCCGCCAGACAGAACACCGACACGATGATGCGCAGATATTTCAGATAACGCTTCAAACGTTTTCTCAGCTTTCAAAATCCATTTCTTCCTCGATCGAGAAATCATCAGGAAGATCGGCATCGAAATCAAGGGTGTCAGACGACGGTTTCGACGGCTTTTCCTCTTCCTTTTCTTTGGCCGGAGACTTTCTGACACCGCTCTTGTCGGCTGCTGTCATCGCCTCCATGATTTTCTGTTCAAGTTCCTCGGCAAGTTCGGGATTGTCATCGATCGTGCGCTTGGCGGCGTCACGTCCCTGGGCGAGTTTGCTTCCATTGTAGCTGAACCATGAGCCGCTCTTGCTGATGATATTGTACTCGACTCCGAGATCGATGATCTCGCTGCTACGAGAGATTCCCTCGCCAAACATAATGTCGAACTCACAACGTTTGAAAGGAGGCGCGACCTTGTTTTTCGTGACCTTGACCTTGGTGTGACGACCCAGAATGTCATCTCCGTCTTTAATCGCGCTCGACGAGCGTATGTCGATTCTGACCGAAGCGTAGAACTTGAGGGCGTTTCCACCGGTGGTCGTCTCCGACGGGCCGAACATCTGGCCGATTTTGTCACGAAGCTGATTGATGAAGATGCAGGTCGTGTTTGTGCGGGCTATAGCTCCGGTCAATTTTCTCATGGCCTGCGACATCAGACGTGCCTGAAGCCCCATATTGCGGTCTCCCATCTCACCTTCGATCTCATTTTTCGGAGTCAGGGCAGCTACCGAGTCAACCACTATGATGTCGATTGCCGACGAGCGTATCAGCTGTTCGGCGATCTCAAGAGCCTGCTCGCCGTTGTCGGGCTGCGCGATCAGCAGATTGGCGGTGTCGACACCGAGTTTCTCGGCATAGAACCTGTCAAAAGCATGCTCAGCATCGATAATGGCCGCTATGCCGCCAAGTTTCTGTGCCTCGGCTATAGCGTGTATGGCGAGCGTTGTCTTACCCGATGACTCCGGACCATAGATCTCGATGATTCGGCCTCGCGGAAAACCGCCTACTCCAAGAGCGTAGTTCAGCCCGATCGATCCGGTCGGAATGACCTCCACGTCCTCTACAGCCTCGTCACCAAGCTTCATGATCGCTCCACGGCCATAATCTTTCTCGATTTTCTGCATTGCCGATGCAAGCGCGCTCAGACGCGCCTCGCGGGGGTCAACAGCGGCACCCTTCTTTATTGTAGCCTTTTTTGATTTTTCAGGTTTTTCCATATCTTATTCTGTTATTTATTTCATTTCTGCAAATTTATAACGCCACCGGTGCATCTTTATTGCTCACAGATGTTAAGCAATCAAAATTCATGTCGCGGCTGCATCTTCAATCTGCTAATTTACAGAAAAAGACCGAGTTTCTCTCAATAATTGCTCAAAAAAGAAATAAAAAATCAAAAACAGCGGGCAACCCGTACATCGCGCTCCGATCAAGCAATGATTATAGAGGGAACCACATGATATCGCGTTCAATCATCGAACAAATCAATGACATATTGCAACAGCGACTCTTTTCAGCAACAGGCCGTTCTGCCAGATAATATCGGCAGACAGTTTCTAAGCTCTCTTATCTTACGCCATTGATCTTCATAAAGCAATGCTCTCTTGTCGTAATTTGTCAACTTGAAGCCTGTGCGCGGACTTATTGCCAAACGCGACTCTTTAACTATTTTTTTAATTTTGTCAGTTATTTCTATAACCGACTCAAGATTATCCTGTAAAGGAGTATGTGCATCAATGAGTCCGAGAACAATGGACTTGTTTTGTGGAATATGGCGGAGCACCTCTATTGCATAATCATTATCCAGTTCCAGCGGAATAAAGAATTTATCAGCCTCAATCGACGATAATGCTTTCGGCATGACATTGTCGGGATAGTCTATGAATTCCCATTCCGGAATAATTGTATCACCACCGGAAATATATATGCACTTCTCCATTTCGTTGGGCAATCTCTCGAGAGAGCCGTTAATCACAGCGATCAGCTCATGATGCAGTTTTATCAAATCTATTCCTCCCTGAAGCAGTCGTTTTGTATAGTTGTCATCACACATTAGTCCAAGAGCCGTGTCATCATACAACAGTGAGTCACAACCGAGTTCATATAACCGAATTGCTGTCTTGTGATAAGCTCTGACTATATCTTCGATAAGAGTGTCAGGCGATGCATAGACATTATTAATATTGCCCGCTGACAAAGAATATATCTCCAACAGAAGATTAGCTGGAGAAGGTAGTATCTGACGACATTTGGCACGTCCGTCAACCACTTCGTGCATAAAGACAAAGTCATCGAAGAAAGGGTGAGTTGGATTGAAGTCAATTTTGCATGTCACACGGACCAGATCTGTGATGGATTCTATTGACTGATATATATGACCTGTGTCAACATGTTCGCATGAAATTCCATTCAACCCGAACCAAAAGTCCTTAGCCCAATGTTTTCTGCGCAATTCTCCTGAAGTGACAAAAGGCAAACCTGAGGCAATCTGTCGTTCGATGACATCGCAGACCGCCTTATTCTCTATTGACGTGAATGTCGTACGGTCAATCAAGCCACGCTCGAAATCGTGCCTGGCAGAGATGAGTGATTCCTCAGGCAAAAAAATGCCGACAGTTTCCATTTCCATAACGATTGGTTTTTAAAATTTTTTATTCAGTTAGTTCTTGTCCATTCATTAAACATCATGTTTTATGAATTGATAATGGTTTAAAGTGGAAAAGACTGAATAAAAAAAACACATCAACAAACCTATCGACATGAAAACTAAGCCGCGGCATAATGCCGCAACTCAAGAATTTCAATGCAGTCTCTTTTATGTCAATGTCGGTTCTCCTCACTTCAAAATCTAATCCACGAGATTGTTGAAATAAATTTTGACTGGCAGGTCTCCTGACTTATCCATACCAACGACGCCTTCCCATCAGAATATTAGACAGTGGCATTTTGCCGTTGATTTTTTACGGAATTACAGTAGCGGGTCTGTTTCGGATTTACACCGGATTCCCTTTTAATCGCGTCTACGCGAACCAAATCACGACGCAAAATTAATGAAAATTTCAATAATCCAAAACAAATTTCCGCCTGTCGTGTAAGCTCCTTTGATCAATAACACAAAAAACCGCGGGCTGTCATCACGACAGCCCGCGGTAAAACATCTAAGGTGCACCAAACATGGCATAAATACAAAATAAGTGGCACCTTATGATTTTAATAGCATACTACAGTTATCTGACGATTATTTTCTGACCGTCGGCCACATAGATTCCGGCAGGCAGTCCGTCAGTCGCTTCTGAACGGGGAACATTGAATCTAACACAGCGTCCCGTAACGTTATAAACGTTGATCGTATCCTCAACCATGTCAAGGTTAATCTCGCCGATGCCCGAAATCAGTTTGCTCGGATCAATTGTGTACCAGGCCGACTTGCCACAGGCTTTCTCCCCGACTGCCGAGGTCCAGCGATAGGCATATTTCTTCGAGATATCAAGATTGTCAAGTGCTCCCTCGAGCTGTCCGTTATCAAAGGTTGCATCGGCTTCGGCATAATCCGGTTCCGGATCTTTTCCCCCGTCATTACCGTCATAGAGGGTGAGATCTGTTTCGGCATCGTTTTCAAGTGCATAATATTGCACCTTGACCTTTACGTTGGCGGCAATATAGCCGGCTTCGGCCTCACTGAAGGCCTCGGGTTCGTTTTCAGCCGCAACAGAAGCGAGATCAAGAGATCCTCTGACAACGAATGTCTTCTTGTCGTCTTTGACAGAGGGTTGTTGCTCGGCATAATCTGACTTGACCGCATTTTCAGAAAAATCAGAAGTCTTCCAGCCGGTCAATGCCGAATAAACCGATGTGAGACCGGGGAACACCTGAACGGGAACATATTTTCCGGTTTCAATCAAGAATGTGGATGCACTGGCAGCTTTGGGCGCGACGCAACGGCTCCACACTTTAGTCAGTCCGCTGTTTAGAATCACGTTGTTGCCAAGCGTACACTGCGTTTCAGGCAGAACGAGTTCTTTGAGCGATGTGCAGCCGTCAAATGCATTGGCTTCGATAGAATTTAGTTTGGCCGGCAAATTGATATCGGCGAGTGAAGTGCAGCCTTTGAATGCCGATGAAGCGATTTTTGTAACCGTAGCGGGAAGATCGATGGAGGCAAGTGACGAACAGTTCATGAATGCCTGTCCGGAAATCTGGGTAGCCCCTTCGGGTAACTTCACGGTGGTGAGAGCCGTGCAACCGTACGCAAACTGATATGGAATTGACGACAGCTTGTTTTTAAACTCGATCGACTTCAGCGACGTAGAGTTTCTGAACGGATAGCTGTTGATTGTCGTCACAGAAGCCGGAATTATCACTTCAGTGACAGCCTTGCAACCACCGAATGCCTCAGACCCGATAGATGTCACTGTCGACGGAATGACAATGGCACGCAAGGCGGCACAATTGGTCGCAAAATTGCCGGGAATGATTTTCACTCCCTCGGGAATGTTGATCTCTTCAAGAACTTTACATCCTGAGAAAACCGATGAACCGAAAGTTGTGACTGTCGATGGAATAACAACACTCTTGAGAACGGAACAGTTGTTGAATGTAGACGACGGGATTTCAGTCACACCTTCTGGAATAACACAGTTTTCAAGTTTCGAGCAATTGGAGAATAGCGATGAACCGAGTTTGTTGATCGTCTTCGGCATATCGACCTTGGTCAGAGACGAACAATAATAGAAGGCCTGTGAGCCTAATGTCGTGACACCTTCGGGAATCGTGACCTCCTTGAGTTTGCTATTGTTGGAGAAGCAGCTCTCGCCTATCGAGGTCAGTGTGGAAGGCAGTGTGACACTCTCGAGAGATGAATAACGGAATGTCTGATTGTTCAGTTTGACAATTCCTTCGGGTATTTTGACAGAGGTCAGACCGGCATAATAGAAGGCGGCATCGCCGATTTCGGTCACAGAAGCCGGTATTTCAAAGTCAGTCAGAGCCTTGCAGTTGTAGAAAGCAGTCTTGCCTATGCGTTTGATGCCTGAAGAAACATTTACTTTGGCCAACAGTGTACACCCGTTGAACAGTGAGTCGGCAATCTCGGTGACAGCTTCCGGAAGAGTAATCTCGGTCAATGCTGTCGCGCTCTTGAATGCTTGCCCGCAAATAGTCTTGAGTGAAGAGGGTAAAATGACAGATTTCAATGAAGTGCAGTTCTGGAATGCCCGGTGACCGATTTTAGTGATACCTTCAGAAATTGTCAAGGAAGTCATTTTTTTATAACCGAACGCATAATAGCCGATTTCGGTGACCTCGAACTCGACACCCTGGAACTGTCGTCTGGCCGGAATGATGACATCGCCTGTCAATGAGCAGCCTGTAACATGGACTGTCTTGTCAGCAACGGAAACGATATGATAGGTGATTCCGTCGCGGGTGAAGTTGTCACCATCTTTAAATTCAAAATTCGATTCTTTGAAATTGACAAAGTTTCTCCAACCAGTGGCAGCCTTGTAATCGGCCGTGTAGTCAGTCGCGATGTGGACAATAGCCGTTTCATAGGTCTTTTGAGCAAACGTCTTGTCTGCGATTAGAATCGGCGACAGACGCTTGCAAAAGATATCGGTCAGACCGTCACAGCCTGCAAATGCAGCGTCTTTAATCTCATTGAGCGACTGTGGCAGCGTAAGCGTTGTCACTGCACAGTTCTCAAAGGCGTTCTTGCCGATCGTGGTGACACCTGAAAGGTCAACCGACTTCAGTTTTGTACAATTCGAGAACGATGAGTTACCGATTTTCTTCACTGTGGCCGGCACGTTCAGCGTCTCACATTGTGTACCTGCAGCATAATAGTCGGGTATCTCTGTCATGTTGTCAAACAATGGTACCTGACTGAGCGACGTACACCCGTTGAACATATATTTGCCGACTTTATCGGGTGTGGCGGCAAATGCGACAGAAGTCAGTGACTTACACCCGTCGAAAGTGTTGACACCAAACTCCTTGACAGAAGCAGGCAGGCTGACAGAGGTCACTTCAGAACCTGCAAACGCATTGTCGGCGACACCGACAACAGTCAGTTCTGTCGCCAATTCGCCGCTGCCGGCCTTGATGGTGGCGGGAACTTTGACCTCCCCCTTGTAGGCCACCGCCGCAGTCGATCCCTCAATCACAAAAGGCGAGCATACTTCGGCCGTTCTTTTGGTGTAATTTTTCAAAGAGTAGTAGACCCCGTCGACATAGAATTGGGTCGGGAAGCCTTCCGGCATCATTGCTGGCGGATTGGCATAAGGTTTGAAACCTGTGGTCTGCATGTTGACAGCGAAGTTCCAGCCGTCGAAGGCTCCGTCTTCAAGGTTTCCGTAATAGGCCCCGGTCTGAGCATAACCGGGAGTTCCACTGAAACCCGATGCCACCCAATAAGACCAATATCCCTGAAACCAGCCGCTCTGCCAGTAATCCTCGGGGTTCACGGCAGTGTATCCGTCGCCAGAGCCCATGCTGATGTATCCGTTGGCCGGTGCCGTTATGATCTGACTTCCATTTTTAATCTGGAAATCGCCGCCACCGTCTGCGTCCCAGCCGAATCCCTGAATGGTGCCGCCGTAGCTCGAGCTCGTCTCACCTGCCATGATAAGCCGTGGATCGGCAGCCGCCACCGCTTCCCAGGCTTTACCCGGCTTGATGTCTCCGTTCCACCTGAAACCGAAGACAATGGCGTTTTCCTCACGCGGGTCATTCCACTGGATCACCAAAGCTGCTTTTTTTGCACCTTCGCCATACCATGTGGTGATGCTTTCGAAATTGAAAGATCCGTCGGCATTGGTGTACTGCGGTGCAAGATTGATAATAGATTGGTCGGGCAGATCGGGACGTTCGATGCCCTGTACGGTCACTTTTGCCGATACTGCCGTTGTGGCTGCAAGAAGCGCAGCCGATAAAATTGAAACTAAATTTTTAAACATGCTGTAAGCAATTAATGAAAGAAAAAATAATACCTCGTATTTTTTCCACTGTCGGAAATATACGAGGGTACTCACAGCACAAGCCATGGCCAGAATGGCCACATGGCACACGACTTCATAAAAATAAAAGTCGAGATGTGTTTTTGATTGCGTGGAAGACTCAAGACCTCGTAAGTCACCGACTATGTGGGAAAATGACTTCGAGTCGGTCTTCTGACTAATCTTCAGGCATTCTATCTCCGGCCTTCCCGACCCTCAGGTCAGTGACATAATCGGAAATAAATGACGCATTGCAGAAAGCAGCACGTTGAAGAAACACAGCAGCGGGTCTGTCCGGGATTCGCACCCGAGTTCCCATTACAAGAGTCATTCATCAATCAGTCACGTCCCTCCGGACCTCGCTGAAAGACGATGCAAAGTTAACTATAAACCAATTAAGAAACAAACATATATACAAAAAAAAGACGCCCGGCTGAATGATCAGTCGGGCGTCTTAGA